>NZ_BAABAK010000016.1:0-211631 GCF_039537385.1 Pedobacter ginsengiterrae
AATAACAATTGTAAAGAATACTTAGTATTAACAGCTCCCAACTGTAAAGACTTTTCCGGACGAGACACTAACATTTATCCTTCGACTCCGCTCAGGATGACATAACTATAAACCACTACAACTTCAAGGTTTGAAAAAATGAGGGATTTTGCACCCTGCTATCTGGCATAGGATATGTTGGAAGGAGAAAACGTTAAAAGCTTTTTTGTAGGTACCTTTCAATCTGGCAAAACCTAAGGCAACGCGTCCTTTCCGATTTTTCATCGGAATTTGTGTTGCCGCAATTAAAGCTTTTACGAATTTATCCGACAACAGATTCAAGCCTTGATTTTTGTTAAACTTTTTATCAAGAAAAAGTTTAGAGCCCCTCGGCGGCGATGAGCCGAGGCAAGCCAGGAGCAGTGGTGAAATCTATATTTTCTATATGGCCAACATTTTTATCCTTCGACTCCGCTCAGGATGACATCTTTTGGAGTTTAGGCAGGTGAGGACACCAGCCGATAGAACTAATGCATCTATATTGCAGGACGAGATTACAAATCTCGACCAACATATTTTTGCTTTAGCACGACCCTTTTTATGGTTATAGATGTAATGCATCTATATAGCAGGACGAGATTACAAATCTCGACCAACAGAGTATTCAGGCGTGATATATTAAAAAATATAATCGACTAATAACTAATTTTTCTTTCGTGTCTGTGTACATAGGTAAAACCTGTAAAACCTAATAAAAAAACTAAGAATAGAGCAAAACTATCTAATGGTACATTCCTGCAAGTTCCAATACCACTTTCATTATAAGCAGTTCCTGAATTAACTGTGAAAGTTGTGGCTACACCTGAAGTATAATCTGCGGCGGTTGTACCTGTCCCCGTTTTAACATAACAAGTATTTGCAGCACCCGTGTTTAAGGTTAAACAGGTAAGTCGAGTCTTATCTACGCCAACACCAGCACTCGTAGTCCAGGTTGTGTACCTTACACCTCCAGTGCCAGTATAGGTTGGTTTACTCATGTATGATGCAGCTGTGATTTGATAAACTCTATATTCTAAATTTATTGTAATTGCACAGCCCGCAGGCGTACTTGTTAGTGGTTGTGCAAAAGCTTGCTTAGTAAGAAAAAGCAGAATAATGATAAATATCTCTTTCATATAGATCTTATTTAGTTTCCAATTATGTAAGAGCGGTTGTTACAAGTCGCATCCGCAACTCATCTACACATAAAAATACTTACCATAAACCATTGTAAAAAGAATTATTCTTTTAGGTTGTTGTAATAATGAGTTAGTTATAATTATTTCATACTCTGCAGGTTTCAGAATCATTTGAGGTGGTAAGGCTAGGTATCAGAGGCAAACAGTTTGAACTTTTAGCATTAAGAGAGCTGCCGGCATCTACACCACTACGCGAAAAGTAAGGTTAAGCCTTGGCTTCATCAGCCTGGTCGATTTGGCGATGCGGTGGTCCCAGTTTGATTGTAGATCACCCTTCATGAGCAGCAAAGAGCCATGTTCAAGCCTGACCGAGTATTTTTCGCTATGGTTGGCCTTGTTTCGTATGTCGAACGAGCGCACCTGCCCAAAGGTGACAGAAGCAATCGTGGGATGGGAGCCTAGTGCCCTTTCATTATCGCTGTGCCAGGCCACTGAGTCATTACCATCTCGGTAGTAGTTTAATAGCACACTGTTAAAAATAACACCTGCGATGGGTTCGACAACCGATTTAATCATTAACAGTTCTGGGGTCCAGGGGTTGGGAGCCGATCTGCGTAGTGAAGTGTAATCGTAGGTATCGCTATCTGCAAACCAGGCCGATAGGCGTGGGGTAATCACTTGCTTGTCGTACATGCTCACTACTTTTTGTGTCCATGGGGTTGCGGTGATAAACCTATCCATGAGCTGATAACCGAGTTCAGGAGCAAAAACGCCTGGCATATACTCGAGCACTTCGGTAGGCAAACCCTTGGTTTGGCCGCATTCAGGGAAAAAAGCTAATTGTTCCATATTATTTATTTAAAATTCCTGGCCGCAGGAAATACCGTTCCATCAGCGGGCTCTCTTTTAAGTGTTTTTTTGTTCTCAACTGGAAAAGGCGATCGCTCATCCGCCCTGGAAAGTGTTAATAGAGGGAGTTCTTCCTGCCCTGAATCCGTTAATCCTTTCAGCATGCGAGTTAGATCAAAGCACCGTTTAACAATCACATGTACCACTTCGCCTTCACGCTGTAGTTTGCCTTCCACCATCAGCAGTCTGGCACCTAAAATCTCTTTTCTGTACTTTTCAAAAAGTTGCTGAAAAACCACCAGGTTAGCTACGCCTGTTTCATCTTCAATCGTTATGAAACAAACACCGCCAGCGGTTCCAGGCCTTTGGCGTACTAAAACCAAACCCGCTACCTTCACCAGTCTGCCGTCCCAGGATTCCGAAGCTTCTCTGGTAGGCAAGATTTTAAGCAAGCTTAATTTTTCTCTTACAAAACTTACCGGGTGTGCCTTTAGCGACAAGGCTGTTGTTGCATAATCCTGCACCACATGTTCCGAATCGCTCATTAAGGGTAAAGACAGTTGCGGCTCCTTTTCACTTTCAGAGGCCTGTTTTTCAAATATGCCAACTGGGCGGTCGGCCAGTGCCGAAACCTCCCAAAGTGCCTGCCGTCTGTCCATGCCAAGTGAACGAAAAGCATCTGCATCAGCTAATCTTTCCAATGTAACCTGCGATACCCCCGCATCCATAATCTCATGTATCGTTCGATAAGGAGCCGTTCTCCCTACCACAAGCAATTCCATTTCCTCAGCAGCAATCCCCTTAATTTGACGAAAACCCAGGCGCATGGCGTGGTACTTTCCGCATTTTTCCTCTAATAGATTATCCCAAAGAGAATAATTTACATCAATCTCCCGAACCTCTACGCCATGATTCCTGGCATCGATCACAATCTGTGCAGGTTGGTAAAAACCCATAGGCATACTGTTGAGCAGCGCTGTTGCGAACACATCAGGATAATAACATTTAAACCAGCAGGAAACATATACCAGTAAGGCAAAGCTAGCCGCATGGCTCTCTGGAAAGCCATAACTCCCGAAACCCTCCAGTTGCCTGAATATTCTTTTAGCGAAATCTTCGCTGTAGCCACGTTCTAACATGCCATCGATCAGTTTCCTTTCAAACTGGTTCACCAGTCCCTTAAACTTAAAAGTGGCCATGCTGCGCCGCAAAGCATCAGCCTCGGCAGGCGTGAAGCCTGCAGCAACAATAGCGATTTTCATGGCCTGCTCCTGAAAAAGCGGTACGCCCAGCGTACGCCCTAATATTTCTTCCAGTTCTGGCGAAGGATATTCTATAGCTTCTTCACCATTTCGCCTGCGGAGATAGGGATGTACCATATCGCCCTGAATCGGACCTGGCCGAACAATTGCCACTTCAATCACCAGATCGTAAAAACAGTTTGGACGTAAGCGGGGCAACATGGATTGTTGCGCCCTGCTCTCAATCTGAAAAACCCCTATGGTATCGGCATGACTAATCATTTCATATACTTTTGGATCATCCTTTTCATTGATCTTAGCCAGGGTTAAATCTAAATCGTAGTGTTGTTTAGCCAGGTCAAAGCCCTTTCGGATGCAGGTAAGCATACCCAGCGCCAGCACATCGATTTTCAGAAAACCAAGGGCATCAATATCATCTTTGTTCCACTCAATATTGGTACGATCTGCCATACGTGCATTCAGGATGGGGCAGAGGTCGGTCAGTTTTCCACGGGTAATTACAAATCCACCCGTATGCTGCCCCAATTGCCGAGGAAAGCCCATCATTTGCCCGGTCAGTTGCAGTACCTTTTTAAGTAGCGGATCTTTTGGATTAAGGCCAGCCTCTAGGATACGGGCTTCCTCAAACCATTCATCGGTAAATTCCCAGATTGCACCCGATAACTTACTCACTGTATCTACCGAAAGTCCCATGGCTTTACCTACATCACGGATGGCACCCTTTTGATGTTGCTGGGTTACCGTAGCCACAATAGCAGCACGGTCGCGGCCATATTTCTGATAGATGTACTGAATCACTTCCTCTCTTCGCTCATGCTCAAAATCCACATCAATATCGGGTGGTTCATTTCTGGCCGAGGATATAAAACGCTCAAAAAGTAGGTCGAATTTTGTGGGATTTACCGAGGTAATGCCCAGGCAGTAACATACCGTAGAATTGGCGGCTGAACCACGGCCCTGGCATAAAATCCCTTTCGAACGGGCGAATTTTACAATGTCATAAACCGTAAGAAAATAGGAGGCGTAATTCATTTGCTCCATAAAGGCCAGCTCATAATTGATATTGGCAGAAATCTTTTCGGGTATTTGCTCGCCGAACATTTCCCTTGCACCCTTCCACGAGAGGTAAGTGAGTTCCTCCTGTGGTGTTCTGCCATCTGTAGTAATTTCTTCGGGATACACATATTCTAAACTATCCAAAGAAAACTGGCAGGATTCTGCCAGACGTACACTGTTGGCAATGGCATCTGGATACTGCCTGAAGAGCCTGGACATCTCTTCCTGGTCTTTCAGGTGCCTTTCCGCATTTTGATAAAGCAGGAAACCCGCATTCTGGATCGTGCATTTTTCGCGGGTACAGGTAAGAATATCTTGCAGTTCCCGTCGCTGTGGATGGTGGTAATGCACATCGTTGGTGGCTATAAGTGGAATACCAAGCTGCTCCGACAGCTGATTGAGCCTGAACAATCTTTTATGGTCATCTCCGCTATAACTCCTTGTTGCTGCCAGAAAAAGATCATTTCCCATTTTTTCCTTGAAATCAACCAACTGCGATTTAAAGCTGGCTTCATAATCAAAGAGTGAATTCAAGGCCTCTGGTGGGATTACGATAAACTTCATTCCCGCACAATAAGCAAATACATCTGCCAGGTAGAGGTGACAACTCCCTTTTTCAGCCCGCATATTACCAAGACTGAGTAGCGCAGAAAGCCGCCCATAAGCCGCCTGATCTGTTGGATAAGCCAATAGCGACGGGCCATCTAACAAGTCGAGCCTGCAAGCAGGAATCAGACTGATGTCATGATTTCTCGCGGCCACGTGCGCACGCACAATGCCAGAGAGCGTATTGCGGTCGGTAATGGCAAGTTTGCGGTAGCCCATAGCCGCTGCCTGCTCGATCAGTTCTTCGGGATGCGAGGCACCGCGGAGAAAACTGAAATTGCTGGTGACCTGAAGTTCGACGTATTCCATACCTTTTATGCGAAAAATCCATGTATAAACCAGCCAGAGGTTTTCTCCGAGCTGTAGTGCCCTGAACGGAACAGCCAATAGCGTTTGCCTTCGGCATCCTCTAATTGATAGTAATCACGATGCTCACCTTCTTCCAGCCACCACTCCCGCTCAATGCGCTCGGGGCCGTCTGCCTTTTTTACCTGATGGGTAATGCCCTGATAGCGAAAGAGCATAGGCGGATAATCGGGGATGGGTGCCGAAACCTGCACAGGCTCGGGTACCTTAAGCAACTGCACAGGCCTTAAGCGGTCAGTACGCCAGGGCAACGAAAGCGTTTCAAGTAGCGAATCTACTTTTTTAATCGACCGCTCTGGCCAGTGATGGGCCTGGGGCAGGTAACGCTGAATAGCCTGCGTACCAACTTTTCCCGCCAGCCTGTCTAAAAGTTCAGCCACTTTCTGATCTTCCATGCCTTTTTCTGCGCTCCATAAAGCGGCCTGATGGGGGTCGACAGGTTCTACCTTAACGGCATCCATCGTAAAAAGTTCAATTCCCATCTTTGGTTCAATCTGATCGATTTTCAGTGAAAACAGCTTCATCAGATGGCTGATATGTGCACTTGCACTATTGGTGCCGATCTCAGTTTTAATCACTTTTCCATCAATCCGATAGCTTTGCAGCAGGGCAGACCGAAGTCCCATACCATCCCTTTCGAGGTGGTTACAAATACGGGTCAATAGTTTTTCGATGGCAATCTCAATTCCCTTCCGTGTTCTGATCGGCTCCATGCTTTCCAGTCGTTCGCTATACAGTTCTGGCACCACCAGCGGTGAAAACTCCTCTTCCTTTTGTCCTAAAATCTGTTCGATCCTTTCCATGCTTTCCTCCCCGATACGCCTGCGCAATACCGATCGGGGCATGCTGATAAAGCTGCCCACAGTTTTTAATCCAAGTTTGATTAGCTTTTGGCTGGCTACAGGCGAAAGCCGTAGTGCCATGGGAGGCAACTGGAGCAGGGCGTTTAATTCTTCACCACTTTTAATGATCGGGCTAAGTTTCCCATAACGAGAAATGGCCCAGGCGGTACCCATGGTATCGGCTATTGCTGCCCTGACCTGATAGCCCAGGCCACGCAAACGGTTTACAATCTCCCGCAGGTATTCCCTTTCTCCACCCCATAAATGGGCGCAGCCACTAATATCCATGATCAGACCCTGATCTGCCTCTACCGCCACTAGTGGCGTATATCGTATGCACCATTCGCCAAGTGCCTTAAGCAGTCTCTCGATACGATGACCCTGGTTTTCGATGACCTCCAGATCAGGAACAATTGCCCTGGCATCAGCCAAGGGCATGCCCGTATGGATACCGAGTAGTGCAGCCTCCTTACTCGTGGCGGTAATCACCATGCGGTTGCCCGCCTTATCTGAAAAGACAAGTGGCAGAGCCTTAAGCGCTGGCCGCTTGATGAGAATCCAGTCAGTAAGCAGGGTAGAAAACCATATAGACATATACCTTTTCTGCATTAAATAGCCTTTCTGATTTCGATGTTTTCGATAAGAGTTTCGTGAAGGACCTTAAAAATCCCCCCCGCATATTCAATCGTCCAGCTGCCTGGCAATCCGTTTTTAACTTTGAGCAGCTCGATGTTCCATCTTGGAAAACCCAGCCCAGGCATGCCGTCAATCGCTTCGCTCGGTAATGCCGATATTTTCCACCTTGCCGCTGCCAATGTAGAACTGAGCTTTTCTTCATTTTTTCGGATGATAAAGGAGGTTACTCGGCTTTTTTCGATTACCAGTTGGAGCCTTCTGCTTTGCGCAAAACTGATTTCGTCGAGTTCAGTAACCACAGCGGCGAGGCTCTCGCATTTTAAGGCCTCTTCGGTTGCCCATAATACATCCCGGTCTGTAGCCAGGTCGATAAAAATGATTCGCTCGGGCGACAAGCCAAAAGTAATAAGTGATGGCGGGAAGATTTTTCTTTGGGTACTGATCCATAGGCAAAGGCCGCCCTTTTGCATCAGTGTAGCGAGTAATGCCGAGATAAAGCCGCCACTGGCTGCTGCATCTTCCAGGTTGGTGCTCAAAAATTCGTGGATGGCAGCTAGCGGAAATACCTTACCTGGGAAAGAGGCCGCTATTTCAGTAAGACCAAAATCCAGAGCAGGGCCATTCCTTTCAGGCTTAAAGCCTTGCAAACTCAGGATTTGTTCCTGAAGTTTATGGATGATGTCCCTTTTAATTGCCGCCATTTCCTTTTGCTCCCATGGCATAAACAATATATTCATGCCACACTACAAAACTAATACTAAAAATATTAGTATTTATAATTTTTAACAAAAATATCCTGTAATGGGTTTAATATAGCAACAGGCAAGTTTAGTGCTTTTAAAAATGTTAATAAATACTAATTTATTTAGTATTAATAATTATATTTGAAGTTGAAAATGATATAAAACTCTTTTTATGGTTGAGCTGGAATATTTTTTTGATGGCAAAAATGGGGTAGTAGAAGTTTATCAGCTGATCCGCTTTGCGACTGATGAACCCTGGAGCATTGTATTGGATGGGGAACTACTAGGTAGCATTGAAAAGCTGCATGACATCTGGAGGCAAGAGAGCGGAAATGACCTTAGCACAGAACTTTTTAATGGTATTACCCAGCATATTGACGATCAGTATTTCAATAGCCTGCCACAGGAAATCTGCTCCAGATGGCCAAACCTGGTGGAGAAAGTTGTACTAAAATCTGACACCGCATACATGGTCATCTGCAAAGAAGGCATTAGCTTTAAAAGCTTCGAGCGCATATTCTCCCGCTTCGTGCCAGGCCTGCTTAAAGATGAGTGGGCAATAAAATTCCAGGTATTTAATCATGATTTTTCGGATGATTTCTCCCTGAATGCCACACCGCTCGTATATAAGAAAGAAACATTTGGTTGGGAAAAGGTTAGCAGGTAATTTAAGCTTGCTTCTTTCAACTTGTCATCCTGAGCTTAGTCGAAGGACACCAGCCGATAGACGGTGCGATTTCGACATTCTATCTATATTTTCTATATGCCTATATGACTAATGTTTCTATCCTTCGACTACGCTCACGATGACATCTTTTGGAGTTTCGGCAGGTGAGGACACCAGCCGATAGACTGATCTTTGAACGATGTGGCGATAGAATCTATATTTCATATTTACCTATATGGCTAATATTTTTATCCTTCGACTTCACTCAGGATGACAATACGATAGGTTCAGAGTGACAGGAGTTGGATGGTCTTGGGATGACAGTGAGGTCAGGCTCAGGATGACATCACTTTGCTCCGTAATCTTAATGATGATGGTTTTACAAGGATTAAACCATTTAACGTAACAAAAAAAGCTCTGGAAGATTCCAGAGCTTAGATTATTAATTAAAGATTTGCTTATTGAAAAGCTTTTTTCAATTGGCTGGCCGCATAACCCTGCGCATCTTTAGCCTGCGGAACGATGATTGCCATTCCAAAAAACTCGTGAGTTACCCCATCGTAATTCTTGCTATCTACCTTTACTCCAGCAGCAGAAAATTTTTCTTCGAGCATTTTTCCATCGCTATTTAAAGGGTCAATCTCTGCGGTGATGATTGTTGTTGGTGGAAGTCCTTTCAAATTTGCATTGATGAGCGAAATCCTTGGATCTTTCGCCTCAGTCATCGTATTCAGATAATGCTTGGTGAACCAGGCCATCATTGGTTTATTCAATGGTTTTGCCGCGGCATATTTCACATAAGATTCTGTATTCATATCTGACTGGGCGATCGGATAAACCAAAACTTGGTGCAGGGGCAAGGTTATTTTTTTATCTCTTGCCATAATCGATACGTTGGCTGCTAAATTTCCGCCTGCACTTTCCCCAACCACTGCGATTTTTTTAGCATCGCCTTTTATACTCATTGCATTTTTTACTACCCACTCATAAGCTGCGAAAGCATCGTTGTGGGCCGTTGGAAATTTATTTTCTGGCGCAAGTCTGTAGGCCACTGAAACTACAACGGCACCTACCTGTTCAGCTAAACCCTGGGCAGATGCATTGTACACATCCAGGTTGGCGATTACAAATCCGCCACCGTGATAGTAAACAATAACTGGAAAAGGGCCATTACCTACTTTAGGCTTGTAAATACGAACATGTATATTTCCGCCATTTAAGGCTAAATCTTTTCCAACCGTATCTACCTGCGGCGCTGGTATTGGAATATTTTTTTCTGCAACGAGATCCATAACGGCATCCGTTGGCGTATGATTTTTTCTGGCTTCAACCGGACTCAAACTTTCAATAGGTTTATCCCCGTAACTGCCTAACTTTTCGATAACGGCCTGCATTTCGGGTTTAATGCTCTTACCCCAGTCGGGAGCTGCGCCTGATGGCTTAATTTCGGTTTTGCTGCTTGTGTCAGCCGCTGTGCTATCGCCAGCAGTTCCGCTGCCTGTTCCTGAAGAGCAGGCACTTACCGTGATTGCGCAAATCCCGGCTAAAAGCGTTGATTTTAAAAAATTGTGTTTCATGATTTTTAGTTTAAAACAAAACATCTATTTTTTCTGCTGGTTTTTTATTTCTTACAACTTTTTAAGCTGAAACCAGGGATAGGGCTCTGATTCGACCTTTAAAATCAAATTTGCTAACATAGAACAAATTCGATAAGTTGGTTTGGTCCGGCTTTTTTTCATTAGTCATGTTGTTGGTCAAGGATTTCTGCATTTGCTTTTTTTCTATCTGATGTAATTACCTGTCGATGCTGAAACAGATATTGATGTTAAACAAAACCATTTGGGCAGGGAGGTGTTTAATATTTGGGCGTGTAATTGAAGCCCGTAAATGAAATACTTATGAATACAGGAAATATTGAATACATCAGATTAGAAGAATTGTCGAATGTAGACTATAAAATAGTCGATGGAGAGGCCGATGTAACAGGTTGGCCTGTGAAAGATGAGGCTGGCCGTAACTTGGGTAAGGTAAGAGATTTATTGTTTGATCCAGAGCAAAATGCAATCCGTTATCTAATTGTCGAGCTGGAAGATGTGGTTTCGGGAACAGAGGATAAAGCCGTATTAATACCAATAGGTTTTGCGGAGGTAGCCAATGATGAGAAAGCAGTTGTACTACCAGTTATGCATGATAGTCAGTTTGTGGAGTTGCCACAATACATTATCGGCGAGGTAACCAGAGAAACGGAGCTTAAAATCAGACAGGCTATTGGAAGCCCAGCTGCTTTACGAATTGAAGAAGAGATTGTAGAAATCGATAATGCTGATTTTTATCATCACCACCATTTTGACAGAAGAAATGTTGTGAAAGCGAAAAGCAGTTTTTCAGATGAGAACGCCATTTCAGCAGGAACACCTGAAGATCGTAGGGAAGAGGCGAACACGATACATGAACTTATTGATCATTCTCATATAAATTCAGAAAATAAGCAGCAAGTAGAATCTCCGAAAGTTGCGAACCTTGATGAATTCGAAATTAGGAATGAGCATGGCGTGTTTACGGTTGAACCTCAGGATAACGGCACCTATAGAATTATAGAGAATGGAGAAAAGGTTGGTGTTATATACGCAGAGTCTGTTGATGAAGTAGTACAATGGAGAACAATGGATCATCTGGATGAAAAATTTGTAAATGAGATTGGACAAGCCATTACCACACATAACCAATAACCGTCTCGCTGGTAATCAGTATAAAAAAAATATGGTTTTTATATATACCATAAAATAATACCATAACTGAATAATTGCACCAAGAAGTGCCCTAGAAATACCTAGGGCACTTTCTTTTTTTAGACTTGAATCTTTTTCATTAAGACAAGAAAATCAGCAAGGGCTGAATTTGTCTTAACAAGAATAATTTGTCAGGGTAGGTAACTTTGCAGTTCTATAATTTATCCTGATTATGCAACGTTAAGAATACCTGAAACACTGCGCCTTTACCTTCTGAGCTATCGATTTTGATCTTACCACCAGAAGTTGTAACAATTGTGTGAACCAGATAAAGCCCAACGCCCGAACCTTCCACATTGGTTTTGATGCGTTGAAACTTAGAAAAAATATGTTGAATTGCTTCTTCGCTTATGCCTATTCCATTATCCGATACGCTGATTACGATATACCCATCAATTTTTTCTGTAGTAATTTTAATTATCGGTTTCACGCCATTCGAAGTATATTTAATGGCATTGTTGAGTAAGTTATACAGTATGCTTCTCAGTTTGCGGCGTACAAAAGTAATTTCCGAAATCTTAAAATCGGTCGTAATTTCGGCAGCAGATTCTATTATCTGCGGTGCAATGGTAAGCCGCACATCTTCCAGTACGCTACCTATATCCAGTAATTCTTCTCTTGCATGATATCGCTGCTTCTGCCATCTGGAATCGAGCATGCTATCTACAACCCCTTTCATATTTTCTATACTTTTTTCAAGATTTTCGGTTAAACGTGATAATTATTCAAGACTTCGGGCGGGTAAATTTTTCATCATTTGCACCGAAAGGCTTAGTGCCAATAAAGGGTTTTTAATATCGTGGGCAATTGTATCAAGCAGAAGTTCATGTTCAGCCAGCATTTTCTCCTGCTCATTTAAATCGCGAATTCTTGAATTAATATCTACGAAAGTAATGATCACACCATTAGTGATGTTTTCCTTTCGTATAAGGTATGGAAGTACATTCATTTGAAACCACCGCATATCGGTGGTTTGAATTTCTTTTTCTAAAATCTTACCGGTAGCAATAACTGTTTTAATATTATCAATAATCGTTGGGAACCGGAAGTTCTCTTTAATTTCCTCCAATGGCTTTCCAATAAAATCCGCTTTCAGGTTAAATTGTTTCATTGCAGGAGGGGTAAATTTTCTTAAGATGAGTTTTGCATCTACAAAAATTTGTGGTATAATGGTGTTGCTGAAATAATTTTCCAGTTCCTCATTCAGTTGATTGAGGTTATTGATTTGTTCACTAGTTGTGGACAGCATGTCGGGAAGTATAAATAGTGGATGGGACAACAAGTTAGGTAATTAATTCGATGTTTCTTATCGTTGTGGCAGAGCTGTTCGTATCAATTGCTATTAATCTAGCGTACAGCACCATGATAGGGTTATTTATAATTTAGTTGTTTAATTAAATAAGTTTCTAAGGGCCATTTAAACATGGAAATTACTTCTTTCTTTGAGGAAATACAGAAAAAGGCAGCACCAATGGCACTGCCTTTTCTTCTAATTTAGGAGTGATATCTTTAATATTCGGATGCACCACATCCCACTTCTAAATCTGATTTTCGTTATGTTTTTTAAAACAATTATTCGGCTGCAGCTTCGGAATTTATTGCAGCAACTGCAATTTCCGTTAGGGCAACATCAGTCGCTTTTTCGTTTTCTAATGTTTGATCTAAAAGATCTGCAACATCGGTACGATCCATATTTTCGGCAAATACCTTTAATGTTCCATAGGTAGCAATTTCGTAATGCTCTACTTTTTGCGCAGCCAAAATTAGTCCTGCATCTCTAATCATTGTTCCCGCGTCGGTATCTTCGATTATGCCATTTGCTTCCTCTAATAAGCCAGCCATAGCATCACATTTTTTTGCGGCTGGTTTCTCATCCAGCAAGGCGAAAACTTCTTCTAAAGTATCGATATGGGTTTGCGTTTCTTGTGTATGTTTTTCGAATGCAGCAGCAAGTTCAGGACTTGTAGCTGCCTTTTTCATTTTTGGAAGTGCTTTAACCAGGTGTTTTTCGGCCCAGTAAATATCTTTCAACTCATCTATAAAGAATTCGTGAAATTCAGCATGTTCGATTTTACCAGTCGTATTATTTGATTTTTTAGTTGTTGCTTTACTTCCAGCATTGGTAGTTGTTGCTTTGCTACCAGTTTTGCTCGGTGTTTTTTTTGAAGTTTCCATAGGTTTAATTTTTATATAGATAAGAACCCGCTCTGCCACAGATAGTTTGGTCGCGAATAAAAAACGGGTATCGAACTTATAGTTAATCCGTATTTATAACTTATTGTGCCAGCTACCTGTTTTAATTAACTGGCTTATATTTTTTTGATAAATGGAAGTATCGAGCAGATATAGATTTTATCTTAATGCATAAAAGCCATCGAATTTATTTATTAAAATCTATTTAAAACTTTATGGAGTAGGTATTGTTTTACCCATGCTAACCATTTTGACAATCCAACAATGCATTGTCTGGAATACGCATTAAACCTAATGAAAGAAATCGTTTTAGTAGAAGATCACAAAGTAGTGAGGAATGGGATTAAAATGCTCCTCGAATCAACAAACGAATATAAAGTTATATTTGAAGCCAGTAACGGACAGGAAGTTCTGGATGCAATTCGTAATGGAACAAAACCAGATATCATAGTTTCAGACATTAATATGCCAGTTCTGGATGGTATTGCAATGACAGCTGCCTTGAAACAGGAGGATTTTCGAATACCTGTTTTAATCATGTCGATGATGGAAGATAATGCTCATTTTTATCAGGCAATCCAGGCAGGAGCAAAAGGTTTTTTGAGTAAATCGGTAGATTCTGAAGAACTTTTCTTTGCCTTATCAAGAATTGTAAAGGGAGAGCGTTATGTCTGTTCATTATTTGCGATCAGAATTATAGATGAAGTAATAGATGCTAAGCTTTCATCAGCCTGTAATATACAACCTGGAGAATTTTCGTCGAGGGAGATCGAGATTCTGCAACTTATTGCAGAAGGACTTACTAACGCTGAAATGGCGGACAAACTTTTTATCTCCAGGCGTACAGTGGAAGGACACAGGCAAAGCCTTATTGACAAAACCGGGGCAAAAAATACCGCTGTACTTATCCGTTTTGCTTATAGTAAAGGTATTCTAAATTAATTATTTGTTCACTTCATAGTGAAACGTATATGATGCTATCAATTAATCAACAGATTTTTTGCCAGATGGGAAGCGTATCGCCTGATGGCTACTTTATTTATAATCTACGCGAATTTATTTTTGAATATCATAATGCTGTATTTTTCAGGATTTTTGGCCTCGAGCCTGCAGCGTTAAACGGATCGATGGACTGGCTGATGGCAAAATTCCACACCGATGATGTTGAGCATGTAATGACCTGTTATGAGGAGCTAATCACGGATGGCGGAGCAAAAAAATATTTGTTTAAGCTTTATATCAATGAAGAGGAAAAATACCTCAGGTGTTCGTTAGTGGTTTCGGAAGATGGGGATTACCTATATGGGATTATTGAAGATTTTACCATCGACCAGCAGAATAAAATTCACATTGAGCAAATTAATGCACATAAAAATATTACGCTTGAAGTACTGGCTCATGATTTAAAAGAGCCGATGGGCATGATCCGTATGACCGCAAGTTCGCTGGAAAATAATATCGGAACTTTAGACGAAAACGATTTAAGAAGATCGTTACAGTTTATAAATGAAATGTGCGATCGCAATCTGAAATTGGTACGGAGTATGGTTAACCATGAGTTTCTGAAATCTTCGGTTGTTGCGATTAAAAAGGAGCGGGCCGATTTAGTTTGGGAACTACAAGATGTTGTGCGGTTTTATAACCGTTCGCACCTTCAGCAGGTGAGAAATTTTGTTTTTTCGAGTGCCCAGGAGAAGATTTTTTTGTTTTTGGATAGCATGAAGTTTTTGCAGGTGATTAATAACTTAATTTCCAACTCCATTAAATTTACCGCAGAAGGCGGAACTATAGAAGTTTATGCGGAAGAGCGGACAGATGAAGTTATTGTTTCCGTTAGTGATAATGGTATTGGTATTCCAGCAGCATTGCGTAATCAACTTTTTCAATACAATAAGGAAGTTTTAAGAAAAGGACTTAACGGAGCAGAATCGGGTGGATTAGGAATGGGGATTATTAAGAGTATTGTTGAGCTACACGGTGGTAGGATTTGGTTTGTTAGTGAAGAAAATGTGGGTACAACGTTTTTTATTTCACTACCTAAAAATTGATATTTGGGTATTTTGCTTCATAAAAAAAGGTATATTCCACTTGCAAATACACTCTGGTTTTTAAGAAGCATTATCTTTTTGCACTAAAAAAATATCTTATTGCACTAAAAAAAGGAGAGCAACTTTAAACCTGCTCTCCTTTTTTGCTTTAGTTCTGGTATTGTTTAAGGTGTTTTTTTAGAAGTATTCTGGCTTCGTGAATATAAGTTTTAACCGTGCCTAAAGGAATCTGCAGCTCGTCGGCAATTTCATGGTACTTATAACCTTCAAAGTAGCGGATAAACGGAACAGAATATTTGTCGGGTAATGTGCATAGTGCCTTGCTGATATCCTGCATGGCAAAACTGCCTACCGAGTCATTGGTGGTTGCACTGAAATGAAGGTTAGCGGAAGTAATCTCGGCCTCCTGTACAGTGCGTTCCCGGCTTTTTTGTTCTTTTCTGTAATTGTTTATGAAAGTATTTTTCATAATCACAAACAGCCATCCTTTGATGTTGGTACCATCTTCAAACTTAGAAAAAAAACGGGTGGCTTTAAGGAGTGTTTCCTGCAGCAAATCGTTAGCATCTTCGGGATCTCGGGTGAAATTGAGCGCATGTAATCTCAATGACGACGTGTGAATGGTGATACAATCGCTGAATTCTTTCTGTGTCATAAGTTTTTGTTTTAGCGTATAACCAGTTAAAACAAAACCCATACCGCCAAAATTGAGTTCTTACCTCCTTTGCGTTGTGAATGCGTATATAACATGGTTACCGTATTTATACTTATATCAATTATCCAGGCGATTTTTTTAACCATTCATGTTGTTTAAGCTAATCAAATAAATAAACGGATTCACAACAATTACATGCTTATTGTTGTTGCATGAATTATGAAGCACGAAGTGAAAAGTTATTATTCAGGTACCAGTGGCTTAATTTTGCCAGTGCCAAATAAATCGCATTATCCAGAGGCTTATATAAATAAATCTAGATTGTGTTATTATGGTTCACTTATGAACAGCATTGAAATTAATAGCTCATTTTACAAGATTCCATTGGCTTCTACAATCAAAAAATGGAGTGATGAGGTGCCAAATGATTTCCGATTTACTTTTAAACTTTTTAAGGGGATTACGCATGTACCGAAATTAGGATTCCAGATTGGCGATATCGCTAAGTTTATGAATGTTATTAACCAGGTGGGTGAGAAAAAAGGTTGTCTTCTGGTTCAGTTTCCACCAAGTATAAGAAATGCAAATTTAGGTCAGCTTTCCGATTTAATGTTTAGTTTACAAGAGCATAATCCTGATAATGCCTGGAATGTTGCCCTTGAATTCAGGCATCAATCTCTATATACTGAAGAAGTTTATGAGCTATTGGAAGCACACAATCTTGGGATGGTTATTCATGATAAGGGTTCAGTAGCAAGTCCGTTTGATGCTGTTGATCACAATTTTATTTACCTCCGCTTTCATGGGCCAGGCGGTAATTATCGGGGTAGTTATACTGATGACGTCCTTTATGAATACGCTGGTTACATAGCCGAATGGTTACTGGATCGTAAAAAGGTTTTTGTATATTTTAATAATACCATGGGTGATGCTTATGGTAATCTCAATACGTTAAAGAAATTTGTTTTGGAATTAAGCTGATTTTTGGGAACGGAATGGTGTACCGACAATATTCTCATTCCAGCATTATAGATCAAAATCTATTAGAATTAGAGTCTCCTAAATATATACGCAGATTTGAGATATTTTGGCGATTGATATAAACTTTGGTTATTCATGGAGTTGAAGACTAAACCTTACCAATTAAAGCAATGGGTGAGCAGGCTGCCTCGATTATCTCTGGTGTGAAATATATTGTGACAAAGGCGAGCCGATCAACTTAATGCAGACCTAACCAGGTTCGTTGGTGAATAGGGTTATATTTTGGTTCAGGAACAGCACTTTTTTTAGTAGTGCTCTTGTTGTTTCATTAAAAAAGATATAGCAACAAGGAATACTGAAAACTTATCTAAAAATGTATTGTTGTTTCATCATATCAACGCCCATGATTGCACATTTACCATACCCTAACGAATTAAAGCACAAGCTATTGCCGCTTACCGATGCTTCGGAGCAGGTTCTCATTGAGGCGCTTCGGAAAGCAGAGCTTCCTGCATTTAATTTTTTATATCATAAATATGCAGCAAACCTTTTTGGTGTGGTGTTTAAAATTGTTAATCAACAGGAAACTGCCGAGGATTTGCTTCAGGAAGTGTTTCTAAAAATCAGAAGAAATTTTCATAGTTATGATGAGCATAAGGCACGCTTATTCACCTGGATGCTTAATATTGCCAGAAACACGGCTATAGATCATTTGCGCCTTCGCGTTTCACGGCAGGAGCGTACTCATGTTGCCTTCGAACAGGCTGGCGTTAGTTTAGATGAGTACACCCATTCTTTTAACATTGATACCATTGGCATCAAGAATATTTTGAATCAACTTAGTCCAAAGCACAGTCAGATGTTAGATTTATTCTATTACAAGGGCTATACCCATCCAGAAATTTCAGAATTACTGGGACTTCCACTCGGAAGTGTCAAAACTTCTATTCGGCAGGCTATATTGGCTCTGCGGGTTATTTTCGAGGTCAGATTAGCGGGTTAAGCCATTTATAAAGCTAGGTGCTTTTCGTAATGGTAACCGAGAACAATGCATAATAACAGTTGTTATTTCGAAAAAGTAAGGTTTTAGTTTAACGACCAAAGTTTGGTATTTAAAACGAGTTAAGTTTTTTGTTGTTTAATTATTAAATTGGATTTTGTGCGGCTACAAACAAATTTAAAGTTGGGCGGCCAAGCAACGATCAGCTGTTGGCAGAAGTGCCCGTTTCTAATCAACATGCTCTAATTAATGTAGAGAAGTATCCTTTTCACGTTTTATTATAATGTTTTAGAAGCAAATAATAACGTGGTAAATTATTGGTTTCTTATAAAAGAATAATTTGGATAATATCAAAAGCAAAAAAGGATTGAACTATCTCTGGTTAAATCCTTTTTTGTAATTATTGCTGTTGCATTTTAGCAGGATCATCATAGTTTACCATCCAGTTGACTCCGAATTTATCGGTAAACATACCAAAGTATGCACCCCAGAAAGTATCACTCATTGGCATAGTTGCCTGGCCACCTGCTGAAAGCCCGTTGAATAATTTATCTGCCTCTTCTTTACTATCGGCATTTATCGAAACTGAAAAATTATTGCCTTTAACAAAAGAAGATTCGTACTGTTCGCCATTGTCACTTCCCATCAAAACCGAAGCACCAGTTGGTAGCGAAACATGCATAACTTTATTTTTGTCAGCCTCTGCTACTGGAAATTCTTCGCTAGGTGGCATTTCGCCGAAACGACCGATGTAAGTGAAGTCGCCACCGAAAACGGATTTATAGAAATTGAATGCCTCTTCGCAATTTCCGTTAAAATTTAAATAGGTGTTTGTTGTTGCCATATATTATAAAATTTATTTGGTTTAGTTACAAGAATTAACGGTGTTGGTCTATCAACACTGGGTTTCCATCAGGATCCGTTAAAGTTATATAAGCAGGACCACTATCGCCCTTGGGTGTTTCATTTAATTCCAATCCATTAGCTGAAAGTTGTTTAGCAATTTCGCGAACATCAGTGAAAGTCTCCACAGGTTGAGCCTGTTGGTTCCAGCCAGGATTGAAGGTGAGCATGTTTTTTTCGAACATCCCCTGAAACAACCCTATAACTTTATCTTCGTTTCTGAGCACCAACCAGTTCTGGTCTATATTTCCGCCAGTTTCGGTAAAACCCAATTTTTCGTAAAATGCTTTTGACGCGTGAATATCTTTCACAGCGAGACTGATGCAGAATGCACCCAGATTTACAGTTTTCATAAGTTAATTTTTAATATTGCTACTCTAAATTAGATTAAATTATAGCCAGCTGCAATATTTATTTTGCACAAAAAATAAACGAAGATAACATAAAATCAAACTCGCTTATAATTGCGATTTTAGATTTTTCTCATGATAATTTCCCGTATAAGGTGGGAAGGTGTTAAGAATCGCTTAGCGGAATAGAAAATGTAAAAGTGGAGCCTTTTTGTGGTTTGCTTTGAATGGTGAGTTTGCCACCATGACGTTCGATAATTGAGTGGGCAAGGTATAATCCTATTCCAAATCCAGAGAAATGTTTTTCATCTTTACCTTCTACACGATAAAAGCGCTCAAATATTTTCTTGTGGTCTTTTTCAGCTATTCCGATGCCTTGATCGGTAATGCTAACCATACCGTTTTGATCAGATTTGCTTATTTCGATATTTATCGGACTTTTTGCCAGCGAATACTTAATCGCATTGGAGATTAGATTGATTAATACTTGCGCAATTTTGTCGTGGTCCAGTTGTGTAACCAACTCTTCACTTTGTGTTATAGTAATGTCTCGTTCAGGTGCTGTCATTCTAAAATCTTCAACAACTTCAGTTACTAAAGTGTTTAAGACAACTGTTTTTCTGTTCAAATCAAGGCGGCCTGTTTCTATACGCGATAAATCCAGCATATCTGATACTAAACCAGTAAGCTGCTTAACAAGTCTATCTACGCGATCCAAGCCACTTTCAATCTTTTCTTTTTGCAGATTATTTTTCTTGATTTCACGCTGCATTAACTGAATGTAGCCTTTAATTGACGTGACGGGAGTTTTTAGTTCATGAGATAAAAGGCTTACGAAATCAGCTTTTCTTTGATCTTCTTCTTTTAATTTTTGAATATCTGTGGTTGAACCAACCCACATTTTAATCTGACCATTTTCATCAAGTATTGGAGATGCAATATTCAGGTGCCAAATATATTTTCCCTCTGTATTTTTGAAACGCATTTCCGAAACATGAGGTTGGCCAGAAGCTGCGGCCTGCTCCAAACCTGCCTGGAAGTCTGAAATTTCATCTGGATGCATCATTTGGTGATATCCGAAATCTCTTAAATCTTCAAAATTCATCCCAGCAAAATCCAGCCATTTTTGATTAAAGAAAGTGACTTCACCCGATGGTAATGCATTTGAAATTTTGGCAGGTACCAAATCGGAGAGGTGGCGAAAATGCTTTTCGCTGTCTTCAATTTTTTTTCTGGACAAAACCTGTTCGGTTACTTCAAATACGAAATTAAAAACGCCATCAATTTCATTATTAACGTTTCTTCTGGGTACGTAGTTGAAGGTAAAATATCGATCAACTGTGGGGCCACCCTCATAATCGGCAATTGGCACATAAAGCTCATGCACTTCGAAAGGTGTTCCGTTATGATAAGTATCTAACATCGAATCGATAAGTGGTGCTCCTTTCAATTCTGGTACAGCCTCTAAAATCGGGCGTCCGAGTAAATTTCGTCTGGCCAGAATTTTTTGATAAGCAGGATTTACCATTTCATATACGAGATTTGGGCCCGTCCACAGACAAATTCCAGCTGGAGCTTTCATGAAAAATTCATTTAGCCTATCACGCTCTTTTTCCAAGGCTCTGTTTGCCTGATCAACTTTTTTTCTTTCGTGTACCTGAGTGGTATTTTCCAATACCCAAACAGCAATTTTAGAGATGTTTCCATTTGAATCTTTTATGGGAGCATAAACGAACGTTACAAATATTTCATCAGCCTTTCCATGACGTAATAAAGTCATTTGTACTTCATCGGCATGATAAGCAATTCCTGTTTCTGCAACATTTTTCAAAGCGTTTTGGTAAAAATCCTTTACTTCAGCAAAAGGTTCCCAATACCACTTATTTAAAATCGACTCTTTAGGTTTGCCTGCAATCTCCAGAAATTTATCATTAAGCATTTCGACTACAAGGGAATTCGCGTTAAGTATGCAAATGCCGATTGGAGCACTTTCTACAAAAAACAACAGTTGCGCATTATCCTTTAAATCCATTCAGTAGGCAGTTGAGTATTCCTCAAATCTATGGAATAAATATCAGTTTAAAAACGCATTAAATTAGCAAAGGCAACAACATTTTACAAGTGAGCTGATACGCTTTTAAATTTTATAAGAAGGAAATTAGAAGAGATGAAAACAATAAGAATTGCATCATCGTTAAAATTTAGAAGCGATTTACTAAGCGTGAGTATAATTTGCTTTAAGTAAGGTAGTTTGGTGATTAAACTTCTTTTCTGAATTGCTTTGGGGTAAGCGAAGTTTGTTTTTTAAAAAAGTTGTTGAAGTGAGACGATTCTTTGAAATTTAAGTTAGACGCAATTTTTTTTTATTGGTAAATCTGTTTGTTGTAGCAAAGTTTTTGCAGTATGAATTATTTTTGCATTTAAATGCTCTTTGGCAGATTTGCCAGTTTCTGTTTTTAACCTCGAACTTAAATAATTTTGATGTACGGCTAATTTAGAAGCATAGTAGGCAATATTGTATTCGATCGTTTCCGAGTTTTCGTTTTGATTTTCTTCTTGTAACAAAGTGAGGAAACGATTACTTAATGTATCAACTTTTTTTAGGGAATTAACCTCATCTAAAATATTAGTGGCAACAATATATTTTTGATGGAGCCTTTTTATTTTCATAAATAAAATCAAAATTGCTGAGGCCATAATTTCTATAGAGCCTTCTCTTTCATCTGAATTATATTCATCATAAATGCAATCAAAAATAGTCATTAGTTCTTCTAATTCTTTTGCCTCTACAACCATTGGTGCAGATTTATCAGCCTGGAAATAGTCGAATACAGATATGAACTTTTTTAATTTTAAGTGATTTTCGACAAATTTAACCGAAATCGCTAAAGCATATTCTAAAATATCATCGTCTTTCATCACGCAGGAAGCAATCTGATTCGGTGGTGATACGTATATAGCAGGACTCATTAAGGTTTGTTTCCACTTACCAATCCTCATCACACCTTCTCCCTTTATCAATAATTTAATTCCATAAAAATTATGTTTGAAAGGTGGCATTTCTAGAGAAGGATGTGTCTACAATCTATCCAGTTTGTCAACATATATTCCTTCAAATTTTGATGGCTGGAGGTTCAGGGCACTGAAAAATTCGTTGAACGTTTTGAAATAGGGCACATCATTTTCCATGACTAATAGCTTTTATTAAAATTACAAATATCTTAATAAATCTCTTAGAAAAAAAAGTGCTGCACATCATCAAGAAATTGGAATGAGCTATTGCTTTAAAAGTTCTTTTCAATATTTTCTAATCTGATTGCTAACTTTTGGATTTGATTTTGCTGCTTTTTTGTTAAACTCTCCAATTCTATAACATGGAGATATAGTTCTTCAATTTTTTCCAGTTGCTGAATACTTAGTTTTGTTAAATCGATAGCATATCCGCCTTCCGATTTTTGTAAATCTTTAATAGATATAATGCCTGGAAGATGATGGTTTTTTTGTATAAATGATTTGACTTCTTCAAGTTTTTTAAAATCATATTTTGGATTTATGGACGAGTTTCCAGTAAAGTATTTCTCAAAAACATAATCTGGATAGGTGTTTGAAGTGGTTACGATGCTTCCGTTTACTTTTAGTTTTTGGGATCCAGTAAAGGTTTGTTGACTGTTGTATCCTACGCTTAAACTTTGAACAACATTAAATCTTCCGTCGCCACTAATTTCTGCTCTTCCTTGAGCAGTTGCGCCCCCTCCATTAGATGTATTAAATGTAATGGGTGCAGGAAGATTTGTAGATTGTGTTCTGATCACTAGTACATTAGCACCATTACCAGCCTGAATAGTTGCCTGAGTTCCTGAAACAATTGACATCGATAGTGTACCATTATTAGGAGCTGTTCCAGCCTCTAATTGGTGCGTTACAGAAGTGCTTTTAGAGGTTTGGTAAATATAATTTCCATCAAAGTTGGTATCACCTGTTGCACTTCCAAAGCGAAGCCCATTACCTTCCATTGTGATCGTGCGATTTCCCGTTAAAGTTCCATCACTATTGTAAATATTCTTTACAGCAACAGGGGTGCTATTAATTCCGTTAACAGTGGTGGTTAAAAAGTTCGTATTCGAAACGGAATTACTAACTGAATTTACGGCACTTGTGGTAGAGGTAATTCCGTTAACCGTAGAAGTTATGGTATTAATGGGGTTACTAATAACATTTGTTATAGTTTGATTATCTGCTGAACTTTTAAACGCAAGCCATTTCTCTGCTGTGGCATCATAATAATAGTATCCAGATTTAACCACTTCTATTGTTTTCGGAGTACTTGGAGAAGCGGGTGATGTTGCAAATACAAGCGTTCCGTTTTGATTATTTCCGTATATGTTATCTTTATTTTTTAATTCATTACCAGTTAAACGTGGTGCAATAATTCCATCAACAACTGATAAGTCTGCAGGTTTCGATATAATATCTAAAGTTGCTCGCGGGGTAATTGTTCCAATACCAGTTTGTGCGTATGCAAAATAGGTGATAAATAGAAAAACAGTAGTAAATATATTTCTCATAGAATTTTAATATTCTACAAATCTCCCCTTATTTTAATTTATCATTATTATAAGTTTTAAATGAAAAAATGCAAATTTTAAATATTTAGATACTTTATAAATTGTTGAGAACCTTAATTTGAAAAAAATCCCACTTACATAATACAATTCTATAAAAAATATCAATTGAAGCTAAATGAATGTTGTGCAACTAAATTCTTCTCCTTGAAATTGTAGTAAACTACGATAGTTGTAATAAAAGAGACATAAAGATTTTTAAAATAGTTTTCCCGTTGGCCAATGTAACCTACTTGTCCAACCACATCAATTATTTACTTAAACATTTTACCTCATGCAATGTTCTTAGTGGGAAGGTTTGTTAATTGCTTAATAAAATTAGAATGCTGAAATTTACACCAAGGGGGATTTATTGCGTACCTGGTAATTTTTATATAGACCCCTGGTTGCCTGTAGATTTTGCTGTAATTACACATGGCCATGCCGACCACGCAAGACCTGGTATGACAAAATATCTTTGCCATCACTTTACCGTGCCAATTTTAAAAAGCCGTATTGGTGAAGATATTCAGGTACAGGGCTTAAATTACAATGAAAGTTTAATAATCAATGGGGTTAATTTATCGCTTCATCCTGCGGGCCATATTATTGGGTCCGCACAGGTTCGCTTGTCTTACAAAGGAAAGGTTGTCGTTATTTCGGGCGATTATAAGTTGCAGAATGATGGTATTTCTACTGAATTTGAACTTGTTAAATGTCATGAATTCATAACAGAGAGTACTTTTGGTTTACCTATTTATAACTGGCTTCCGATAGAGCAGCAAAATGAACAGTTGCAGCAATGGGTACTTAATAACCAAAATAATGGTAAAACGTCTGTATTTATTGGCTACTCTTTGGGAAAAGCCCAGCGCATTATGCAGGCCCTGAAAGATGTAGCACAATTACATGTACATACCGCTATTGCTCGATTGAACAATGCTTACACAAGCGTAGGCATTAAATTGCCCGTGTATGATACCTTAGATTTTAATCGAGATTTAAAATATTTGGATAAGGAAATCGTTATTTTACCTCCCGCTTTGCAGGATTCTAGACTGATAAAAAAAATCCCAAATATGGCTTATGCAATATGTTCTGGCTGGATGCAGTTACGTGGTGCCCGACGCTGGAGAAGTGCAGATGCAGGTTTTGCAATTAGCGACCATGCCGACTGGAGTGGCTTGCTGGAAGCTGTAAAAGGAACTGGAGCAGAAAAGGTTTACGTAACGCATGGGCAAACAGCGGTTTTTGCAAAATACCTTAACGAAATTGGAATTGAAGCCGTAGAATTAAAGACAAAATTTGGTGAAGAGGAAGAAGAAAGTGAAGAAAAACTTGAAGTTAAAACTGTAGGGTAATGAAGGCTTTTGCATCTTTAATTAATAAGCTGGATAGCAGCAATAAAACTAAGCTGAAACTGGAAGCTGTAGATCAGTTTTTAAGGGAGGCAACAGCCCAGGACAAGCTTTGGTTTCTTGCACTTTTTACAGGTAAAAGGCCAAAAAGAAATGTAAATACGGCTTTACTTAAGCAATGGGCAATAGAATTAACAGGAATTCCTGAATGGTTATTTTTAGAAGCTTACTCTTCGGTTGGAGATCTGGCAGAAACTCTGGCGCTTATTTTGCCGCCTGAAACTGGTTATACCGATTATAATCTATCTCAATGGATGAATTTGATTCAACAGTTATCTGGCAAAGACGATGCAGAGAAAAAATCTTTTGTACTCAATGCCTGGGATAATTTACCGCTTACAGAACGTTTTATTTTTAATAAACTTTTAGGCGGTAGTTTTAGAATTGGGCTGTCTTCTAAATCTTTAATAAATGCCCTGGCGCATTATTATGATATGGAAGCCTCGGCTGTTGCCCATAGTATAATGGGAAGCTGGAATATAAATGAGGTCGATTTTGATAGCTTGATACAGGGAAAATACATCAGTGCAGCTATTTCAAAACCTTATCCTTTTTGCTTAGCCTATCCTTTATCGGAAGACTTTGAGCAATCGGCCATACCAGAAGAGTGGCAGGCAGAATACAAATGGGATGGGATTAGAGCACAGTTAATTAAAAGGGAAAACGAAGTTTTTATTTGGTCGAGGGGGGAGGAACTCGTTACAGATCAATTTCCAGAAATTAGAGATGCTTTGTTAAAATGTTCAGGAAATTTTGTGCTCGATGGCGAAGTTTTAGCCGTTAAAGATGGGCAGATTTTAAATTTTAATGAGCTGCAAAAGCGCTTGAACAGGAAAAATTTACCTTCTAAAATTCTTCAGGAAATTCCTGTAGAAATTTTTCTTTACGATTTGTTAGAACTGGAAGGAGAAGACTGCCGTGATCAACCATTTATCGAACGGCGGCGTAAATTAGAAACCTGGATTAAATTAAATCCAGGAAATCCGTTCCATATTTCAGAAATTATTAGCTTTAAAAACTGGTCTGATCTGGTAACAATTAGAGCTAATTCCAGAGAAGTTAACAGTGAAGGATTGATGTTAAAGCGATACAATTCCATTTATCACGCTGGGCGAAAAAGGGGCGATTGGTGGAAATGGAAGATAGAGCCGTTAACAATTGATGCGGTTTTAATTTATGCTCAGAAAGGATCAGGAAGGCGAAGTGCCTATTACACAGATTATACCTTCGCTGTGAAACAGGAGGATAAACTGGTAACTATCGCCAAAGCTTATTCTGGCTTGAGCAATAAAGAAATTCAGGAAGTAAGCCGTTTTGTTAATAAAAATGCCATCGAAAAATTTGGGCCTGTACGTACAGTTAAGCCTGAATTGGTTTTTGAATTGGCTTTTGAAGGTATTGCTTACAGTAATCGACATAAGTCGGGAGTTGCATTACGGTTTCCAAGAATTGTTCGCTGGCGAAAAGATAAAACAGTTGCGGATATAGATGATATAATAGAAATTAAAAAACTGATTCCTTAAATGGTAAATAAATTTCAGCAAACTGATGGTTATAGAGTGGTTTCAGATTGGATGAGCTCTAAAAATATCGCTCCATTCGAGTATCAGAAAAAATGCTGGGAGAAATATGCTTTAGGCTATAGTGGAATGGTTGTGGCACCAACGGGCTTTGGTAAAACATTTTCAGTTTTTTTAGCATTGATTATCGATTTCATGAATAATCCAGAGAAATATCATTCTGGATTGAAGTTCATTTGGGTAAGTCCGTTGCGTTCTTTGGCAACAGACTTAGCCAGGGCCATGCAGGAAGCCGTTGATGAAATCGGTTTAGATTGGACAGTTGAAGTGAGAAATGGAGATACGGATGTAAAAATCAAGCAAAGACAAACCAGACAAATGCCTGATGTTTTACTGCTTACGCCAGAAAGTTTACACCTTCTAATTGCTCAAAAGAGTAGGGAAAAATTCTTTAAAAACCTTAAAGGCATAGCAATTGATGAATGGCATGAACTTTTAGGCAGTAAAAGAGGTGTTATGATTGAGCTTGCTGTCGCTTTTCTGAAACATATCTTACCTAAAATAAAAATATGGGGAATTACCGCTACCATCGGTAATTTAGACCAAGCGATGGAAGTTTTAATACCAGAGCAAAAGAAAAGGGTAAAAATTGTTGCTCAAGAAAAAAAACACATCGAAATATTGCCTGTTTATCCGAAGGAATTAGATGTTTTGCCTTGGGCAGGTCACCTGGGTACGAAATTGGTGGCACAAGTAGTACCAATAATTCTTGATAGCAAGTCGGTTATAGTTTTTACCAATACAAGAGGCCAAAGTGAGGCCTGGTACCAAATGCTTTTAGAAAGTTACCCTGATTTTGCAGGGCAGATTGCTTTGCATCATGGTTCTATAGATGGACATATCAGAGGATGGATTGAGGAAGCCTTGAGCCTTGGCAAACTAAAGGCAGTTGTTTCTACATCTTCTCTAGATCTGGGAGTAGATTTTAAACCTGTTGATACCGTTGTACAGGTAGGTTCGAGTAAAGGTGTCGCCCGTTTTATGCAAAGGGCAGGGCGAAGTGGACATAGTCCTTTTGAGGTGTCGAAAATATATTTTGTGCCTACCCATGCTTTAGAACTTTTGGAAGTGGCAGCTTTAAAAGAAGCCATCAAAACTAAAACTATAGAACCCAGGGAGCCAATTGTACTAAGCTTTGATGTACTGCTGCAATTTTTGGTAACCTTGGCGTTAGGTGGTGGATTTAAGTCGGAGGAAATGTTCGCGGTTATTAAGAATAGTCATGCTTTTAACTATATAACCGATGAAGAATGGCATAACTGCATCGCTTTTATAACTACAGGCGGTTCAGCGATGGATAATTATGAGGAATTTCATAAAGTTGTAAAAAATGAAGAGGGGTTGTTGGTTGTAGAGAAGCGAAGAATTGGCATGTTACATCGAATTAATATTGGCGTAATTGTAAGTGATGCCATGTTGCGGGTTAGATTGGTTTCTGGTGGCTATATTGGTATGATTGAGGAATATTTTATATCAAAATTAAAACAGGGTGATAAATTTGTTTTGGCAGGCCATATACTGCAGTTGGCCAGCATTAAAGATATGACCGCCTATGTAAAAAAGAGTTCGGGTAAAGCAATTACGCCGAGCTGGTTGGGTGGTCGTTTGCCATTGAGTACTAATTTAAGTCATTTTTTACGCCAAAAGTTAGCCCAGCTTGGTACTGGAGATTTTAAAGAAAAAGAACTTAAATTTTTAGCACCCTTAGGCTTAGAACAAAATAAGGATTCTCATATTCCTGCTGAAGATGAGTTCTTGGTAGAATTAATTAAAACCAAAGAAGGAAATCATCTTTTTTTATATCCATTTGAAGGTAGAATTGTTCATGAGGTTATGGCGCCCTTAATTGCTCATCGCATCAGTTTGCTATATCCTATTAGTTTTTCTATGGCGATGAACGATTATGGCTTTGAGCTCTTTTCCGATTCTGAAATTAATCTCAGTTTGACTGAACTAAAAAAAGTTTTAAGCTCAGAAAATTTAATTAATGATGTGCTAAGCAGTATTAATGCTACGGAAATGGCTAAAAGGAAGTTTAGGGATATTGCTGTAATTTCTGGAATGGTGATGCAAAATTATCCAGGCCAACAAAAAAATAACAAATCGTTACAGGCATCATCAGGCATTATTTTTAAAGTGTTAGAAGAACACGATCCTAAAAATATTTTGTTAAAACAAGCTTATACGGAAGTGTTCAATCATCAATTAGAAGAGCCCAGGTTGAGAGCAGCTTTTGAACGGATAAATAAAAGCAAACTTATTTTTAGATTTACAAATAAATTTACCCCCTTGAGCTTCCCAATTAAAGTTGATAGTTTAAGGCAATCTTTATCAAGCGAAGATTTATTGCTCCGTATTCAAAAGTTACGGGATAATCAAAATAGGCAAACCAAAAGTAAAAAATGAAGTTAGCAGAGTACACCCTTGATTTTGCAGGAGAATGTTTTTGGTTATCTACTCACAAAGCCATGTTTTGGCCTAAAAAACAAGCATTAATATTGGCCGATTTACATTTAGGTAAAGCAGCACATTTTAGAAAAAACGGTATTCCTGTACCCACTCAAATTGGTCAAAATGATTTGGCACGCTTATCGTTTTTGCTGGAATTATATAAACCTAAACAAGTTATTATTGTGGGCGATTTGGTACATGCAGGCCACAATAATGAAGTTAAAGCTTTTAAGCAGTTAACTGGAAAATTTGCAGAAACCGAATTTTTACTGGTTAAAGGTAATCACGATCGGATTAGCGAAGAATTAATAGCTGAAATGGGAATCGACCATGTTTGCAATACTTATCAAATAGAAAATATATTTTTTAATCATATACATTCAGAAAATGATTTGAAACCAACGATTAGCGGGCATTTGCATCCTGGAATAAGCTTAATGCTTCCTACAAAGAAGCACATCAGATTACCCTGTTTTGTAGTTGGAAATCATCAACTTATATTGCCTGCTTTTAGTGAATTTACTGGCTTGTATACGGCGAAAATTTTTGAAAATGCGAGTTATTATGCAGTTCATGATTCTGGTATAATTAATATTTAAAGGAACCATGGCCACCGAAAATTGCTTAAATAAGCAGGCTTAACAGGTTATCATTTTTGTTTTTAACTCATCTTTTTAATAAAATAAACAACAACTATTTTATAACTAAACTGTTAATCAATAAAAATAAAGATTATGAGAGTAGAAGTCAACAGGTTGCCCATTAGAATTAATCCCGATCCAAAAAGAGTAATCGCCAGGTATTTTTACAATGGAGATGAAAGAGCGACAGAGGTAATCAGGAATGTAATGAAATTAAACGATCAGGAAGTTTATGATCTTATTATTCCTTTATTACAGGAGTTTTCAAAAAGACACAGAAATATAACCAAGATTTTTGCTAAGAATTGTAAAAAACTTACTGGTCTTTTCGAAAAAATGTCCTTAGATTATTCAGACTTAAATGATAATCGAAAATATCTTATTGGTTCTTATTTTACTAATGAATATTCAATTGAATCTGCCGCTTTCTTTAACCCTTCGGTAGTGGAAGATCCTAATCAGCAATATCTGATTCAAGGTGAAAAAAGGCTAATACTAAGCTTTAGAGCTGTGGGAGAAGGCCATATTTCATCTATAGTTTTTAGAAGGGCTGTGATTGATGCCAATTGCAATATCAATATTTTACCTGTAAGCAATTATGTTAGCGAGGCAGAAATTATTAAAAACGAAATTTATAATAAACGCTTGTTTTTGAAAAAAGCTTCGGAGGCTAATATAGATTTAAAAATAATTGCTGGATTGAATGATAAACTCGATGATAAATTTGATTACGCTCAGCTGAGAAGAATTCTTTTAGATATTAAAAACTCAACAAATGATAATGCAGAGCATTTAGAGTGCGATAAAATACTTTGGTTATCTGATACTTATCATGAAATGTCTTTTTCGAAAGATACAGATTTATCTGATCGTGTTATTTTTCCAATATCAGAATTTGAAAGGAAGGGAATAGAAGATGCCAGATTTGTCCGTTTCATTAAAGATGATGGTTCTGTAATTTATTATGCAACTTACACGGCTTTTGATGGTGATACCATTATGCCTAAACTTATGCAGACTAAAGATTTTTACAACTTTAAGGTAAGCCCACTGCATGGTAAAGGGGCTCAAAATAAAAATCTGGCGCTTTTTCCAAGAAAAATTAACGGAAAATACGCCATGATGTCGAGAATTGATGGCTGGAATAACTACTTAATGTATTCGGATAGATTAACTGTTTGGGATGATCCTATTAAGTTACAAGCGCCTTTGCACGCATGGGAATTTATCCAAATTGGCAATTGCGGTTCTCCGATAGAAACAGACCAGGGCTGGCTAATTATTACACATGGTGTTGGCCCGATGAGAAGATACTGCCTGGGTGCAAGCCTGCTTGATATAAATGATCCATCTAAAGAAATTGGCCGCTTAAGCGAGCCACTGTTAGTGCCAAATATGGATGAAAGGGAAGGCTATGTACCAAACGTACTATACTCTTGTGGTTCTATTATACATCACGGTAATCTAATAATACCATATGGCTTATCAGATTATTGTTCTTCTTTTGCTATTGTGCCATTAAATAATCTATTGGATAAAATCCTAAAAGATCAAGATTAAGAAGTTACCAATTTTATATTAAAGGAATTATTTATGGTTTCCTATTTTAGCCCTTGAGGTTAAATAGGAAACCATATTTTTTGGTGGATTAAGCTAGAAATTCACGATATGAAATTATAATTTATTACACACCTCTTTTTCGGCAATTAAAGGGGAGGATAAAGAAACATATTCATACTCAGCTGCTTTCAAAATTGCTAAATGCGAAACAAAATAGGCAATTGTACTTTCTGCACCTTGATTTCTATTTACACTATCGAATTGTAATCCATCTGCACAGCCATGTGTTTCAAAATCATACAAGGGTACGTGTAAGCTGTTTTTACCTAAAAACCATTCATAGCTTATTTGCATAAGTTTTAAGTATTTATTGTCTTTAGTAATTTCGAAAACCTTCGAATACATCAACACCATTGCCATAGTTTCAAGCGCCTGCTGATCGTAAATTGGATTTTTGCCGTTTTTATTCATCCAGCCGTCGTTGCCAACTGGATTCAAATAGCCATTTTCAAACGAAAATCCGTTTAAGAATGCAATACTTTCCATAGCAACACCGTATGCTTCGGTATTTTCGCTAATTTCATAATAATGTAGTAGCGATAACGGTAAAATTGCATTATCATAAGTTAAACTATCCTCAAACCAATGCCATTCTTCATCTTTACAATTCTTAAATGCTCTTATTAATGAGGCGGCCAAATGGTCGGCTTCTACAACAAAACGTTCATCTCCAGGATGGGCACTCAGATAATAACAAACGCCGATCAATGAGTTCGCTATGCCTCGTAGATGTTTTAAATTTTTAAAATGCGTAACCGAATGACTCAAAAGTTCTTTGCCAAACTCCCGATAGGAATTATTAGGAGAGCAGCAAATTAAATAACCTAAAGACCATATTGTTCGTCCAAAAGAATCCTCTGAACCTACCTCATCCAAATAATTCCTGTTAAAACTGAGGAAATTTCTGAAATATCCGTCAGAGGTTTGCATATATTGAAGAAAACCTAAGTAAACAGGCATTAACTTTAAGGAAATCTGGCTTTTATCTTGTTTATAGAGCATCAACATTAAAATCAATGCCCTTGAATTGTCGTCTATACAATATCCTTCCTTAAAATTAGCAATACCAAAGCGGGCATGTTGTATAATTCCAGTGTTATCTGTTAGCAAGGCAATGTGACTTAGATTTAATAAAGGCATGTTTTCTACGTCTAATATTGTAGGTATTGCCTTATCTGGTGTTTTTTGCCGAAGTAATGCACCTTCTAATGTCTTTAAATAGATATTACCAATGGCAGGCCATCTTAAATTTAATCCATATTGAAAGGCATTTTGTTTAAGTGTCTGCCGTTTAGCTTCGTTACTTAAAAGTTCGTTAATAATTTTCGAAAGTTGAACGTCATCTTTGAAATCAAATAATTGTCCTCTATTTTCAGCAAGTAATTCCTCTGCATGCCAATAAGGGGTTGAAATTACCGCTGCTCCCGCACCAACAGCATAGGAGAGGGTTCCACTTGTTATCTGTGCTTCATTTAAATAAGGTGTTATATACAAGTGGCAAGCCGTTAGGTATTGGTGCAATTCTGCCTGCGATACAAAATTATTGATAAAAACAATGTTGTTGCTTACACCAAGTTGTTCAGCAAGAGCCTTTAAACTCTCGCGATATTCTTCCCCATTGTGCTTAATAACGCCAGGGTGGGTATTCCCTAAAACCACATACAAAACATCAGGATGATTAACAACAATTGCAGGTAAAGCCTTGATAACAGTTTCCAACCCCTTATTGCGACTAATTAATCCAAAGGTGAAGAGTATTTTTTTGTTTTTAAATAGCTCGCTTTGAGCAATCTGATTATTTACAGTTGGTTCGATATCAGGAACGCCATGTTCAATCAAAGTTATAGCGCTTTTAGGTACTTCGTAAATACTGGTTAGAAATAATAAGGCCTTTTGGCTCATTACAACAATTTTAGAAGACTTTAGGGCGATTTCTTTGATAATCGTCTGCTGCATAAAATTGGGTTCCTTCAGTACGGTATGTAAAATGGTAACAAAAGGTTTCTTCAGTCTGTTAGCCAGTGAGAGAAGGAAGACACCGCTATCGCCTCCATATATTCCAAATTCATGTTCGATTATACAAGCATCTACTTCGCTATTATTAATAAAATCAGCTGCTTCTATGTAATCCTGCTGAACTTGTTGTCTTATAATAAATTTAACCTCGTTTGGATAATCGTGTTCATTAAGATCTTCAGACCCATTTAACGCGACTACAAAACTTTTCTTTGAATCATACGATGGGTTTAAACTTAAAGCATTAACTAAGTCTTCATTAAAGGTAGCTAAGCCACATTCGCGTGGTGGGTAAGTAGAAATGTAGGCAACTCTCATGTCATTCTAATAGGTTGATATCCTTAAACAACATCAACTCAACTCAAATGGTTTTCTTTCTTAATCATTTTCTTTGTTTATCTTATAGTTGAGTTACTTATTCTGGCGATATTAATCTATTTACATTTATTTTTTATCCTGAAATAAGTATATCTTCAAAATTCCGTGTCATTATCAATAAGCTAATTGTTTGTTTTAAAATTGAGGGTTGATGCCAGAAGAAAAATTGAAGGTTGTACTATTGTTTAAGGAAATTCAGGAGGGAAACAAGGCTGCATTCGATGAACTTTTTTTCTTGTACCATAACAAACTTCTCTCTTTTGCTGTACAGTATACGAAACAGCAAGAAAGCGCAGAAGAGATCACCTCTGAACTTTTTGTAAAGTTATGGCTCAAAAGAATTGAGTTATCAAAAGTGATTAATCCAGAAGTATATTTATACGTTTCCATTAAAAATGCGTGCCTTAATTTGATTAGATATGAAAGAAAGCGATACCTTTTATTTGCTGCATGGCCCGATGAACAATCATTTCAAGAGCCTTTGGATAAAAATTTTAAGGAAATGGATGACAAAGAATTGGCTCGATTGTTAGATCTGGCAGTTGAGAAACTTCCAGAGCAACGCAGGCTCATATTTAGGCTTATAAAAGAGCAAGGACTTAAAACTAATGCGGTTGCAGAGATCTTGGGTATCTCAATAAGAACAGTTGAAAATCAATTATATAAAGCTGTAAAAACACTTGCAGATGCTATAAGCGGGTATCTCGGCTACCATCCTCAAGCTAAAATATTTAAAAAACAATCGCTTTCAGGTTTATTGATGTTTTTTTTATAAAAGCAGTAAGTAGTTCTTTACGCAAAGTTGTCTTTAATATATATGCATTAAACAATGGAAAAAGAACAATTCACAGAGCTGTTGTCAAAAAAACTTTCGGGAGAAATTGCTGAAGAAGATCGCATCTTATTGGAAAAGATGATCGATAATAACAAAGAGTGTAAAAAAATATCCGTTAATCTTGACAACTATTTTAAAGAAGAATATTCAAAGGCAAATATATCGCAACTAAATCAGGTTTGGGAATTAATTGAAGCTAATCGCAGTGAAAATTTTGGTGGTAAATTTGATTATGCAAAGCCAAAGAAAAATCCATTTTTCTATTCAAGCTGGTTAAAAATAGCTGCAGTATTGATGGTTTTAATTGGTACAAGTATAATGGGCTATTATTTATTTCTTAATAATACAAACCAAAATTTTGAAACCGTAATAGCAACAAATGAAAAAATTTTTAAGGTACTTGATGATGGTACCAAAATTTGGCTAAACAAAAATTCTACGTTCAGTTATAATAAGGCTTTTGGTCAACAAAAACGTGAGATAACTTTAGAAGGTGAAGCATATTTTGAGGTTGTTAAAAACTCATCTGTTCCATTGTTTATACATGCCCGTGATATCGATATAGAAGTTAAAGGTACCGCATTTAATGTTAATGCTTATAACAGCAGCAATGAGATTGAGGTTGCACTGGTAAGAGGATTAATCCAAGTAACCGACAGATTAAACCATAAAAGAAGAGTTTTGCTACACCCTAATGAAAAACTTACGTTTAACAATTCAAAAAATGTTGAACAGCACAACTTTTTAGTAAAGCAAGTAAAAACAGAAATATTATGGAATGATACTAAATGGATAGCCGATACACTAACTTTTAATAAAGAAAAACTTAAAGATTTAGCGCTTCGTATGGAGAAAAAATTCGATTTGAAGATTGAAATTCAAAGCGAAAAATTAAAAGAAAAGCGTTTTAGTGGAACATTTATAAATGAAAATATACAGCAAGCACTAGAGGCCATAAAGTTATCTTATCCATTAACTTACACCATTAACAATAGGTTGGTTATAATTAAGGACGAGAAATGAGAAAACTTATTCTGCTAATACTATTGTTGAGCCATCTTGTGGTATTTGCGCAAGAACGTAAACTAACATTAAATCTGAACAAACAACCAATTCACGCATTATTTAAACAAATCCAATTACAGAGTGGATATAACATTGTATATAGCGATGATGTGATCACAGATACGATGTTGGTTTCGCTGAATACGAATAGCTTAACAGTTTTTAAAGTTTTAGATAGTGTATTGTCTAGCAAGCAACTTTTCTATCAATTGCTTTCCGAAAATATGATTGTTATCGGAAGCAAGTTATTAAAAGAACAAGAAAATAAAATTGCAAAAACAGTTGTTTCAGGAAGTGTGATAAATGCAGATGGTAACGAGGTATCTGTGCCCTTTGCAACAATTTCTTTGTTTGAAGATGGATTGCTTTTGAATGGAGCTATTGCTAACGAACAAGGAAATTTTCAATTTGCTTACGCTTTTAAAAGTAATAAAGATTACAAGCTAAAAATCTCCTCTTTAGGTTATGAACTCTTGGTCTTTAAACTTCTTTTAACACCACAATATCTTCAATACAAGAACGTCGGGAAATTAGAGTTAAAGCCTACAACAAAGGTTTTAAAAGAAGTGCAAGTAACAGGAAGTCCTAATATAATTGAGATGGATGGAGGGAATATCGTGTTCAATGTATCTAAAAGCATTAGTGCACAAGGTATGAATGCACTTGATTTACTAGGGCGGGCGCCCGGCGTAACTGTAGGTAGCGATAATGGCATTTCACTTAATGGTAAAGCAGGTGCAGCCATACTTATAGATGGTAAGCAAACATATCTTTCTGGCAGAGAAATTGCCGAATTACTAAAATCAATGTCGTCTTCAGATATTCGGTCAATTGAAATCATCAATAGTCCTAGCGCTAAGTATGATGCCTCGGGAACGGCAGGGATTATTAATGTAAGGACTTTAAAGTCCCTTCTTCAAGGTTTTAGTGCCGGCTTAACTTCGGGTTTGAGTTATGGTGTATATTTTAAACAGAACCAGGACCTTTCTCTAAGTTTTAGAAAAAACAGGTTTACAATCTATGGAAATTACAGTCATTTTTTAGGTTACTATTCTTATCTATACGGTGCAGATCGAATTCAGGAAGGCAAATTTTACAACAGCTTTACTGATGATATTGATAAGCGAAATAAAATGGGATCGAGGTTAGGAGCCGATTTTGCGATAAACAAAAAACAGACTGTTGGTATATTATTGAATGGCAATTTTATTTTTGGTGGTGGAATAACAGATACTAGAACTGAAATTGGTATCGCTCCGAGTACAAATGTAGACCAGGTGCTTACCGCTATAAACGACTATTACCATCAGCAAACCCAACGTTACAATGTTAACTTCAATTATAAATATGAAGATACACTGGGAAGGATAATAAATTTTGATGCCGATTATGGCGATTTTACAAAGGGATCAGGAAACCTTCAATCAAACAAATACACAGCAAATGACAATACGATATTAAGTGATAATCTTTATCGCTCTGTTAATGCAATTGATATTGGGCTAAGGGCCGTAAAACTAGATTATACCACTAATCTTTGGAAGGGGAAACTGGAAACAGGTGCTAAATATTCTTCCGTATCATCTGCCAACGATTCGCGTTTTCTGGAAATACAGCCAAATGTAGAAGTTTTGGATCCATCCAGATCTAACAGATTCGCTTATCGAGAGGAAATAACTAGTGCTTATTTTAATTATAAAAGAGATTATGGGAAATGGCAACTTCAGGGCGGTTTAAGAGCCGAAAACTCCAGGTCAACTGGTAAGCTTGACCAGATTAGTGCCGTAGCAGGGAATGAGCAGTCTATCCGTAGAAACTATACTAACCTTTTTCCCTATTTTTCAGTCAATATAAAGCCTTCGGTCTCAAATAGTTTTTCATTTAGTTATTCCAGAAGGATCGATAGGCCTGCTTATCAAAATTTAAATCCTTTTATTTACTTGCTCGACGAACTTTCTTATTGGCAAGGCAATCCTTTTTTAAAACCTCAACTTAGCCATCGGGCCTTATTACAATATGTATATAAAAGTTCGACCATAATAGGCCTTAGTTACACTTATACAGATAATTTCAGTGTTGAGGTAACGGATACCGTAGGCCTAACGAGAATTGTTATGGTTCCGCGAAATCTTGGCGTACAAAAACATCTGGCACTAACGCTTACCCAAACTATTGCCCCGTACAAATGGTGGAATATTACATTTAACGGCACTTTTTTTAGATTACTTAACAAAATTGACTTTGGTGCTGATAGAAAACTCGATCTTAAACAAGCTGCAGGTAGATTGAGTTTGCAGCAAACCTTTAAATTACCTCATAGTTTAAGTGGGGAAGTAATGGGGGTATACAACTCCAGGCGTTTGGTTGGAGCCAACCAATTTCAAAATGCTAATAGCCAGATAGATTTAGGTTTACAACGTAATTTTATGGATAACAAAGCAACGCTCAGATTGGTTTTTAGCGATATTTATAAGGGGAGTAAAGCCAATTCAATACAAAGTGTTGATGGCCTGTATATTCGCAACTATAGCTATTTTGAATCTCGACAGATAAAGGTAAATTTTAGTTATCGGTTCACAACCGGCAATTCAAAAGGTCCTAGAAACCGAAGTTCTGCACTTGAAAATGAAAACGGTAGAATTAAGTAAACAGTTTTTGCTAAACGTAATATTATTTTAGATGGGCTTGGTTTATATGCGCCAAGTGTTAGTAGCTCCGACGAAGTTTTAAACAACGGAAAATGTCTAAAGGCTTACCTGTAATTGAATTACGGTTTGCTGAATAAAAACGGATTAATTAATCCTTTATAAAATTTAAAAATAAAAGCTTAATTCACAAATTTCATAAACATTAAACCGATGTTTTATTTAGCGAAGAATAAAAGTATTACCTAAAATATGAAACTTCAATCTGGTGGTTAATCTTTTATTCTGCTCTCTATAATTCCGTGTCTTTCTTTTATCTTTGCCGCTGATTTAATATTCCCAATTGTGATTAATGTAAATAATATATCCGTTTCATTTGGTGGAACAACGCTATTTAGCGACGTAACTTTTTCGATAAATGAAAGCGATAAAATAGCCCTTATGGGCAAAAATGGAGCAGGTAAATCTACCATTCTAAAAATCATCGCCGATGTTACTAAACCTACTTCAGGGAGCGTGACTGGACCAAAAGAGGCCGTAATAGCCTATTTGCCTCAACACTTACTTACACAAGATAAAGCAACAGTTTTTGAAGAAACGATGAAAGCTTTTGCAGAGGTAAACCAAATGCAAAAAGAGCTTGATGAGTTAAACGAACAGCTCACTATCCGTACAGATTATGATAGTGATGACTATATGAAGCTTATTGAACGTGTATCAGAATTGAGCGAAAAATTTTATTCGATTGAAGAAACCAATTATGATGCAGAAGTAGAAAAAGTGCTAAAAGGTTTAGGTTTTGAACGTAAAGATTTTGCTCGTCAAACTTCTGAGTTTTCTGGAGGATGGCGTATGCGCATCGAGCTGGCTAAGATTTTATTAAAAAAACCTGATCTCATTTTGCTTGATGAGCCTACCAACCACATGGATATAGAAAGTATTCAATGGCTGGAAGATTTCTTAATTAACTCTGCAAAAGCAGTAATGGTGATCTCCCACGATAGAACTTTTGTTGATAACATTACTAATCGTACCATCGAGGTAACCATGGGTAGAATCTACGATTACAAGGCAAAATATACGCACTATCTTCAATTGCGTGCCGAGCGTCGTGTGCACCAACTGAAAGCTTACGAAGAACAACAACGTTTTATTGCCGATAATCAAGAGTTTATAGATAGATTTAGAGGAACCTACTCGAAAACTTTGCAAGTACAATCTCGTGTTAAGATGCTAGAAAAGCTTGAAGTTATTGAGATTGATGAAGTAGATACTTCGGCATTGCGATTGAAATTTCCTCCATCGCCACGTTCTGGTCAATATCCAGTAATGGTAGAAGAGCTAACCAAAACCTACGGTGATCATGTTGTGTTTGAAAAAGCATCAATGGTGATCGAGCGTGGAGAAAAGGTAGCTTTTGTAGGTAAAAATGGTGAAGGTAAATCGACTATGATAAAAGCAATTATGGGCGAAATCGATTTTGAAGGTGGTTTAAAAGTAGGGCACAATGCCAAGATTGGTTATTTTGCCCAAAATCAGGCTGCATTACTCGATGAGAGTTTAACGGTATTCGAAACCATTGATCAGATTCCTTTAAGTGATGGTAGCATAAAAATTAAAGATCTTTTAGGTGCTTTTATGTTTAGCGGCGATGATACGACTAAAAAAGTAAAGGTACTTTCTGGTGGAGAAAAAACACGTTTGGCCATGATCAAATTATTATTGGAGCCTGTAAATGTTTTAATTTTGGATGAGCCAACCAACCATTTGGATATGAAAACCAAAGACATTATTAAAGATGCCTTGAGAGATTTTGATGGTACTTTGATTTTGGTATCTCACGATAGAGATTTTTTAGATGGACTTGCAGAAAAAGTATTTGAATTTGGCAATAAACGTGTTCGTGAACACTTTGAAGATATTAAGGGTTTCTTAGCTTACAAAAAAATGAATAGCTTAAAGGAAATTGAGCAAAACTAATTTAGCTCGCAACTTAACTTATTTCTTTAAAAAAAAATATTTATACTTTTTAAAATGTTATTTACAATTCCAACTAAGGTTTAGAGCACTTTAGTTGGAATTTGAATTTAACACCATTCTTAACCAGTATTTCAGAATTAATGGAGTCTGTGTTAAGGTGTGTTTTTACATTAATAAGGAACAGTTTCCCAAGGGCAGCAAGATAGCGTATTCTAAACCTGATTGACGCGAGCATCCCGATTTTTCATCGGGATAAAGCAAAAAGCAGGGCTGAAATAACCGATGTATTTCAAGCCCTGCTTTTCATATTATTAAATTACTAATTAGCTGGTTTAAGTAAATTAGCCAATCAAAAATGAACTATTGACCAAATTAGTTATTCATCATTTTAATGAAAGAACCTAATTTAGCTTTCATTGCTCTTCTATCTACAATAAAATCAAGGAAACCATGCTCTAAAACGAATTCAGACGTTTGGAAACCTTTTGGTAAATCTTTTTTAATGGTTTCTTTAATTACACGCGGACCAGCAAAGCCGATTAATGCGCCAGGTTCTGCAATGTTAATGTCGCCAAGCATTGCGTAAGATGCTGTAACACCGCCAGTTGTAGGGTCGGTTAATAAAGAAATGTATGGAATTTTTGCCTGACTTAACAGCGCTAATTTGGCCGAGGTTTTAGCCATTTGCATTAATGAAAATGCAGCCTCCATCATACGTGCTCCGCCCGATTTTGAAATCATCAGGAATGGAATTTTATGTTTGATAGAATAATCGATAGAACGAGCAATTTTTTCTCCAACTACCGAACCCATCGAACCACCAATAAAAGCAAAATCCATACAGGCAATAACTAAATCCTGTCCTTCAATTTTACCAACACCAGCACGGATAGCATCCTTTAAGCCAGTTTTTGCCTGACTTTCTACAATTCTATCGGTATAAGGTTTATTATCGTTAAAGTTTAAAGGATCGCCTGATGTTAAATTAGCGAAAAGCTCTTTGAACTCGTTATTATCAAATAAAACTTCAAAATATTCTCTAGAACCTACTCTCAAATGGTAATCGCAGTAGTGGCAAACATATTTGTTTTCCTGTAATTCTGTTTGATGTAGCGGTTTTTTGCAATTTGGACACTTATTCCACACGCCATCTGGTGCCTCTTTCTTCTCTTCGGTGGTAGTAATGATACCTTTATTTTCTCTCTTAAACCAAGCCATATAATTTTTTAAAGAATTGGATTGCAAAGAAACGAAAAATATAATCAAGTTTATAAATTACCAATAACCAAATTTCATTTATCAAACTAGCGAAGGCTTAAAAATTACTGATTAAAAATATTAATCGAGTTAAAAGGTTTTATAATGGTGATTTCACTACCAGATTTATTGAGTTTAAAAATTGAGGGTTAAAATTTGGTAATTCGTACGTGTGTGTCTTTTTTACACTAAGGATAATGTCTTTTTTACACTAAATGGGCCTTATTTGGTTGTAAGGCAAATAATTCTGTTGTTACAAAAGCTTGAAATGTTATTTTTTTTTATAACTTCGGACTTAATAAAATTAACAAGAGATGAGTTTAAAAGGCTACAAAGGCGTAATTTACGGAGATGCCGTTCAAGAATTATTTGAGCAGGCTAAAAAACATCAGTTTGCTTTACCAGCAGTAAACGTAACCGGTACAAATACGGTTAACGCGGTATTGGAAACTGCTAAGGCAGTAAATTCGCCAGTTATGATTCAATTATCTAATGGAGGTGCACAGTTTTACGCAGGTAAATCTTTAGATAATGAGAAATTGCAAGCATGTATTTTAGGTGCTGTATCGGCAGCTAAACATGTACATTTATTGGCAGAACATTATGGCGTTGCTGTAGTTTTACATACAGATCATGCCGCTAAAAAATTGTTGCCTTGGATTGATGGCCTTTTAGACCATGGTGAAAAATTCTTCGCTGAAACTGGAAAACCTTTGTTTTCTTCACACATGTTAGATTTATCGGAAGAGCCGATTGAAGAAAACATGGAAATTTCTGCAAAATATTTTGCTCGTATGGCAAAAATGAACATGACTATCGAAATCGAACTTGGTGTTACAGGTGGAGAAGAAGATGGTGTTGATAATAGTGATGTAGATAGCTCAAAATTATATACTCAGCCTAGTGAGGTTGCTTATGCTTACGAAGAGTTAAGCAAAGTTTCTCCTCGTTTTACAGTTGCTGCCGCTTTTGGTAATGTTCATGGCGTTTATAAACCAGGGAATGTTAAATTACAACCTGTTATTTTAAAAAATTCTCAAGATTTTATCAAAGAGAAATTCAATTTAACAGCTGAGAAACCAATTAACTTTGTGTTCCACGGTGGTTCAGGTTCTTCGCAAGAAGAAATAAGAGAAGCAATTTCTTATGGTGCAATTAAAATGAATATCGATACTGATATGCAATGGGCATTTTGGGAAGGTATTTTAGAATACTATAAAAAGAATGAAGCTTACCTTCAAGGCCAAATTGGTAACCCTGATGGTGATGACAAACCAAATAAGAAATATTATGATCCACGCGTTTGGTTACGTAAAGCTGAAGAAACATTTGTTAAACGTTTAACAATTGCTTTTGAAGATTTAAATTGCGTAAACGCTAATGATAAGCTTTAATTGGTTAAAAGCTTTTAAGGTTGGAATGTTTTAACACTACAACTTTTTACGTTTTAATCGACAAACAAAAACGCCATAGGTTTAAAACTTATGGCGTTTTTGTTTGTTTTATGGTTATATTTAAGCAAATTAAATGCGATGACTAAATCAAAAAAAAGCGCGAAAAACAACAGTTTTTTTGAGCGCTTTGCAAATGCTGCAACGAAATTTACTGGTAGTTCGATTGCGTTTATTATAGCCACTTTAATAGTAATTGTGTGGGCCGTTACCGGGCCGATATTTAATTACTCCGAAACCTGGCAGTTGGTTATAAATACGGGCACTACGATCATTACTTTCTTAATGGTTTTTCTTATTCAAAAAGCGCAAAATAAGGATGGAAAAGCTATTCAGCTGAAATTAAATGAGTTAATTGCTGCGCATGAAAAAGCAAGTAACAGAATGGTTGATATAGAAGATTTAACGGAAAAAGAATTGGATCAATTACATAAATTTTACGTTACGATAGCTACTTTAGCAAAAAAAGAAACGGATATTCATTGTTCTCATTCTATTGATGTGGCAAAAGAGTTAAATGAACTTAAGTTAAAAACGAATAAACATTTTAAAAACATAGATAATGAGCTTGCTAGTCCAAAAAGTAAATCATCCTGAAGATTTAGATAAAGTATTTGCTATTCGCAAAATCGTATTTGTAGATGAACAAAATTGCCCACCTGAATTGGAGTGGGAGTTTGAAGATGAATCCATTCATTTTCTTGCAACACATAACGGGCAGCCTTGCGGAGCTTGTCGTTGGAGAAAAACTGATGCGGGATATAAATTGGAACGTTTTGCTGTGCTTAAAGATTTTAGAGGAATGGGTGTTGGGCGAGCTTTAATTGCTGAAGCATTATCTGATTTACCTGAAGATGCGCACTATATTTATTTAAACTCCCAATTAGATGCAATGAGCTTATACGCAAAATTTGGTTTTGTTGCAGAAGGAGAGCAGTTCGAGGAAGCTGGTATTCAGCATTTCAAAATGGTTAAGCAGGTGTAGTAAAACAGTTCGTGATTGCGAAATATGAAGCAATCTTAAAGCGTTATCTATAGTGTTCAGGAATTTCAATCGCCTGAAATCTTAACCCATCGTTGTAGGATTGCTTCGTGCCTCGCAATGACGACAATTAGAACAGAAAGGTGGGGAAGTTAGGCTTAACGAAAAATCTGGGCAGACAAAGCGATTGCCTCATCCCATTTACCCATATTTAAATTAAGTTTTTCACCCTTAGAGTTCAAATAGCTGATTACATCTTCTGTCGCAATGTTACCAGTTAGATCATCAGCAGCCATTGGGCAACCGCCGAAGCCTTTTAAAGCACAATCTATTCTTTTAACTCCTGAGTTGTAAGCGGCTTCAATTTTTTCGAAACGTTCGGCAGGAGTGGAGTGTAAATGAATGCCAATTTCTGTGTTGCTAAATTTTGAAATCAGTTTTGGTAATATGTTCTTAATTTTTTCTGGTGTTGAGACCCCAACTGTATCAGCCAATGAGAGTATCTTAACTCCTTTTTGCACCAAAACATCTGCCCATTTTTCTACAATCTCATCATTCCAATCATCTCCATAGGGATTTCCAAATCCCATAGATAAATAAACTACAGCGGTTTTGTTGTTTCTTTCACAAAGTGATAACATATCTTCAACCGTATTTAATGATTGATTTATGCTTGAATTTGTATTACGTTGCTGAAAGGTTTCGGATATTGAAAAAGGAAAGCCTAAATAATTAATTTGTTCATGTTTTACAGCATCTTCCGCGCCTCTTAGGTTCGCAACAATTGCTAAAAGTTTGGTAGAAGTGCTACTTAGATCTAAACTGGCTAGAACTTCTGCTGTATCTGCCATTTGTGGTATCGCTTTGGGCGAAACGAAACTTCCAAAATCAAGCGTATCGAAGCCAGCTTGCAATAATAAATTCAAGTATTCAGATTTAAGTTCGGTAGGTACAAAATCATGTAATCCCTGCATGGCATCACGTGGGCACTCTACTAATTTGAATTTATTTTCGCTCATATCATTTCCGGTTAATCGCAAAGTGCGTAAAGTTTATCGCAAAGAAAAGAAGTTTTTAGAAACATTAATCTAGTGTTTAAACTTTAAAAAATAACTAATGTACCTCCTTTACCTCTTCTCTGTAATCAACACTTCTGTCTTTTGCAAAGGTTCTGATAATTAATCGTGTTCCTCTATCGTAACTAAAATAACTCCAAACCCAATTAACAAAAACTATAATTTTATTTCTAAATCCTACTAAAGTCATCAAGTGCACAAACATCCAGGTAAACCAAGCGAAAACGCCCTGAAAACGAACTTTTCCGATATCTACAACTGCTTTATTTCGACCAACAGTTGCCATAGAACCTTTATCGAAATATTTAAATTTTTCTAAGGGTTTATTTTCTTTAATATTGATTAGGTTTTTAGCTAATTGGTGACCTTGTTGAATCGCAGCAGGAGCAACTCCCGGATGCCCGTTAGGTGTTTCATCATCAATTATTGCAGCAACATCACCAATTGCATACACATTCGGATAACCAACCACTAAGTTTTGAGTATCAGTTTTTAATCTTCCTCCACGAACAATCTCAGCTTTCTCAAGCCCTGGGATAACCTGGCCTTTAACGCCAGCACTCCATATTACTGTAGAGCTCAAAATTGGTGGCTTATCTTGTAAAGTAAGTGTATGACCATCGTAGCCCAAAACCCTGGTTTCGTTCATGATCTGAACGCCCATTTCTGTAAGGAAATCTTTTGATTTTTTTTGAGCTTGTAGCGACATTTGTCCTAATAATTCAGGAGAATTTTCAACAAGGTATATATTAACCTTGCTTAAATCCATTTCAGGGTAATCGTTAGGGATAACGTGTCTCTTAAGTTCGGCAATAGCCCCAGAAGTTTCTACACCAGTTGGGCCACCACCAACTACAACGAAATTTAATAATGCACTTTTTTTATTAGGATCTTTTTCGATTAATGATTTCTCGAAATTTTGCAAAATCAAACTTCTTAAATCCAGTGCTTCGGGAATCGATTTCATTGGCATTGAATTGTCCTCAATTTCTTTATTCCCAAAGAAATTACTTGTAGAGCCCGTTGCAATAACTAAATAATCGTAATTGATTTTACCAATATCCGTTTGTAAACAATTTTCTGTTGGATTTACTTCAGTAACTTTTGTAACTCTAAAAACTAAGTTTTTTTGCCCTTTAAATATTTTGCGAAGTGGAAAAGCAATAGAGTCTGCTTCTAAACCTCCAGTTGCCACTTGGTAAAGTAATGGCTGAAAGGTATGATAGTTATGCTTATCTAACATAACCACTTGAAAAGGTTTATTTTTTAATCGTTTAGCTAATTCAATTCCACCAAATCCACCGCCAACTATAACTACTCTTGGGTACTCGCTTTTAGGAAGTTGTAAATCCATCTTATCTGCATTTTATATGTTTAAACTTAACAAAAAGGTAGCCAAATATTAAAAATTCAACCTTATCTAACACATAAAAGCTATCGCGATAAAGATATAACGTAGTTATGACTTAAACTATCGATGTGTTTTAAAAGAGTATCAAGCCAATTGTTTGCGAAATCTAAAACGCTCTGTTTAAGCTTTTATAAAGATTAATAGATAATAAACTTTTAATTAAAAGGATGCTTGTTGAAAGCAATTTGACTCATGGCACTTTTTTCGTAAAGCGCAATACAAGATTTGTTAAAAGAAACATCAAAGTTTACTGCTCCTGGTTGCAAACTTTGTGGAGCATTTGCACTTTCCATAAAGAAGTAAACTTTTGTGTTTCCGTATTTTGTATGTGGCATAAAATTGCCATAGCTTTCCATTTCTTTCCAAATAGAATCTTTAACCGTAACCACATAAATCCGTTGTACAGGACCTGTGTTATTGGCATTTCTATATTTAGTAATTTCTTTGAAACCAGCTTTCATATCTTTTATGCCAGGTTGGTTAAAAGTACCTTTTATTATAAAGCCAACTAATACTAAAATTCCAATTGTAAGTATGTAGGATACAGTTTTCTTATTCATGCCTACAATAAAGGCAATATTTTTTCCATTACCGTCAAGCCTTCGTCAATATGTTTTTGCTCGATACAAAGAGCAGGACGGAAGCGAATTGTTTGCTTGCCACAACCTAAAAACATTACATTGTTTTCAAGTCCTTTGGTTATAAAAGCATTGCGCATTTCAGCGGTTGGAAAATCGAAAGAACAAAGCAATCCACGACCACGAACATTGCTCATTTTATCAAATTTTTGAGCAAAACTTTGTAAGTTTTCTTTAAGATAGCTGCCAATTTTTGTCGCATTATCGCAAAGTTTATCTTCTTCTAAAATTTGAAGTATTTGTGTCGAGCGTACCATATCAACCAAATTACCACCCCAGGTAGAATTTATACGACTTGGAACTTTGAAAACATTTGTTTCAATTTGGTTTACTTTGTCGCCAACTAAAATTCCGCAAACCTGCATTTTTTTTCCAAAGGCAACAATATCTGGACGAGCTTTTTCGCTGAAATGCTGATGACACCAGAATTTACCTGTTAAACCTACGCCAGTCTGTACTTCATCGTAAATTAAAAAGGCATCATTTTCATCGGCAATTTCTCTAAGTTGAATTAGAAATTCTTCTCTTAGATGGTTATCGCCACCTTCAGATTGAATTGGCTCAATAATTATAGCACAAATATCATCTTTAAAGTCGTTAAACGCCTGTTTTACTTGTGCTAGTGATAAGGTTTCGGTGCTTATGGCTTTATCTAAATTCGCTCCAGATAAAGGGAATTTAACTTCGGGAATGCTAACTCTTGGCCAATCGAATTTTGCAAACCACTTCGTTTTATCAGGCAAAGTGTTGGTTAAGCTTAAGGTATAACCAGAACGGCCATGGAATGCCTTTTCAAAGTGTAAAACTTTAAAACCTTTTTCTACTTTGTAACCTTTTTCGAAGTTTTTTTGAACCTTCCAATCCATAGCAACTTTAATCGCATTTTCTACAGCTAATGAGCCACCTGCAATAAAAAAAGCATGAGGAAGATAATCAGGAATTCCAATCTGAGAGAAAGTTTCTACAAATTGAGCATATTGTTGAGTGTAAACATCTGAATTAGATGGATTAGCCATAGCTGCCATTAAAAGATTTTTTTTAAAGGCTTCATCATTAATCATTTTTGGGTGGTTGTAGCCCAATGGAACCGAAGCAAAACAAGTGAAGAAATCGAGCAGAGTTCTGTTGTGTTTTGAGTCATAAATATAAGCACCATTACTTTGCTCCATATCGTAAGTAAGGTCGAAACCATCGGCTAAAATGTGCTTGTTTAAAGATTCGTTAACTTTGTTAGCAGGTACTGTTAATTGGTACATAAATTTGGTTTTGGTATAGTTCAAATTTAATAAAATGTGCCTGCAATCAAAATTTAGGCACTTTTTGTACCTAATGTTAAAAATTGTAATTCCACTATTTTTCTTAATAAAATAGGTTTAAAGAGTTTAAAAGGTGTTTTTATTAGGATTTTTAAAAAAGAGGTAAAAAGCGAATATTGCTTTAAATTGAATAGAGGCAGATTGCTTTATTTTTAATCTATTTGTAGACGAAAGCCAGTATCGGTATGAAAACAATGTTTAGTTTATTTAAAACTATTTTTTATCAATATGAAAGCAAATAGGAAGGAAATTAATTGCTTTTTTAAAGTGTCATTTAATTGTAATAATTAGCTTGTCTATCTATTTTTTGACCCGTTAATTGAATTTCGAGCCGAAGTATTAGGAATCTAACCTCTGTTTTTAATCATTCGAAGAACCTTATTAAGATTAGAATTTATCTTTCATCCCGAAAATGCCAAGTAAACCACCAGTATGAATTGCTAAAATTTTATCGTTCGCATTAACTATGTTTTGCTTCTGCAAATCAATTATCGCATAAAACATTTTTGCGGTATAAACAGGGTCTAAAAGTAATCCTGTTCTGGCTGTAAACGATTTAATGAAATTAAATAATTCTGGTGTTGTTTTGGCGTAACCGCCAAAGTGATAATTAAGGTGTAATACCAAGTTTTCAGAATGTGGGGTATATTTTAAAATTTCCTCGTTTATGAAGGAGCCATTTTTTAATACAGGTATTATATGGAGTTTCGTTTTTAAACCATTTTTCTGAATTCCTTTTAAAAGACCCGCGGCGGTTGTTCCAGTTCCAGCAGCACAAAAAATATGATCGTACGAATCTATAAGTTCATCTACAATTTCAGCACAACCAATTACGGCTTCAGCTGATGCGCCACCTTCATCTACAAAATAGGCATTATCTTCATGATGAAAGTGATTGTTAAATAATTTTTCTTTATCTCTATAGCTTTCTCGGTCAGTAAAAATAAGAGTCATCCCGAATAGCTTACAAAGTAGAAGAATTTCGTTTTTAACTTCATCGCCACGAACAAACGCAGTTGATTTTAAACCCAAACGAGCCGAAGCTGCTGCCGTTGCGACTAAGTGATTAGAATAAGCACCACCAAAAGTTATGATGTGAGATTTGTTGTGAGATTTGGCTTTTTCTAAAATGTATTTCAGCTTACGCCATTTGTTTCCAGATATATAAGGATCAATTAAATCATCTCGCTTAACAAATAAATTATTGAAAGGAGTAATTTCTAATTTCTGTACAGGGGTGTATATATTTTCAAACACATGTAAAATTAAAAAACACCTGCAATTTGCAAGTGTTTTTTAAGCTCTTTTTGTTAAATTACTATTTAAAGTATATCTTCCTTACCAAATAGGGGAAGAAGTTTAAAACAATTTTAACATTTTGTGTAAAGTTTTTCATAGTGTAAAATGATTAGGTATTGTGAGTGCGCAAATAACGTTCCAATGTTGCCATTGGTTGTATTGTTTTTGAAAAGTTAACATAAAATTAATTTCGCCTAAAGCGGATTTTCTGAATTTTCAAGCCAAAAATCAATGGATGATGAAAATATTTAGATTAAGACGACAGAAAACTTCGGGTTTTGAAATTACTTAGATCTTATTAAGTGCGATTTCTAGTAATTTTGAGTGAGTTTTATTCATTTGAGAGATTATTTGTTAATAATTAGTTAGACAAATATAAAATAGTTTTTTATAAATCGGAAATTGCTGAAAATCAATATTACAACATCAGTTTCTGAAAAGTAAAGAAAATGAATTTTTGAATAGTCAAAGCATGTTCTGTAGATTATGGTTCCCACGGCTTTGTAATGGATGTTTTTAATGAGCATATTATTCCCCGATTCAGTATTCTTAATATCGCCAACACTTTTGTTTGTAGGCATAATTAATCGCCAATAAGCTTAAATTATGAATTTTTGTATCACTAACTGCTTATTAATGTGAGGTACATATCGAAAAGGCAAGTTGTTTTTGCTAAACTAAAATCAATCTAAAATTCTTGCACATAAAAGATTATTTTTGCAGCATGGAAAATGCGGTCGAATTACAGGAAACTGAAGAGCAGGAGTTATACGAACATTTAAAAATTGTTGTCGATAAAGGTCAATCATTACTACGAATTGATAAGTTTTTAATGGTTCGTGTAGAAAATGCTTCTCGCAACCGAATTCAAAATGCTATTGATGCTGGCAATGTTTTAGTAAATCAGAAACAAATAAAAGCTAGTTACAAGGTTAAGCCTTTAGATGAAATTTCGATTGTTTTACCTCATCCTCCACGCGATACCGAAGTTTATCCTGAAGATTTACCTTTAGATATTATTTACGAAGACAACGATTTGCTTGTGGTAAATAAAGCCGCTGGTATGGTGGTTCATCCTGGATTTAATAACTATACAGGTACCCTGGTAAACGCTTTAGCATTTCACTTTGAGCAATTGCCACAGTTACCTGGCAACGATGGCCGACCAGGTTTGGTTCATAGAATTGATAAAGATACCTCGGGTTTATTACTGATTAGTAAAAACGAAAAATCGATAACCCATTTAGCCAGACAATTCTTTGATCACAGTATTACCCGAAAATATATTGCTTTAGCCTGGGGTGATATTGAGAATGATGGCACGGTTACTGGTTATATCGGTCGAAGTGTAAAAGATCGCCGTGTGATGGATATTTATGATGAGGAAGAAAAAGGTAAATGGTCGGTAACTCATTATAAAGTTTTAAAGCGCCTTGGTTATGTAACTTTAATTAGTTGTGAGCTTGAAACAGGTCGAACGCACCAAATTAGAGCGCATATGCAACATATTGGGCATCCATTATTTAATGATGCAATGTATGGCGGCGATAAGATTTTAAAAGGAACAACGTTTAATAAATACAAGCAATTTGTAGATAACTGTTTCGATTTGTTACCTCGTCAGGCTTTACACGCACAAAGTTTAGGTTTTATACATCCAACAACAAAAGAATATATGCATTTTGAATCCCCATTGCCGCCCGATTTTAAAGCTGCACTTACTAAGTGGGAAAATTATATTGCAGCATCGTAAAATATGTCTCAACAATACCTCTTATTTAATGATGAATTTCACGCCGTTGATACGCCAGTTTTAACGGCATCCAACCGTAGCTTTAAATTTGGTGATGGTCTTTTCGAAAGTATGAGGTTTATGAACGGTAAGCTCCAATTTGCCAATTTACATGCCGATCGACTGGCTGCTGGTATGAAAGCATTAAAAATGGATGGTTTTGCTTTAATGGACGACTACTTTTTACGCCAAAAAGCTGCAGAATTAGCCAAACGCAATAAGTGGAATGGGAATGCTCGTTTACGTCTTTCTATTTACAGAGAAGGATCAGGCGTTTACACACCAGAGGTTAATAAGGTTGGTTACGTTTTAGAAGGTATTTCTTTAAAAAGCAATCAATACGAATTAAATGCAAAAGGTTTAATTATCGACGTTTTTGATGAAATGACGAAGTCGGTTAATAAAATTTCGAATTTCAAAACATCAAATGCTTTGCTTTATGTAATGGCTGGGATTTTCAAAAGCCAAAATCGATTAGATGAAGCCATGATTTTAAATCAGAACGGTTTCTTGTGCGAAAGCATTAGCGCAAACGTTTTTGTGGTATATAATAACCAAATATATACACCTGCACTAACCGAAGGTTGCGTAAGCGGGGTTATGCGTACCGCTATTATGCAGCTTGCTAAAATGAACGATATGGAGTTAATTGAAGCGCAAATCAATCCTGAAATATTAAAAGAAGCTGAAGAAGTTTTTATTACAAATGCTACTCAGGGCATACAGTGGGTTATGGGCTACGGCAGAAAGCGTTACTTTAATGAGGTTTCTAAATTTCTTATCGAAAAATTAAACAATTTGTAGTTTTTAAATGCAGGTTAAATTTTATAAAACTGCTGATGAAAGATTAAAACCTTACTTAGAAGGATATTATTTTCTTAAGAAAGAAAGCTTAGTAGATGTAGAGTATTTAACATTTCCGAACAATTTTATAAGTGTATCCGTCTATCATAAAGTGGGTGTGAACTTTCAGGATAACAATGCAGTTATTTCACAAAATGATAATTTGGATTTCACTTCTATTTTAGTCGCCAGTTATAAAAGCCCAATAAAAGTAAATTATGTTGGTAAAATCAACGAAGTTACATTTTGCTTTAAACCCTTGGGTTTAAACTCATTTTTGCCAAATCTTTCAGTTTTTTTTAATTCTTCAAAATCTTTTCTTCCTTTTGATGATTACCGAGAAACCATGACTGCAATACTGAATGAGTCAAGTGATGAGGTAAAGATCATTATGTTAGAAAATTATTGGCTTTCAAAACTTAACGATTTTAATCATTTGTTATTAGATAATTTGGTTAGTGAAATGCTCAAAGTTGATGAACAGATTACCATTACAGAACTAGCGCTTAAATACGATACAAGCAGGCAAAATATACATAAATTATTTAGTCGTTACGTTGGTAAAAATCCAGCTGATTTTAGGAAAATTCATAGATTCAGGGAAGCGTTAAGTAAAAGAATTGATTTATTAAAAGAAGACAAAAATCTAACAGTGTTGGGTTACGAGGCACTTTTTTACGATCAATCTCACATGGTTAAAGCTTTTAAATCATTAACTGGATTTACGCCCAAGCAGTTTTTCGAAGGTATTGAATTAAAAAATGGAGCGGGAAACTGGTTTTTTACCAAGTAGTTTACATTTTTACAATTTCAACAAAATTACTTCACTTAGTTTTACATCGCAATTGAATAATTGTGGTTTAAAATTCTAATAATGAAAATCTTTTTATCAATTCTGATCCTCTTTTTAAATCTAAATTTAAAAGCACAGCTGAAACCCACTACTAACGATATTGCTTTAGTAAAAGAAATTTCGGTTAAAAAATTTATCGGAAAAACTTATAAACTAAGTGCTGAAGCGAGAACGAAAGCTATTGATGGCAAGGGTTTAGCTGCTTTTATGGCATTACAGGTTGGTGATGAACTGAATGTTTTGGAACCGACACGTAAGAAATCGGTCAAAATTGTTAATAACGAGGATTGGAAAAAGATTGAATTTTCTGGGGAAATCGATGCAGATGCAAGTAAATTATGGTTATATCTGCTAACTTATGGTGATGGTGACTTCTATTTCGATAACATTCGGTTTCAAATAAAAAGCGAAAGCGAAGCCTGGATTGATGTAAAACTTGAAAATGCTGACTTCGAAAAATCAACAACAAAATCTCCACTTAAGGGTTTACAGAATTCTGAATCGGTAGCCAAGAAGGTTGAGGTGAAGGCAGGCATATCTAAAGAACCTAATGCCAAATACAACCAGATTTTACAAATTCATTCGGAAAATGCTCAACCCGATAATAAGATTGTTTATGGTTGGAATAAAAAAGCTGGGAAATTCATGCTCGTTAATGGTATTAGACTTTATTATGAGGTTTATGGAACAGGAGAACCGCTTATACTCCTTCATGGAAATGGTGGTTCAATCAATAGTTTTTCAAAACAAATACCAGAGTTTTCAAAAAAATATAAGGTTATAGCAATCGATACCCGAGGGCAAGGTAATAGCAAGGATTCGGTAAGCTTAAGTTTTTCTTATGCTCAGTTTGCCGAAGATTTAAAGGTTTTACTGGATAGTTTGAATCTCAAAAAAGTGTCGGTTTTGGGTTGGAGTGATGGTGGAAATACAGCATTAATTATGGCAAGCAAGTACCCCGAATATGTTAGCCAGTTAATTACAATGGGAGCAAATCTTAATCCTACGGCTGATGCCGTGAGTAAAAAAACATTGTCTATGGTGCAGAAAGATCTAAAAAAAATGAAGACTGAAAACAAAAAAGAACTGCTAGTAATCATTCGTTTATTAGAAATGCTTTTGAAAGAACCGAATATCAATCCCGAAAGCTTAAAATCGATTACCGCTAAAACATTGATTTTGGCAGGAGAGCATGATGATATTTTGGAAAACCATACCCGCCTAATCTCCGAAAGTATTATAAATTCTAAACTGATGATTTTTAAAGGGCAAACGCATTTTATTGCAGAAGAAAACCCAAGTATTTTTAATAAAACTGTTCTGGATTTTTTAGCACAATAATTGGTTCATCTAAATTAGATCATGCGAATTATAACCGCATTCCTCTTAAAAAATCTTCAATTAACATGCGTTTTTTTCCTTCGTACTGAATATCTAGAAGTTTAATAAAACCATCTTTGGTTGCAAACTTTAGATAAGTTTTACCATCACTTAAAAAGCCTCCAGCAGCAATGCCTGGTTCCTTATTTTCTAGTTCTGCTTTGAAAATTTTAAGCGTTTTATCATTAAGTAAAGTAAAAGCCGTTGGATATGGGCTCAAGCCTCGAATTAAGTTATAAATTAATTGCGATGGGTTGTTCCAATTTATTTTACAATCATCTTTAAATATTTTTGGAGCATGTTTTAAAACATCGCTTTGCGGTTGTGGTTGCTCTGTGAAATTACCTTCGGCAATAGCTGTAACCGTTTTAACCAATAAATTGGCTCCGATAACCATTAATTTATCGTGTAATTCACCTGCAGTTTCATCATCAGCAATTGGGGTTTTAACGCTCAAAATAATATCACCAGTATCAATAGTATGAGTTAAAAAGAAAGTTGTTACGCCACTTTCTTTTTCACCATTTATAATTGCATGATTAATAGGTGCAGCACCACGGTATTGCGGTAATAAAGAGCCGTGTAAATTTATGGTTCCTTTTGAAGGCATGTTCCAAACCACTTCTGGCAACATTCTAAAAGCAACTACAACTTGTAAGTCAGCTTCGTACGATTTTAATTCTTCTAAAAATTCAGGGTTTTTAAGTTTTTCGGGCTGTAGAACAGGAATGCCTTTTTCTACTGCATATCTTTTTACAGCACTTTCATTAATTTTCTGTCCGCGGCCAGCAGGTTTATCTGGAGCTGTAATTACTGCAACTACATTAAAACTTGCCTGCACTAAAGCATCTAAAGAAGCAACTGCGAAATCGGGCGTACCCATAAAAACTATTTTCATAAGAAAGTGTTGTATTTCTAAATAAAGCTTACAGTGGCTTTAAGTTTTGCAAAATAACTAAAAATAAAATCATCATTATAAATAAAAATGGTACAAGGCGAAGATGTTGTTAAAGCGAGTGGGTTGGTTTTTGTAACAGATTCCATGCCTGGTATTTATAGAAAAGGCAAGCCTGGTAAGTTTCATTACGAAGATAAAAACGGTCAAAAAATTACCGAAGAAAAACACCTCAATAGGATCAAAGCACTTGTTATTCCGCCTGCCTGGCAAAATGTTTGGATTGCGAATAAACCTAATGCTTACCTGCAAGTTACAGGCTTGGATGCCGCTGGCAGAAAGCAATATAAATATCATACGAAGTGGACAAATCGTCGATCAGAAGATAAATACTTCAGACTGTATGCTTTCGGGAAAACATTGCCAGAAGCCAGAAAAAGAATTGTTAAAGATTTAAAACGCAAAGAACTCGATGAGCGGAAGGTGCTGGCTATCTCTGTTGATGTACTTCAAAAAACATTAATCAGGATTGGAAACGAAAATTACAAGCATTTATACGGTTCTTTTGGTTTAACTACACTTAGAGATAAACACGTGAAGATTAATGGAAGTAAAATCCATCTGGATTTTGTAGGTAAAAAAGGTGTAAAGCAAAGCGTAGAGCTAACAGACAGGTCGTTAGCAAAGCTAGTTAAGAAATGCCGCGATATTCCAGGTCAGGAATTATTTCAATTTTATTCAAACGGTAAAGAACATAGAGGTATAGATTCGGGAAAAATAAACGACTACATAAGAGAAATAACTGGTAATGATTTTACGGCTAAAGATTTTAGAACCTGGGGCGGAACATTAGAAGCCTTGCGTCAGTTTTCTAAGTGTAGTGCCGATGGAAATATCGAACTCAATACAAAAAAAACTATTGTGTCGGTGTTAGATTGTGTAGCCAAAAAGCTGGGTAACACACGTGCAGTTTGTAAAAGCTCATACGTTTATCCCCTGTTAATTACCGCCTATGAAAACAATGATTTAGAAAAGTATATAAAGAAAATAAACAAAAATAAAGCAGGCGGAAAGTTAGACTTAGATCACGATGAAAAAATTTTATTATCGTTTCTAAAATCAACTGGAAGCAAGTAAAAACCGATTATATTTGTTTTTCTATATGCAAATAAACTTACAAGACAAAGCTGATTTATTTAATATTCTGATTGAAGAATCGGAAATGCCTATTGCCTTATACGTGGGCGAACAAATGATTATCAGCGTTGCGAATAAAGCTATTTTAAAAGCCTGGGGCAAAAATGAATCGGTTAAAGGAATGGAGCTCGAAAAAGCACTTCCAGAATTGAATGGACAACCATTTATCCAAATTTTAAAGGATGTTTATAAAACAGGAATACCGTATGAAGCCAAAGAAGATAAGGTGCGGTTGGTAAACGATGGTATTTTACAAACCTTTTATTTCGATTTTGTTTACAAGCCTTTAAAAGATGAAAATGGAAAGGTTTGGGCCGTTTTAAATAATGCGACTGATGTAACGGAACTCGTAAATGCAAAATTCAAAAGTAAGGAAAGTGAAACGCTTTTTAGACAGATGATTTACGATGCGCCTGTTGCTATTGGTATTTTAAGAGGAAGAGATTTAATTATAGAAGATGCAAATGATGAGCTCTTAAAAATTTGGCGTAAAACAGACAAAGTATTAGGTTTAAAGGTTGTAGAAGCTTTGCCAGAAATTGTAGATCAACCTTTTCCAAAGTTATTGCTTGATGTTTACGATAGCGGTAAGGCCCACTATGGTTATGAAACCTTGGCAAAGCTCGAGCATAAAGGCAATTTAACCGATTTTTATTTCAATTTTGTTTACGATCCTATTCGAGATAAAGACGGAAATGTTAATGGAATCATGATCGTTGCTAATGAGATAACCGCTCAGGTAGAATCTAAAAATGCTTTTATGGAAAGTGAAGAACGCTTTCGAAATTTGGTTTTAGATAATCCGATGCCAACCGCTTTATACGAAACTGAAGATATTATTATAAAAGTAGCTAACCATGAAATGCTTAAGCTTTGGGGAAAGGACGAAAGTGTTATTGGCAAAGCTATGGCCGAGGGAATTCCTGAACTTGTTGGACAGCCTTTTATAGCACTTCTGCAAGAGGTTTATCGCACTGGAATCGCCTATCACGCTGATCAGCAAGAGGCTGAATTAATTGTAGATGGCATTTTACAGAAATCCTGGTTCAATTTTACCTATAAGCCATTAAAGGATTCGAATGGAAAAGTTTATGCCATTTTACACTCCGCTATTGATGTAACCAGGCAGGTTCAGCTGCAACAACAAAAGGATGAATTTTTAGGCATTGCAAGTCATGAACTAAAAACACCTGTTACCAGTATTAAAGCTTATGCACAAGTTTTGGAGCGAATGATTCGTAGCGAAGGCGATGATAAAAAGGCTAACATGGTGCGTAAAATGGATTTACAGCTGAACCGTTTAACAGGACTAATCGGCGATTTACTAGATGTAACCAAAATACAATCTGGCAAAATGACCTATAATCCCGTTAAGTTTGATTTTAATTTGCTTGCCAAGGAAATTATCGAAGAAATGCAGCATACTACTACGCAGCATCAAATCAGATTCGAATTTGAAAAAGATTTCACTGTTAATGCAGATAAAGAAAGAATAGGGCAAGTGATAACTAACTTTCTGTCAAATGCCATTAAATATTCGATAGACTCTCAACATATTGATGTTAAAAGCTATAGACAAAATAATGAGATAATATTAAGTGTACAGGATTATGGTATAGGAATATCTAAAGATTTGCAACACTTAATATTTGATCAGTTTTACAGAGTTGGCGGCAATCTTCAGCACACTTATCCTGGTTTAGGATTAGGACTTTACATTTCTTCTGAAATTATAAAAAATGAAGGTGGCAGAATCTGGTTAGATAGCGATGAGGGTAAGGGTTCTACTTTTTATTTTGCCTTAAAAGAATGAATGTACTGACATTAACGTAGTACATTCAATATTAAATTTATTCTTTTGGAGCCTTTTTAATCGAGTGAACAGGCTGTTCCTCATTCTCTCTTTGCTTTGCAGGATTTTTAGTCTTCTCAGGCTTATTTGGAATACTATCGTTAGGTTTTCTAACCGTTTTATGATCAACTGGCATCCGACCTTTTGGCACTTCTTCCTGATAATTACTACCTGGTTTATCACTTTTTACTTTTGGTCCGCTCATAATATTAACGATTGATGTGTGAATTTTGAATGATCGATTTGAACTTTAATAACATTTATTGTTCAATTATTGTTTTATTCGATCATTCAATTATCCAATCTATCATTAATTATATAGTAAATACTTTTTACGCATAGTTTTATAAGCACTTAAACCAGGTTCCCAGCTAGCTCTAATTTCTTTTTCACTTTTACCATCGATAATCTGCTGTCTAAAATCTGCAACGCCAACCAATCTCTCAATAGGCATGGTTTGATTACTCAATTTAGAGTTAAAGAAATCTTCTTTTTTAGGCGAAGCTTTATATAATTGAATTACCCAATCAATATTAATTTTCTTCTCTTTTCTCAGGATAGAAGTGTCGTATTTTCTTAAATCTATGCCATAACATTCCTGGTCCTTAAAAATTGGTGTTTCTGCCATTCCCTTTATCCCAGTTGGTGTATAAGAAAATTTGTAAATGCCTTTTAAGTAAGGTGCACCAATTATAGTAAAGGGAAATTGTGTTCCACGACCATGGTTAAGATAAATTCCTTCGAATAAACAAGTTGATGGATATAGTAAAATAGATTGTTGCGTATTCAAATTAGGCGATGGTTTAACAGGTAAAGTATATTCCATATCGTGATTGTAATTAGCATTTTTAATAATCGTAATCTTACATTTCACTTTATCTTTCAGCCAACCTTCGCCGTTAAGCATTTGCGCATATTCTCCAATGGTTAAACCATGAGACATAGGAATTGGTTGAATGCCGATGCCTGATTTAAATTTCGGATCTAAAATCGGTCCATCAATTAAATAACCATTTGGGTTTGGGCGATCTAATATTAAAAGCTCTTTGTTATTTGTGGCACAAGCTTCCATAACATGTTGCAATGTATTAATATAAGTATAAAAACGAACGCCAACATCCTGAATATCAAAAACCATAATATCTACATCTGCTAAATCTTCTGTTGTTGGTGTGCTGTGTTTTCCGTAAAGCGATACTGCTTTTATGCCAGTTTTTGCATCAACAGCATCATCTACTTTTATACCTGCACTTGCATCACCTCTAAATCCGTGTTCAGGTCCAAAAATTTTCTGAATTTTAACACCAAGTGTAAGTAAGCTATCTACAGAAGTTTGCTTGCCAATAATTGAGGTTGGGTTAACAACCATACCAACGCGTTTCCCTTTTAAAAGAGGCAAGTATTTTTCAGTTTGCTCTGCGCCTGTTTTAATAGAGGTTGCAAGCACTTTATGCTCGGTTATTAATGTTTTGCTGTTCACAGGATCTTTTCCTCGAACCTGTTGCTCTAAAGATTTTGGTCCTTGGCCACAAGCCGAAAGAGCGATTAAACTAGTTAAAGCAAAGCTGATGGATGTTTTCATTTTTTACTGGTTTTTTGCTATTCTTATTTCAAAATAAAACAATTTAGCAATTTTTTAATTATACTAAACTGAGTATGGATTTTACGATTGGTATTTATTTTCAAAAATGCCATTTTTAAAAAGGATTTAAGCATTTTTGCTGATACAAATTTATCAAATTGAATTTCGAATATTTCATAGCTGGGCGTATAGCCATAAAATCAGAACGAACTTTCTCAAAGCTCATTGTACGCATAGCGATTGCTGGTGTAATGTTGAGCTTAGCCGTTATGATTCTTTCTATTGCAATCATTAAAGGTTTTAAAACCGAAATTCAGGATAAAGTGCGTGGCTATTTGGGCGATGTGCAAATAACCCGATACGACTTAAATAATTCTTTCGAGCATTCGCCTTTTATACTTGACTTAGAAACTCAAAAACAATTAAAAAATAATCCTGATATCGAGTATTTCTATCCATTTGCCACAAAACCCGCAATTCTTTCGGCAAATAACGAAATCGAAGGGATTAATTTTAAAGGTGTAGACAAAAGCTATAATTGGGATTATATTAAAAAACACATCATTAGCGGTACTATAATCGATTTTTCTGACAGTACGGCCGCTATGCAAGAGTTGCTGATTTCTAACTACACAGCCAAACGCTTAAAACTCAAAACTGGAGATGATTTTATCATGTACTTTGTTCAAAATCAATTACGCCCTCGAAAATTTAAAATTGTTGGTGTTTACGATATAGGAGTAGAAGATATCGATAAAGGCTTTGTTCTTGGTAATTTGAACATTGTTAAACGCCTAAACAACTGGCAATCGGGCGAAATTGGCGGTGTAGAAATTAGGATTAAAGATTTTAATAAATTAAAACCAGTTGCCGATGGTATTTTCGAAAAGCTGCCTCAAAACCTTCGTTCTTATTCCATCAGAGAAAACCTTCCAAATATATTTACCTGGCTAGGTTTGCTCGATGTTAACACCCGTGTGCTTTTAATATTAATGCTTATTGTTGGGGTAATTAACATGATTACAGCGCTTTTAATTATGATTTTGGAACGAACCAATATGATTGGCATGCTGAAATCTTTTGGTGCAAGCAACTGGAGCATTATGAAAATTTTCTTATACAACGCTGCTTATTTAATTGGTATAGGTTTATTACTGGGCAATATTTTAGGTTTGGGATTAGGCTTTTTCCAGCAATCCACGCATATTTTTAAACTCAATCAAACCTCATATTTTTTGGCCTATGTGCCAATCGAATTTCATTTTATCGATGTCCTAGCTTTAAACATAGTTACAGTTGTTGTTTGTTTAACCGTGCTAATTGTGCCATCGCTGCTAATCAGTAAGGTTTCGCCGTTAAAAGCAATTAGATTTAAGTAATACTTCCGTTTTCCCCACAGATTTTTAAGTGATTTGCGCTAATGTTTCTTCAAAAAAAAATTAAAATCTTCGAGAATTTATATAATTAGCAAGATATTTTTTTTGGAAAGTAATTTCCTGTAATCTTCAGTTCCGAAAGCCCTGCTTTTCATTGTAGCCCCGATAGAAAAAATCGCGGGCTGCCATTGCAATCAGGTTTATTTAACCAAATACAGTACTTAAACCGAAATCCAATTTGTTCCTTCAATCATCGAAACTAAATCTGTTCTGGGCTCAAGATTTAGATATGGATAAGAAACTTTCGAAAGGTATAAACCAGTTGGGTGAGCTGGAGCAATAATGTTTCCTATTTCTAAAGCGATAAAATGACTTTCAAACTCATCAATACTCAATTCGCCTTTGCCGATTTTTAAAAGTTGGCCCATAATTATTCGAATCATTTTACCCAAAAAACGATTGCTGGCAATATTAAAACGAATTCTATCTCCTTTATTATTCACAAATAAATCAGCCTCCATTACATTACATTTTGTATGGTCGTACTTATTCGGGTGGGTACAAAAAGCCTTGTAATCTTTATATTTAGTTAGAAGATTAACCGCTGATTTCATTTTATGCAAATCGAGATTCGATTCTTGATAGAGCGAACTTTGCGTGCTTAAAAACGGATCTTTATAAGTGTGTAAAAAGTAATCGTATTTACGCTGAACAGCATCAAAACGTGCATGAGGTTTCCCTTCCATTTTAATGATATCGAAAGCAGCAATATTGTATGGCAAAGCTTTGTTTAAAATGAACAGCAAGTCGAATTCAATTTCTTTCTCAAAATCTGCATGAAAGAAAAACTGACTAGCGTGTACATGAGCATCGGTTCGTCCACAGCCAATAATAGGAATGGTTTTCTTGAAAATTTTAGAAAGTGTTTGCTCAATAACTTCCTGCACGCTTTTTACGCCTGGTTGTTTTTGCCAGCCACTAAAATATTGACCCTGATATGCAATGTGAAAGAAGTACCTCATTATTTAGCTGCAATTTTACGGAAATTTTAACTCCAAAGTTGATTAAATCCTATTTTTGTATTTTCAATAGTAGATATGGAACTAACAAATTGCCCTTGCGGAACTGGCTTAACCTACCAAAATTGTTGCCAGCCTTATCACTTAAATAATAAAGCTGCACCAACAGCCGAAACTTTAATGCGTTCTAGATATGCAGCTTTTGTAGTTTTAAATGGCGATTATTTATTCGAAACTACCCACCCAAGCAAAAGAAAAAGAAATTCTAAAGATGCTTATTTAAAAAGCGCTAAAAATACCAAATGGCTAAAGCTCGAAATAATTTCTTCAGGTTTCGATATTGTAGAGTTTAAGGCTTTTTATTTGAACAGCAAATTCCAGACAGAGATATTGCACGAAAAGTCTAATTTCAAATTAGAACATGGTAAATGGTACTATGTAAACGGGGTATTCTATTAAATATCCAGCTCTAAAGTAAGCTCTATTTTGCCAGTATTGGTTTTATAAACATCTAAAGAAACTAAATCCAAAGTGCCAACATCAAAATTTTCAGTTGTACTTTTTTCAAAAAATTTTTCTCTTATCTCAATTAAAAGTTGTTTTCTCGAAAAACCAAATTCTGAGTTTAAAATAAAAGAAACTGGATTTTCTAAAGGATAATCTAACGAAATGGTTACTTCTGTTTCTGGTAAAACAATTTCGTCGGCATCAACTAAATTAAGAATTTCTTCGTTTCCACGTCCAATATTTATCCATGGAATAACTCCATCATCGCCAATGGTTCGGGTTGCCCTTACATTAAAAGTGATGATATTAATTAAGTTTTTTGGGATTTGATTGTGGTTAATGTCTGAATTCATTTTTATAATTTCTTTGCTTCATTCCAGTAGATATCCATTTCGGCAAGTGTCATATCGGCCAAAGCCTTACCATTATCTTTTGCCTTTGTTTCCAAATATTTAAAACGTTTGATAAATTTTTTATTTGTTTTCTCTAACGCATTTTCAGGGTTAATATTAATAAAACGAGCGTAATTAATTAGAGAAAAAAGTACATCGCCAAATTCAGATTCAGCTTTTTCTATATCAATGGCAGTATGGTCAACAACATTAAATTCTGCTTTAAATTCTTGCAATTCTTCTTCTACTTTTTCCCAAACCTGGTTTTTGTTTTCCCAATCGAAACCAACGCCTCGAGCTTTTTCCTGAATTCGGGCGGCTTTAACTAAAGCTGGCAGGGAAGAAGGAACACCAGCTAAAACCGATTTATTACCTTCTTTTAGTTTAATTTGCTCCCAATTGCGTTTAACATCTTCTTCGTTTTGGACTTCAACATCACCATAAATATGTGGATGACGGTTAATCAGTTTATCGCAAACACCATTTAAAACATCAATAATGTTAAAATCATTAGTTTCTGATGCAATGCGGGAGTAAAAAACCAAATGCATCATCACGTCGCCAAGTTCCTTTTTTATTTCATCCAAATCGCCTTCTAAAATAGCATCGCTTAATTCGTAAGTTTCCTCAATTGTTAAATGACGTAAGGTTTCCATAGTCTGTTTTTTATCCCATGGGCATTGCGTACGAAGTGTATCGAGCACGGTTAAAAGCCTGTTAAAAGCATCAGCAGGGTTATTGGCAGACGCAGGAATTGGATTTTTGGGCATGGTTTTAGTGTTTTTTTTCATTACAAAGATACAAAGAACACTAAGAAGAGGTTTTAATGATTTGAGATTTTAATGGTAATTTCTACAGATCAGATCCAAATCTTTGGTTTCTTTAGTTGATGTAACCTACCGAATGCTAAAATACCAAACCCATACAATTAGGAAAATTTGAAACGGAATTCGAAACCATAAATATTTAATTCCTGGGCCTGGTTTAAATAAATCTTCATAATTGATTTGATGTTTGGCCGCATTTATATTTGCAGGTAAAATTATAATTAAAAAAAATATTAATGCGATTCCAGTATAATAACGAAAGCTTTCTATGCTTAAGCCGATTGCAAAAAGTATTTCTAAAACACCTGTGAAGATTACAATTTCTACTTTTTTTGGAATAAAAAGTGGAATCATTGCCGCCATACTGGTTTTGAATTTGAAGTGGCCAATTGCAGTAAACAGTAACATTACGCCCATGGCAATGTTGCCTGCAAAAATATTTCCTTTATCGAAATTAGTGTGCCCGCCAAAAGCAAGTAAGGCCACGTAAACAATTAGTAAGACAAATAAAGGTTTCATAACTGATGTTTTGTTTACCGCAGGCAAATAGCTATATGCTAAAAATTTCAATCAATAATTGAAAGAAACTTCATTGTTCACCTTTAAAAAAATTACGATATCAAATTAAAAGCAATTAAAATGGTTGCAATAAAAAGAATTACTAATCCAGATAGAAAAATAAAATCGGCAGTTTTTTCTAAACGCTGACTAATAGACTCGCCCTTTCGCATCGAAATAAATGAAAGAATACAGCTAGTCATAAAAAACATTACAGCAGCAACAGCAAATTCATCAATTAATGAACTATCAGAAAGATTTAGTTTTTTTAACGAGGTAAGCACAATAAAGCATATGCCCAATAAATTGGCCGATGTGCTTAAAATATGTGGCGAACGGTCTGCCATATTAATCCTTTTCTTCTAATTTAATCTTTTTTGTAATTTGGTAAACACGTTTTTTCTTTTCAGGTTTATGTTCTTCGCCCATTAAAATTCCCCATGGCTTCAAGGTATCAACCCTGTCAAAAATAATTTTTACCATAGCTAAGTAGGGAATACATAAAAACATACCCGAAATACCCCAAATCATTTCTCCAACTACAATTCCAATAAAGGCAATTAACGCATTAATTTTAACTTTCGAGCCAACTACCAGTGGCATTAAAATATTTCCGTCGATGGCATGTACGCCTACAAAGGCGATTAGAACCAGTAAAACCTTGCCTGCTCCAGCGGTAGCAAAAGTTATTAAACAACTAATTAGCAAAGCAAAGAAAATACCTAAATAAGGCACCACATTAAATATTCCTGCTACCAAGCCTAGTAAAACTGCATATTTTACGCCCAATAAACTCAAAACTGTAATCATTAATACCGTTACAATTAACATTTGCAGAAATAAACCGATAATGTATTTTTTAATAATGTACTGAATTTGAGATACGATTTCGGATACTTTTTCTTTGTGCTCTTCCTTAAAAACAGAAGTTAAAAAGGTGAATAAAATTCTGCGATAATTTAGAATGAAAAAGGTAAATAACAATGTGAAACCTAAAAACAATAACGTAGAAGACAGTGTGGCCAGTGTTGTAGCCACAATTGTTGCGCTGGTTGCCAAAGCTTTTTCAGTACTGTCGTTTAAATAAGCGAGTTGTTTTTCGGTATTTACATGAAATGTTTTTGAAATCCAATGCTGCAATTCATGAAAAGAAACATCTGCTTTTTCTTTTAACAAAGGCCAGTCTTTCCATAAATCACTCAACTGGTTTCCAAAAAAGTAAATAATTCCGCCAATTCCAGCTATCATTAAAATAACAGATACAATTGTTGATAAACTTCTTTTAAACTTAAACCTCCGTTCTAAGAAGTTAGCAACTGGAAGTAATAAAATGCCCATCAAAAAAGAGAAAAGGAGCGGAGCCAATAATGATTGACCTAAAATGGCTATGTATGTTAAACTGATTAAACAGAAAAGTACAAGGGCAAGTTTTGGCAGAAAAGATAATTTGTCTTTCATGATGTAGATTAAAATCCAGTTAAATACAAAATGCCCGATCAATTGTTTCATTAATCGGGCATTTAAAGATAATAGATTATTTTTAATAGATACTTGCTTTATCTAAAAGTGAAATATCTTCAGGTGTTAATTTAAGGTTTGCCGCCTCGGTAAACGATTTTAACTGACTTAAATCGGTAACGCTGGCAATTGGAGCTGTTATTGATGGGTGATAAATTAACCAGGCTAATGCAACAGAAGCCTGTTCTACATGGTGTTTATCTGCAACTTCATCCAAAGCTTTTAAAATTTTAAAACCACGTTCGTTAAGGTATTTTTTAACCCCACCACCACGCTGACTTTTATTTAAATCATCCTCACTGCGATATTTTCCTGTTAAAAAACCACTCGCTAACGAGTAATAGGTTACAACCCCCAAATCATGTTCTAAACAAATTTTTTCGTGGTCCCTTTCAAAATCTTCTCTATCAAATAGGTTGTAGCCTGGTTGATAAACCTGATATTTTGGTAGATCGTTAGCAGCAGAAGAAAGTAAAGATTCTTTTAACCGATCAGCCGAAAAATTTGAAGCGCCAACCCAGCGTACTTTTCCTGCCCTAATTAAGGTTTCATAAGCACTTAAAGTTTCTTCAACAGGTGTTGTTTCATCGTCAAAATGCGAAAAATACAAATCGATATAATCTGTTTGTAACCGAGATAAAGAATGCTCGACCTCGTTTATTATGTAATCTTTTTTTAACGATTTACCCTGACCCATATCAGATCCAACCTTTGTTGCGAGAATTACATCATGCCGTTTGTTGTGTTTTTTAAGCCAATTGCCAATAATAGTTTCCGATTCGCCACCCTTATTGCCAGGTACCCAACGAGAATAAACATCAGCGGTATCAATAAAATTAAAGCCAGTTTCAATAAAATGGTCTAAAATTTCAAATGATTTTTGCTCGTCAATTGTCCAGCCAAAAACGTTCCCTCCAAATACAATGGGTGCAATATTTAAATCTGTTTTACCTAATATTCTTTTTTCCATGATATGCATTTTAATATTAGCTTAACAAAAATATTATGATGCGGTTTCGTTTAGAAGTCGAAATTGTGTCAGATTTATAAATCTAAAAACTATTTGAAAAACAGTTTAATGCAATTGTTAATGTCCGTCCTGTTTTACGCTTTACCTTTAACTACCTTTCCGCAAGCTGAAGAGCACAGGTTAAAGGGTATCGCTTCAACCAGGTTTATAAAATCCTGCTTCAGCTACTATTAATGTTTTTTATGCGAAACGCCCATTATTCATCATATACTCCATTTACCCCCCTTTAGTAGCTCTTAACATTTCCCTTTTTCCAGGTGCTCCAGGCAATTTTTCAATCGTAAAACCATTAGCCTTAACTGCTCTTTTTAGTTTTCCTGTAATGGCATAGGTAACAAAAGTTCCACCAGGTTTTAAAAAGCTACATGCGTGAGATATGATTTCATCACTCCACATTTCGGGTTGGTGCTGAACTGAAAAAGCATCGTAATAAATTACATCGAACTTTTTATCTGTTTCGAACTCGGCAAGCGTAGTATAAGGAATTTCGAGTTTACAAAGCGGAGATAAGGTTTGCTGGGTTTTTAAAGCATTATCGTAATTTGAAATAAAATCACTCCAAATTTCTTCAGTTACATATGCTGCATAACCTGTTTGTTCAATTACTTCGGTTGTTAATGGAAAAGCCTCAATACTTGTATAATCCAAGTTTATATGGTTTTCCGAACAGTATTCAAAACTCAAAATGAAATTTAACCCTGTGCCAAAACCCACCTCTAAAATTGAAATTTCTGATTGTTCTGATGATGCAAACTTCAATCCAGCATCAATAAATACGTGTTTGCTTTCTTGTAAAGCACCATGTTTACTATGATAATGCTCACCAATGGTTTCGTTATAAAGCGTATTGGAGCCATCGGCGGTTGGAGTTATAATATTCATTTGCAAAGGAGTTTGTCCAGGATTTATAAGATGATAAGACTTCAAAATTCTTGTGAAGAATTATTACTTTCGTTTTAGAATTATAATTGGTGCAAACATAGTGAAATTCGGGATTGTTTACCCTAAACCCTAAACCCTAAACCCTAAACCCTAAACCCTAAACCCTAAACCCTAAAATGGATATAGAATCTTTCAGAGAATATTGTTTAAGCCTGCCAGGCACAACCGAAGGTATAAAGTGGGAACATTTGTGCTTTATGATTGAAGAAAAAATCTACATTATAATCGCTATTGAAGAGGGGACAAGGTTTTCGATCAAATGTAATCCAGATGATTTTGATGCTTTAACAGCAAGAGACGGGATAGCACAAGCTTATCATTTAGCAAAACGCCAGTGGATTCAGGTTGAGAATTTAGATGTTTTAAATGATAAAGAATTAAAATCCAGAGTTGCTGACTCTAGAGCGCTGGTTTTAGCAAAGTTGCCTAAAAAAATTCAAGCGAAATACAGTGATAATTAAACCAGTTTTTTGAGTGCCATAATGTAACCGATATGCATACCTTCATGAAAAGGAATAAAATTTATAGCATCTTCAATGGTTTTTAATTTCATTCCATAACGTTTATCCCACGGTTCGAATTCTAAAAATAAACCATTAATATAGTCCGTTTTAAACTGCTCTAAACTGTCTAATAAATTGTTGTATATACTTTCAATTTCCAGTTCGTCAAAGTATTTTTCAGGTTTCGTTCCGCTTAAAAAAGGGAGAACGTATTCATCAGCTACATTTACCGTCAACCCCGATCTAACATAACATAGGTTTTGTTGTGCTGCAGTTAAATGTGCAATATTCCAGATGATATTGTTGTTAAATCCATTAGGGATTTTATTTAGCTGCCCAATAGTTAAATCTTTTACTAAATCTAAAATGAATTTTCTAGTGTTTAAAATTTGATTTATAGCACATTCAAAGCTTTGCATTCAGTATAGTATTATAGTTTATTGTTTAGAATCATCTTTCTTAATTCCTTTATCCACGTTCAATTCCTTCGATTTCATAATATTAAATCTATACATATCCTCCGTTGGAACAAGTTTTCTTGTACATTTTTCGATATCTGTTCCTTCTTCCCACAAGTACGGGCGGAAGCTGTAAGTTTTACTGCCATCTAAATTCGAAATAAATTGGTTCCAGCTATTCCAACGTAAACCTTTATAAAATTTAGATAAATCGCTATCGAAACAAAATATTAAAAACTCTCCGTAACCAGCTCCGAGCGGTTGCCAGGTTAAAGAATTCGGTTCTAAGTAATAAACATTTTTAATATCTTTCCCTAAGCCACCATAATTAATCGCAAAGAAACCACCCACAGCATCATCAGCAATTAAAAGATAAGGAACATTATCGCCATATTCTTTAATAGTTTTGTCTTTATTCCATTCTGCAATGTTTCTATTTAAGCGCTCGCTACCAGAACCTAAGATTCTTATCCAGCCGTTATCAACCATAATTCCACCAGTATTATAAATTACCGAACCAAGAGTTGCATAGGTTGTCATTTGCGAATTATACAAAACCTCTTTAGCCTTTGCCGAATCAACGGGTAAAACCTCCACCTTGTTTTTTGCTGCATCAATCCATTTTTGCACAAGCGGCCAAGCTGGGTCAGTATTGTTTATTAATTTATCAACACTTATTAATTTATTTTGCGCAAAGGTGGTTATTGAAAATAAGGATAAACTAATAATGATTGCTATGGATGTGCTTTTCATGCTAATGCTTTTGTTGTTTTCAAAGATATAACGATAATCCATAAATAGGATTGAACAATATTTAATTTTAATAGCATGTGGTGCTAAAAAAAACGCTCCCGAATTTATCGGAAGCGTTCGAATTATAGGTTTGAAATTCCTCCTAGGGATGAAAATCTTTATTTGGGTTAAGATAAAGAGCTAGTATTTTTTCTCTTTATATCTTTAAACCTTAAACTTAGTTTTACCACATTCTAATTCTGTCTTCTGGTTTCTTGTATAATTTATCTCCAGGTTTAACATCAAAAGCTTGGTACCATGCATCCATATTTACTGGTGCACCAATTGTACGGTACGGACCAGGAGAATGTGGATCAGTTTTAATTAACTGAGCAGCACTTTCTGGTAAAATATTACCTCTCCATACCTGCGCCCAAGCCAAGAAGAAACGTTGATCTGGTGTAAAACCATCAATTTTCTCGTTGCTCTGACCTTGCTTCGTCATTTTGAAAGCGGTATAAGCTGCATTTAATCCACCTAAATCGCCAATGTTTTCGCCCATTGTCAATTTACCGATTACATGTACCGTATCTAAAACAGTATAAGCATCAAATTGTTCGCCTAATGCTTTTGTTTTAGCATTAAATTTTGCTTTATCTTCTGCGGTCCACCAGTCTTTTAAGTTACCTTTAGCATCGTATTGACTTCCGCTGTCATCAAAACCATGACTCATTTCGTGACCGATTACGGCCCCAATTCCGCCGTAATTTAAGGCATCGTCAGCATTTGGATCAAAGAAAGGGAATTGTAAAATTCCAGCAGGGAAAGTAATAGAATTCATTGTAGGACTGTAAGATGCATTTACTGTTGGCGGTGTCATGCCAAAACGAGTACGATCTACAGGTTTTCCTAATCTATTTACATTCTCATTGTAACCCCAAACACTTGCGTTACGTAAATTTTGAAAATATGTGCCTTTGTTAATATCTAAGCCAGTATAAGTTTCCCATTTAGTTGTGTAACCAACTTTTGGCTCAAATGCAGCAAGTTTCTCAAGTGCTTTTTTCTTAGTTTCGGCACTCATCCATTCTAAACCATTAATTCTAATTTCAAAAGCTTTACGTAAGTTCACAATCATTGCGTCCATACGGGCTTTAGCTTCTGGTTTAAAATATTTAGCTACATAAAGCTGACCTAATAATTCGCCAATTGTGCCATCAGTTAAAGACGACATACGTTGCCAACGTGGAGTTTGTACTTTCTGACCAGTTTGTGCTTGTGTAAAAGCAAAACTTGCTTTTACAAATGGAGAACTTAAGCTAGATGCAGAACCTTTCAAAATGTTCCATTCTAAATAAGTTTTCCAATCGGCAACAGAAACCGATTTTAACATACCATCAACGCTAGTCATAAATTTAGGTGAGGAAACCAATAACGTATCCTGACCTTTAATTTTAAATTTAGGTAAATAGGTAGCCCAGTTAATATCTGGTGTTTTTTTGTTTAATTCGGCAACAGTAAGTTTGTTGTAAGTTGCATAAGGATCACGCATCTCCAAACGACTCATTTGTGCTTCAGCAAACTGCTTTTCTATTTTAAAAACTGTTTCGGCCTTCTTTTTTGCTTCTTCGGCACTACTACCAGTTAAGCTAAAAAGCGTATTCATGTAAGTATTGTAAGCTTCACGAATTTTTACACTACGCGTATCGTCCTTTAAATAATAATCACGATCTGGTAAAGTTGTGCCGCCCTGACCAATATTAACCATGTATTTGTTAACATTTTTGCGATCCTGGCCAACTCCTACGCTAAACATTCCGCCACCTAAACCATTTACACGCATGTAAGCAACCTGGTCTAAAACGCCCTGAATGTCTTTAATTTGTTTAATCTTTTCTAGGTCAGCTTTAATAGGTGTGTAACCTAATTTTTCGATAGTTACCGTATCCATTGCTGCGGCAAAGAAATCGCCAACTCTACGTTTTACCGAACCAACTGGAGCCGATTTATCAGCAGCAGCATCTTCAACAAGCGATTTTACAGCATTAATGTTAAAATCACGAAGTTCGTTAAATGATCCCCAACGTGTTTCTTTTGCCGGAACGGGGTTGTTTTTTATCCACGTACCACTTGCGTACTGATAAAAATCGTCGCCTGGTTTCACAGATAAATCCATGTTGGCAGGGTCGATGTATTTTTTTGGTGCTTGCGCATTTGCAGAAAGGCCAGCAGCGACTATACCAAGTGCCGCAAAATATCCTTTCAAATTCTGGTATTTCATTCGCTTAAAAAGTTAGTTTTTACAGCGAAATTTATGAAATACTAATTAATACTGAAACAATATATTAATAATATTACTTGTTAAACCAGTAATAAATTTTTGTAAGGCCAAGTCTTCGAAGAAATTCTGTTGGCGAAAATAGGGTTTTAATAGATTTCATGATTTTAAATCTTTTATACACTATTAACATTTTTTAACACTATTTATTGTGTATATGTAAAAATTTTAGTTATTAAGAATGATTCGGAATAGAGCCGCGTATTTTAACTAGTTTTGATAATATGCATTTTTAAACTTACAGGATTTGGAAATAAAATGTTCCGTATTTCATAGGATAATGAAGTCCCGCCATTTACTTCAATCTTTTTGTGTCTGTCATCGCTAGCTTGTTCGAAGGATGGAAACAAAAAGTATTTCCGTTTCTGTCGGGTTTATTTAACTTTAAACAGTGCATTTATTTGAGCCACTTAAACCCGATAAAGTGGAAAACCCGCATCCCGATTTTTCATCGGGAGTGGATTTGAAACGATAGCGGGAACACTGAAACCGAAAAGCTTCTGCAATTGCTTTTCAAAATAAAATAATTAATAATGAGTCATTCCCACGATAAAGAAGATAGCTGTTGCACTAGTAAAGCCCATAACCACGAGCATAAACACTCTCACGATGATGGCGATGAACACGATCATGACCACGGCGGCGACCCATCTGCGTTTAAAACTTATTTGCCCGCAGTAGTTACGCTTGCCATGTTGCTTATTGGTATTGCTTTCGATAATATTTTTAAAATTAAAGCTTTTGATGTTATTCGCCCGTATTGGTATGTCGTTGCTTATTTGCCTGTTGGCGTGCCAGTTTTGAAAGAGGTATGGGAAACGTTTAAAAACAAAGATTTTTTCACCGAGTTTTCTTTAATGTCTATTGCTACAATTGGTGCTTTTGCAATTGGCGAATATCCAGAGGGAGTTACAGTAATGCTTTTTTACACTATTGGCGAACTGTTTCAAATGGCTGCGGTAAATCGGGCAAAAAGAAATATATCTGCTTTGTTGGATGTTAGAGCGGATATTGCAAACGTTTTAAGAAATGGAAAGTACGAAAGCGTTGCTCCTGACCAAGTAAAAGTTGGTGAAACTATTCAGATAAAAGCTGGTGAAAAAAATCCTCTTGATGGTGAAATGTTATCTGAAAAAAGCAGTTTTAATACAGCGGCGTTAACAGGAGAAAGTAAACCTAAAACCATTAAAAAAGGAGAAAATGTTTTAGCAGGAATGCTGAATGAAGAACAGGTTATAGAAATTAAAGTAACCAAGGTTTTTGCAGACAGTTCTTTATCGCGGATTTTAGAAATGGTACAAAATGCCACTACACGAAAAGCAAAAACAGAATTATTTATCCGCAAGTTTGCTAAAATTTATACACCAATAGTATTCTTTTTGGCGCTCGCCTTGGTAACCATTCCGATTTTAATTTTGGGTAGCGAATACCATTTCCAAACCTGGTTGTATCGCTCGTTGGTTTTTCTGGTAATTTCTTGTCCTTGCGCTTTGGTTATTTCTATTCCGCTTGGTTATTTTGGAGGTATAGGTGCAGCATCGGCCAATGGAATATTGTTTAAAGGATCTAACTTTTTAGATTTAATTACCAAACTGAATACCGTAGTAATGGATAAAACAGGCACTTTAACTAAAGGTGTTTTTAAAGTTCAAAAGGTAGAAAGTAACATCGATGAAAATGAGTTTCTAAGTTTTTTAACTGCAGTTGAAGCAAAATCTACGCATCCAATTGCTAAAGCCATTGTAGATTACACTAAAGAAAAGCAAGCTTATCACGCAGAAAATATCAAAGAAATTGCTGGAAAAGGATTGATGGGCTCTGTAAATGGTAAGGAAGTTTTAGCGGGTAATGTTAAACTTTTAGAGCAATTTAATATCGTTTTCGATGCAGAAATTAACAAAATAGAAGAAAGCATTGTTGTTGTTGCGATTGATAAGAAATATGCTGGTTATGTTTTAATTGCTGATGAAATTAAAGAGGATTTGGCGGATGCAGTTAAACAATTGCATGAAAACGGCATAAAACAGGTTGTAATGTTAAGCGGAGATAAAACAACCATTGTTAAGAAAGTCGCGACAAGCTTAGGGATCGATTCTTCTTTTGGCGATTTATTGCCGCAAGATAAAGTTGCCCGACTTGAAGAAATTAAAAAAGACAAAACCAGAGTTGTTGCTTTTGTTGGCGATGGTATAAATGATACGCCAGTTTTAGCCATTAGCGATATTGGTATAGCAATGGGAGCGATGGGTAGCGATGCAGCCATCGAAACTGCTGATGTGGTAATACAAACCGATCAGCCCTCTAAAATTGTAACCGCAATTAAAATCGGTAAGGCTACAAAAAAAGTAGTCATCCAGAATATTCTACTCGCTTTTGCAGTTAAGGCTTTGGTTTTGATTTTAGGCGCAGGTGGTTTAGCTACCATGTGGGAAGCAGTTTTTGCTGATGTTGGCGTAGCTTTACTGGCAATTTTAAATGCGGTAAGAATTCAGAAAATGAAGTTTTAGTATTTACATTTATGGCAGCAAATTGATTCGAATTTGCTGGATCAAATAAAGAAATGTTCATTAAAAGCAAAACAGGCTATCTTTTTGAGATAGCCTGTTTTGTTATATATTTAAGTTGTGTACTTAATTATGCTTGTTCAGCCAATACTTTAGTAACTAAATCAGCAGCTTCTTTAAGCGCGATTGCCGAGTAAACTTTAAGTCCAGACTCGTCGATTAATTTCTTAGCTTCTTCTGCGTTTGTACCTTGTAAACGGCAAATGATTGGCACAGGAATATTTCCAATTTCCTGGTAAGCATCGATAACACCTTGAGCAACACGATCGCAACGAACAATACCACCAAAAATGTTGATTAAAATCGCTTTAACGTTCGGATCTTTCAAAATAATGTTGAAAGCCGCTTTTACCGTTTGTGCATTTGCAGTTCCACCAACGTCTAAGAAGTTAGCAGGCTCACCACCAGCTAATTTAATAATATCCATTGTAGCCATTGCTAAACCAGCACCGTTAACCATACAACCTACGTTACCATCAAGGTTAACAAAGTTTAGGTTAGAAGCACTTGCTTCAACTTCCATTGGATCTTCCTCAGCAGTATCACGCATTGCTGCATAATCTGGATGACGATATAATGCGTTCTCATCAATATCAACCTTAGCATCAACTGCGATAACTTTGTCATCAGAAGTTTTTAATACTGGGTTAATTTCGAACATTGAAGAATCAGTAGTATCGTAAGCTTTATATAAAGCAGTTACAAATTTAACCATTTCTTTATGTGCAGCACCGCTCAAACCTAAGTTGAAAGCTACTTTACGAGCTTGGAAACCCTGTAAGCCAACCTTAGGGTCAATCTCTTCTTTGAAAATTAAGTGCGGTGTATGTTCAGCAACTTCTTCGATATCCATACCGCCTTCAGTACTGTACATAATAATATTGCGACCTTTTGCACGATCTAACAATACTGAAATGTAGTATTCTTTAGTTTCAGAAGCACCTGGATAATAAACATCCTGAGCAACTAAAATCTTACTTACCAATTTACCTTCTGGACCAGTTTGAGGTGTAACCAATTGCATACCAAGGATATCGGTAGCACGTTGTTTCACTTCATCAAGGTTTTTGGCTAATTTAACACCACCACCTTTACCGCGACCACCAGCGTGGATTTGCGCTTTAATTACAACCCAATCAGAGTTATAATCGATTTTTAATTGCTTAGCAGCCTCAACAGCTTGCTCAGGCGTATCGGCAACGATTCCTTCTTGAACGTTAACACCGAAACTTTTTAATATTTGTTTACCCTGGTATTCGTGAATATTCATTTGCTACAAAATTTGCCCAAAGCTACAATTTCAAACCCTTTAAACAAATAGCTATTTCCGTTTTTTTCTAGAAAATGAACGTTTTATGTTAATCGGGAATAGTAACCCCGCTTTCGTTGCAATCTTTTTAAACTTCTGTCATTCTAAGGCACGACGAATCTCTTTCATCGGTTGCAGATGCTTCGTGCCTCAGCATGACATTAATATTAAAGGTACTGCCAAAAAAGTATTTCCACTCAATCTGGTTTATTCAACTGCGAATGTAGTTCTTGGCCAATTGAGCTTCTGCATATTGTGGAATTATTTGGTAAACAATTTTTAACTTCCTGCAATTGGAGAACCGAAAATGCCAACCGCCATTTCGGCCCAAACCAAAAATAGAATTAATAAAATAACCGCGAATAATATGTTTCTCAGTGTAATGGTTTTTACATTTCTGATCACAATTTCAATTGCTAAAGCTGTAATTAACAGGAGCGAACCTGCCGCTATAAAATCAGCTATAGTCCATTTTACCTCATTAGTAAATTGCATTGCAATTAGTGGAATGCTTAAAATAGTTGCTATAACGCTTAAAATTATGGTAACTCTTTGTTTGGTAGCGTTAATTGTTTGTTGATTTTTCATGATTTTGTTATTATTTGTTTATAGTTTTATTTAATCCAAAATATTCTGCCGTATTCCAATCTTGAAAACTTAGCGATAACCAGTTTAGGCTTTCATAACGCTCCCGAAAAGAATCTATCCGTTCATCTAATCGTTTCTGATAAAAATCAGCTGTTTGTGGTTTGGCAATTTCTGTTTGATATGGTGCTTCAGAAGGAGTATAATGTAGCTTAGCCCTGTATTTATCCAAAACAGGCAGTGTTTTATTCGAAAGAGAAAGTAAGAAATCTGCATCAATTGAAGTTTTGCTACTTTGTGTTAAATTGTATCTGGCTATAAAAACATCCCAGTTTATGCTACTAAAAACCAACAGTAGGGCAAACCAGATATTGCCATTAACTTTAAAAAGGTAAAAAAGCGTTTTTTGTCTATTAACTTTTAAGTAAACGGTAGCTAAACCGATTATGCAAAGCAAAGCAAACACCAAAACTCCGATTCTTTTATGTGTTAAGCCATAAAATTCGATATAGTAACCATCACGAATAAAAACTGAAATGATGAGAATGAAGTTTTGAATCATCCAGGCAATGGCAAGTGCTTTAAGTGTTTTGTTTTTGTAGTAAAAATTAAGGTTTCCTCTGAAAAAATATAATATAACAGCCATTGCTAAAACAATACTGAAAATTAGCGCATTCGTTCCGTCGTGTAAATCCGCAGAATAATTAACTTCTGCAAGGTTTCTCCCTTTTTCAAGCCATAGCCACCAAATGTCGATGCCGTTTAAGCATAGAAGTAGTAAATTAAGCGCTGCAAAGGAAATAAACCCAATGATGTATTCTGTTTTTAGGGCCAGTTTTTTATTAATTAATTGACCAAAAAAAGTATTTATAACTTCGTTCCAAATGCTGGTACTACGTTTATCCCTTCTTTTGCGCGATAAATTTTCCTTAAAATAACTTTCTATTTTCCCAATTACGTTACTGTAAAAGGTTATCAATAACCCTCCAGTTACCAGAATGCCAAAGCATAGATGCATAAATCGGTCAAAACTTAAATCTTTAAAAATAAAACCGAAAGTGTTGTAGAAAAAGTCGCCGATGTTTACGAAAGTAACCTCTAGGTAATGCCCAAAAACCTTGTTTGCGCCACTGTAAATCATTGTAAAAACAAATACGATAAATAGTGGAAGAACAATGTACTTAATAGGGCGTATAATGGGTTTAAAGTTATAATTGCCGATTTTAACTTCTGATAATCTTTTTAATAAACTAAATGGAATGGTTATGAACTGCATTATTGCTGCTAAAAATGCCGCATAAATGCTTCTTATACTTTGATAATGCGAATAACCAACAAAAAATATAAAGCTAAAGAAGTAGGCTATTATTGATAAGTCGGAATTAATAATAACTACAAGTATTGCCGCAAACAAATGCGCAGCAGCATAAATTTTAAACTTAGTACTTTTTATTACTTCATCATTAAAAACCGTTATTGCAATAACGAAAATGCTGTAAAGTAAAAGATTCAATCCCAAATCTTCCATCCAAAAAAGGTAATTAAATAACAGACCTCCAATTAGGGTGGAGAGTAAAAGGTAATTAGATTTTGTTTTCATTTTTTAGTTATTAAAAGTGCTTTGAATTTCAAAGTGTTTGTTCAAAAAAAATATTTAAAGTTTATTAATCATTTTTTCAAGTGCATCTAAGTGCGCTTTGAAAGCCTGTTTTCCTAAATTGGTAATCGAGTAGGTCGTACTGGTTTTTCGGCCAATAAAACCTTTATGTACCTTAATAAATTCCGCCTGTTCTAACGTGTTAAGATGCGAAGCTAAGTTCCCGTCTGTTAATTCTAGCATCTGTTTTAAATCGTTAAAACCAATTTCATCGTTAACCACCAGTACCGACATTACGCCTAACCTGATTCGGCTATCGAAAATTTTATTTAAATCTGCAATTGGGTTTTTCATTTTATTGGCCTTTCTCGTATTTAAAATACATTACCAATCCATAAATAATATGAAGTACGCCAAAACCTACAGCCCAAAATATTAAACCATAACCAACGTAAAACATACAAACCAATCCTAAAAAAACCTCCAGATAACCCAAATAACGAATATCGCTGTAGGTATATTTACTGGCATTTATAAGTGCTAATCCATAAAAAATTAAACAAGTTGGTGCAATAATGCTATACGTGTTTGGGTGATTTAATAACAAAGCGATAATAAACAAACCTCCCGCAACTAAAGGTGTAAAAAGATTAATAATTAACGATTTGGAGGTTTTGTCCCAAATTGGCAAATTATTGCGTTGGCTTTTTCTGTAGGTAAAAAGAATTCCACCTGCTAAAGCAACAAACAAAATAATCAAAGCAAGCTTAATTAAGTTGTATTCTAAATCCATTTCACCTTCAACGCCAAAGCTATAACCTCTTCCGTTAATAAATTTGTCGATTTCATCATTAGCAAAATAAGCACCTATTAAAGCAATAAAACCAGCAAAAACACCAGATAAGCCACTCAACGAAATAAATCTCGATGACCGATCCATCATTTTTCTGATATCTTTTAATGCATTTAGTTGTTCTTCTGAATTGCTCATTTTAAAAGTGCTTTGTTTTTCAAAGTTAAATAAGAAAATCATATCTGCAAACTTTTTTTAGAAATTATTTTACATCCTTTATTCTTTGCTAGCGATCCTTGTTCTTTAGTCTTTCAGCTTTCCGCTTTATACTTTCTCCTTTAACCTTTTTTACTAAATTTGAGCCATGCTAAAAGCCACTGGAATAAGAAAATCGTACGGAAATCTACAAATACTAAAAGGTGTAAATTTTGAAGTAGAAAAAGGGGAGATTGTAAGTATTATAGGGCCGTCTGGAGCTGGGAAGAGTACATTGTTACATATTTTAGGTACACTCGATAAACCAGATGATGGCGTTGTTGAGCTTAAAGGAACCGTAATTAGTAAATTAAACGGTGAATTGCTAAGTGCGTTTCGAAATCAAAATATTGGCTTTGTGTTTCAATTTCATCATTTACTGCCCGAATTTAGCGCCATAGAGAATATTTGCATTCCTGCTTTTATAGCAAAAACAAATAAAAAACAAGCCGAAATCAGAGCCTTAGAATTGCTTGACTTGTTTGGATTGAAAGATCGGGCGAATCATAAACCTAATCAATTATCAGGCGGTGAGCAACAAAGGGTAGCTATTGCAAGGGCTTTAATTAATAATCCAGCAATAATTTTAGCCGATGAACCATCAGGTAATTTAGATTCAGAAAATGCAGCCGCCCTTCATCAGCTCTTTGTTAGCTTAAGAGATAACTTTCAGCAAACCTTTGTAATTGTTACCCATAACGAACATTTGGCTAAAACGAGTGATCGGATAGTAACTATGAAGGATGGGGTGATTGTATAAAGCATAGATCTAATTTTCGTGTTCTGCAATAATGCAATCGAACAATAAAAACAATTTTACATACAACATATTACACATTGAAAATATTAATTACTGGAGGAAATAACGCAAAGGCACTAAAGCTGATGAAAGCATTTCCCACACATTTTGTTTTGTTAGCAGATTATGGCGATGTCCCTGGGATCGTTAGCGAGCACTACGCATTTTCTTCTTTAGGAATTTTAAATAAGGATAGTATTGCCCATATCTTATTAAACTTTTGTATTACAGAGTCGATTGATAGTATTATTCCACTGCATAATTTTGAAGTTGAACCGATTGCAAAGTCTGCCGTTCTGTTCGGCGAATATGGAATAGATGTTTTAACTCCACACGCCGACCTGGTTGCTGATTTCTTATCAACAGAAAAAAATACGTTTCAAAATTTTGCTGTATTTGTAAAAGGAGAATGCATTTTTGCGAGTGGAGGCGAAATTTTTGTGAAAAAGGAAGAAGGATTTAGCGGTGTATTTGGCTATAATTCTGCCGATGATGATTTTAAACTTTTTACAATATAGTATGGAAGGTCGTCAATACGCAAAAGACAAGCAAATTGTAATATTCGAGCTTGATGATGTCTTATTTCCAGCTAAAGATTATCTGCTTCAGGTATATTATCTGTTCGCCCAATTTATAGAATATACAGAACAAAAAAATGCGCAATCTATTTTAGATTTTATGCGCCTAGAATATGAAAGTAATGGGTCAGATCAGCTTTTTGAAAAAACCGCAAAGAAATTTGAATTAGCGGATACTTATCAGCATAATTTTGATTTGCTGCATTTAAATGCTCGTTTACCATTAAAATTGTTGCTATTCAAAAATATGCTAGATTTTTTACAAGAGTTGGTAATCGAGCGCAAGAAAATCTACATTGTAACAACAGGTAATCCAGAGCAACAATTAAATAAAATAAAACAAACCGAGTGGAATGGATTAGAAAAATATCTAACCGTTTTCTTTGCGGATGAACTGAATCTGCCAAAATCAGAAATTTTTCAGAACATATTATCAGACAACAATTTATCTGCTAAAGATGCGTTAGTTGTTGGTGCAAATAAATTTGATGAGCAACAATCCAAATTAATTAATTTGCCGTATATTGTGTCACTAGAAATTTACAAATAAATATGATTAAAAAATTTGCAGCACAAAGTATTCTCCTGAGTACTTTAGTTGTTATTGGGTTGGCAACATCTTGTAAAAAATCTTCTACACCTGCAGATACTGCAAGTACACCCGAAACGAATACTTTACAAACCTCAACAACCAATCGAGATTATTTAACAAAGGATTCGATATTTCTTTACGCTAAACAAACTTACTTTTGGAACGTTGGTATGCCAAGTTACGATGGTTTCAATCCTCGTCAATATGCTACAAATGATGCAGTTATTGCAGCTTTGAAGGCATTACCCAGTACAGGTGGTAAAGATAAATACTCTTTTATAGATAATGGGGCGGTAGCTACACAATTGGGTGGCGTAAGCGGCGATTTTGGATTTTCAATCTTCTTTGCATCTACTAACGATTTGAGAATTAAACTTGTTTATGCTACATCTCCAGCGGCAACAGTAGGACTAAAAAGAGGTTATCAAATCACTAAAATTAATGGATTTACAGACATCAATACAAGCAAAGCCAGTATTGATAAAATAGAAGATGCAGTATTTGGAAACGATGCAACAATATCTCTAACTGTTTTAAAACCAGATGGAACAAGTCAGGATGTAGTTGTAACCCGTACAACTTATAACATTAACCCAATTTTATACTCCAATACCTACACTGTAGGAACTAAAAAGGTTGGATACATTGTCTTCAATAGTTTTACAACTAATTCTGCAGCCCTGCTAGATGCTGCTTTTGCAAAATTTGCAACCGATGGTGTAAGTGAGCTAATAGTAGATTTGCGTTATAATGGAGGTGGTTCCGTTGCAACTTCAGAAGCTTTTACTAATTTAATTGCGCCTTCATCTCAAAATGGTAAAATAATGTACACCACTTATTGGACACAAACCATGCAGGATAATAAGGCAACTATTCTTCAAAATCAAAAGTTCTATGCCAAAGGAAATGATGGTGTGACTAGGTTATATTCTTTTTTTGATTATCCTTGGGTGCCAACACAAGCAGCTGGAAATCAAGAGGTTTTTGCTAAAAGAGGAGCGCTTAATAACTTATCAAGGGTTTATTTTCTTGTAACAGCTTCAACAGCGTCGGCAAGTGAACTATTAATTAATAACTTAAAACCAGTAATGGATGTAAAGTTAATTGGTAAAAAAACTTATGGTAAGCCAGTTGGTTTCATCGGCCTGCATATCGATAAAAATGATTTGTACATTCCGCAGTTTCAAACTAAAAACCAATTAAATCAAGGTGATTATTTTGATGGTATGGCAGTAGATAAGGATATCGCAGATGATATTACTAAAGAATTTGGCGACCAAACAGAGAAACTTTTAGCACAAGCTCTAAATTACTCTGCCAGTGGATCATTCCTTTCTGTTTTAAAAGAAAATACGGTAAGCAGTACTTCAGCCTTATCAAAAACACTAGTAGAGGATTTAACTGGTAAGCTTGATCATGGGTTTAAGGGAATGATTGAGACCAGAAAATTGAAATTGAATAAATAAACCAACCAAACTGTATTAATATTAAGCTGGTTACGTTCGTGCCAGCTTTTTTTATCTTAATTATTACAAAAAATGCATTTTTAAGGTTGTTTTTTATGCGAAATTTTGATAAGCTTGTTTAACATTAATCGTTAAAGAGATACCATGCCAATAGAAATTGTAGAAAAGGAACATATAAGCTACTTAAACATTATCAGTGCTAGTGAAGATCATAGTCAGGCCTTAAAGACTAAGTTAGATGAAGCTCAAAGATTGGGCAACGAGTTTAAATCGAAAGCAGTTATCACATTTAATACCACTATTGGTCCGAAGCGTGTAGATACTACAATATGGTCAGTTACAGAAAAATACATTCAGCTAAAAAATAACATCCATATCCCACTTAAAAGCTTAATCGATATCGATTTTTAGGTTATCATTTTAAGGAAATAAATCATCCCATGTTTTATTCACCCTTAACCTAAAAATTAAATGAGTACGCTCCATAAAATTGCCTTAACTTTCATCAAATCAATTGGCCCTGTAAATGCTAAAAATCTATTAGCATATTGTGGAAGTGCCGAAGCAGTATTTTCTGCGAGTAAAAAGCAATTGCTTCAAATCCCAGGGATAGGCGAAAAAACAGTCGAAGCAATTTTAAACACTGATGCTTTAAAACGAGCAGAAGAGGAGTTGAAATTTGTTGAAAAACATAACATAGAAGTATTGTTTTTCTCTGATGATAATTATCCGAAGAGATTAAAGAACTGTTTCGATTCGCCTATTTTACTTTATTTTAAAGGTGAAGCTGATTTAAACCACAAACGAATTATTAGCATTGTAGGCACACGTAATGCTACCGAATATGGTCGAAATTTATGTAAACAGTTGTGTTTGGTTTTGGCTCCATATAATGTTTTGATTGTAAGTGGACTTGCTTACGGAATTGATGTTACAGCACATAAAGAATGTATTGCAAACGATATAACTACAGTTGGTGTACTCGGACATGGTTTAGATCGGCTCTATCCGCAGGTTCATAAACAGTTTCTCAAAAAATGGTTTTAAATGGAGGCTTACTTTCCGAATTTCCAACCCTAACCAATCCCGACAGGCAAAATTTTCCACAAAGAAATAGAATTATAGCTGGTATTGCCGATGCCACAATTGTTGTAGAAGCATCAATTAAAGGGGGTGCGCTAATTACAGCTGAGATAGCCAATTCTTACAATAAAGATGTTTATGCTTTCCCAGGACGCACCAATGATGTGTTTTCAGAAGGGTGCAATTTTCTTATTAAAACCAATAGGGCAGGCCTGATTAATAATGCTAATGATTTAATATATTATTTAGGTTGGGATGATGAAGTGAAAGAAAAGAAAAAAATACAAGCCTCACTACAAATAAACCTAACGGCGAATGAACAAAAAGTGGTTGATGCTTTGCAGAATCAGCAGCTCTCAATTGATGAATTGGCGATTTCTGTCAATATTCAACAGAGTAAACTCGCGATTATTTTACTAACACTAGAAATGCAGGGCATTATTATTTCTTTGCCAGGCAAAGTTTATAAATTGGCATAACAAAAAGTTGCCATTCCGACTATCACACAGTGAAATACAGAAATTTTGTCAGCCATCTAAAAATCAAGTTTAAAGATTTCTCTGCATCGGTTGAAACGACAATTTATTTTATACTGAGCGTTAAGAAAAATAATCTGCAAATTTAAAGCTTAGAAGAAAATCCTAAAAACCAATATTGCATTTTGCCCAATAATCAATCTATAATCCCTATCATTATTATAGATTATGCAATAAAATTCTATTTAATTTTTATTTTCGAAATTATGTTTCAAATAAAATATAGTTTATAAAATACTTAATGCCTTTGCTTAATTTTGCATTATGTGGTATAATAATATTTTAGAAACTATCGGCAATACGCCCTTGGTAAAATTAAATACAATTACGAAGAATGTTCCAGGTACAATTCTGGCCAAAATAGAAACAACTAATCCAGGCAACTCAATTAAAGACCGTATGGCCGTTAAAATGATTGAAGATGCAGAGAAAAGTGGTAAACTAAAACCAGGCGGAACTATTATCGAAGGAACATCAGGAAATACTGGAATGGGCTTGGCTATGGCTGCCATTATTAAAGGTTACAAATGTATTTTTACTACAACAGATAAGCAATCGAAAGAAAAGGTAGATGCTTTACGTGCTTTTGGTGCTGAAGTAATTGTTTGCCCTACAAACGTAGAGCCAGAGGATCCACGTTCTTATTATTCGGTTTCTTCTCGTTTAGAACGCGAAGTTCCAAATTCCTGGAAGCCAAATCAATACGATAACTTAGCAAATTCTGCTGCACATTACGAGCAAACTGGTCCTGAAATTTGGGAACAAACCGAAGGTAAAATTACCCACTTGGTGGTTGGTGTAGGTACAGGAGGTACTATTTCTGGAACTGGAAAATATTTGAAAGAGAAAAATCCAAATATTCAGGTTTGGGGAATCGATACTTATGGTTCGGTTTTTAAAAAGTACAAAGAAACTGGTATTTTCGATAAAGATGAAATTTATCCTTATATCACAGAAGGTATCGGAGAAGATTTTTTGCCTGCAAACGTAAATTTTGATGTGATCGATTTATTTGAAAAAGTAACGGATAAAGATGCGGCTTTAATGACTCGTGATATCGCCCGTAAAGAAGGGATTTTCGTTGGTAACTCGGCTGGTGCTGCAATTGGCGGTTTAATTCAGTTAAAAGATAAATTAAAGCCCGAAGATGTTGTTGTGGTAATCTTTCACGACCATGGAAGCCGTTACATGGGTAAAATGTATAACGAAGATTGGTTACGCGAACGTGGATTCTTACAAGATGAAAAGTTAACTGCGAAATCAATTTTAGCAAAGAAAGAAGCAACAGAAATTGTAACGCTTGATGCAACAAAATCGGTTTTAGAAGCGATCAATACCATCAAATCGATGAACATATCTCAAATCCCAGTTACACAACAGGGTATGATTGTAGGTAAAATTGCCGAAAGCGACATCTTATCAGCTTTGCTCGAAAATCCAGGTTTGAAATCTGCACCAATTTCAGAAATCATGACAGCAACTTTCCCTTTCGTTGATTTGAATACATCGATTGATAAAATCTCATCGTTAATTAATAAAGAAAATTCTGCTGTTTTAGTAGAAGATGAATCAGGTAAGATTGAAATTATTACGCAGTACGATATTATAAACGCGATATCTGGGTAGAAAATAGAATGGATGTCAATCTAAAAAAGGATTAAAAATCCTTAGTTACTAATGACGGGATTACAAATCCCGACTAGCGTAGTTAGAAAATAGAGTGGAAGTCAATCTAAAAAAGGATTAAAAATTTTTAGTTACTAATTACGGGATTACAAATCCCGACTAGCGTAGTTAGAAAATAGAGTGGAAGTCAATCTAAAAAAGGATTAAAAATCCTTAGTTACTAATGACGGGATTACAAATCCCGACTAGCGTAGTTAGAAAATAGAGTGGAAGTCAATCTAAAAAAGGATTAAAAATCCTTAGTTACTAATGGCGGGATTACAAATCCCGACTAGCGCGTTGGCGAGATTACAAATCCCTACTAGCAAGGTTTCTAAGGCGGTCGTCATTGCGAGGTACGAAGCAATCTTAATGCTTTGGACTTAGAATAGCGACTGTTTAATATTACTTCATATCTCACAATTACGAAAAATCACAAATAAAAACGCCCGAATAAGAAATTACTCGGGCGTTTCTGTATCCTTGCTATTTTCGCTTTCAGCCTTTCAGCTTTCAACTAAAACTAGTGACTCGGCGCATCAGCATTAACACGCTTAATTTGCGCACCTAAAGCACGTAAACGCGTATCAATATCCTGGTAACCACGTTCAATCTGTTCGATATTGTAAATGGTCGATTTACCTTCCGCAGAAAGCGCAGCTATTAATAACGAAACCCCAGCTCTAATATCAGGAGAAGTCATGCTGATTCCACGAAGCTTGTATTTTTTATCAATACCATTAACTGTCGCACGGTGTGGGTCGCAAAGAATAATTTGAGCGCCCATATCAATCAATTTATCAACGAAGAATAAACGACTTTCAAACATTTTCTGATGGATTAAAACGTTTCCTTTAGCCTGTGTAGCCACAACCAAAACGATACTCAATAAATCAGGAGTAAAACCTGGCCATGGAGAATCGGCAATTGTTAAAATCGAACCATCGATAAAAGTATCAATTTCATAGTGCTTTTGCGATGGCACATAAATATCATCGCCTCTGCGTTCTAATTTAATACCTAATTTTTTGAAAACCTCAGGAATTACACCAAGCTCATCATAACAAACATTTTTTATGGTAATTTCCGATTCAGTCATTGCAGCTAAACCAATGAAAGAACCAATTTCGATCATATCAGGCAGCATTCTGTGTTCCGTTCCACCTAAAACTTTAACACCTTCAATCGTTAATAAATTCGAACCAATCCCCGAAATTTTAGCACCCATGCGGTTAAGCATTTTACAAAGCTGTTGTAAATAAGGTTCGCAAGCTGCGTTGTAAATGGTTGTTGTACCTTTTGCTAAAACAGCAGCCATTACAATGTTTGCAGTACCCGTTACCGATGCTTCATCCAATAAAATGTAAGCACCTTTTAAATTGGTCGCATCAACGTTAAAAAAAGCTTTTTTACTATCGTAAACAAACTTTGCACCTAACTTTTCGAAGCCAATAAAATGTGTATCCAGCCTTCTACGACCGATTTTATCGCCACCTGGTTTAGGTATTGCTGCTTTACCAAAACGAGCTAATAATGGACCAACAATCATAATAGAACCACGTAAACCACCACCTTTAGCTTTAAAAGTTTCAGATTCGAAGAATTCCAGATTGATGTTTTTCGCCTCGAAAGTATAAGTGTCCTTATCAATACGTTCTACAATAACACCTAAATCGCCTAATAATTCGATTAGTTTATTAACATCCTTAATATCAGGAATATTGCTAATAGTTACCTTCTGTTCGGTTAGCAATACAGCCGATAAAATCTGTAAAGCCTCGTTTTTGGCGCCTTGTGGAGTAATTTCGCCCTTTAATTTAATTCCGCCTGTTATTTCAAATGCGTTCATATATCTTTTTAGTATTTAGTATTGAGTAACTGGTATCAAGTATTTAGTCTCGAGTATCAAGATTGAGTGCTAAAACAAATTTATGCCGCAAACTTTTACTTTTTAACCTGCTACCTTTCGCCTTTTACCTTTCCTTTAATATTTAGGTTTATTATTATTGTTTCGTCCGCGATTATTATTATTGTTCTGACGGTTTTTACTGTTGTTATTATTGTTATTATTATTTCTTCCGCGGTTATTATTGTTATTGTTTTGACGAGGACTTTGAGCTCTAAACTCAACTTTCGCCAAGTTAACACCTTCATCAAGTGACAATAACCCGCCAGAAAGATATTTCAAATCTTTAATAATGGTTTCGTCCGAAACGTTATCCTTATTCCAGGTAACATAAGCCATCTTCATAAAGTTTGCAATGCCTTGCACCATTATTTTTCTGCGCTCTAAATCTTGCTCACCCATTGCTTTTTCAATAAGTCCTTCTACCGTTTTACCATAATGTTTGTAGGTAATTCGTTGTTGAGGATAAGCCAGGGGCGCTGGTTTTATGTAAGCATTCTCAATCAATGGCTTTGGATACGGGCTGTCAACATCGATCTGATAACCAGAAATGATGTGTAAATGATCCCAAAGTTTATGTTTAAAATCGGCAACATCGCGTAAATGTGGTTGTAAAAAACCCATCAAATCGATAACTGCCTGTGCATATTTATTACGTTCTTCAATGGTGGGTAATTCGCAAATATATTTCACCATGTTTTGAACGTTACGGCCATATTCCGATAAAATCAAATGGCTACGTGTAGTATTATAGTCAAAACTCATGTTCAGATAAATTAATTGGAAAAAATAATCCAGCCATACGAATTATGAAATAACCAGAGGAGTTTAGGTTATGAATTCACCGAAATGTCTATTGCTGGACTTTCGTTTTATATTTTCAAAGATAATCTTTTTAACAACAAAAGAAATAGTTTTCTTTTGGAAATGTAAGTTCAGTAATTCTTTTGATTTTCCAGACCTGCTATCACTTCAAGTTTTTAAACTTCTGTCATGCTGAGGAACGAAGAATATGTTTCATCGGTTGCAAATGCTTCGTTCCTCAGCATTACAGCCAAATTTTAGTTTCCTGCTAAAAAAGCTTTACGTTCTATCAGGTTTATTCAATAAAGAATTGTGTTTCTTGGCATCTTCCGTTATCGGGTTTACTAAAATGACGGCGTCTTAATTCCGTGCTTCCGTGGCAAAAAAAATCACATCTCATCCGTATTCTTTGGATAATCAAAGAAAACCAATTCTCCAGTTCCTTTACTAACCATTTTCCACGAATCAAAAGGGAAAGAAATCAAAACCATTCCAGCAGTTGGAATGTTGTAAATATCCGCATCACTTAACTCATTTGCTAAATCGGTAAAGCCAGGGTTATGTCCAAACATAATTACAACATCAGCAGAATCTTCAAAATCGCTCACAACTTTTAAAAGCGTTCTGCTATTCGCTTCATAAATCGCCTCTTCAAATTTTATATCATCTACATTATATGCTTCGGCAAAATACTTGGCCGTAGATTTTGCTCTTTTAGCTGGGCTACTTACCATCAAATCAAACTTAAAACCACGATTTATCAAACGCTCGGCCATTTCTGGTGCGTTTTCCTTACCACGTTTATTTAGAGGGCGATCAAAATCTTTTAAACCTAAATTTCCCCAATCCGATTTTCCGTGGCGAACCAATAATAATTGTTTAGGCATTTAAGTTCTCTTTAATTTTGTTTACAATGCTTTGTGGTTCAATTAAGTCCATACAAGTTTCAACACCACAAAGGCAAGGTTTGTTTCCATAAATTGAATTTGGCCTTGAAGGATGATCTATTTGAACACAGTTGGCTTCCGATTGCCCGTAGCCTAAAAAACCCGCAAAAGGATGGGTTGGCCCCCAAACAGAAACCACAGGCACTCCAACTAACGAAGCCATATGCATACCCGAAGAATCCATGCTCAGCATCAAATCTAAATTAGAGATAATAGCAAGTTCTTCCTTAAGATTAAAATTGCCGATTAAATTATGGGTGTTGGGAATAAACTGCGACCATTTTTCTGCAATTTCCTGCTCTTTTCCACCACCAAAAATAAAAAGTTCGTAGCCAAGTTTTGATAATTCTGCTATTACAACCTCCATTTTATTTAATGGATAAATTTTATAAATATGTTGAGCAAATGGTGTGATGCCTATTTTCTTTTTTACTGAATCGCTAAACAATCCTTTAGCTTTTGAAGGGACTTGTTGAACTTTTGGAATCAATTTATGGCTCAGGTTAATCTGAAAGCCTAACTCCCGAAAAACATCAGCGTAACGTTCAACAGTTTGTCGTAACGGCTTAAATATTTTATTAACCGAACGCGTTAAGGCCTTTTTTTCTGCTCTTCCTTTGTCAATCCGCTTGATTTTTATTCCGCTTAAGCGAAAAAAAGTAGAAATTGCCCTGCTCCGCAAATTATCATGCAAATCGGCAATTGCAGTTGGTTTGAATTTTCTAAGTTCCTGATAAAGTTTATACAAACCATCAATGCCCTTATGGATGATTTTAGGTTGGATGGCGTGAAAAGTTAGGTTATCAATCCCATCGAAAAATGGTTTAAAAGCCTCGCGACTAACCATTATAATTTCAACCGAAGGATTTTGCTCAGAAAATTCTTTTAAAACAGAAGCCACCATCGCCACATCGCCCATAGCTGAAAAACGTAAAACGATAATTTTTTCTGTTAACATGGCTTTATTAATCGGTCATCATTTCGAGGTACGAAGCAGTGTTAAAGCCAAAGGGCGATAGCGAAAATTGTAAGATTGCTTCGTGCCTTGCAACGACGAATTTGGAACTAAATTTTATTATACAACACAGGATTTAAACTCGGATCGTTGTACATTTTCATTTGCTTATACACTTTCATGTATTTCTTGCCAGCTTCAATATCCGCTAGTAATTCATCAATGCTTTGAGATAAGTCATCACGTTGAGATAGTAATACATTGAGCTTTGTTTGGCATTGACTACGATGTTCGGCCGATGCGCTTTCGCGTTCAGCTTCTTCCTGCATGTGGTAAATTTTTAGCGCCAAAATTGAAAGCCTATCTATTGCCCATGCAGGGCTTTCCGTATTAATTTTAGCCTCAGGCAAAGCCGAAATGCCTTGATATAAATTTAAAAAATATCCATCGATAAACTCAACCATATCAGTACGAACCTGATTTTGAGCATCAATTCGTCTTTTCCAGCTTAAGCCCTCTACTGGGTCGATTTGTGGATTACGAACCACGTCTTCCATGTGCCATTGGGCAGTATCAATCCAGTTTTTAAGATAAAAAAGATGCTCTAAACTTTCAGCATCGTAAGGATTTTCTACTGGATGGTCAATATCATCAAACTTATGGTAGTTAGTAATAACCTGATTAAATACGCGGTTGGCAATTTCACTTATCATGAGGCAAAGTTAGTTTTTTTTACCACAGATTTTCACAGATAAACACAGATTTGGCCTGTCTAAATAATGTTATTAAAAGTATCTCTGTGTTTATCCTGTTTATCTATGGTTAATTAATAAATCAATAGTTTTTGATTCTGTGGTCCCGCGACTAAATTATTCTATCTTTTTTAGTCTTAAAATAGCTGGTTATCTCATCCAAAGAAAATGCATTTAAACATTTATCAGCACTTAAACCGCCTTTGCGTGCAACTAAAATTCCATATTTCATATCATTAAAACCTTCAGTTCTGTGCGCATCAGGATTTACTGAAAGCAAAACACCTTTTTCTAAAGCGTAACGATGCCAGCGCCAATCTAAGTCAAGTCTTAATGGATTAGCATTGATTTCAATAACAACATTATTTGCTGCACAAGCATCAATAATCTTTTTATAATCGATCGGATAACCCGCACGACTTAATAATAAACGTCCTGTTGGATGCCCCAATATAGTTGTGTACGGGTTTTCGATAGCTTTTAATAAACGGGCGGTTGCTTTTGCCTCATCCATCCTTAAATTACTGTGAACCGAGGCAACTACAAAGTCGAAAGTTTTTAAAATATCATCCGAATAATCTAAAGCGCCATCACTTAAAATATCACTTTCTATGCCTTTAAATATTTTAAATGGAAACAGTTTCTTATTCAGTTCATCAATTTCCTGGTGCTGACCGAAAACACGTTGCTCGTTTAATCCTTTGGCATAAACGGCAGTTTTTGAGTGATCGCAAATGCCTAAGTATTCAAGATTCAGTTCATCTTTACAATAAACCGCCATCTGCTCTAAAGTATGAACGCCATCGCTCCAGGTAGAGTGGTTGTGCAAACTGCCTTTTAAATCTTCATATTGTATTAAAGTCGGTAATTTGTTTTCCTTAGCCAACTCAATTTCATCAAAATCTTCACGAAGCTCGGGTTCGATAAAAGCCAATCCAGCTTTGCTGTAAATTTCTTCTTCATTTGAAAAAGGACCATCACCAGCTAAGGCTAAAACCTTTTGTACGTGTTCGGTATTTCCAGTTTGTTTAAACCATTCGAGGTAAAAATCTACTTTGTTTACCACAAATATTTTAATTCTTAAGCCCGCCTCTGTTGTGGTAATAAACGAATTTTCAGCGGCTATAAGTGAAAGTGGCTCAAATTCAGGCAGCTCAAATTCAACTTTTTCAGGATGTTCTGCCCCAATTACGATTTCAAGCTCATCAATAATCTCGCAAGAACGGCGATATTGACCAGCAAAACCTAATGCAGAATGGTTATCAACTTTAATTAACCATCTTGAAATTTCATCATAAAGGTTATTTGCAAAGCCTTCTACCTGAGCATATAAAAATCTTCCATTTGCTGCCAGCTTAAATTCGATCGCTTTTTTAATTTCTTCCTGTGTTTTTAGTCCAAAACCTTTTGCTTCAATTAGTCGGTTTTCGTTGCAGGCATAATACAACTCGCCGATACTTTCGATACTAAGGTCACGCCAAATAATCAAAATTTTCTTCGGTCCGATTCCTTTTATGCCAAGCATTTCGATAATACCTTCTGGCGTTTGCTGAATAATTTCGTTAAGCTCTTTAAGTTCTCCTGTTTGCAGTAATTCGATGATCTTAGCCGCCAAACCTTTTCCAATCCCATCAATTTTATCAATGTCTTCAATAGGTTTATCCTTTAAAGCAAAAGGTAATTTATCAACCTTAAAGTAGGCGTTAGCTATAGATTTTATTTTGAAAGGGTTCTCTTCATGCAGTTCCATTAACTGCGACAAGAGGCGTAAAGTACGAGCGATGGTTTTATTTTCCATAAGCTGTAAAATTAGGGAATAAAGGTTTAAAACTTTAATTGGCGCTAATTTTTCGAGCAGAAATTATTAATGGACTGTTTTACAGGCAGGAAATTTATAAAGATGAAGGGCGGCTAAAAGGAAATGAAAATGGATGATGTAAAATCGGATCACTCCAATTTTACATCATCCATTTTGTGTAGTATTTATTTTATAACAGCTTCAAATGGCATTCTCATTTGTATACCAGAACTTGCCATTACTTTTTTCATTTGCTGATAAAGCATGTAATTATCGCCAAGTTCTTGTTTGGTGTAATAGGTTTTAATTTTATCTGTACTTTCTTCCAATAAAGATTTTAAAGGATCGATTACATCAGGATATTCTACAACTTTGTATTCTTTAAGCTTTGCTTTTTTAGCTGCTGATGCTATTGCATCGTTAAAACTGCCGATTTTATCGGCTAAGCCAATTTGAACGGCATCTGTACCAATCCAAACGTGTCCACCGCCAATACTGTCGATATAGGCCTTACTTTTCTTTCTTCCATCAGCTACCCGACTTACAAAACCACTGTAAATTCTATTCAATTCATTTTGAATAATGAAACGTTCGCCTTCTGTCATTGGGCGATTTGTTGCCATTATATCTGCATATTTTCCAGTTTTAACACCATCGAAGGTAATGCCCAATTTATTTGTCATCAGGTTTTGAAAATTAGGAATAATTCCGAAAACACCAATTGAACCTGTAATGGTATTCGGCTGTACGAAAATACTATCGGCAGCGCAACCAATGTAGTAACCTCCAGATGCGGCAACATCACCAAAAGAGGCGATAACTGGTTTTTCTTTTTTAGTTAATACAATTTCTCTCCAAATCACGTCAGATGCTAAAGCACTTCCACCAGGAGAATTTACACGAATTACGATCGCCTTAATGTCGTCATCTAATCTTGCCTTACGTATAGCTCTCGAGATCCGTTCAGAACCGATTTGGTTATCAGAACCTTCGCCACCTGTAATTTCGCCATTAGCATAAATTACGGCAACTTTATCTTTCCCGCTTCCGCTTGATGTATTGTTTTTTATATAGTCGTTTATAGAAACTGAACTAATGTTCTGTTTTTTGGTTTTGCCCGATAAGGCTTTAAGCTCTTCAAGAATTTCGTCTTTGTACTTCAGGCCATCAATCATTTTATAATTTAAAGCATCTTTTGGCTCTCTGATTTTGTAATTATCAGCAATGCTGTAAAGGCTATCTTTTTGAATGGCTCTGGTTTGAGCAATATCAGTTAAAAAAGTGTTGTATAAACCGCCAACATAAGCGGTAACCTGTTTGCGGTTATAATCGCTCATTTTGTCTAAAATATACGGCTCCACGGCACTTTTATAGTTTCCAACGCGAATAACCTGCATTTCTACACCAACTTTTTCTAAAGTTCCTTTAAAGAAAGTAAGTTGAGAGCTAAAGCCCTTAAATTCCAATGCACCTTCGGGATTTAAGTAAACTTTATCAGCTGCCGAAGCCAAATAATAAGCACCTTGGGTATAAACTTCGCTGTAAGCCAAAATCTTTTTGTGCGATTTTTTAAAGTCAATAAGTGCATTTCTTACCTCACGCATGGTTGCAAAACCTGCATTTGGACTGCTAACATTTAAGTAAATACATTTTATATTATCATCATTTTTAGCTCTTTTAATTGATTTTAAAATATCATTTAAACCAATTCCATCGCTTTGTTCAGAGCCAATTATAGGTAAACTACCAAAACTTCTTTTAGGTGTACGTTCGGTAATCGCCTGATCCAGGTTTAAAAATAAGACCGAGTTATTGCTTACTGCTATAGATTTATCATCATCGATAGATGAAATGGCCGCGACAATAACTACGAAAAAGATGATGAAAATAACAACAATAGATAGGAAAAAACCTAACATTGATGCAAATAAATACTTGAAAAAATCTCTCATTTAAATGTTTTAATTTTGTGAGGTAAATATATAAAAAATACGAGGGCTAATATGGCATTAGAGCACACAATTGCTTATTTGTTACTGGGTGGAAACTTAGGAGATAGAAAGAGAAACTTAGAAATGGCAATTCAGCTTTTAAATAATGAAGCAGGGCAGGTTACTGCGGTTTCATCAATTTACGAAACTGCTGCATGGGGCGTTACAGAACAGCCAGATTTTTTGAATCAGGCGGTGCAACTGGAAACCAGTTTAACTGCACTTGAATTGCTTGATAAGATGCTTGAAATTGAAAAACAGCTTGGCCGGATTAGAAAAGATAAGTGGGGCGAAAGATTAATAGATATCGATTTAATTCTTTTTGGCGAGGAGATAATCAATATCGAAAATAAACTACAGGTTCCGCATCCGCATATGCAAAGCCGAAAGTTTGTAATGAAACCACTTGCCGAAATAGCTCCAAATGTTTATCATCCAATTTTGGGGAAAACTATTTACGAAATTCTTGAAAATATTTCGGATAATTTGGAAGTAAACAAATTGTAAATTATTATGTTTGTTTTATGCAAGATAACAGAGAAAATCATCCCCTAGATTTATCCTATCTTACAGAAATGGTTGGTCATGATCCTGAATTTATGATCGAAATTTTTGAAACCTTCATTGAGCAAACCCCATTTTATATGGCCGATCTCGAAGTTGCCTTATCTGCCAAAGACTGGAAGAAGGTGGCAGATTGCGTTCATAAAATAAAGCCAACCTTTAGCTATGTTGGCCGTGGCGATGTTCGAGATTCTGTTCAGATTATAGAATCAAATGCCCGCAAGCTCGAGGATGTAGAGAAGATCCCTGAAAAAGTGAAAGACCTAAATCTCATTATCAATAAAATTTATATCCAGCTGGCAACAGCGATTACTGAAGTGAAATCGAAATACAGTATGTGATCTAGATTGCTTTGCCTCCTCTAAAATGAAGGATGGATGAAGCAATGTAAAGTACTAAAACGAAAGGGATTGCCGCAAACTGTAAAACAGCGATTAACACAGTAGATATAATTAAAAAGATAAACTTAATCTTATTTTTTGCCCAGCTTAAATCGCTGAATTTTAAAGAAAAAATTTTTATTTCACTTACCAATAGAAAACTGGTGATCGCTGTAATGGCAATCAATAAAATGGTAGAGCCAATTATTTGCGGATAATCTACAGCGATAAATGGTAAGGAGCAAATAAATAAAGTATTCATTGGTGTATTTAAACCAATAAAATCTTCCGTTTGCCGCTCATCGTTATTAAACTTTGCCAGGCGCAAAGCAGAAAAAACAGTTATAAAAAAAGCCAAATAAGGAAGGTACTCCGAAGTGTAATCACTCACTTTTAACAGTTGAAACATGATAATTCCTGGTAAGAAACCAAAGCTTACCATATCTGCCAACGAATCTAAATCTTTACCAATTGCCGATTTCACATTCAATAAACGAGCAACCATGCCGTCGAAAAAATCAAAAATGCCCGAAAGGATTACGAAATATGCAGCGGTTTGTAAATCGCCTTTAAATGCAAAAACGATTCCGATACAACCAGAAAATAGGTTCGCACAGGTAATCGCATTAGGGATATGCCTTTTCATGTTTTTGGAGTTGAAAGTATAAAGTTAAAAGTTTAAAGCTTCAAGGCTCCAATTTTGGAACTTTTAACTTTAAACCCTTAACTTTCAACACTCTACTAGCTATTCATCGAAATTAAGAATTCTTCGTTGCTTTTTGTACCTTTTATTTGAGCCTGTACAAATTCCATCGCTTCCTGACTGTTCATATCTGCCAAGTGATTACGTAAAATCCAAACACGTTGTAAAATATCTCTATCTAACAATAAATCATCACGACGAGTACTCGATGCAGTGATATCAATTGCTGGGAAGATCCGTTTGTTCGATAATTTACGGTCTAATTGTAACTCCATGTTACCAGTACCTTTAAATTCTTCGAAAATTACCTCATCCATTTTAGAACCTGTATCAGTTAATGCAGTTGCTAAAATGGTTAACGAACCACCGTTTTCGATGTTACGGGCCGCACCAAAGAAACGTTTTGGCTTGTGTAATGCATTTGCATCAACACCACCCGATAAAATTTTACCAGATGCAGGTGCAGTTGTATTGTAAGCTCTTGCTAAACGTGTAATCGAATCTAAAAGGATTACTACATCGTGTCCGCTTTCTACCAAACGCTTAGATTTTTCTAAAACAATATTGGCAATTTTTACGTGGCGTTCAGCTGGTTCATCAAAAGTAGAAGCAATAACTTCGGCTCTTACACTACGAGCCATATCTGTAACCTCTTCAGGACGCTCATCAATTAAAAGAATAATTAAATAAACTTCCGGATGGTTCTTAGCGATTGCATTCGCAACCTCTTTAAGTAAATTGGTTTTACCTGTTTTTGGTTGTGCTACAATTAAACCACGTTGTCCTTTACCAATTGGCGTAAATAAATCCATAATACGGGTAGAGTAGTTACTGTTATCCGTAAATAAATTTAATTTTTCTGTTGGGAAAAGTGGCGTTAAGTAATCGAAAGGAACGCGATCACGAACTTCGGCTGGAATTCTGCCATTAATTGTTTCAACACGAACCAAAGGGAAATATTTTTCGCCCTCTTTCGGCGGACGGATGCTACCTTTAACAGTATCGCCAGTTTTTAAGCCGAAAAGTTTAATTTGAGATTGCGATACGTAAATATCATCGGGAGAAGTAAGGTAGTTGTAATCTGCTGAGCGTAAGAAACCGTAACCATCTGGCATAATTTCTAAAACCCCTTCATTCGTGATTACATTATCAAAATCTAAGTTCGAATAACTGTTTTCATTTTTGTGGTGATTTCCTCCTCCAGGTTGTTTTTGCTGGCGGTTATCTTCACGCTGAGGTTTTTCTTGCTTTTCTCTTGGTTCTTGTTTCTGTTTCGGAGCTACAGGAAGCACTTCTGCACTTTCTTCAATCAGCGCCGAAATTGGTTTAACACTTTCTTCGGCTTCAACAACTCTTTCAGGCTGTCTTTCTGGCTGTTGGTGTTGTGGCTCGTCAAATAAAGTTACCGATTCTCTTTTTCTTTCGATAGGAGCAGCGGGTTCGTCTTTACTTAGTCTTACTCTTTTTTTAGCAGGTTTCTCTGCTACAGGAGCGGCAGCATCAGCAACAACTTTAGGCGCTTTTTCTGCTTTAACTGCTTTGGTTTTTGGAGCTGGGGTTGCAACTGCAACTGGCTCACTTTCGCTATATGGATCTGCACCCGATTTAGCGGCGGTTATAATTTCTTGTTGATGTAAAAGCACTTCAACAAGGTCAATTTTTCTTAGGGAGTCGGCAGCTTCAATGCCATAGGTTTTAGCAAGCTCACGTAATTCTGATGTGAGCTTATCATTTAATTCTGTTTTGCTAAACATTCTAAATATATATGTTTCAAGAAATTTTAATTTTGTTTATAACGGATGTTTTCAGTTATAAATCTGCTTGGACTAAAATATTGTGTTAATTTAAAAACCAAGCGGTTTAATTGTGTATAAATTCTTTAGGTTATAATACCAAAAATGAGTTGGTTATAGAAATGCTCAAAATGGTTTCATAATGTGTTTACAAGCTGAATAAAAAAAGCATATTAGGCTTTAAAAAAGGTAGCAAAAAACAAGTCTTGATAAATTTTTTCTGGATATTCAGATAAACGGTTGAGAAATTATGTTGCAATTGTATGTATTTGAAACGTAATCCGCAAGAAAAAGTTTAAAATGTTTATAAAAATATTTAAAGTGTCTATGTTTTTTTAGTCTAAAAATTTAAAAAACCTCATATTTGCAGCAAATAAGCCCATATATGACTAAGCAACAACTTTTTGAGCAGATACAAAAAAAACGTTCATTTTTATGTGTCGGATTGGATTCTTCATTAGATAAGATTCCACAGCACCTGCTGAAGTACGAAAATCCGATTCTGGAATTTAACAAACAGATTATCGATGCAACAAAAGATTTGTGTGTAGCTTATAAACCAAATACAGCTTTTTATGAGTGTTATGGTAAAAAAGGTTGGGAAACTTTAATCGAAACCTGGAAATATATACCTAATAATATTTTTAGCATTGCAGATGCAAAACGCGGCGATATTGGAAATACATCTGCCATGTATGCTGAAACATTTTTTAATGAAAAATCATCAGAAATGAGTTTTGATTCGGTTACGGTCGCTCCTTATATGGGAAGCGATTCGGTAACACCGTTTTTAACTTTTAAAGATAAATGGGTAATCCTGCTGGCCTTAACCTCTAATTCTGGTCATGCCGATTTTCAATTGCAGCAAATTGGGGATGACAAACTTTTTGAACAGGTATTAAAAACTTCTCAGCAATGGGCTACAGATGAACAAATGATGTATGTAGTAGGGGCAACCCGCGGTTCTGCTTTTGCCGATGTACGTAAACTTGCTCCAGATCATTTTCTTCTGGTTCCTGGTGTTGGTGCACAAGGAGGCGATTTAAGTGAGGTTTGTAAATATGGCTTGAATTCTCAATGCGGATTGTTAATTAATTCTTCCCGTGGAATTATTTATGCCAGTCAAGGCGAAGATTTTGCTGAAAAGGCGAGGGAAGAGGCGTTGAAATTGCAGCAGGAAATGGAGCAGATATTAATTACGGCTGAATTGGTTTAACTCTATATAATTAACTACAGATCGACAGGATCAGCACAGGTTAATTCTACCTATTTATTGCCACTGAAACACGGAATACACGGAAATTTGAATATTCTTTCCGTGTTAATCAGTGCTTCCGTGGCAAAACTCTTCTTTCTTACTAAACCTCAGCGTTTTTGTGGTTAAACATTTACCTACTATGAATCCCAAAATAGATTTAAAACTAATATTTGCCTTATGTGGCGTTGCCCTAATTTGGGGAACCACTTACCTGGGGATTCGTGTAGCTGTAGATAGCATTCCTGCCTGGTATGTAACTGCAATTCGTCAAACGATTGCTTCATTAATTATTCTAATCCTTTTAATTAAACAAAAAGAACTAAAATGGATTGGTTGGTCAAGCTTTAAACGCAAGATTTTACTTTCTATATTAATGGTTGTAATTGCTAACGGAATGACAACCGTTGCCGAAAAAACGATTCCGAGTGGGTTAACATCTTTAATAAACGCAACTTCGCCATTGCTGGTGTTTTTAGGCTGTGTTTTTTTAGGGATTCAAAAACCAAGTTTAAAAGGTTTTATCGGTGTTTTCTTAGGGTTTTTGGGGATTGTTTTTATTTTTAGAAATGGTATTAACGATTTATTAGAACCTGGCTATCGTAACGGCATTCTTTCGCTTGTAATTGCTGTTTCTGGGTGGACTATTGGAACCATTTACTCCAAAAAGCATAGTGGAAAGCCGCAGTATATTTTCTTGAACCTGTTTTATCAATTTGTTTTTTCTGCAATAATTCAATTCGGTTTGGCCTTTGTTTTTTCTGGCAAAGCCGATGTAAGCAGCTGGAAAACTGAAAGTATTTTTGCTACAACCTACCTGGCCGTTTTTGGTTCGGTATTGGGCTATTTTTGTTATCACTATGCACTAAAGAAAGTAACGGCTTCAGAAGTTTCTATTTTAACGTATTTCAATACCATTATCGCAATATTTTTAGGCTGGTTAATTTTAAACGAACATGTGGATACAGATTTAATTGTTGCAACAGTTTTAATTATTGCAGGAGTTTTTATTACGAATTATAAGAAAAAAGCGCAAGTCGTTTAATCAATATGCCCCATACGGATCTGAAAAACGAAACGGAAAGCTAGGAACAGGATTTGTTCCAGAATCTTTTCTTTAAGGCGGCGAGAAAGGATGTACAACCTTTAGGAATATTTTTTATCTTCAATAATGAATTTTCCAGAAGACTTTCTTCACTATGTGTGGCAATTTAAATCTTTCGATTTTGGCGATTTGAAAACCGCTACAGCTGAAACTTTAAAAGTTATTCATCAAGGCTTTTTAAATAAAAATTCTGGCCCTGATTTTAGTAATGCCAAGATTCAGATTGGAGATACCATCTGGGCAGGTAACGTTGAGATCCATTTAAGATCTTCTGATTGGCTAAGACACAACCACCAGTTTGATGCTGCGTATGAAAATGTAATCCTTCATGTGGTTTATGAAAATGATGCGGAAATTAAAAGAAGAGATGGTTCTGTTTTACCCGTTTTAGAACTAAAGAACCGAGTTTCAGCGGAGCTGATTATCAAGTATGAAAACCTATTTTTAACACTGACAGATTTTCCTTGTGTTGCTCAAATCAAATCGGTAGATCAATTAATTATAAATTCATTTTTAGCGAGAACAGTAATTGAACGTTTCGAGCAGAAGACCAATTTGGTAATCGAAACTTTAAACCAACTGAATGGTAACTGGGATGAAACTTTTTATCGTTACCTGGCTATGAATTTTGGCTTTAAAATTAATGCCTTGCCTTTCGAGCTTTTTGCCAAGTGCATTCCGCAACAAATTTATGGCAAGCATAAAAATAACCGTTTGCAAATTGAGGCTTTAGTGTTTGGTTCTGCAGGGTTTTTAAATGATAAGTTTACAGAAGCTTATCCTGAAAAGCTGAAAAAGGAATTCGAGTTTCTGCAGCAGAAATATAAAATCAAGCCCATTGAAGTATCCATCTGGAAATTTATGCGGATACGTCCACAAAACTTTCCTACCATACGATTGGCGCAGTTTGCAGCATTGATTGTACAGTCGAATCATTTGTTTTCAAAAATTATAGAGATAAAGGATGTTAAAGAATTGCGTAAACTGTTTGAAAATCTTCCAGTAAATAATTACTGGGAAACGCATTATCATTTTAAAAAAGAAGCGGTTAAATTAAGTACCCAAATTGGCAAAACATCAATTAATAATATTCTGCTCAATACGGTAGCTTTATTTTTGTTTGCTTATGGCACGAATACAGGTACGCAATTTTACATCAGCAGCGCAATAAAACTATTAGAAAGTTTACCAGCTGAACAAAATACAATAACTGATAAATTTACTTTAGCGGGTGTGAAACTCGATCATGCATTTGCATCGCAAGGCGTTTTACAATTAAAAAAGCAATATTGCGATGAGAAAAAATGCCTGTCCTGCGGCATTGGAATTAAGATTTTAAAACAATCCTAAAACTTTAATGATTAGAACGTTCTTATTCATCGCTTTTGTTTAAATAATTGAGAATGGAAAAAGATAATAATTAGGGTTCAATTTATTGTAAGAGAAGCAAATGCTAACCTCTATTTTGGGCAAATTAAGTGGTGAAATAAATATAAAAATGAGCTGATTGGGAAAAATTAAAATCTTAAAACTATTAAATGGAAATGGTGTTGTTTTGATTAGGTTTGCCGCAGATTTTTAAATCATTACTCTATTTATTTTTAATAATATATGTTTTTAACGCCTGAAAGAATAATAATTGTAAGAGGTAGTGTAATTGTTATAGGAACGGTGAAAGATTCGGATTCGGTTTTCAGAATTACCGTTGACGGCGTATTTCGAGGATATATTCAAATTTTAGACGGTGAATACCAGATGATGGCGGGTTGTGTAATGAGTATTTATAAGTTTAATACCATTGTTGAGGCGATGAAAATGGGAATTAACCAATGGAACAAATTATAGTCGATGTTTTTGCAAACTTTTTTAGGCGCAGGATGTTTTCAATATAAGTTTAAAATTAATTAATTGGTGCAGGTGTAATTTTACACTTGCATTTTTTTGTTTAGAGATTTGATTTTTTGGGAAACCTCAAATTAATTCTAAAGTGAAAGAATTGCAATTGTTTAACTTATATCGTTAAAGCATATTAAAGAGGGTATAAAGATTAGTTTTTGAATCCACATTCATCTGGATAATTGCTCGGTAAGGTTTAATGAATAGAAATAGTGGGGTTGTACCTACTTTATAAATAAAGTGTTATATTAGTATTGCTTTATTTTATCATCTAAACGGTGATATTTTAATTAAAAAATTAAGGTTTAGATTGCAAAAAGTTTATTAAAACACATTTAAACTGCTTTTATAACGAGCTGTTGACGATGTGGTTTGGTGTTAAGATTTTAAAACAAACTTAAAATGTTCCAAAGGATTATCACTTATTTCGAGCAACAGAGTTTTGGGGTTTCTACCTATTTAGCGAATAAGTTAAATATGAGTACAGCCAAAGTTAGGCTGTTTTTCATTTATTCATCCTTTCTGGCAGTCGGTTTTCCTATCCTTTTTTATCTTTTGGCTGCCGTGGTTCTTGATATTAGAACTTATATGAAAAGAATGCGGTTAAGAATTTGGGAGTAACCCAAGCGTTTTACGTTGTAAGTTATACGTTCTATGTAAACTCAAACGTTTCACGTTGTAAGTTATACGTTCTATGTAAATAGAACTTATTACTTAAAACCTATAACTATTCCTCCCTCAAAATTTCTGCAATTTCATGGAAGCCTTTTTCTGCAGCTAAATCAGCAGGTAATTTTCCACCTTCCATTCTTAACGAAACTTCTGCGCCATGCTCTAAAAGCAGAATAATCAATTCGATATTTCCTAACTGTGCTGCGGTATGTAAAGGAGCTAAACCTGCTTTTTGGCAAACATTTGGATAAGCGCCAGCATCCAAAAGCATTTTTGTTATGTTTATGTTGTTAGCAGCAACTGCTGAATGAATCGGAAAAACGTTAAAGCCATTTTTGGAAGCCAAATTTACATCGGCACCTTTTAACACTAAAAAGCGAGCTAACTCTTCGTGACCAAAATAACAGGCTAATCCTAAAGGTGTAAAACCATCTTCCGAGAATTGGTTAATGCTATCAGGTTTCTGGAAAATTAATAGCGTAGCGGCATCAAATTTGCCAACTGCGCAAGCCTCAAATAAAGTTAAATCATCTACAAATTCTGCTATCAAATTTGCTATTTCCTGCTTTTTATAATAACAAGCCAATAGCAAAGGCGAAATCTTGTGCGTAGTAAGTGAATTAGCCAGTTGAGGATGCTGAACCAAAATCTCTTTTACTGCATTTAAATTACCTGCTTCAATTTGTTCTTCGAGCTGTGCTATGTCCATAAAATGAAACTTGTTATATAAAACTAACTAAAATATAGAGTTATTTAATTTCTAAATATATAGAGTGTTTCGTAAAAAGCAAAATTGTGGCTCGGTTTTCCTTTGGTTGCGACTAATAGCGATGAATATAAGTAAGTAAGCCGTTATTCTGAGCCCTCCGAATCGCTTTTTTTGAATAATACCACTCTTAGAAAGACCCAGGATGAAAATATTTTTATTAGTTAGTTCTACTGAACTGAAATCTTTATTGAGTTTTATCGTAAGCGTATAAACCAGCGAACGAGAAACTTGTTAGATATTACGTAAGGCAGTTAAATAAAAAATCCTGTTCCACCTCTCCAGGCAAAACAGGATAAAACCTAAAACAAAATCCGTTTCATTTAATAAAACGTAACAACTTGTGTGTTGTTAAAATAATAGACGAATATTTAAGTTTAAGGTTTAATGCCTCTTGAATATTTTTATTTAATTTGAGGCAGAATATAAAACTCGTAACAGATATTTTATATTTGTTCATTATTAAATTCAAGGATAGAAAATGTCGGTAAGGGGTAACCAGTTTAAAACCAATACATTCAGAGAGAAGGGTGGAGAAAACACATCGGGCAGAGGGGCAACCAGCCGCCAACCGAAAGAGAAAAGGGAATATTTACCAAATTTCGATTTGGCAGATGGGCGTGCAGTTAAGATTTTAGGGTTGTTTTTTGTTATACTTTCTTTATACTTTTTAATTGCTTTTACATCATATTTATTTACCTGGCAAGACGACCAGAGTTATGTAATTGATGCAAACGGCGGTTGGAGTAATTTATTTAAAACTGCAGAAGAGCTTAAAGATGCTGGTATAAATGCGCCAGTTGTGCAAAACTGGCTTGGTAAATTTGGCGCTTTATTATCGCATCAGTTTATTTACGAATGGTTTGGTGTGGCCTCATTCTTATTCGTGTTGGCTTTCTTTATTATTGGCTATCGTTTGTTATTCAAGGTTAGAATTCTTTCTATTTCAAAAACACTTGGATACAGCTTTTTCTTTCTACTTTTTCTTTCGCTAACCTTTGGGTTTGCGCACAGTTTCTGGTCAGAATCGCCACATTATGTTGAAGGCGAATTCGGTTACTGGAGTAATAAATTGCTGGCAGCTCAAATTGGTGCTGCGGGTGTAGCAGGCCTAATTGCCTTTGCTGGCTTAACCATTTTAATTATTGCTTATAATATAGATTTTAAATTCCCCGAGCGTACACCGAAAGAGGTTTACCTGGATAATGAAGTGCCTGACTTTGTAAATGAAGTTAGGGAAAGAAATGCAGGCAGAAATAATAATTACGAGGAACCTTCAGAACCAATTGAATTTCCAGTTCGCGATAAACCACCTGTAAGCGAGCGTAAACATCAAAATGTAGTATTACAGCCAAGCCGTTTCGAACAAAAGGAAGAGGAAGAAGTTGTTGCGCCTGTAGTTTTATCGCCTACTGCTGTAAACTTACCCTTAGCAGCAACAGCAGCTGCAGCTATGCCTTTGGTTGTTGAACCGACCATTGAAGAAGAAAAGGAGCCAGCTTTTACTATCGAGAAAACCGAAGAGGAAATTAAATCGGATGATTTGGTTGAACAATTTGGTAATTATGATGAGAAATTGGATTTATCGGGTTATAAATACCCAACAATTGATTTACTGGAAAACTATGGTACCAATAAAATTTCTGTTAATGCAGAAGAGTTGGAGGCCAATAAAAATAAAATTGTAGAAACGCTTAATCACTACAATATCGAAATCGATAAGATTAAGGCTACGATTGGGCCAACGGTTACCCTTTACGAAATTATTCCAGCTCCAGGCGTTCGGATTTCGAAAATTAAAAACCTGGAAGATGATATTGCGCTTTCATTGGCCGCCTTAGGTATTCGTATTATTGCACCAATGCCTGGGAAGGGAACAATTGGTATCGAGGTTCCAAATCAGCATCCTGAAATGGTGCCTATGCGAAGTATCTTGAATACCGAGAAATGGGTTCAAAATACCATGGATTTACCTATTGCCCTGGGGAAAACGATTAGCAATGAGGTTTACATTGCCGATTTGGCTAAAATGCCTCACTTACTGGTAGCGGGTGCTACTGGTCAGGGTAAATCGGTAGGTATTAACGCAATTCTTGTTTCTCTATTATTTAAGAAACATCCGGCGCAATTAAAATTTGTATTGGTCGATCCTAAAAAGGTAGAGTTAACTTTATTTAATAGAATTGAACGCCACTTTTTAGCGAAGTTACCAGGAGAGGCCGATGCGATTATCACAGATACCAAGAAGGTTGTAAATACTTTAAATTCTTTGTGTATTGAGATGGATCAGCGTTACGATTTGTTGAAAGATGCTCAGGTTAGAAACTTAAAAGAATACAACGATAAGTTTATCAAACGTAAGCTTAATCCGAATAACGGACACCGGTTCTTACCGTTCATTGTGTTGGTTGTTGATGAGTTTGCCGATTTAATGATGACTGCTGGTAAAGAGGTTGAGGCACCGATTGCCCGTTTGGCTCAGTTGGCTCGGGCGATTGGAATTCACCTTGTTTTAGCTACACAGCGTCCCTCGGTAAACATTATTACGGGTACCATTAAAGCCAACTTCCCTGCGAGGTTAGCGTTTAGGGTTTTATCGAAAATTGACTCCAGAACCATTTTAGATAGTGGTGGCGCCGACCAGCTGATTGGACGCGGAGATATGCTTTTATCTACAGGGAGCGACTTAATCAGGCTACAGTGTGCTTTCGTTGATACACCTGAAGTCGATCGTATTTCTGAATATATTGGCAACCAGCGAGGATATTCTGATGCTTATCAATTGCCAGAATATGTTGATGAAGCTGGTGAGGGAAGTAAGGCAGATTTTGATCCAAACGAACGTGATAAATTCTTCGAAGATGCTGCCAGACTGATTGTTATGCATCAGCAAGGTTCTACATCACTTATCCAGCGTAAATTGAAATTGGGTTATAACCGTGCAGGTAGGATTATCGATCAACTGGAGGCAGCAGGAATTGTTGGTCCGTTTGAAGGTAGCAAGGCCCGCGAAGTTTTATATCCTGATGAATATTCTTTGGAACAGTTCTTGAATAGTTTAAATGACAAAGGTTAATTAAACTAATAAGAGAAAATTTACTCTAACGTTTTAATAGATATTTAAAAAACACAAGATGAAGAAATTAATTTCAGCATTAATGGTTGTAGTTGCTTTTACAACAACAACTTATGCTCAAACTGATGCGAAAGCTAAAGCAATTTTAGCAGAGGTAAGTAAAAAATATAAGTCGTACAATGTGGTTAAAACCGATTTCAGCTTTACTTTAGATAACCCAAAAGCTAAGGTTAAGGAAACGCAGCAAGGTACTTTATATGTTAAAGCCAATTCTAATAAGTATAAAGTTGCGATGACAAATCAAGAATTGTTTAGCGATGGTAAAAGCCAGTGGACTTATCTAAAAAAAGATAAAGAAGTTCAGGTTAGTAATGTAGATAACAGCGGTGATGCGATTAACCCTGCCAAAATCTTTACCGTTTACGAAAAAGGATTTAAATACGTTTACACTGGTGAAGAAAAAGCTGGTGGCAAAACTTATCAAATGATCGATTTAACACCTGTTGATGCTAAAAAAGCAATCTTTAAAGTTCGTTTAAGTATTGATAAAGCAGCTAAGCAAATTGCCAATGTTGTTTTATTTGACAAAAACGGTAATAAATACACCTATAACGTTAAAACATTTTCACCTAATGTAAATGTTCCAGAAACTACTTTTGCCTTCGATGCGAAGAAATATCCTGGCGTTGAAGTTGTAGATTTAAGATAATTTTCTTTTTCCGCTTTGCGGGATGAGATTAAAAATGGTTCAGTTGGAAACAGCTGAACCATTTTTTTATTAAATCTATTCTATAATCTATTGTGTGAAATGAAATTTGTTTACCAGATCAAGTTGAAGGGTTCAAGTAGGGGCCTTCGAGGGTTCTTATTCGTAAAAAGGCGTTATTTTTCGAATAAGGTAGCTACAAGGTCCGACTTGAACACAATAAACTATGGCTGAAACGTGGGGTAAAGGCGGGGTAATGGTGGGGTAGAGCTGGACTAAGCTAAGTGAAAGATGGTGCTTCAGGAGAAATTGACTATCTTTAGTTATCATCCCTTTTTCTTATGCTAAGATACAAAACAAATGGCTATACAAAAAGGATTTTTACACATTAGGGGGCGCCTGGGCGACCTTATTTTTTACAAAAGGTTGAATAAGGACGTTGTTAGAAACAAAGCTTCCGAAAAACCACAGACAGAGAACAGTAAAAGAAGTGCCCGTGATTTCGGTACGGCAAGCAAATACGGGGCTTACATCAGGCAAGTATTCCATCCGCTGGTTATATTTTATGGCGAAGCATCGTTGATGAATCGGTTGAACAGTCGCTTAATTGCGGTTTTAAAAACAATTCCACAAGAAAAGGCAGGCGCTAAAAAACTGATTGACGGAAATATTTCTCTGTTAACTGGCTTTGAATTCAATCAGGCAACGCCATTCAGCAAACTTTGGCTCAAGCCTACAGAATTTAACATTGTTGATCGTCAAACCATTCGACTTAGCTTACCCGAAGAAAACCTTAGAAATTTAGTAAAGCCTTATGCAAAGGCCACACACATTATTTTGCAAGCCATTATTTTTAATTTTGAACTTGATGGAGATGAATATGAGGAGGTAAGGGTGAAAGATCTGAGCATTCCCCTCAATCTGGAACATTTCTCTGGTAAAGCGCTTAATGTTCCCCTAAATTTGAACGGAGACAGGGCCGTTTTAATTGCACTTGGCGTACACTATAGCGACGACAGTGCTTTTGGAGGTGTAAAACAAATTGCCTGTAAAATTGCGCATGCAATCCAAATACGTGATGGGCAGATTGTAAATTTTGTTGAAGTTCCTAAGGAAAAAATAATACCTCAACCAGCACCTGAATTGTTGGACTGGGATGATCTTTAGCCTAATCCAGGAACGCTTAATACAAGTTAACATTCATCTGTAATCAATTTTTTTACCTCCGATTTATGAATGCTGCTTAGATTTCTCTAAGTTTGTTCTAATGTCGTTGCCACTAACAAATCATACCTTAGAAAAATTAGAGCTCCTGCTTTTTGCCATGGGCTATAAGGTTCGTTACGAAAAGGGAAACTTTAAAACGGGCTCTTGCTTATTAGAGCATAATAAGGTTGTAGTGGTTAATAAATTCTCCAATCTCGAAGGAAAAATTGCTGCGCTGGTTATGCTGGTTAAGGAAACCAATCCTGATGAAAACCTTTTAGATGATAAGCAAAGACAATTCTTTCACTCGCTACAACAAACTGAATTATTTTAATGATTATAAAAAACTCAAATTACACGAATAGAAAGGAAGGTTTATTACGATGAAAGTTACTTTTTTAGGTACTGGTACCTCTCAAGGCGTTCCTGTAATTGCTTGTAATTGTGAAGTTTGTACCTCTACAGATCAGCGGAATAATCGTTTAAGAACTTCCATTTTAATCGAGTTGGGTGATAAAACAATTGTTGTAGATAGCGGACCTGATTTTCGTTACCAGCTTTTGCGTGCAAAAGTAAAAGATTTGGATGCTGTTTTATTTACCCATGAGCATAAAGACCACATTGCAGGACTGGATGATATTCGGCCGTTTAATTATTTGATGCACAAGGTAATTGATGTTTATGCTACTGAACGTGTTCAAACTGCCTTAAAAAGAGAGTTTTACTACATTTTTGCGGAAACGAAATACCATGGTCTGCCACAAATTAATCTTCATACCGTTACCAATGGTGAAGATTTTAAAATAGGGGAGCACAATATTATTCCTTTCGAAGTAATGCACCATCTATTGCCGATTACGGGTTACCGTGTTGGTGATTTTACTTACATTACCGATGCAAAAACTGTTTCTGAAGCTTCATTTGAAAAAATTAAAGGAACCAAAGTGCTGGTGATTAATGCCTTACAAAAAGAATCTCATATTTCGCACTTTACGTTAAATGAAGCTATTGCTTTTGCCGAAAAGGTTGGAGCAGAAACGACTTATTTAACGCATATCAGCCACAATTTAGGCTTGCATGAAAATGTAGAAAACAGCTTGCCTGCGAATATCAGACTGGCTTATGATGGTTTAAAAATTGAATTGTAATTAACGGTTTCTGAAATCTAAAATTAAATTATATTTGCAACACAAACTCAGGTGGCGAAATTGGTAGACGCACCAGCTTGAGGGGCTGGCGCCTGTATGGGTGTGGGAGTTCGAATCTCCTCTTGAGTACAAGAAAACTTCGGTAGTACCAACGATTACCGAAGTTTTTCAAATTTTATTGTTCTGGTTCAACAGAACTCTACTTAACTTTCATTTGAATATAATGGATCGAAAGTTATGCAGTAAAGATGACGATTGCATACGAATGTATAGTTTCCCTCGTCAAAGGGTGTTTGTATTGAAGAATTATTTCTACTCAACTTTTTTACAACAAAAAAAGCGGGCCTATGGAAGACCGCTTTAAGTTTTAATTTATCAGATTTAAGCAATCTTAAACTCGCTCCGCAAAATACGACTTTATCTCATCCCATTGATTCCAATAAGGGCTTATAATATAAAACGTTTGCCCTTCTTTGTAATGTTCCAATCTGAAAGTCGGTTCGTCAAAAATTTCTTTCATTTTTGCATTTCCGCGATAACCTTCATATATCTTAAAATCATCGCTCAAAATCTTCGTTGTCTTTCCGCCAAAAGTTGTAATAAAAGAGCTACCTTCTAGTATATGAATTTTTTTCACAATGGATTTCGTAACAAAGTATCTCTGAAGAGTCACTCGAATCATCCCGAAAATACCAATTAGCATCCCAACAATTCCAGCAAAAACTGCTGGTAGCGTCACGTCTTTATAAAAATCACTTTTCAGGGCAATAAAACCTAATGGTAATATGATGGTTATCAAGCTTGATATAACGACTTCTTTCTTAGATCTTGCTAACTTATCATCCAATTGCTGTTCACCTTCAGCGCTAATTTCGTAACTAGTATCTTTCATATCAGCAAAACTAAGGATTCTGATGCTCAATAAAGTGATTTTGGAGAATTTGAGTGGATAAACCAATCTTTAACAATTTTAACATTCTGGCAATCCAAGGAGAGCTTCTATGGATGCTAAGAATCCTAATAGATGACCTTGTTTTTCGATAATGTCATTTGAGGACGTTTATCAAAAAATGGTTGTATTATGAGATTCTGAAATAGTTTTGATGCTTTGTCGAATACAATACTGGTATTGGAGGAATAAAAAACGCAAGGTTTACAGGTAGTTTTCATTATTATTTCCCCTTATCTGGTAAATATTGTTTAGTGATAGATGGTACTCAAACGGACAAAAGATATTTGTTGCGCCGAAAAAAAAATATTCAACCTGACACGATAGATAAAAAGACCATCGAGCATATTAATAATTATTCTACGCAGGTTGTAAATGATTATGTGTTTGGACATAACAAAGAATTTCTTAAGGGTATTATTGATCTTGGCTTAAAAGCAATTCGGAATACAAAAAATCAAATTCAACAGTAATTACTATTTTTCTATGGTCTCAAAAAACGAACTTTTAATAAAAATTCAAATTAGCTATCCCCTTGTATATAATATGATGTCTTATCTTTATTAATAGTTTTATGGAATTTATTGGTACAGAACATCTATAATAGTATGAATATTAAAATAAACACTCTTTTTTTAATAATGGTAGCACTCATTAATTATGGCTTTGCGGCAATTAGTGTACAAGATGAATATAATCCTATTACATCTGATGACTCAGATCTTAAATCAATTAAAAATATTGATGATTATCTGTATTGGGAATGCATCTATAATCCCAGCATATTCAGCTCCTCCAGATCTGAACAACAAATAATAGCTCAACTTGGAGATATTAAGTACTCTAAGTATGTAAAAAAAACATTTAGTTCTGTAGGTTTTTTTTCGGCGTGTGTCCAGGATTTTGTTCTTACTATATTGTAGCCGTCAAAAAAGATAAATCAATTAAAGTTATAAACACACCGAATGACTTTCGAAAATTTATTGGAAAAATTGATAATGTAGAGGAGGCAAAATTAATTGTTAGGAATGCCGGGTACATTTTTTCTATTGCCCCTAAATATATGGCCTCATATAAACAGTCAGCAGATAAATATATTTTTAAATTACATGACTTTGGTCTTCAATCATGTTTGCCCCCAGTGCAAACGGAACCAAAATCAATCACTATTGCGGTTGACGAAATGGCATCTATCTCAAGGCTTTAACGTTTTCAGAGGAAAGCAATCTATCGTAAGCTTACACCTTAGTTTGATGTTCGTATTACATTTTTGTATCATAAAACGAAGGTTTTTTGGTATGGTGCTGAAACTAAGTGTTACAAAATATTGTCTTGACATTCCAAATATCTGTGTTCTAAATTTTCAACTAAACGGGGCTGTGGTTATGGGTTTTAAAATATTCTAATTCAATCTTTTGCTCTTTTAAGTCATCAACAATTTGAACCTATTATATTCGCTAATTGATCCAATTTTTCATCAGGAATTTAATTAAAGGAATTACCTAAACCGATTTGTTACTAAAAATTCCAGGTTTTACTGAATTCTGGAGATATTATGGGTTTAAAAACCTTAATGACTGATCGAAATATTCTTCCTATTTTAAACAATTCAAAAGCAATTTAAACGACTTACCTAAATGATTCCTGGTCGACGAAATCCTTCCAGTTTTCGAAGCCGATAAATTGACTCAGGCTGTTTAAAACAAATGGGGTTGGTAAAGCATACTTGTTCCGGGAAAAACCATAAATGCGTTTTAAATTTGATTCTGAAATATAGTTTTTGGTTTTTAGGAATACAAGCTCGGAAATTAACCGACAATCTGTTTCTGTTATACTGATGATACCTGATTTGGTTAATACCCTTTCTTTTAATTGTGTTTCCAGATTGTCATTTATCATAAAGCACTTTGTTCGTAATTGAGATAATTTGCAAATTTGAAGCGGCACATTGTAATTTAGTTTTGCTGGATATTCGTTCTTTCTTCAAGAAATCCTCACTAATCGAACGGTAGGCTAAAGTTATTTGGATGAAATAAGACGATAGTTAACTCGACTTGCATAAAGCTAGCATAATTTCGATACATTGCGTATTAATCGCAGTTTTTTTTTGATAATCGGCTACCCCTTATCTGGATGGGGCGTAGGTAAAAATACAAATGGCTCAAACGGCTTTTAAAAACAGATTTTAAATAGGATAAAAATCTAACTTTCTGTGTTGATGGGTTTATCCTGTGAATGTGAGGCAACACTAATTTTAAACTGATAAGATGGAAAAAGGAAGGTATTTATATGGGAGAAATTAAAGGTATTCAGGAAGTTCAATCCTCAATGAGCAAAGTAAAACAGGCGATTGTTGATCATGTATCTGTGTTGATCGAGAGAACTTTTAAATTCAACGATTTTATAATTAACGTTGTTCCTTCGACTGAGGTAGATGGAGTAGAAAACACACACACTTCGATATTGTTGAGTCAAGATGGAATAAATTTTGGGGAGGTTCGGATTAATAGTTCTGAATATTTAAGTATGCGTGTTGAAGATCGGGAGAAACTTGGGCATATTACACAAATGTTGTCTGGACAGCTCCACTCGCTTAGCTTATTTGATAAACCTTTTCTTGAATTTGCTGAAGCAAGAACCGAAAATTCATTGTTCAAATCCGAATTAAACTTAGCCCACTCAGATCTAAATACAGCTCATGAAGAACTTAGTGATGCTTATAATCTCGGAGTACTGTTAAACCGAAATCTCTCCCGGATGCGTGATGATATTAATCTGTTTTTGGAACAGGCACCTATAGCATTTGGTGTTTTAAAATATCGCCATTTGAAAATTGAGGTAGCGAATAGTTTGATACTTCAGTTATGGGGTAAAAACAAGTCTGTAATTGGAAAGCCACTCGCTGAAGCTTTGCCTGAACTTGCAGGACAACCATATCTTGACATCCTGGATGAAGTTTATACTACGGGTAAACGTTATGTAGGCAGGGAATCGCCTGTTTCACTATTTATTAATGGCGCAGAAGAAGTGGTCTATTTTAATTTTATATATGAGCCGATAAAGAATAAATCTGAGGTTACGAATTCGATTATGATTATTGCGACTGATGTTACCTCGATCGTAAGAGAAAAATTAATAGAGAAAACTTAACGTTCAACAACGATTAATTTCTTTCTATTTTTTCAAAGATAGATGAATCGAATCCGAAAGTTTAGACACCCAATATGGAGTCCTTCAAGGGGCCATTCCTGCAGGCATCCTCAAAATGATGATAATCCGTAAAAACCTTAGAGGCAAGCTTAATTGCAATCTCGGGCAAAATCAGCTTCCATTTTTCCTGTCGGCCAAAAGCCATTAATTCATCCTTAGTTGCGGATCCATCCATACCTGTACTGCGCAACTGTGCCGAGGCGGTTAGTATGGCCATGTCATCAATTACCTGATACATATTGCGGTAATCATTTTTTAAAATCTTAAAATCGATCGTGTCCTTAACTGGCTGAAGCTCCTGCATGACATAATCTTCATTTTTAAAACGGCTGGTTGAGAGCAGTGAAGCTGATACATGCTGCATTCGTTTCTGTATGGTGATAATCCTGTTGGCATTGTCTTCGAATGCAGGCTGCACTTTTTTAAAATAGGGCGTGAGAGAAGAATCAAAAGCCTGCTTCATGTCAATAAGCAGGTAACTGTCTTTTGTATTGATGCTCTTTAAAAGGAACAAGTATCTCTTTTGCCCAAGGCTCCCAGTTCCTGCTAATCGGTAAACGACATCTTTAACTTTATAATTGTAAGGACTTTCATCATTTTCCTCGAGCCATGTGGTAATGTGCTGCTTAAGTTCCTTTTTTAAATCTTTATTAACTTCAAAATGCCGCTCATCTTGCAAATCCAGTACAAGCTTACCTTTTTTCTCATAGGTTCTTTTTTTGAGTAAATCATCATAAGAACTCTGTTCAGCCCTTTTTAAAAAATCACAAACAATTCCTTTGGATGTTCTGGGGTCCAAATCGACTGCTTTTCCACTGCACAAAGTTGTTGAGTAACTTTTGATAAATAGCAAGACCATATTCATCGCCTGCTCAGATTCTATTTCGAAACTTTGAAAAGCAATAAATATACTTGTGATTAGGCGAATAACCTCCCAAAGAACTGGTGCTTTAATCGCCTCGTCGAAATCATTTAAGTCGAAATAAACCATTTTATTATTGCCCCGATAGCTCCCGAAATTTTCCAGGTGCAAGTCTCCACAAATCCATCCGACAGGGGATGCAGGCATAGCCTTTTCCTGGGATAGGTGTTTATAAAACAAATGGCAAGTACCACGGTAAAAACGAAACCCATTTTCAAGCATCGCCTGATATTTGAGTTTCAATACCTCAGGGAAACGATTCTTATTGAATGCAATTATTTCTTCGACGTTGGACATTGAGCTTATCTTTCAAAATTTAGATTCATATAAATTAATTTATCTTGTTGTCCTGTTGTTTCTTTTCGGCAAGTTCTTTTGCTGAATCAATGGAATGCGATTTATGGATATCATCATCCTTCTCGGCAACATCGGAGAGTTTTTCATAATATTTATGCAGGACATCAAGTTCGGATTCATTTAAATCCTCAATGTCGACCATTCGATTACTCGCATGCCTGCTTGCGGCAATTAATTCATTAAGCTTTAATTGTATCGCTTTCGAATCCTTGTTTTGCGTTTTCTGAATTAAAAATACCATCAGAAAAGTCACGATGGTTGTTCCTGTATTGATCACCAATTGCCAGGTATCCGAGAAGTGGAATATGGGCCCACTGATGCCCCAGATCAATACAATTCCAAAAGCAATGAGGAAGGCAGATGAGCTTCCTGTCCAACACGTTATCTGATTCGCGGCACTTTCGAAAAAATTTTGCTTTTTCATGGTCGTAAGTTTATATCGAGGTTTGGGGTGATTCTATTAAAAACTAATCAGCTGTCCAGGCCGAAACAGAGCCAGCGCCACACAGGAACTCGCCCCAGCCATCTTCATTTATTACGACTTCAGAATCAATCACCCCAAGTCGGTCGTGAAAAGTTCTGCCCGCAAAGGCTTTGCCGATCTCCATTGATTTGAATCCTTCTCCACCGTTGGAAAGCAGGACAGCTATTCCAGAGCCGGGTTTTTCTACCGCACCCTTAACTGTCCAGCCTATGCAATTCGGATGGTCGAAATAGTCTCTTTGCTCGCCATAAACATTATTTTGCCTAAGGCCTAACATGGCTTGGATTTGGGTAATGGGCTCGAGCACAATCTGATGTTCCTCTCCATCATTTCCTTGATCGGTATATTTAGCACCGTATAAATCAGGATAAAAAATGCAAGGATAGCCAGTAGCCCTTAATAATATCATTGCATAGGCAAGCGGACGAAACCAGTATTCGACAGTTTGCTCTAATGACTGAAGGGGCTGAGTGTCGTGATTTTCTACCAATGTTACGGCCAGTTCAGGTTTTGCTGAAACTAATGTTCCCGTAAAAATTTGTGATAAATCATAGTCGGCCCCTTGTTTGGATGCGGTGGAAAAATTGGCCTGCAAACAGGCATCAAATAAGGACATTCTTCCCTGAGTAACATCAATGTACTCGAGCATCACATCCAGTTGACCTGGCGACCAATATTCACCGACGGTGAAGAGTTCCTTTCCGGTAAAAGTTCTCATGTGGTCTAGCCATTCATTGAAAAAAAAGGGTGGCATGTGTTTGATGGCGTCGAGTCTAAAACCATCAAACTTAAGCGTTTCATGAAACCATTCGCCCCACTTTTTTAGTTCCTCCATAACCGAAGGATTTCGGAAATCAATATCGCAAAGCATGAGGTAATCGTAATTCCCATTTTCGTTATCAAGTACATCCTGCCAGCCTTCACGGTCTTTATTTTGAATACTGTAGATGGCTGTTTCTTCATTTTTTTTATCAAAATCTACCCCCGTAAAACATTTGTAGTCCCATTTAAAATCAGAATATTTTACCTGTCTCCCAGGAAAGTTGAATTTGGTATAGGCTTCAATTTCGTAGGGGTCGGATACAAATTCATTACGATTTTGGGGATCCACCTTTCTCACCTTCACTATTTCCGTTTCATCCCCGCCTCCTACATGGTTGAGTACAATATCTGCGTAAACCTGGAGGCCAGCCGACTGCGCCGCACCAACTGCTTCCAGCAATTCTGCTTTAGAACCATACTTTGTGGCTATGGAGCCTTTTTGGTCGAACTCGCCTAAATCGTAATGGTCGTACACGTCATATCCCGTGGATTCTTTTCCATCCATTCCCTTGTGGGCTGGAGGAATCCATAATGTATCAATTCCGAAGGCTTTTAGTTCTTTCGCGTCTTTTGTTATTTTTTTCCAAAGGCTCCCGTCAGCAGGGTAATACCATTGGAAATACTGCAGCATTGTAAAGTTTTCCATATAGCAACTAGTAGTTCATCTTGAACCAATAACCGTAGGAATGGTAAAAAGTTTGGGGAGATTATGTTCATTATCAAATATCCTGTAAATGGGGAGATTTGTACTGGTGTATAAATCATAACAACCAATCAAACAAATTAGTCACACAATTGCTCAAAATCTATAACATGGCGCAGTACAGTGGTATTGTGAATTTTGGTATTCTGAAATGTTAGTAATAACCCGCTTTGTTGATTTTAGAATAAGATTTATTATTTAACTCCTGATTTTAGATGCCAGTCTATGCAAGCTTTCTGCGCAGCCATTTGCGGACTGGTTCATCATACCATTTCAATTCGAGATAAGCTAAAACGACTACGCCTATTAAAATGAGAAACGCACCAGGCCATGCCTGGGCAATAGTTATTCCCTTATTATTACTGATCCATGCAACGTAAAAATAAACCACAGGGTAATGAACCATGTAAAGTGGATAGGATATATCACCAAGGAATTTGCATATCCTGTTCTCTTTTTGAGAGTGCATCACGCCACTAGCACCCAGATATACGATCAGTGGGAAAATTATAATGATGCAAACGGAATCATAAATCCCGTTCATCCATATCTGCTCAGCACCACCTATTCGCGGCATGTAAAGTACAATCGCTACCAACAGGCTGCACCACAAAAAAGCGTTCTTAATTCGGGTTGGTTTTGCTACACGTGACAATAACAGACCAGCAAAGAAAGGGAACATCGTTCGGGTAAATCCAATCCATACCTGTTCCACATTTAGTGTCCAGCCACCACTGACGTCACCGTTGGTAATTGCCAGGTGTGCAAGTGCGATAGCAGCAATGCCAACTAAAATACTCAACGCCAGGATTGAAAATTTTCTGATCCAAACGGCATATAAAATGTTTGCAATGTATTCAAAGAACAGCGACCAGCCTACGCTATTAAGGGGATGCATTTCTTGCCAGCCACGGATATCAAGCGATAGTGGCACCGGAAGGATCGTGTAACCGATCAACATAACTAACAACATTTTCCAAACAGGAACGGTATGAATCAATGGCCATAGGGTAGAATCTGTGAAATAGAATCCAATTGCTCCGAGGGTCATGCCTAATACCACCATTGGTTGAAGACGTTCGATACGACGTTTGAAAAAAGTTGCTACTGTGGTTTTCTGCCATCGATCATCGTAAGCGTAGCCGATCACGAAGCCAGATAATAAAAAGAAAAAGTCGACAGCCAGGTAACCATGGTTAACGAATTTATCCAGATTGCTTGTTGAAAATGGCTCGGCCAGGTGAAAGGTTACAACGATTATCGCTGCGATACCGCGAAGTCCATCTAATATAGGGTAATGTGGTTTGGTGGCTAGTTCGTTGGGTAGGTTGGTCGTCATGTAATAGGTTGTAAAAAATTGCAATTTGTTAAAAAATAGCCAGCATTCACAGCCTGATTATAATTATTCCCTCCTAAACGATTAAATTGTTACTTCATGAAACGAAAGCAATAATTATGCTAAACATTGCCGTAACAGGAGCACCTGTATCAGCTTTACGGTACAGATTGAGCCCGATATAATAAGAACCATAATACGGGAAAAACCTTGGATATCAGTTAAGTAAAAAGTCTAATTCAAATTTTAGATTCCAGTGAAAAGATTGTTGCGAACCCGCATGCTTTTATAAAAAGAACGGGACAGGAGCCTATCTTGAGTGATGGTTATTGTTCCTCTTGCGATTCCGCATATTTTTTGAAAGAGGCCAGCACGGCACTGCAAAAATCAGTTTGCATGTCCAGCGGATCGGTAGCGTTGGGCTCAAAGGTCTCAGCTATGGTGACAGGGTTGCTTCCAGTAAAAGTAATGGTCGAATGGCGGCCATCGGAAAGGGCATAGCTGATTAGTTCATGAGTCTTCACCTGGTTATATTTAGCGTTGAAATCAAAGCTGAAACTTCCATCCTTCAGACCCATTACCAGTTTTAGCTTTCCACCAGGGCGCAGATCATTCTCGGCCGATGGGGTATGCCAGTCTTCGGATACGTTGTTCCATTTTCTGATGTCCTCTGGCGTGTTCCACAATTTCCATACGCGTTGTATGGGGGCGTTGACTTGGATGCTTACGGTGATGGGCTGCATAGATATTGATCTTATCCAGCAAATCTAATTTTGACAGGCCGAATTGTTGGCACCTGGGTACGACATTTTTAAGGGTGGTTCAGGACATCGTTGCCATTTTACAAAAATTGGCCGCACCCCGCCCTTGCCAAACTTTTTTGGAACTCATCAGTGTTGAAGGGAAGATGATTCAGCTATGAGCTATTTTTTAAGTTTAAATGGTGGGCGGGCTTTGTAGTTGATGCTTGCTGATTCTTCAGCCTGCTATCTTTTTGTATGGATTATTTGGGAATATAGTCCTTCCACGTTTCAGAGTAAGGGTTGTTCTCTAAAACGTGGAAAGGTTGGATTAATCTTCTATGAGATTAAATCAAATCATCTAAATGGATCGGCAGCTTTCTGATGCGTTTACCAGTTGCATGGAAAACTGCGTTTGAAATTGCAGCAGGCATGCCTACAAGGCCGATTTCTCCGACACCCTTAGTTCCCAATTCGTTGATTAATTCATCCTTTTCTTCTACAAAGATTACATCGAGTTGCCCGATATCTGCATGTACAGGAATATGGTATTCACCCAGATTTGCATTCATATATTTTCCCAGGTTCCCATCCATAATGGTTTCTTCGTGCAAGGCTTTACTGATGCCCCAAATCATAGAGCCTGATATCTGGCTTTTGGCCGTTTTTGGGTTGATGATTTTGCCTGCCGCGATGGCACTCACCGCTCGGGTAACCTGAACCGTACCTAAATCCTTATCCACTTCAACTTCAACAAAACAGGCACTATGTGTGGCCAGGCTATATTTACGAAGCTTAATCATATGAGGATTGCCCATCTTTGTGGTTTTAATGGCCACCCCCTTGTTGAAAGCGATGATCTCTTTCAAGGAAATTTTAGCAGATTCATTTTCTTTGAGGTGCAAAGAGCCATTGCTGAAATATACCATCTCATCATCCGCTTTTCTGAATGGAGAGTCGGGCATTTGAGCGGCTTTTTTAAGTAGTTTTTTGCGCAACGATTTGGCTGCCATGAGGATCGCTACTCCCGTTGAAGAGGTAATGGCTGACCCACCCTGGAACATAGAAAATGGCTTTTTGCTATCGCCATATTGAAAATCCACATCTTCCATGGCAAGGCCAAGTTCATCTGCAGCAATTTGAGTCATAACGGTTAAGGTTCCTGTACCAATATCCGTAGTAGCGTTGTGAAGGATTAGCTTTCCTTCTCTATTTATTATGGCCTGCACCCTTGCTGGAAACTGAAAAGCATCCCAGATTCCTGTAGCCATTCCATAACCGATGAGTTTGTTGCCACGGGTCATGCTTCGCGGTTCGGGGTTCCTGTTGCTCCACCCGAACTTTTCAGCAGCCTCCAGGTAACATGCCCGAAGTGCTTTACTGGTATATGGCTTTTTAGCAGAGGGATCCATTTCCGAATAATTAAGCAAACGGAGCTCCAGGGGATCGATGTTAAGTTTGTAGGATAGTTCATCCATGGTGCATTCTATTGCATGCAAGGCCGTGCTACCTCCAGGTGCCCGCATATCCATAGGGGTATATACATCAAGTGGCACAATCTGATGCTCAAACAGCGTATTTGGAGCAGCATAGAGCCTGTGGCTCCAGCCAGCAGTCGGCTCCGTATAATCCTCAAAATTTGACGTTTCTGCAAAGGCACTGTGGCCCAAAGCCGTTAGTCGACCATTTATATCTGATGCAAACCTAAGTAATTGTATTGATGGCGGCCGATGTGCGAATGAAAACATTTGCTTTCTGTCTAGCACCACCCGCACATTTCTTTTTAAATGGAGTGCAGCCATAACACAAAGAAAAAGCTGATACTGGGGTCTTAATCCAGAACCAAAAGCACCGCCAACGAATGGTGCCAAAACCTGCACGTCTTTATATTTCAGGCCAAAAATATTTGCCACATAAAGTTGATTATTAATGGTGCCCTGGGTTTTATCATAGATCTTCAGCTTCCCGTTTCCTTCATATATTGTTGTGGTAGCGAACAGTTCTATGGGATTGTGATGTTCAGTTCCATGCCGATATTCAGATGCCACCTTTACGGCTGCGTTTTCGAAAGCCTCTTCAAAATTTCCTGTTGGTGGAGGTGGGGGTGGTTTCAATGCGGTTGCCAAACCTTTCTTGGGTGCCCGCGCTTCGGTCAGATTTCGCTCAAGAATGGTTTGATGAACCTGTTCCTGGAACTCAAAATTAATTTGGCTGGATGCATATCTGGCGGTTTCAAAACTTTCGGCTACAACAAGGGCAATGGGCTGACCATTGTATAGTATGTTTTCGTCGAGCAGCGGTTTAAACACGGTGCCGGGCGGGGCATCCATGTCGGTATATTGAATATCAAGCCAGGCCAGTTTGGGGCGGTTGAGGTGTGAGATCACTTCGATTACACCAGGAATTGCAAGGGCCTTACTGATGTCGATATTAAGGATTTTTCCTTTAGTGATCGGACTGCTAACCACATAGCCAAATAGCAGGTTTTCCGCAGGATACTCTGCCGCATACTTAGCTGTTCCGGTAACTTTCGCCGTACCTTCGAGTCTGCTCACTGGTTTGCCAACCATCTTATTAAGTTCCATCTTTAAAATTATTAGGTGAGTTTTTAAGCCGAGGGAGCCGCTCCTGGAAGTTGCGAGGAGGGATTCAATGCCATTAATCCATTTCTGATAATGGCATTTTTAGCCAGCTTGATTTTAAAGTCATTATGTCCGTAACCTTGAGCGGCCTGAAGAATAATATCTGCTGCAGCGGAAAAATTTTCTTCGGTGGCTTCCTTGTTGCAAAGGAATTGTTCAGCCTCTATTGAACGCCACGGTTTGTGTGCTACGCCTCCAATTGCAATTCTAGCCTCTTTTATGGTGTTACCTTCAAGCTCGAGTGCTGTTGCGACAGATACCAGCGCGAAGGCATAGGAATGTCGGTCACGCAATTTAAGATAAGCGTAGTTTTTCGAGAAACCTTTCTCTGGCAAATCAATTGAGGTAATTACCTCATCACTTTTTAAAACATTATCTATTTCAGGCGTATTTCCAGGAAGTCTGTGAAAATCACCAATGGGAACCACCCTTTTTGAGGCGGACCCCTGAATATTTACTGTTGCATTAAGTGCAGACAGTGCTACGCACATATCGGAAGGAAAGACCGCTATACAGTCTTCGCTTGCACCTAAAATTGCGTGCATTCGGTTATAGCCATTTTTTGCAGGGCATCCAGAACCAGGAACACGTTTGTTGCATGGCACATCGCTATCGTAAAAATAATAGCACCGTGTGCGTTGCAAAAGATTACCACCATTGCTGGCCATATTTCTGATTTGAGCAGACGCTCCTGCCAGAATCGCTTTTGATAAGAGCGGGTATTTATCTTCAATAATCGGATGATAGGCTGTATCTGCATTTTTAACTGTTGCACCTAATCTTATACCATTATTTTCGAGTAAGGTAATTTCTGAAAGCTCCCCAAGTAAACTGGTGTCTATGAGCGAATTTGGATGAACAAGGTTGTATTTCCATAAGTCGATCAGGTTCGTGCCACCAGCAATAAACATGTTGCCTGTATGATCATTTTTTGATTTAATTGCTTCAGCAACATCGGCAGGTTGTTTGTAATCGAAATTATTCATTTCTACCTCCGTCTTTTACCTCGATGATGGCATCTATAATTCCAACGTTTGCACCGCAACGGCAAAGATTTCCGCTCATCAGCTCTTTAACTTCTTCGCGGTTAGTTGCTTTCCCTTCCGAAATTAACCCGATTGCACTGCAGATCTGTCCAGGTGTACAATAACCGCATTGAAAAGCATCGTGATCTATGAAGGCTTGCTGCAGTGGATGAAGGCCATTATCCTGTGCAATGCCCTCAATTGTTGTAACGGCACTACCATTCTTCATTACGGCAAGCGTAAGACAACTTAAAATGCGTTTTCCATCGACAATAACGGTACAGGCTCCACACTGGCCATGATCACATCCTTTTTTTGTGCCAGTTAGGTCAAGATGGTCCCTCAAACAGTCTAAAAGACTAACCCAGGGTTCAATTTCGATCCTTTTTAGTTCACCGTTTATCGTAATGGAGATTGTACTTCGGTTACCACGGTCTTCACCGTGCATTGGGTAAGCATGTTGCACCATATCTTGTTAGTTTTATGTAATGCTTAACACGCTAAGTTATCGTTAAGTTTTTTTTGTTTGATTTTTATCCATCAGGAGATCAGTATAAGTCGATACATTGAAATCAGGCATTATGCTTCCACTCCTTTTTGGAATGCAAATCCGTGTTCGTGGGCAAAACATTTTCTGAATTTGCTGTGTAGTAAAAATAGATAAGTATTTAGGCAGCAATGCCTGCAAAAACATCACCTATGGAAAACAAAGAAACAATTACCAGGCGCCAGGCGGTAGCTGGTCTTGGTCTGGGCATTGCTGGCTTAGCCATAACGCCCATTTTTGCTGCGGAAAATTTATCTGCTCAGGGCAAAGATGCCGCTGCACTGATTGATCCGACCACGAAATATCCAAGACCACCTTTCAACCCACAACAGCAACCCTTTCCAGGGCTTGCCAGCAAAATGAATCCAAAGCCTGATCACGGCGAACTGAGCTATAAAGGTTCTGGAAGGCTGATGGGTAGAAAAGCACTGATTACTGGGGGAGACTCGGGAATGGGTCGGGCGGCTGCAATAGCTTTTGCAAGGGAGGGCGCAAATGTGGTAATCAATTATCTGCCAGCTGAAGAATCTGATGCGAGGGAAGTAATTGATCTGATCACCAAGGCTGGACGAAAGGGTTATGCAATTCCAGGCGACCTTCGGGAAGAATCCTTTTGCAAGCATTTAGTGGAAGATAGCGTCAAGAAATTGGGAGGCCTTGATATTGTCGTTAGTAATGCAGCAAGGCAACAGACCAAACCATCGATCCTGGAGATCAGCACAGAGGATTTTGACGCAACGATTAAAACGAATATTTATGGTCCGTTTTGGTTGCTTAAAGCATCCATTCCGCATTTGAAGCCTGGATCGAGCATTATCGTGACCACTTCTGAGCAGGCACATGATCCTTCGCCAGAACTTTTTGATTATGCCCAAACCAAAGCTGCCAATACGAGTACAGTAAGATCGCTCGCCAAGTTTCTTACGCCAAAAGGGGTAAGGGTGAACGGGGTAGCACCTGGGCCGATCTGGACACCGCTCCAGGTGGGCGGTGGCGCCACCGATGAAAAGTTGAAGGAGTTTGGAAAGGCGACTCCAATGGGAAGACCTGGTCAGCCTGCTGAACTGGCATCGATTTATGTGCAGCTTGCCGATAACAGCGCCAGTTATTCTACAGGACAAATCTATGGGGCAATGGGCGGAGGCGGCCAGCCATAAGATTTTAAGTACGACATTTCTACCCGCGGCATTCCATCTTTTGCATGGAATGCCGCGGTTTTTTCGGCAGGTGAGGACACCAGCCGATAGAAGGTATGTAAGTGCGGATACCAGCCGATAGATTGGATGTGACTTTGTTTTTTTCGGCGGGTGAGGACACCAGCCGATAGATTGCAATAAAAAGTTAAAACTTATTTTAATCCATAAGGTTGTAGATGAAAAGACCTATCAACCATGAAAACAAAAGATACTGGGAGCGACGCTAAATTTGCTTCTAAAACAACAACAGAAAAATCTCCAGCATTAAAGGAACTTTTTAAAGATGGGATTGCTGATTTATATTGGGCCGAAAATCATCTGGTTAAATCCTTACCGAAAATGATTTCTGCCGCGACTGCACCTGAACTGAAGGATGCTATAACTGCTCATCTGGAAGAAACCAAGGGCCATGTCAAACGTCTTGAAGATGTTTTCGGATTGCTTGGCGAGAAAGCTATAGCAAAGAAATGCGATGCAATGGAAGGCTTGACAAAAGAAGCAGAGGGTATTGTGGAAGAAACTGAACCTGGCACTGCCACGCGGGATGTAGGCATCATTCTGGCATCACAAAAGGTTGAACACTACGAAATTGCCAGTTATGGCGGTCTGTATCAGCTGGCCATTACGCTGGGTTTAACGGATGTAGCCGAGATTCTGGAACAAACACTTAGCGAGGAAAAGATGGCCGATACGAAACTTACAGATATCGCAGGAAATGAAATAAATTATAAAGCAGCCGAAGAGGCTTAAAATAACAGAAGCTATGGCTAAAAAAACTTCCCAAAAAAATAGCGCATCAGCGCAACAGGAAAACGATAAAACCACTAAACTGCAGTCGTTCACAACAGATGCTTCTGATCAGTTTATGACCACAAACCACGGTCTGAAAATCAATGACGACCAAAACTCGCTCAAATCAGGCGATCGGGGGGCAACCTTACTGGAAGATTTCATCCTCCGAGAAAAAATAACACATTTCGATCATGAACGCATACCTGAACGAATTGTACATGCGAGGGGTTCGGCCGCTCACGGTGTATTTAAAGTGTATGAGGATATGTCTAAATGGACAAAGGCTGCTTTTTTATGTAATCCAGGTGAGGAAACGCCTGTTTTTGTGCGGTTTTCAACAGTTGCTGGCTCGAGGGGATCTACCGATTTGGCAAGAGATGTGCGGGGCTTTGCGGTAAAGTTTTACACCCAGGAAGGCAATTTCGACCTGGTGGGAAATAATATGCCAGTTTTTTTTATTCAGGATGCCATCAAATTTCCAGATTTAATACATGCTGTAAAACCTGAACCAGATAACGAAATGCCCCAGGCAGCATCGGCTCACGACACGTTCTGGGATTTTATTTCGCAAATGCCTGAGTCTGCTCATATGATTATGTGGGCCATGAGTGATCGTGCCTTACCCAGGAGCTATCGCATGATGGAAGGTTTTGGGGTACATACATTTCGTTTTGTTAATCAGCAGGGTGTTTCAAATTTCGTTAAATTCCACTGGAAACCGCTTCTTGGCGTTCACGCAGTTGCCTGGGATGAGGCTCAGAATATTTCTGGAAAGGATCCAGATTTTCATCGCAGAGATCTATGGGATGCGATTGAATCGGGTGCATTTCCTGAGTGGGAACTCGGCGTACAGATTGTACCTGAGGAAGATGAATTTAAATTTGATTTCGACATTTTAGACCCTACGAAATTAATTCCAGAAGAGCTTGTTCCTGTTCAACGCATCGGTAAGATGACTTTAAACCGCAACCCAGAAAATTTCTTTGCCGAAACAGAACAGGTTGCTTTCCACGTTGGTCATGTCGTTCCTGGTATTGATTTTACAAATGATCCGCTGCTACAGGGAAGATTGTTTTCGTATACCGATACCCAGTTAATCCGTTTGGGTGGACCTAATTTTCATGAAATTCCAATAAACAGGCCGATTATTCCAGTTCATAACAATCAACGGGATGGCTATATGCGGCAAACTATTAATCGGGGCAAAACCAGTTATGGTCCAAATGCATTGGGTAATAATGATCCTTTGCAGGCAAAAGGCTCGGAAGGGGGCTTTGTAAGCTATAATGAGCGGATAGATGCCAAAAAAATCAGGGCAAGAAGCCGAAGTTTTTTCGATCACTTTTCACAGGCACGTTTGTTTTTTAACTCACAAAGTGATGCAGAGCGAAATCATATTATAGATGCCCTGAGTTTTGAACTCGGAAAGGTAAAGGCAGTGCCTGTTCGCGAAAGAATGCTTGCGGTTTTAGTTCAGATCGATAAATCACTTGCTGCGGAAGTTGCATTTGCATTGGGGTTGCATATTCCTAAAATTGGACTCGATGAGCTAAACAATAGTATTCCTGCAGATGCTGACCCAAAAGATTACACTTCGTTAAATCCAAAAGGCAGCCTTTCCAAATCAGATGCGCTGAGCATGGCTGGTACTGTTAAAAATACCATCCAAACCAGAAAAGTTGCAATTCTTGCAGCAGATGGTGTCGATGAGAAATCACTAAGCAAGGTGAAAGATACACTAATCGCTCAGGGAGCGGTTGTGCATATTATAGCTCCCAAACTTGGTCATATTATTTCTAAGGGAGATCAGCAGATTACCCCTGACGAAAGTTTTCTTACTGCCGCATCGGTGCTCTATGATGCCGTATATATTCCTGGCGGCTCAAATTCTGTGGCAACCTTAGAAGCAGAAGCTAATGCTGTTCATTTCTTAAATGAGGCTTTTAAGCACTGCAAAGCAATAGCTGCCGACGATGAAGCAATTCAGGTATTGGAATCAACTTATTTTTTTAAAAAATTACCTGCAGAATACTCAACTGATACTGTGTTACGCGAGGGGGTCATCGTATCCTCTGATATCAACAGCTTAAAAGATATTTTTATAAAAATGATAGCGATGCACCGTTTCTGGGATCGTGAAAATCCTAGAAAAATTCCAGCATAAATCATTGAATCTTGGATCAGGCGGGGGCTCTTCGATGCCTCCGCTGTTTTTTGAAAAACATGGAAAACGAAATTGATTTGCTTGATATTATTCCTGCTCAATATGTTGGCAGCTCAATGGATGCCGTGGAAAAAAGAATCTTTACATCTCAGGAAGAAGCTGATGTTTTCTTTGCCAAAGCATGCGAGCGATTATTATTGATAAATGAGTGGGAAAAGCACTCGGGTATCTCTTCCTTTCAGCTTATCGATGCTAATGGTATACGGGCAGAGCGAAAAGCGATAATCAAGGATTTTATTAGAATTGATATTCCTGGGCCAGGTACTTATGCTGGTATGGGGTATGACTGGGTGAGGATAGAGGATATTAGATTGCTGGAAAATAGCGAACAGCAGATATTGTATATGACGGTTCGACCAAGCTGCCATCCGATGGATAAAGATGGTACTATTGCTCATTTTCTTAAAGCGGAAGCAACATCAACATTTATAGTAAGGAAAGTTAAACTCGAAATATTTGCCGAGGAACATGGACGTAACGAGTTGGCAAATACTTCTGATGGAAGTTTTCTGGATAAAAGCAGGAACTTAATTGTTGGAATCGCGGCAAAAATTGGTCTTTCTTATCCCCAATGGAAGAGTTTAGTGAAAGGGCTATTAAGAGATTAACCTTCGTAAACAAAATTCTGTAAAATTTCCAAGCCTTTTTCGTTACCCTGAAGAGCGGCAAACTCCAGGGCATCCTGGCCCTTGATATCTTTTATGTATTTATCAGCGCCGTGCTCTAAAAGCAATTGTAAAATATCGTTCCTACCAAACATGGCTGCAAACATTAGCGCTGTGCCACCATTGCCATGTTGTAGATCAAGATTTGCACCGCATTCAATCAGTAATTGTGCTATTTCAATATATCCTTTAAAGCTAACGCCCATTAAGGCTGTATTGCCACCTTCATCTGCCGCATCTAAATTAGCACCGTTATTAATGAGTAATTTTGCTGCTTCCAGCTGATTATTATAACAGGCAATTATCAGAGGCGTGTAGCCTTTTAAATCGCGGTGATTAACATCGACATTCCTGGCAAAGAGTTCTTGCAAAACCGCAATTTCTCCCTTTCTGGCAGCTGGAATTATAAGCTCATTTATGTTCATAATCTTTGAATGGTTTTGGGCGTAGCTAAGCAACATTCTCTTGCCAAAAAAGTTTTTTAGTTAGATCTTCTGTTTGAATATTGTTTTTACAATTAGGTGTTTGGCAGAGAAAATGATCCGCTAATTATTTTCATACCATTTCGGTAGCGGGATGTAATCATCATTCCAATGGAGTTCATCTTCTTCATCTTTGAACCCTGCTGAAATAAATTTTATATCTGTATGTAGTTTCGAGATCTCTTTCTTAAATTGATAAGCATCAATGCGGAGTTGATGATATAACTCATCAATCTCGCTGTGAGAAGGTGCCAATAATACTAAAACCTTTTGTCCCTCAGCTATCGAAATAACCATTGTTCCTGTTACTACCATTTCAATTAAACTGATAATTCCAGTAAAAAGTTTCAAGAGTTTAAAAAAACTCTATTCCTGAAGCACTGGCTTTTCAATCATGCTAAAAATTGCACACTTTTAAGCTGTTGTGTGAATAATTATGGAGCATTTTAATGAAAGTAAGTTTATTGATTAGATCCGTTTTATTAGCCATAACTAAACAAAAGTATCATGCAATTTTCTAATAATATTAAAACTTTTGGTCAGTGCCTTTGTATTATTTGTATTGCTTACATGATATTTATATTTTAATATGAAGAATTTTAAACAACTGGTTTGGTTAAAGCCAGCCATAGGATTTGCGGTTTTATGCCTGATGGCTTGTAATAGTGCAGATAAAAGATCGAGCATGGAAAAAGATAGCATCTCTGGAGATACGGTTATGCCAAACAAGGTCGGCGGATCAGAAACCTTTCAGACTAAGCTCGATGGAGAGGCTGCTGATCATTTGAGAAACATAACTTATTCTTTGCTTATGGAAGACCGTCTTTTAAAACTCCAGGCAGGAAATGCGAAAAATAAGCCTTCAGAAACCTTGACACAGCTTATGGATATTAATCGAGCAAGCTTAAAGCGGATGGAAGCCTATGCGACAGGAAAAAGCGTAATTTTGCCATCGGATTTACTTTCCAATCAGCAAATTACCCTCGATTCGGTAAAATCATTAGCAACCGCCAATGGCGACAAAGCACGCTCTACACTGCTAAAGGCTAATGGGTCAGCTCTTTTAAAAGAGTTAGAACAGTCGGCCAATAACCGTGATCAGGATTTCAAAAAGTTTATGAATGAGGAATACGCTAATCAACAGAAAAAAAACAACTTACTGCAGTCGCTTTAAGCCGGGGCAATGCTCCTTATTGCAAACTGTTAATTGACGAAAGAGTTAATTGCCGTTCACCATCTTAGTATGTAGTATTTTTATTTGTTGTAAAACTTATTTTTTTAAATAATTGGGTTTAATGCCCCTCGAATCCTGGCGATTTTGGGTTGGTTGAGGATAAAGCTTTGATCACTGGTTTTTGATCCCTAATACTTTCTCCATGTTTTGAAGCTACTTAATGAGTAAAATATCTTAAAGGCGTTTTGCTCTATTTTTGGCCAGTTTCAAAAAAAAATATAACATTTAAAGCAAAATTATATTTTTTGTGTTAGGATATATATGACAGATTTTTCTACCAGGGCAGTATCAAATAATCAGCACTTTACTGAAACTGAAGCTCGTTTCAATGCACTACTCAAAGCAACATCAGATGTTATATATTCTTTCAGCCCTGATTGGAGCGAAATGAGGGAGCTGGATGGCCGAGGTTTTTTAAAGGATACCAAGGGGCCTACACTGAACTGGAAGGAAAACAATGTTCATCCTGAGGATTTGGATTTGGTTAATCAAACCATTGAGCTAGCGATTGCTGAAAAGAAAGTATTTTACCTGGAGCACCGCGTTTTGCGGGCAGACGGTTCTCCAGGGTGGACCATTTCCAGGGCGGTACCCATTTTAGATAATGACGGGGAAATTATCGAATGGTTTGGTACTGCCAGCGACATTACTGAACGTAAAAATGCTGAATTGCAACTTGTGGAAGCCCGAATAAAATCTGATCAGCAGAAACGGTTCTACGAAACCGTTACCTCTAATACGCCCGATTTAATGTATGTTTTTGATCTGGAATATCGCTTTACCTATGCAAACCAGGCCTTGCTAACCATGTGGGGCAAAACATGGGAAGATGCTATTGGTAAGAGTCTTCTTGAAAACGGATATGAACCCTGGCATGCAGAAATGCACGAACGCGAGATCGATAATATTAAAGAAAACAAACAACCAATAAGAGGAGAAGTATCTTTCCCACATGCTGTTTTGGGTAAGAGAATTTATGATTATATTCTAACGCCTGTTCTTGATGATCGTGGTGAGGTGGAGGCAATTGCCGGCACTACACGTGATGTGACTGATCGAAAGCGAATTGAGGAATCTCTAGAAAATAGTGCCAAGGATTTACAGGCCATAAACGAGGAACTGGCAGCTTCAAATGAAGAACTGGCAACTTCCATTGAAGAGGTTGCAATGGTAAATCAAGAACTTATCCTTGCTCAGGATCAGGTAGCAGAATCACAGCTTGCTTTTCGTTTAGCCGTTAGCGCAGCAAATTTCGGTACCTGGTTTATTCATTCAACGACCAGAGAATTCATTACCGATGCCCGTTTAAAAGAGCTTTTCGGCTATTATGAGGATGAACCCCTGACTATAGAAGATGCGCTTGCACAAATTACCAAAGAATACCGACCATTTGTGGCTTCTAAATTGGAAAATGCCATTTATAATAATGGTGATTACGATGTTACTTATCCCGTTGTAGGCCTGCATGATCACCGTTTTCGATGGCTTAGGGCAATTGGAAATTTGAAGGTTGATTCTTCAGGGACGTTCTCTGCTTTTACGGGTGTGGTTATGGATATAACGGAACAGTATCTGGCAGAAGCTGAAGTAAAGCTTGCTGCGGAGAATCTGAGCATGGCAATCGAGGCAGCTGGACTGGGAACTTTTCAGATAAATGCAATTGACAGAACATTTGTTGCATCTGCGAAGCTTAAGGAATTTTTTGGCTTTGATCCAGACGATGTTGTGCCTTATGAGGCTGCCATCAACCAGATCCATCCAGATTACCGTCAGCAAGTTGCGGAGCTGGTCGAGCTTACGATTAATGAAGGTGGTCGTTTTGATACTGAATATCCGATAATAGGAAATATAGATGGCAAAACCCGTTGGGTGAGGGCTATCGGGGAGATGCAGCAACGGAACGGAAAAGAATATTTTACAGGTGTAATCAACGAGATTACAGAGAAGAAATTGGATGAAATCCGTAAAAATGATTTTATTGGGATGGTTAGCCATGAGCTTAAAACGCCGTTAACTTCCATGAAAGCATACATTCAGGTGCTAAATTACAGGCTTAAAAATTATGAAGAAGAATTTGTAATCAAAACGCTGGAAAGAGCAGATTTGCAAGTCAACAAGATGACGACCATGATAAATGGTTTTTTAAATATCTCAAGACTGGAGTCTGGAAAAATTGATATCAGTCTCCAAAATTTCGACATAGCTGCTCTATTAAAAGAAATAGAAGAAGAAACTCAGGGGACTATTTCTACCCATGAACTGCTGTTTTCTCCTTCCTCAGAAATTTTTATTAATGCCGACAGGGAAAAAATTGCGCATGTAATCCATAACCTCATTAGCAACGCTGTGAAATATTCAGCATTTGGAACTAAAATATTAATTAACTGCGATACTTTAAAAGATGAAGTGATTGTTAGTGTTAAAGATCAGGGAATGGGCATACGGTCATCAGATGCAATTCATATTTTCGACCGCTATTACCGAGTTGAAGGAGAACATATGCATTCGATTTCTGGCTTTGGAATCGGTCTTTATTTGTGCGCTGAAATTGTTAAACGGCACGAAGGCAGGATCTGGTTAGATAGTGAGTATGGTGTTGGTTCGCAGTTTGTTTTTAGTCTGCCAATTTAAGGAGTTGGTGATGATTACTAAATTGAATTTGGTATCAATCAGTTGCTTTATTGCCTGAAGAACTGATTAATCTCAAATAAAATAACGTTTATGTAGGCCATGTGTCTGAATAAGGTAGAGCTACTTATTATAATTTCACGTTGCTAGCCCTTTTCTTTTTTCCAGTCGGTTTTTAATTTTCTATAGACTGGGTTGGCTTCGGCCATTTTATAGAGGGCGTAGAAGATTGCCGCAGACTTTGCTTTTTCGTCTGAGCCTGTTCCCCGCTCCAGTTGTTTATAATCATTTTCCTTGTCATACTTGTTGCCCCCTTTGTAGTTGGCATATCTTTTTGCACGGGTATATCCCATTTGCAGATATTTCCTAGCCATGTCTGCACCGACGAAATCATTTTCTTTGATGAAGTTATTAAACATTTCGAAAATCTTGTTGCTACTCTCCATGGCAATTTCTGGGGTTCGGAAGCGCCAATGCTGGCCGATTTCGGATTTGTAAGGCTCACAGATCAAAACGCCCTGTTCACCTTTTCCCACCCTGTATTTTTTGGGGTATTTTCTGTAATCGATATCTGGTTTCCATGGATAACTGTCGATCTCAAAATCCAGATAGGAGGGTTTTCTTTGGCTGGTCATAAGTAAGCAACACGTTTGTTTAATATTATGTTTTTGATGGTTGTACGAATTGTCAAAACCTTATCGGCTATTAATGGTTTTAAATAAAAGAATCATCATGGAAAATAATCAAGAAATTATATCAGACTTAAAGGGCTTAGTATCCATCGTAAATGATGGAAAGGAAGGCTACAAATCAGCATCAGAATCTACAGAAAATGTAGAGTTGAAAGCAGTGTTTTTGAAATATGTAGCAGAACGTGCATTATATGAAACTGAACTGAAAGCCCATTTGGCAAAACACGGCGGTGATTCAGAGAATGATGAAGGCGGAATATTGGGCGCAATCCACCGTACCTGGATCGATATTAAGGAGGCATTAACTGATAAAAGCGAATCTGCATTGTTAAGTGCAATTGTAACAGGTGAGAAAGCAGCTTTGGAGAAATACGATATGGTGATTAAGGATAACCAGTTGCATGAGGATCATTTGAACTTGTTGACTACGCAAAGAAACGGAATTGCTGAATCTTTGAAAGAAATTGAGGTATTGGAGCAGAAGTATAAGGACTTATAGTTTTTATGCTAAATTTATTTTTCGTTGCGCATAAGATTTCGGTTTATTTTTCCGTTATTTAATACGAGAGCGTTAATTTAGATAAGCGGGAAGAGCCTTTGGTTTTTCCCGCTTTCTTTTTATATGCCTTTTGTGCCTAGTTTAAGGTCTTTTACTGCTATTGCTTGCATGGATGACCAGGCTCTCAGATTTATTGAATTTGCAATTGATATGACTACCTGGTGACCTGGGTTCCTTTGTCATATTGGTAAATTTGGTTTCAATTTTTACAGTATGAAAAAAATAGGATTCTTATCATTCGGCCATTGGTCCGACCATCCATCATACCTCACCCGTACAGCAGGCGATACATTATTGCAATCCATCGATCTTGCTGTTGCCGCCGAAGAAATTGGTTTGGATGGTGCATATTTTAGGGTGCATCATTTTGCAAGGCAACTTGCCTCTCCATTTCCTTTACTTTCAGCGATTGGCGCTAAAACCAATAAAATAGAAATTGGAACTGGGGTAATCGATATGCGTTATGAAAATCCGCTTTATATGGTTGAGGATGCAGGTGCGGCCGATCTGATCTCTGGCGGCAGGTTACAACTTGGCATCAGCAGAGGTTCGCCCGAGCAGGTAATCGAAGGCTGGCGCCATTTCGGTTATGAACCAAAAGCGGGCAAAAATGATGCAGATATGGGCAGGGAAAAAGCAATTGAGTTTTTGAATGGCTTAAGTGGAGAAGGCTTTGCACAGCCCAATCCAAATCCAATGTTTCCAAATCCTCCTGGACTGCTTCGCCTTGAGCCCCATTCGGAAGGGCTTCGCGAACGCATCTGGTGGGGAGCTGCTTCCAATGCAACAGCGATATGGGCAGCGGAAAACGGAATGAACCTGCAAAGTTCTACGTTGAAGTTTGACGAAAACGGAAAGCCTTTCCATATCCAGCAGGCAGAGCAGATCAGGTTGTATAAAGAAGCCTGGAAGAAAGCAGGGCACCAGCGTGAGGGCCGAGTATCGGTAAGTCGTTCGATTTTTGCGCTGATGAACGATCAGGATAGGTATTATTTCGGACAGCAAGGTAAAGGAGCTGATAGCTTTGGTTATATCGAGCCTACCCAGAGGGCGGTATTCGGCAAGGGTTATGCAGCGGAACCCGATCAGCTGATTAAGGAATTAGCTCAGGATGAGGCGATTCAGGAAGCGGATACTGTACTTTTGACGATCCCGAATACCCTGGGTGTGGATTATAATGTGCATGTGCTGTCTTCCATATTAGAATATGTAGCCCCAGGACTAGGCTGGCGATAACTAGCTCATAATTTTTGAGACTTTTAATTACCAGCAATGTTTAATATTTGCGAAGCTTTTTTTACAGGAGCAGGAGGAACTGAAGTTTTCAAAGTAATCTTCATTTAGTATATAAGAGTCTGGTGCATTCGCCAGGCTCTTATATTTACTTATTCTAAATTTCGACGATTGACAAATGAAGGAACATACAATCCTAACCCTTAGCAAAGGTTATCTTTGTTAAAGTCACGTTTAAAGAGCAACTTATTGTTTTGTTCTATATAATCGCCTGATACAATTAAATACGGATGATTAGGCGAATATCCTGCGCTATGGCTTCTAACTATTATTTTGTCGTTTACTTTCAGGCTGTTTAGCTGCTGAAACTCCTTTGCATTAAACTGCATCATGTATTCTTCGCCACCAATTCTCACGATCAGCCATTTTGAAGCAGTTGAATTCGCATTTGGGCGCTGGAAGGTAACGGATGTTATAACAGCCTCCATATTGGTGAAATCTTTGATGTGTTTCCTTATTTTATCATGACTGGTATGCACTTTTTTACCTTCAGGGGAAATCTCCCATTTTTTGTACTTTATGCCGTCGGCAGAAGCCTCCCATTTTTTCCTGTCTTCTACCTGGCGGGCTTTCTGCTCGGAGTTTGACGAAGGTTTTGGCGATTGTTTACTTTTAACGTCGCGGTTGGCAAAAACTAATCCGCTCACCACAACCAGTGGCAAGATCAGTACGTAAGTGATTCTTTTTAAATTTTTCATAACCTTTTCAAATTGATTAAGCAAAGCTATTATGATATTGATCGAACCGAGTGATTTGTATTGTAAATAAAAATGTAAATTTTGTAAATAATTCTTAAATAGAAGACAATAGCCTAAATAGTAGAATTTTGGGGTGGCAATAAATTTGATGTTGCTTTGTTATCAGGCGTTTTCCTGGACAGGAAATTCATTTTCGTTTTTTAAGAATGCGATAAAGTTCATTTTTGAATTGATGAATGTTTTATCAATCGATTTTATTTAAAACAAAAAAGCTTTGTAAACCTTAATCTTTAAAGCTTTATTAATCACTTATGAATCGATTTGAAAATAAAACTGTTTTAGTAACAGGAAGCAGTCAGGGAATTGGAGCAGCATGTGCAATAAGATTTGCACAAGAAGGTGCTAATGTAATTTTTAACGGACATAAGTTTGATGAGCGGGGTGAAAAACTTATAAGTGAGGTAGAGCAGATGGGGAGAAAGGCAGTTTTTATCGAAGCCGATATTAGTCGTAAAAAAGGTGTTGAGAAATTAATTGCTCAAGCTGTTAAGGCATTTGGCGGCCTCGATGTTCTAGTTAATAATGCGGGCATGGAAATTAAGAATCCGTTTTGGAAAATTACTGAAGAAGAATATGATGATGTAATGAATACCAATTTTAAGGGTTTGTTTTTTGGAATACAGGCCTTCACTAACTATTGTATAAAACAAAAATTGCTGGTGTAATTGTAAATGTAAGTTCTGTGCACGAAGAGATACCTTTCCCAGGCTATGCCGCTTACTGTGCGAGCAACGGTGCGGTTAAAATGCTTTGCAGGAATCTGGCTATTGAACTTGCTGATTTTAATATTAGAATAAATAATGTTGCCCCAGGAGCTATCGAAACGCCGATAAATAAATCACTTTTAGCTAATAAGAAAAAACTAAATAAGGTGTTGAAAAATATTCCGCTAAAGCGCTTAGGGAAACCTGAGGATGTTGCAGGAATTGTATCTTTTTTAGCCTCCAGCGATGCTGATTATGTAACTGGTTCGAGTTACTTTGTTGATGGAGGCTTAACCTGGCAATACGAGGAATAAAGGGCTATAATTACGTTTAGTACTTCTGGTTGTATTATTTATTATACTTTTATTATTATTTCTGAACAATTTGTGATTTAGCGTGTTTCAATCATTAATGAAAAACTCTAAATTATATCGCTGTGTAGTTGTAGATGATGATCGTACTTTCCTGGATTTGGTAACGACCTATATCAGACAAATACCGAAGCTTAGCTTGCTTAAAAGTTATGATTCGGGGATTTCTGCTATTAAAGAAATTAATGATGACGATAATATCGACTTTCTTTTTCTGGATATTAGAATGGATGTTTCGGGTATAGATGTTGCCAGGCTATTAAGAGACAAGGTAAAATTTATAGTTTTTATGACGGCTTACGATGAATTTGCGTTAAATGCATTTCAAGTTGGTGGAGATAAATATTTAACCAAACCTGTTTATTTTCCAAAATTTTTAGAAACCATTAATCAGGTTTTAAGGCGAAATAATGCTGCGATGATTGAGTAGTTATCAATCGCAAAATGTTTTAACAAATGCAATGCATTATTCTGTTTGGCAGCCTGTTAGTTTTCTAATCTGGTAAAAAAACCGCTCAATTAACCTTAAATCCTGCGTTACAATTTCGGCATTGCCTTTAAGTTCCTTATCAAAAGGTAACACTTTTTTATATGAAGTTTTTAACCCTTTTGGAAGCGTTACATCAACATAGTAGTTTCCCTTTTCATCGGGTGTAAAAGAAATATTCTGAACCCTACCTTCAACAACACCATATTCCTGAAATCGATAGTTATCTAACTTAATCAGGACCTTTTCTCCTTTGGCTATCTTTCCAGAATTAACCGACGGAACCAACATTTTTCCTATTAGTGCTTTTTTATCTAAAGGTAAAATGGAAAGTATTGGTTCTCCTCGTTTTACAAACTGATTTTCGCCCCAAAACTGCTGAAAACTGGCAATGCCATCAATTGAAGAAACAACCAGGTAATTTTGTTCCCAGGCTCTTAACGAGCGCCTCAGTTGCTCAAATAATTGCAGGGTTTGCGAAGCGAAATTGATTTTGTCTTTTTCTGCATTAATGGTCGTGCCGCTTTTTGTTTTGTCGAGGTTAGAAATAGCTTCTTTTGTTTGAGATAAAGAAATCTCTAGATCTTCCAAACTCTGCTGTGCCTGTAAAAATTTAATTTTTTCACTTTCGAATTCAAACGTCGAAATTACCTTTTGATTAAGCAGTTGTTGCGCACGCTGGTAATTTTTCTTTACAAGATCGTATTTTGCGAGTTCGAAGGTTTTTTGTCTTTTAAGCGTAATTATCCTGCTTTTGTTTGTTATTATATTTTGATCAGTTGCTAAATTTTCTGGCGCATAGGGTTTTAAACGAGTGAATAGTTTTTCGTCCTGAAATGCCTTGGCAAAATTATTATAATCGCTCTGCACTTCGCCTAGTTTAAAGCCTGAAATTTTACCCAGGGGAAAAGAAGCCAGCTGATTATTTGTGGCGGCATCTGTTATTTTCTTGAGCTGTAAAACATCGCTATAATTTGCGGTCGATTGCAAAACCATTAAAATTTCATCTTTTTTTACCTCTTGATTATCCCTTATAAATATCTTTTCAATTTTAGAATCGGTTCTAAATTGTAGTTTTTCGGGTGGATTTTGAGAAGTGACAACGATGGTTGCGGGCACAAATTCTGGGTATTTAATGAAATAACTCATCAGTAGAATCATTAAAATTATCCCCAATATCACTACATTACCCCAGCGAAACATCCAATGTGGCGGTTCTGCCAAAATATCCTGCACACCATCTGAGCGAAGTTCAACCTCATCCAATTTATCTCTTTTAGTTTCCAAGTTCGAGCTGGTTTTTTATCAATTTATAGTATTCTCCTTTTTTGGCTACCAATTCTGTATGGTTGCCTTCTTCAACAACAGTTCCTTTATCAAGTACAATAATTTTATCTGCATGCTTAACTGTTGATAATCTATGTGCAATAACTACTGCGGTTTTACCCTTAAAAAATTGTTCAAGATTCTCGATAATTACCTTTTCGTTGTTTGCATCTAAAGCACTGGTGGCTTCATCAAAAAAGATATATTCTGGTGATTTATAAACAGCTCTGGCAATAAATAATCTTTGCTTTTGTCCACCGCTAACGCCCACGCCTTCGTTGCCAATTTTGGTATTGTAATTTAACGGCAAGCTTTCGATAAACTCTTGAATATTAGCAATATCTATTGCTTTTCTTAGTTTTTGCTTATCAATTGTGTCTTCGCCAATGGCGATATTATTTGCTATCGTATCGTTAAATACATAACTTTCCTGCATCACCACACCGCAATGATTTCTCCAATACCTTGGCGAAATATTCTTCATATCCGTATTTCCAATTTTGATTTCGCCTGTATCTGGGTCGTAGAATTTTGTGAGTAGTTTAAGTAAAGTTGTTTTACCACTACCGCTTGCGCCAACTATTGCCGTAGTTTTTTGATAAGGGATAACGAGATTCAAATCCTGAAAAACAGATGAACTTGCGCCAGTATATCTGAAAGAAACATTATTTAGTTCTATATCTTTTTCTGCAATTTCTGTAGCATACTGTTTATCGTTGTTTTCTTCCTCTTCCTTATTATGGATTTCGCCTAATCGTTCGAGTGAAATTTTGGCATCTTGTGTTTGTTTAATAAAATCTATTAATTGGAGCAGCGGACTATTGAGCTGGCCAATGATATATTGTACAGAAAGCATCATGCCCAGCGTTAAGTTTCCGCTTAATACCAATTTTGCCGCCAGAAAACTTACTAAAATATCCTTTATCTGATTAATAAACCCTCCACCAACTGATTGCCATTGCTCTAAGGAAAGGGCTTTAATTTTAATTTTAAATAGCTTGACCTGTAAAAATTCCCAACCCCAACGTTTTTGTTTTTCGGCATTATGCATTTTAATTTCTTGCATGCCATTAATTAATTCGATTACGGTGCTTTGTTCCTGAGCTATCTGCGAAAACATTTTGTAGTCTAATTCTTTTCTTTTTTTCAGAAAAAAGCTAATCCAAGCCACATATAATATGGCACCTATTATATAAACGAAAAATAACCGATAATCGTAAACGAGTAGTACAACACTAAAAATTATCAGGTTCACCATCGAGAATAAGGTATTCAAAGAAGAATTGGTTAAGAGCTGCTCTATTCTATGATGATCGTTTATTCGCTGCATAATATCTCCAGTCATTCTGGTATCAAAGAAACTGATAGGAAGTTTCATTAACTTGATAAAAAAATCGGAGATTATGGAAATATTAATACGGGTAGAGAGATGTAATAAAATCCAGCTTCGTATTATTTCGATTCCCATTTTACCAATAAAAAGCATTACCTGAGCCAATAAAACAAGGTAGATAAAGTTAATATCCTGGTTTTGTATGCCAACATCAACAATGCTTTGGGTAAGAAAAGGGAAAATAAGTGATAGTAAACTCCCCGCTAAAAGGCCAATAGCCAGTTGGATCACAAGCGATTTGTACTTCAATAAATATCTGGAGAGGAAAGAGAAACTTGTTTTGCTTTCTTCTTCGTCAAAGTCGTTTTTGTAAAAAGACGGGCTAGTTTCTAAAATGAGTGCAATACCTTCTTCGGTATTGTCGTGTGCATTTTCACCAATCCAATGTTTAATAAAATCTTCCTTTGTGTAAGATATTAACCCATAACTCGGGTCGGAAATGTAAACATTATTGGCCTTATCAATTTTATAAACTACTACATAATGGTTTTTATTCCAGTGTGCAATGCAAGGCAATGGCGCATCAGCAACCAGCGTATTAAAGTCTATTTTAACCCCTAAAGTTCTAAAGCCTAAAGTTTCTGCAGCATTACTAAGTCCAAGCAAGCCGCTCCCTGCTCTGGTGGTTTCAGAAAGTGTTCTTAAGTGTTGTAACGGAATGCTTTTATTATAGTGTTTAGCTATAATGCGTAAGCAAGTAGGGCCACAATCTTTAGCATCTGGTTGTTTGTAAAAGGGGAATTTTTTCATACTAAGTATTCCAGATTTTATCAAAGTTTTCGGATAACTTTTCCTGATCTATGGTGCAACCTGATGCAGAAATATACACTCCAGATTCTTCCAGATTTAAGTAACCCTCTTCATTACTCCATTTTGATAAATATGGATTATAAACACACTCAAATTGATGAAACCAGTGCTTTTTACCCTTTGAAGGAACTCGGCTATCTACACACATGTACCTATATTCGCAATCACAGCACACAAGCGTTTCCTTTTTTTTAATGGTGCCTAATTCCTTGAAGTTTGATGAGGAAATTATTTCCTTAAATTGTGATGAGGTTAACGATTTTATACAACCAAAATTCTCCAAATTATTTAAACCATTTTTTATATTTCCATTTTCATCGATATAAACTTTAGCAAAGTAGTAAGAGTGAAAATTGTAGGCTTCTAAAAAATGTTCGGCATTAATAGCCAATTTATCGATACTGAGCGTTCTTTTATAGGTTGAAAATTCTTCTTCAAAAAAGTTGTAATATATGTTTTGAGATAGTTGCGTTTTATCTATAATTTTTTTCGAATTAAAGAAATTCACTGAAAAAATTAAACTGTAATTTGCAAATAGCTTTTTATATTCATCCAATTTTTCAATGTTAGAATTTTCGATATATAGATAGATACTATCTATTTCAAGCTCACTTACTTTTTGCAAAATCGCAAGTAAATTGTCGTCTATTTCTTGAGATATAATTGACAGATTTAAAAGGTATTGATCTTTAATTAAATCTAAGAAGCGAAAATCTATATTCGAATGAATAATAACATTAGTTAGTGGGTTAGGATTTTCAAAATTCCTATTTAAACTTTTGAAATGCTTTTTTTGTTCGCTAGTTGAAAGTTGAAATATGATTTCTTCATTAACCAAGAAATCGATAAGTTCTTCTCGCTCTTCAACATCTTCAATTTTATCAAATTGTATAAAATCATTTGTATCCAGAATAGCACAATGTTCTTTTGGAATAAGAAAATAATCTTTTCGAAGAATATCATAAATAATGGCTCGGTTGTATCCCTTTACGGGTACACATAATTGATTTCTTAAAAATAGATTGTTCATATTGGCGATTTATAAAGAAAGTCTAACTGCAAATTACTGGTTGTAAAAATTTTTGACTCCCTGGTTTTTACCAAATATTTAGGTCTGTCTTTTTTAATTAAAGATTTTAAATGAATAGGAGCATTCCCGCTAAGTATTTCGAGTTGGATGTTTTTCATATCATAGCGTTAAAGCGATTTCCTTTTCTAAATTGTAGTTGCATGGCGTAGAAACCATTCCGAATTGACCAATTGGATTTAGGTCTAAAAAATAATATTGCTGATCTTCTTTTGAATAAACAACATCGAACGAAGCGCAGTTTAATCCTATAGCATCAAGTAATTTTTTTATTTTTCGTTGGTAAGATTTTGGGAATTGATATGGTGTAATCCTATTGGGCTTTGAATTATCGTAATTTCTAAAATCTACTTTGGTTTTATTATTATTCTGTGAAAAAATAGCCATTGCATAAAAACTTCCATCTAAGTAGAAGCATCTTAATTCGTAAGCCTTAATAATATTTTTCTGAAAAAATGTAGGTACAAATTCATTTGGTAAACTGCGAATGTCTTCGAGTACAATTTCTGAGGTGTATGCCATATGAAGCGAACTATCCGAATCGTAAGTAGAAAACGGTGCATTCAAAGGTTTTGAGATGATGTTTTTTTCTCTGTTGTAAAAATCCATTAGTACATTTTTGCAACTTGTAACAATAAAATTTGGAGCAAGTACATTAAATCTTTTACATAAATCTAAAAGGTAGAGTTTATTAATGTCGCTGGTTTTAAAATTATTTAAGCAATTATTTTTATCAAAAGCATAATGCATATATTCCATTAAGCATGTATTTTCTGAAGATAAATAATTGTTAATATGCTCGCTTTTAAAATTATTCATCAAATATAAATCGCCTCTTCTGTACCATATTTTGGTTATCTCATTGCTTTTCAATGTTTTACCATCTATATTCAATATGAAATCATGTTCTGTAAGTGATATTAACTTTACATTGGTATTTTCGTTAATTCGAATAAATTCTTTTTTCAGATGTATTAGCCAATTAATAACTCGGCTTGTAGAATAATCATCATTAATGGAAAAAATTAAAATCATAAGCTTATAAATGCAACTTTTATTAAGAATTTTAAAACGGAGGGCAAGGCCTCCGCTTTTATGTAAATTATTTCTACCTAATTAGCAAGGGCTACAATCGTAAAAATCCATGTTTGATCCCGTCTGTTTACCACCATCATCGAAAGTTGTTGTGTACGTATCAGAGCAGTGAGGGCTTTTCGTTGCGCTTGAACATTCATGATAAGTTGTAGCTAGTCTTCCTCCGTTGATTTGGCAGCTTGATAAATCAATTCTTTTCTCGAATAAACTTTTGTTGTTTTTCATGTTTTTGTGTTTGAATTTTTAAAATCGGTTTATTAAATACTTTGTTAATTAGGACAGTCAAAGTCTGTGCAGGTTTTTATTGTACCACCTTTGTCTGATTTTGTTGTGTACTTAGTGTCTGTACAACCATTGGAATTTGTAGAAGTAGAACTTTCCTTTTGGGTAACTTCTTCAGCCAATCTCCCTCCATTAATTTGACAACTTTTTAAATCGATTCTTTTTTCAAACAAGCTTCTGTTTGTTTTCATAATACATAAAATTTTAATTGAGTTTTCGCCAACGTACCCTGGCGTTTAGGTTTTTTATTAACCTAAATCTCAATACAGCAAAATTGGATTGCAACATGTAGTTGATATACGACAGGGTTGAATAAATATTCGTTTATTATTAACTTCTATTCGTTTTAACCAACTATTTCTAGAATTATTAGGTTATCGACTGCGCTTTGCTGATTATTAACAATTGATGTGCTTTCAAATAATTATTTATCAGATACGAATATGGATTAAAGCGTAACGAATATTCGATAGCCTTACTAATTGAGATTTTCTGTATCTATATTTAGCCGATATTTAATCAAATTGATAATCTAAATTCATTAATGAGTAACAAGGAAATAAAAACAGCTATAACTTTTTACATTAGTTTATTTACATTATTGGTAATCTCTTGTAATCACGAAAAAAGTACTTCGAAAATAGAAAATGCTAAAGCGGTAGTTTCCACGCAGAAAGACTATTTGAACCTGATTATTTCGTTTGATACGCTTGCTTCAGCTACGGTAAAAAAAATGGTTTACGTAGAAGATAGCTTACTATACCAACAAGCTAACCGAGAAGAAAATCCTTTTTATCATTATTTTAAAGGAAGGAGATATAGCATTGAGAAAAAACGCGACAGTGCTCTAATTGAATTTAATAAAATGAAGGGTGAAAAAGTAGCTGATCCTATTGAGTTACTTAAGAAATATCATCAATTAGATTTAGCGCTTGGTAATGGTTCGATGGTAGAATCTGTTTTGGTAAAACGCATTTTCTCTTTAATTGAAAATGGCGAACGTGTGAAAAGTAAACTAACTTATCGTTTTTACGATTTACTGGCAAGGGCTTACTATCAAAACCATAATGAAGAAAAATCTTTATTGTACGCAGCCCTGTATTTCAAAAACCATCCATTTAATTCTCATGCAATTGTTAAACAAAGATATTTTGATATTTCTTTTCTTTTAGCATCTCGCTTAGGCGATTTTAAGAAAATGGCATATTATAATGCTCAGGCCCGCACTTTAGCTAAAAAATTAGGCGATAGTTTGGCAATTGCCCGTACGTATGATAATGAATCGCAAATTTACAGTGCGCAAATGCAATACAATAAGGCGCTGGCATCGAGCAGGATCTATTTTAACTATTTAAAGAAAACCAACGACTTAAACGATATAGCTTACAATAACCTGGCAACGTCTTTTATATTAAATAAGCAGGCAGATTCTGCTATTTTTTATTACAAAGCGGGTATGGCGTTGGAACACAAAGATTTATCTGGAAAGCAGAAAAAGATATATTATTTAGGTTTGGTAGAAGCTTATAAAATGAAAGGCGATTTTGCTAAAGCATTTGCAGCTTTAGATTCTGCTCATAGCATTGAATTACGCAATAATAAGGCCATTGAAACCGTAAAAGTTGCAGAAATGCATGAGAAATATGAAACAGAGAAGAAAGACCAAAACATACTCCAATTAAAAAGCAGAAACAAGCTTAACGAAACCATAATTAAACAGCAACGTTGGTCGATGTTTTTGATTGTAATTATTTTCATAGTAATGGTGGCTTTATTTTATATTGTTTACAGGCAACAGCGTTTACGAGAAAAAAATACCTTATTAAAGTCTGAAAACCAAAGATTAACTATGGAGCAGAAGTTGCTTCAGGTTCAGTTAAATCCACACTTTATTTTTAATGCCATTTCTAATCTGCAAGGTTTAGTCGCTACTGGCGATACAACTGAATCCGTTCGTTACCTGCAATCCTTCTCTGGTTTATTACGTGGTATTTTAGAGCAAAACCGAAAAGATTTTATAGAAATTAAAGAGGAAATTACTTCCTTAAATAACTACATACAACTGCAACAAATGCGCTATGCAGATGTTTTTAATTATGAAATTACTGTCGGAGATGATTTAGATCTTGACGAAATTCTTATTCCGCCGATGTTGATTCAACCTTTTGTTGAAAACACGATAGAACACGGTTTTAGAAACATTACATACAAAGGTTTATTAAAAATTTCTTTTAAGATTGATGGTGAATATTTGGTGATTACTATTGATGATAATGGTTGTGGTTTGACAAAAAAGGCCGATGATAAGCAGAAAAAACAATCGCTTGCTCAAATTATTTTAAAAGAACGCTTCGATTTATTATTTACCTCACGCAAGCAAAAAGCCCATTTTAAGGTTGCTGATAAAGTAGGAGCTGATGCAAAAGGCGTACTTGTTGAGATTATTATGCCTATAATAAACAACTAATATGAAAGCTATGAAACTGTATATTTTAGAAGATGAAATTCGAATTTTACAACACATTCTTCAGATTGTAAATCGAATTGATTACCTGGAAGTAATTGGCTCTTCTGCCGAAATTGCTGTTGCAGCTAAAGAAATACCAGCCTTGAAACCTGATATTATTTTAGCTGATATTCGGTTAAAGGATGGGGACAGTTTTCATCTCTTTCATGAAATCGGTATTAACGATTTTCAGGTGGTATTTTTAACAGCCTACGATCAATATGCAATACAGGCACTTAATTTAGGCGCATTTGGTTATTTATTAAAACCGATCGATGAAGTATCGCTTACCGCTTTATTACACAAATGTTTTCACCATCGTGAACACGAAAAATTTGAGCAACAGCAACTGGCTGTTTCCAGAGATTATTATCTGGCTCAAGGCTTAGGTGCAAGCAAACGCATCGCCTTAAAAAGTGTCGAGTTTATTGAAGTGGTATCCATAGAAGATATTATGTATTGCAAAAGTGATAAAGGATACACGACATTTTATTTAAATAATGGTCATGATATTTTGGTTTCGAAAGGATTAAAAGAATATGAAAGTTTGCTTACGCCTTTTGGTTTTCTAAGGTGTCATCAATCGTATTTGGTAAATTTTAAATACGTTAAAAAATACTATCGAGAAGGTTATTTACAAATGGAAAACAAGGAAAGTATTATTGTATCTAGCAGGAAAAAAGAAGAGGTACTTAGGTATTTGGAAAATATTGCCTAACCTGCATTTGAGCGTATAAAGTAGAGCATTTTTTAACTCAGCCAGTTTAAAAGCATTAAATTCTGAAATTAGAATTACCCATATCTGGTTATAGCTGTCAAGTTTTATTATAAGCAAGCTTCCTAAAAAGCTATTCAATTTTTGAAAAACCTCCAGTTTTTCCATCTTTTTTAATTTATAGTTATATGTTGTGCGATTAGATAAATACCTATTCCGCAATTGCTTAATTATTAGTTTTTAATTTTTAGGATTAAAACCTTTTATACTATTCCTTGTTTGAGTAGGGTGGAAGTTGCAATTTGTACTATTTTTAATAGCTTTAATAATTAAATTTTAATTAATGGCTAAATTGAACAAACAGCCCTCGCCTGTAGCGATCTCAAAAACACTTACTGGAATTGCTGGATTAGACGAAATTACACTTGGAGGCCTTCCTTCGGGTCGCCCTACCTTGATCTGCGGAGAGGCAGGTTCTGGAAAAACACTTTTTTCGATTGAATTTATTGTTAGAGGTGCCCTTGATTATGGTGAACCTGGCGTGTTCATGGCTTTTGAAGAAAAGGCAGATGAACTTAAAACGAACGTTGCTTCTTTAGGATTCGATCTTGAAAAGCTAGAGCATGAAAAAAAAATCCGTATAGATTATATCCATATTGATCGTGCCGAGATAGAAGAAACTGGCGAGTATGATCTTGAAGGCCTATTTATACGTTTGAATTATGCTATCGACAGTATAGGTGCCAAGCGTGTTGTGCTGGATACGATTGAAAATCTTTTCTCAGGACTTAAAAATGAAGGGATATTACGTGCTGAAATTCGCAGGTTATTTCAGTTTCTAAAATCAAAGGGCGTAACTGCGATTATTACTGGTGAGCGTGGAGAAAAAAGCCTAACTCGCCAAGGATTAGAAGAATATGTATCGGACTGCGTGATTCTTTTGGATCACCGAATTATTAATCAAATCTCTACCCGCAGACTTAGGATTGTGAAATACCGAGGTTCTGTTCATGGCACAAATGAGTATCCTTTTTTAATTGATGATGAGGGTATATCGGTACTGCCAATAACCTCGCTGGAACTAAATAAAGAGGTTTCATCTGAAAGCATTTCTTCGGGCGTTAAGGCACTCGATAAAATGTTGGGTAATGCAGGTTTCTATAGAGGGAGCAGTATCTTAGCATCTGGCACCGCTGGTACAGGGAAAACCAGTATCGCAGCCAGTTTCGCCAATGCAACATGTCTAAGAAAAGAGAAATGTTTATTCTTTGCTTTTGAGGAATCTCCGAAACAAATTATCCGTAATATGAGATCGATTGGTATGGATCTGCAAAAACATGTTGATGATAAGTATCTTCAGTTTTATGCATCCCGACCTACACTGTTTGGGCTCGAGATGCATTTAGTAGCCATACATAAAGCCATCCATAAATTTAAACCTGATGCAGTTATTCTCGATCCAATTACGAATCTGATAACTATTGGCTCGGTTAGTGAAGTGAAAACAATGCTGGTACGCCTGATCGATTTTCTGCAGATTCAGCAGATAACGGTTATGTTTACTGCATTAACCCTAAATAATGTGGTTAACGAACAAACCGATGAGGGGGTTTCTTCTTTAGTTGATGCCTGGTTGCAAATCCGAGATATCGAAAATAATGGAGAGCGGAACCGTGGATTGTATATCATGAAATCACGAGGTATGAAACATTCTAATCAAATCAGAGAATTTGTGATTACCGATAAAGGTTTGGATTTGGTTGATGTATTCTTGACGGAAGATGGCGTGCTCACAGGTTCGGCCAGAGAAGCAAGATTATTACTGCAGCAGACAGGAGAAATTATTCATGAACAGGCAGTAAGCAGAAAAGACCGAGAGCTTATTCGTAAGCGAAAAGTGCTCGAATCTAAAATTGACAGTCTAAGATCTGAATACGAATCGGCAGAAGAAGAATTAAATAAAGTATATGTAGAGGAAGCGCTGAAAAAGCAAATTATGGGCGATACAATATCAAAAATAACTGATCTTCGTCGAGCTGATATTTCGACGCCTGTTAAATCCAAAACAAAAAAAACGAATAAATAGTGGCTAAATTATATGAGTTGAGGCTGTATGTTGCCGGTAAAACATCAAAATCGGTTGTGGCTTTAGAAAACCTTAAGAAAATTTGCGAGGAACATTTGAAGGGTCAGTATAGCATTGAGGTAATCGATTTGCTTGAAAGACCCCAGCTTGCCGAAGGTGATCAAATACTTGCTATTCCGACCTTAGTTAAAAAAGTACCAGAACCAGTACGTAAAATTATTGGAGATTTATCCAACGTTGAAAAAGTATTAGTTGGGCTAGATATTCGTCCAAGAACAACCAGTTAATGATAGAAGAAAGCGATCATTTGAATCCCAGAGAAGATATAGTTGAGCATTATATTTTACGGCTTTTTATTGCCGGTTCCTCACCAATATCTGCAAGGGCTATTACGAATCTTCGCCACATCTGTGAAGAATTTCTTAAAGACAAATACATACTCGAAATTATTGATGCCCACCAGCAACCAGAACTGGTAAAGGAAGAGAATGTTACGGCTTTACCTATGCTAATTAAAAAAAATCCAGGTCCTAAAAAGCGTTTGATTGGCGATTTTTCTGATCGTGAAAAAGTTTTACTTGGATTGGGAATTAGGAGTTAGTTTATGGAGAAATCTATCGAACATATTAAACTTGAGGAGGCTTACCGTGAACTTCAGATTCAATTGGAGGAGGCAAATGATATTGTAGATGCCATCCGAACTGGAGAAGTTGACGCCTTGGTTGTTAACGGAAAAGATGGACACCAACTGTTTACCTTGAAAAGTGCCGATCATTCTTATCGGATATTTATTGAGCAGATGATCGAAAGTGCAATTACACTAGATCAAACAGGACTAATTTTATACAGTAACTCACAATTTGCAGCACTTTGCCAAGCTCCACTGGAAAGTGTAATTGGAAAAGATTTCCTAATTTTTGTTGATGACGATTATAAAGTTTTCGCTAAGGAAATAATTGATAGCGCCTGGGAAGTTGATACTAAAGCTGAACTCTTTTTAAGAAACGCAAATGGCGATAAAATTGCCGTTCAGCTTTCAATTAAGCAGTTGAGACTTGATGAAGGGGTTTCACTGAGTGTAATTATAACGGATCTTACAGACCTTAAGAAATCTCAGTTTCTTTTACAAACAAAAAACGAAGAGCTCGAGAAAGCGAGAAAAATCGCTGAAGAGCTTAATGAAAACCTGGAATTTCTTGTTCAGAATAGAACCCTAGAACTAGAAGCAAAAAATAATGAACTGATTACTGCGCTTAATGATTTAAAAGAGAGTGAAGATAATCTGCATTCTGCCTTTAATGCTGGTGAACTGGGAAGTTGCAGTTTGGATTTAAAAACAGGTAGAGCTGAAATGTCTGAAAAATTCCGTGAACTTTATGGACTTCCTATAGCTGGAGAGATTAACTGGGAAATGGTTCTTTCAGCGGTTGATCCAGGCTATATTAATGAGCTTAATGAAGTGCTACAAAAATGCATAAAAAGTGGTACTCCTGTTGATAGCACCTATCCAATAAAACACATTCTAACTGGTGAAAGAAGATGGATGAGGGTAGTTGGTAAATGTAAAAAAGATCATTCGGGAAACTTTGTAGGCGTTTATGCTGTGCTTATGGATGTAACCGACCAAAAGCAAGATGAGCAGCGGAAAAATGATTTCATTGCAATGGTGAGCCATGAGTTAAAAACACCGTTAACTTCGATGAAGGGTTATATTCAGGTATTGCAAATGAAGGCTAAAAAAGATAACCTTGATTTTGCAAACAAGGCTCTAGAGGGTGCAGACAGACAAATTGGCAAGATGACGAAGATGATTAATGGCTTCCTGAATGTTGCCAGACTTGAATCTGGAAAAATCGGGATGGATTTTGCAAAAGTTGAACTGACAAAATTAGTAAGTGAAGTTGTTGATGAATACGCAACAACGGCTAACAGTCATCACCTTGTTCAAAATTACTGTAATGAATTATTCATTATGGCAGACAGGGATAAACTGGGTCAGGTTGTTAACAATCTGATTAGTAATGCAGTGAAGTATTCTCCAATTAATACTGAAATATTTATCGATTGTTTTATCGATGAGCAAAGTGCAGTATTTAAAATTACAGATCAGGGAATGGGCATCAGTCAAAGTGATCTTCCGAGGTTATTCGATAGATTTTATAGAGTCGAAAACCTGAAAACAGCCACTGTAGCAGGCTTTGGAATCGGTTTGTATCTTTCTGCAGAAATTATCGAAAGACATAATGGCAAGATATGGGCAGAAAGTGAGATCGGCAATGGAGCTAGTTTCTATTTTTCAATTCCTTTGATAACTTTATAAAGCCTGGATTTGCTGATACTATTGATCATTAAACGCTAAGTCGAACTATTACGGTAATACAACGACTCCTTTTGCCCATTTACCGAAAGCTATATCCATAAAGATGTTTTATTTATAATCTTTAATCAGAAAAAGAGCAATAATGCTTAATGATTAAATATCAAATTATGAAAACTAATATCGGACTTACAGCGCAAAATGCAGATGCTGTCGCAGTAGAATTGGCAAAACTTTTAGCAAACGAATTTGTACTGTACACCAAAACCAGAAATGCACATTGGAATGTTACTGGAGATAACTTCCATGCAAATCATATTTTTTTCGAATCCCAATATCAAAAGTTAGATGGATTGATTGACAGTGTGGCCGAGCGTATGCGCAAAATTGGACATTATGCGCCTGCTACTATGAAAATCTATTTAGAATTAACGCATCTTACCGAATACAGTGAAAGAACGAACGATGGCCTAGGTTATATGAAAGACTTACTTGCTGACCATGAAAGTATCATCGAATTTATTAGAGGGAATATCACCCCTTTTGCAGAAAAATATAAAGATTATGGTTCCAGCGATTCATTACTGGCTTAATGGAAAGCCACGAAGAAATGGCTTGGATGATTCGTTCGTACTTTAAGTAAATTCTTAAAGTATAAGCTTTAAACGCAATAGAGTAATTATATTTGTGTAAATCATTCCTAATATCTCTATGAAAGCTCTAATCGTTGATGACAATGAAATTGCCAGAACTACTTTGGCGCATTTGGCAAAACAGATTCCTAATTTAACAATTGAAAGCGAATATTCTAATGCCATTGAAGCTTACAATCATTTGCAAAATAAGCAGGTAGATTTGATCTTTTTGGATATAGAAATGCCTGAAATGAGCGGAATTGAGTTGACCAAAAATCTGTTAGGCAAGGGAATTATTGTAATTTTTACAACTTCGAATAAGCAGTATGCGCTTGAAGCTTTCGAATTAAATATTGCTGATTATTTGCTAAAACCGTTTACAATTGCCAGGTTTCTACAGGCCGTTGGTAAAGCACAGGCAATATTTGAAAGTAAAAAGGAAAATGTACAGTTTGGAAATGAGGAGTTTTTATTCGTTAGAGACTCCAACATTACTAGACGCCTAAAGCTGGATGATATTTTTTACGCAGAAGCCATGGGCGACTATGTAAAGTTTTACACCAAGGAAAAAATGTTTGCTGTACATGGAACAATGAAAGCTGCAGAAGAACGTTTGCTAAAGGTTAATTTTATAAGGGTTCATCGCTCTTATATTGTTGCAGTTAGTAAAATTGACACCCTACAAGATGGTGGAATAATAATAAACGGGCAGTTTATCCCTGTCGCCGATGCTTATAGAAAAACACTCAATACAAAAATGAATGTTTTTTAGGCGCTTCTTCTATTAATATTAATGAATTATGGTTTTTAGGTAATCATAATTAATAAGTCATTATTTATGATAAATATATCCTCGGTAATGGGCAACAAACGTTTCGCTTATTTGATTGTGCTGACCTTTATTGCCGATTCTATATTGTTGATTGCTATTCAAATCAACTCGGCCAGGAATACAAAAGAGCTGATAAGAAATAACAACACCCTTTTACATGAATTACGTTCTAGTAATCATTTGAGAGAAATTGATCGCGATATTTTAGGTGTAGAGAGTAGGATTAGAGCATCTATAGCCACAAATGATACTACACATTTGGAGGGTATAGACCAAAAAATTGATGAGGTTGAAGTTTTTTTAGATTCGCTATCGAAAGATAATTCTGATGAAGCAGAAGAAAAGTTGATACATCGGTTGAGTGTACTTGCGCTCGATAAAAAAATAGTGAAGGAAAAACTCTTAAATCGCTATTTTTCTTTGGGTAATATGGATGATAAAACATCTATTGCTAACCCAAGGGCAAGAATAATCTCTAATGAAATTACCAGTATCACAGGACAGATTTACAAAATTCGCCAAATTCAAATGGCGAGCTTAAGTAAAAAGAATGAAGAGATTGGAAATAAAGCAAAGATTTATGATATTTCTTTGCTTGCATTATTAGTTTTAAGCGGTTCTATTATTGGTTTTCACATTATCCGTCAATTTCGCAGACAACATTTATTAATCCAGGAATTAAATATTGCGGAGAAAAACGCAACAATAGCAGCACAAACTAAAGAAAATTTTTTGGCTAATATGAGCCACGAAATCAGAACGCCATTAAGTGGAATATTGGGTTTTACCAATTTATTACAGAAAAGAACTTTAGATTCTACTGCCACAGAATTTGTTTCTTCAATTCAGCGATCGGGGGAAAATTTAATGGCTATTGTTAACGATATTCTTGATTTATCGAAAATTGAAGCAGGAATGATGCGCATCACTCCTGGAACCTTCAGCATTAATGGGCTGGTGAATTCTGTAGAAACATTATTTTTAGAACGTGCAAAAGAGAAGGGTTTAACTATTTCGAGTAATATTGAGCAATCGATACCAGATACACTTATTGGTGATGCGACAAGGCTTACACAGGTTTTGGTGAACCTAATTGGAAATGCCATAAAATTTACACACCAGGGAAAAGTTACCATAGAAGTCAATGCAAAATCGCAAACCAAAAATCAAATTATTTTGAATTTTAAGGTTTCTGATACTGGCATTGGTATCAACAAAGAAAAATTGGTTGAGGTTTTCGAGAGATTTAAGCAAGGAGAAGATTCTACTACAAGAAATTATGGCGGTACTGGTTTGGGTTTATCAATTGTTAAAAGCTTAATTCTGCTACAAAATGGCGATATCGAAGTAAGTAGTGAGCCAGAAAAGGGAACAGCCTTTAGCTTTTATATTCCCTACAATATTTCTGAAGAGCAACTTAATGCGGCTATAACGATAAATCCTGAATATTTTAAAGATAAAACCAATACACCATTACGTGTTTTGGTAGTAGACGATAATGCTATTAATCAAAGTTTAATGGAGCATTTGTTGTTGCAATGGAACATTGATTTTAATATTGTTTTTAACGGACAGGAGGCGGTTGATCAACTAGCGATAAAAGCATATGATTTGGTTTTGATGGATATACAAATGCCTATTATGGATGGATATACCGCTACGCAACAAATTCGCGAAGTTTTAAAACTTGATATTCCCATCGTTGCAATGACAGCGCACGCTATGGCAGGTGAACGCGAAAAATGCCTAAGCAGGGGGATGAATGAATATATTTCTAAACCGATAAAAGAAGAAGAATTATTTAAATTGATATCGAGCTTTGGTTTAGAAAATGCTAAACAATCGTCCAAAGGAACTGAAACAAGCCAAATAAAATTTTTATATATCGACCTCACTTACATGAAATCGATAAGTGGAGGCAATACCGTTTTCGAGCAAACCGTAACGAAGCAGTTTATTAATAACGTACCTGAGCATTTGCAATTGCTTTTAAGCGCTTACGAAAACAATAATGTTGTAATTGTAAAGCATGGAGCACATGATTTTAAATCCAGTATAGCCATAATGGGTTTGCTGCCGTTATTAGAAGAAAAATTAGACGTGCTGGAAATGATGACTGAACGGAATGAGGAATCGAAAAAGGCTTTAGAAGAGATAGAACGCGTACTTCACTTAGCGGTTGCAGAGGCAAAGGTTTTCGTAAACATATTTTAAATTTACTTTTTGAAATAGATTGCCATTTTATGTTCTTTTAAATTTGTGATTTTTAGTTAAAAATTAATTTCAATTTATAGTTTGAATTAAATTTTTTTTGAGATTCAACGACATTTCTTGCCTATTAGTCGAACAGCAATCTTTGTTGGAAATGTTTGATTGTAGATTTAACTCATTAAGTAATACAGACAGATAAATTCAAAATTATGGGAATTCTACAAACGTCACAAAATGCATTATTCCACTCTACAGTAACCGCTGTAATTAATGCGCCAATAGAAAAAATAGTATTTTTAAATCAATAAAAATAGAATTACCATGGAAAATCAAGGTGCTTCGGTTGTTATTACCCATCATATTTTAGATGGAAAACAACAAGATTATGAGAATTGGCTAGCTGAAATTTTGCCAATATCCAAGCAGGCAACGGGATTTATCGATTTACAAATTGTAAGACCAATAGCTCATTTAACTTTTGTTTATACCGTAATTATTCGTTTTGATACTATAGATAATCTTAAAACTTGGATGCAGTCTGACAGCAGAAGAAAACTAATTGAAAAGGCAAATCCATTCTTTAGGAAAAATGATAGATATCAAATAAAATCGGGCCTGGATTTTCTTTTTAATGATAAAAGTAATGACAATAAAGTGCCCGTTCGTTGGAAACAATTTTTAACCACTTGGTCGGCCATTTATCCTTTATCTCTTTTAACACCTTTATTACTCTTGCCCATACTAAGGTTTTTTCAAATCCCTGCAAATCATTATTTTGATACCTTAATAGGAACGGGTATAATTGTTGTTTTAATGGTGTATGTGATCATGCCAAATTACACTAAACTGATTAAGCGTTGGTTATATCAATAATTTAAATTACTATAAAATATTCCAGAATTAAATCATTGAAATCTCAATGATTTTTTTTGTTTTAAGGGGAGATTAATAAGAGCACAGTAATTTATAAATCCACAAAACGCTAAGCAAAAAACGTCTCAAAGTCAACGATAGTTTTTGCCTATTCACCGAATTGCGATTGAAAAAACTTCAATTCTGCGATAGCTTTACAGTAGAAATAAACGCACATTCTTAACAACCATTAAAACTATTATTATGAATACGGAATCATTAAGTTTCAAATACGAACTAGAAAAAAAAGCACCTCGCAAAAATGATGGCGGTACTACAAGGGGGGCTTCTGTTACAGATTTTCCAGCATCCATTGGTATTGCAGGTGTTTCAATGAGATTGCAGCCAGGAAGTATGAGGGAATTACATTGGCACGCCAACGCGGCAGAATGGGCTTATGTAATTTCTGGAACAGTACGTACCACAATTATTCATCCAGATGGTAACAGTTATGTCGATAATTTTGAGCCAGGTGATGTTTGGTATTTTCCAAAAGGTTATGGACACTCTATACAGGCAACAGGGAGCGAAGAATGCCACTTTATTTTGATTTTTGATAATGGTAATTTTTCTGAAGACCATACCTTTAGCGTAACGGATTTTGTTTCCTGCATGCCTGCAGAAATTATTGCACAAAATTTGGGTTTAACACTTGATGAAGTTGCAGCGTTACCGCAAAAGGAGGCTTATTTTGCTGCTGGGATTGTTCCAGATGAATTATCGTTTAATGCGCTTGCTCGTCCTGACGAAAGCGATATAGCATTAACCAGCTTTCACCGATACCCTCTTCATGCACAACAGCCAAGAATTGTTCCAGGAGGTGGTTCGCAAAGATTGGTTACCAGCAAAGAATTTCCAATAAGTAGTACAATGTCTGGCTCTATTATAGAGTTGCAGCCAGGTGCTTTAAGAGAAATGCACTGGCATCCAAATGCAGATGAATGGCAGTATTATATTTCAGGTCAGGCAGAAATGTCGGTTTTTCTTGCCGAAAGCACAGTTGTAACCGAGCAATTTAATACTGGAGATGTAGGTTATGTACCTATGGGAGCAGGGCATTATATCAAAAATACAGGAGATACAGTTTGTAAAATCCTAATTGGTTTCAACAGTGGAACCTACCAATCTATTGATTTAAGTGCATGGTTGGCTGGAAATCCAAAAGATGTTGTGGCTACCAATTTTGGTTTGGCAACTGGCGAAATTGAAAAATTTCCAACCGAGAAGGTGTTCATTCAACCTGGAAATTAAGTTTCAATCCTCATAAAATGAAACAATCAATTCATAGATCTTCTTTAGCGAACCAAGTTAGATTGCAAGAGAGATTGGCGATATTTTTGGCTTTGATTGCAGGATATGTAGATGCAACTGGATTTGTGAAATGGAAAACCTACGTTTCGTTTATGAGTGGAAATACCACGCAGTTGGGTGCTGGGCTTTCCAGCCAAAGCTTGGTCATACTGATTACAACACTAACTGTAATTTCAAGTTTCTTAATTGGGATTTACTTAGGAACTTGCTTGTTTTTGTGCAAGATGTTGAAGGTTAAATTATTATCTTTTTATGTGGTTGCTGGAATACTAATGATCTATACGATAATTGCTTATTTTTATTCTATCAATAATATTTCATCAGTTGCAATTATCGGATTTTCGATGGGGATAATGAATACAATTATCACATCCGTTGGAAACCAAAAGGTAAATACCGATTTTGTTACTGGAACATTAACCAGTTTGGCGAGAAATACAGCTTTGCTAAGTATGACAAATGATGTGGCGGAAAGAGAAGAATATAAATCAAATGCCATACATCTTCTACTACTATGGATTAGCTTTTTATCAGGTGCGATTTTTGGGCCAATTATGCTCGGCGACTTTGGAAATTGGACATTAGCTTTCCAGCAACGCTCATACTAGCGTGTGGATTATTGATATCAAATAATAAACTCTAAAACTAATACAATGTTAGAAAAAAATAAAGTAGCACCCGATTTTTCATTATTTGCTACACCAGATCAGAAAATTAAATTGTCGGAATTTAAAGGGAAAAATGTGATTCTGGCATTTTATCCAGCCGACTGGAGCCCAGTTTGTAGTGACCAAATGGCCTTGTACAACGAAACATTGAAATTTTTTAAGCAGTACAATGCAGAGATTTTTGGAATATCCGTTGATAGCAAATGGTGTCACCTGGCATTTTCGCAATCCAGAAATTTACATTTCCCATTATTATCAGATTTTGAAGCAAAAGGAGAAATTGCCAAAAAATATGGTGTTTATAATGAACAGGAGGGAGAATGCAATAGAGCATTATTTGTTATTGATATACACGGCATCATAGCTTGGAGTTACTTATCTCCAACTGCAATTAATCCTGGTGCCGACGGAATTTTAAACGCTTTAGAAACTCTTAAAACAGCATAAATATGTCACTAAAACCAACAGTCAGCAATACTGACCATGTGCAAGGCAACTTAGAAGCCGATTTAGTAATTGTAGAATATGGCGATTATCAGTGTCCATATTGCGGAGCAGCTTATCCTATTTTGAAAGACTTAATGAGTCATTTTCAAAACCAGGTTAGATTCGTTTTCAGAAATTTTCCGCTTTCCGAAATTCATCAGTATGCCAAACCAGCAGCACTTGCGGCAGAGGCTGCTAATTTACAAGGTAAATTTTGGGAAATGCATGATGCGATTTATGAAAATCAGCAAAATCTAGATGAAAATTTCCTTTTAGAACTGGCGGAAAAACTAGAATTAGACGTTTCTAAGTTCAAAACTGATATCAATAGTAAAGCTTTAGAAGAAAAAGTAGAAGGTGATTTTGAAAGCGGAATTTTGAGCGGAGTAAACGGAACACCATCATTTTATGTAAATGGTAAAAAATTTAATGGAGGTGCAGAAGATTTATTTCAGATGGTAACAGAGAATGCTGGATAATTTCTAATAGTTAATTACCAATTATATTTTTCACTAATTAAACGAAATTATCTTAGGATAAGACGGATTGAATTTCACACCACTACATTTGATCAAGAATAAAGACAACGATTTCAAAATAAATTAATCCTAAAAACTAAACCCTAAAATCATGAGCTCACTAAAATTAAAAGACGGAACAGAAATTTTCTACAAAGATCAAGGACAAGGACCAACATTGATGTTTCATCACGGATGGCCTTTATCATCAGATGATTGGGATGCGCAGGTAATTTTCTTCCTGCAAAAAGGTTACAGAGTTGTAACGCACGATAGAAGAGGGCACGGCCGTTCTAGTCAAGATATTTATAATCATACAATTGAGCAATACGCTTCTGATGCAGCTGAATTGGTTGAATTTCTTGACCTTAAAGATGTGGTACACATCGGCCACTCTACAGGTGGTGGCGAAGTGATTCGTTATGTAAACAAATATGCTAAAGGAAGAGCAAAAAAAGCAATTTTAATAAGTGCAGTTCCTCCAATTATGGTTGCAAGCGAAAGCAATCCTGATGGTGTTCCAATTTCAGTTTTTGATGGTATCAGAGCGCAAACGTTGAACAACAGACAGCAGTTTTATATCGATTTAACGATTCCTTTTTACGGATACAACAGGGAAGGTGCAGATGTGAAAGAAGGTGTACAGAGAAACTGGTGGAGACAAGGCATGATGGGTGGCATTGTTGCGCATTACGATGGAATTAAAGCTTTTTCAGAAACTGATTTTACCGAAGATTTAAAAGCGGTAGAGCTTCCTGTATTAGTGTTGCATGGTGAAGATGACCAGATTGTTCCTTACCAAAATGCGGCCTTAAAGTCTATCAAATTATTGAAAAACGGAAAGTTGATTACTTACCCTGGCTTCCCTCATGGTATGCCAACTACACAAGCTGCATTAATTAATAAAGATATTTTAGAATTTATCTTAGCCTAAGCTTATTCTAAGTAAGATTACATTATTAACGTTGAGTTGATGGTGTAATCTTATTATAGCTAAAGATATTGGTTTAGGCTTTAAAATTTTTAGTGCGGAAACTTATCTCTAATTAAGCCATAACACCAGGTTCCAGCAATTGCGCTTAATAGTGTAACCAAAATTACCGTTGCACCAGTGCCTATTTGAGCAAATAGTGGCCCTGGGCAGGCTCCAGTTATAGCCCAGCCTAATCCAAATAGTAAACCGCCATAAATTTGGCCTTTGTTAAACTTTTTAGGATGAAATTCGATGGTCTCACCATGAATGGTTTTAATATTAAATTTTTTAATGATAAAAATAGATATCATGCCTACGATTATTGCGCTACCTATTATGCCATACATATGAAAAGATTGTAACCGAAACATTTCTTGAATCCGAAACCAGCTTACGACTTCTGATTTTACGAATATAATGCCGAAAAGTATGCCAACCGCAAGGTATTTAAGGTTATTATAACATTCTTGTGATGTATGGTTTTTATTTATAGCTGTATCTGTTGAGGATACTTTAAAATCTGAATTAGGATGTTTTTGCATTTTGATTAAAGCGCTAAGATGTAAGGCAAAATTACGTTAGCCATAATTAAACCACCAACCATGAAGCAAATGGTAGCTACTAAAGAAGGCCATTGTAAATTTGATAAACCCATAATAGAATGGCCACTCGTGCAGCCTCCAGCGTATTGGGTTCCAAAACCAACCAAAAAGCCCCCAACAACCATGAGTACAAAACCGCGAAGTGTTAGTAAAGAAGACCAACTCATTACATCAACTGGAATTAGATCTTGGTAATTGGTTATACCATAGCCCGCCAATTCTGCAGTCAGTTTTGGATTAACTACAACAGGGTTTGGATTTGGAAGCAGGTTAATTGCGATTACACCACCTAAGAATATTCCAAAAACGAAAAATAAATTCCAAGTTTCTTTTTTCCAATCGTACTTAAAAAAAGTAATGTTTGCAGGAATACAAGCTGCACATATATGGCGTAATGAGGAGCTGATGCCAAAAGATTTGTTCCCTAAAATTAGTAACGTCGGAACAGTTAATCCAATTAATGGGCCTGCCACATACCAAGGCCAAGGTTGTTTCAAAAAATCGATCATGGTTTTCTATTCTTATTTTCAGTTTATGTATTTCATCTTATATCTGTAAACATTCGCAGAAAATGTTTCGTTCTGAAAAGCCATTTTATAAACTATTTGTGCAAAATACAATTTACTGCCGATATTAATTTATTGTCGTTTTAATAAGCTGTAAAACTGTACTTTAATTAATGGTAAGCAAGCAATCAAATTCAGAAACAAGAAAGCCACTAAATCTTTGAATTAGTGGCTTTCTTGTCAAATCTAAGTATTATTAAATGGTTCGTCCAGGATATTGTTTCAATGCAATTTCTAAACAATCCATTGCCGAATTCAAATCATCTGTATTTAAAACATAGGCCATACGAACTTCCTGTTTTCCAGAACCTGCTGTAGAGTAGAACCCTGTTGCTGGAGCCATCATAACGGTTTGGTTGTTGTGTTCAAAATCTTCTAAAATCCACTGGCAAAATTTATCTGCATCATCAATTGGGAATTTAGCAACAACATAAAATGCACCTCCAGGATTTGGACAGAAAACACCTTCAATATTATTTAATCGACTTACTAATGTATCTCTACGTAAAGTATATTCCGTGTTAACTTTTTCAAAATAACTATCTGGCGTATCAACTGCTGCAGCTCCTGCTATTTGTTCGACCATTCCAGGGCTTAATCTTGCTTGTGCAAATTTTAATCCCGAAGCAATTACTTCTGCATTTTTTGTAATTAAACAACCTAAACGAGCACCGCAAGCACTGTAACGTTTAGAAACAGTATCCATAATTACAACATTTTCATCTAAGCCATCTAAATGCATAGGCGAGATAAATTCACGTCCATCATAACAGAATTCACGATAAGCTTCATCAGAGAATAAAAATAAATCGTATTTAATACAAAGAGTTTTTAAAGCTTCTAATTCTTCTCTTGAATATAAATAACCTGTTGGATTATTCGGATTACAGATAATGATTGCTTTGGTTTTTTCAGTTATTAATTTTTCGAATTCTGCAATAGGAGGAAGGGCAAAACCATTTTCAATATAAGATAAAATAGGCTTAACCACTACATTGCTCATGCAAGCAAAGCCATTATAGTTCGCATAAAAAGGTTCAGGGATGATGATCTCATCTCCTTCATTTACACAAGTTTGCATGGCAATGGTAATGGCTTCAGAACCACCAACAGTTACCAGGATATTTTCGGGCTTAATGTTGTAACCTAATTTATTGTAGTATTCTGTTAATTTTAAGCGATAAGCTAAAGTACCTTCAGATGGTGTATATGCCCAAACATCGAAATCGATATTCTTAATCGCATTTAACATTCCCTCAGGAGTTTCAATATCAGGTTGACCAATATTTAAGTGAAAGACCTTTTTACCGTCTTGCTTTGCTTTATCAGCAAATGGAGTTAATTTTCTGATTGGCGATGCAGGCATCTGCAGGCCTTTTTGTGAAATTTTTGGCATGGTGCAAAAATAAAAAAAGTCCCAATGAAAATCGGGACTTTTAAAATATTATCGATTAAAAAATTACTTAGAAGCTGCAGCTACAGTTTCGCCTTTAATGTAAAGTACTTTTACAGGCGTTTTAGCATTTGAAGTAACTGTTACTGTTTTAGTAAAAGGTTGAGCTGCTCCTGCTGCATTAAAAGTTACAGAAATTATACCTGTTTCGCCTTTTTTCAAAGGAACCGTAGTATATTTTGGAACAGTACAACCACAACTTGCTTCAGCTTTAGAAATTATTAACGGCTCTTCGCCAACATTGGTGTATTTGAAATCGTAAGTTACAGGCTTGTTTACCGTAATTTTACCGAAATCATGAGTTTCAGCTTCAAATTTAAACTCAGCAGGCTTCGCTGCAGTTTGTGCATTAGCCATTGCACCGAAACCCATTACAAAAGCGAATAATACAAATAATTTTTTCATGTTTATGTGTTATAAATAGTTGTTTAAAAATTATAAATCAAATTTAATATTTATAAATTAAAACAAAAACTATTCCAAGTTTATTTTACAAGTCCATATATAATTTTACATTCAAGGATAAAGGCAAACTTTTAATTTTGTATATATTTGTCGCAACCAATATTTGATTACGATGCAGAATGAAAAATTGAATACTAACTCTATTGATACTTCTGAATTAAGTTTTAACGATTTTAAATTAATTGTTATAAACGATTATAAAATAGCCTACGAAAGCAGGCAGGCCAGTGTTTTAGGCCGTAGAGAGGTATTAACAGGGAAGGCTAAATTTGGCATTTTTGGTGATGGTAAAGAGGTTCCTCAAATTGCCATGGCTAAAGCATTTAAGAAAGGAGATTGGCGTTCGGGTTATTATCGCGACCAAACTTTTGCCTTTGCGGCGGGAATTTCAACAATTAAGGAGTTTTTTGCTCAATTATACGCAAACCCAACAGAGGGAGCTGATCCTTTTTCAGGCGGCCGACAAATGAATTGCCATTTTGCCACAAAATCTATTAATGAGGATGGAAGCTGGAATGATTTAACAGAAATTAAAAACAGTTCGTCAGATATTTCCCCAACGGGTGGTCAAATGGCTCGTTTGGTTGGTTTAGCGTATGCCTCAAAATTATTTAGAGAAAATAAAGAATTAGATTACTTAAAACACTTTTCTGTAAATGGAAACGAAGTTGCTTTTGGTACCATTGGCAATGCTTCTACTTCGGAAGGTGTGTTTTTCGAAGCCATAAATGCGGCGGGAGTTTTGCAAATTCCAATGGCAATTTCCATTTGGGATGATGCTTATGGGATTTCCGTTCCTGCTAAATTTCAAACAACCAAAGAAGATATTTCAGAGGTTTTAAAAGGCTTTCAGCGAGCGGATGATGCAGCTGGTTACGAGATTTACAAAGTTAAAGGTTGGGATTACCCAGCCTTGTGCGAGGTTTATGAAAAAGCTATAAATGTTTGTCGTGATGAACATGTGCCAGTTTTAATTCATGTTACCGAACTTACTCAGCCACAAGGTCATAGTACCTCTGGTTCTCACGAAAGATATAAATCGAAAGATAGGTTAACCTGGGAGGCAGAACACGATTGTATTTTAAAAATGCGGGAGTGGATGCTGGAATCGGCAATTGTAACTGAGGAAGAAATTGCTGAGCTTGAAAAAGCGGCAAAAATCTTAGTTCGTAATGCTCAAAAGGAAGCCTGGAATGAATTTTTAGATAGCATGAAGTCGGAGCAAAAACAAGTTGTCGATTTAATTTCGGCAATGGCTCAAAATCAACCAGAACTTTCTAAAATATCTGCTCAATTGGCTTCTACGGCTGATGCTCAACGTCGCGAAATATTCGTAGCAGCCCGCAAAGCAATACGTGTATCTGCAAAAAATCTTTCGCCCGAACGCGATGAATTGCTTAACTGGTATAAAAATCAAGAAGAATTAAATTACGATAGATACAATTCCAAACTTCATACCAACGGAAATGAATCACCTGAAAATATTCAGATAACTGATGCTGTGTATGATGAATCATCGAAAATGGTTGATGGTCGTGAGGTTTTAAACGCTTGTTTTAACGAAAATTTTTCACGTGATCCACGTTTAGTGGCTTTTGGTGAGGATTTAGGGAATATCGGGGATGTGAACCAAGGCTTTGCAGGCTTACAAGCTAAATACGGAGAATTACGGGTTACTGATACAGGTATTCGTGAAATGACGATTATGGGGCAAGGTATTGGCCTTGCGATGCGTGGTTTAAAACCCATTGCCGAAATACAGTACTTAGATTACTTAATATTTGCTTTAAATGTTTTAAGTGATGATTTGGCGTCATTATCATATCGTACAAAAGGTATTCAAAAGGCACCAGTTATTGTAAGAACCAGAGGCCATCGCTTAGAAGGTATCTGGCATTCTGGCTCACCAATAAGCATGCTTTTAGGCTCGCTAAGAGGCTTACATTTATGTGTGCCACGAAACATGACCCAGGCCGCAGGCATGTATAATACGCTTTTTAGAGCCGATGAGCCAGCTGTCGTAATCGAATGCCTAAATGGGTATCGATTGAAGGAAAAATTACCAAATAATGTAGGTGACTTTACTGTGCCTTTGGGCAAGGCAGAAGTTTTAGAAGAAGGAAATGATATTACTGTAGTTTCTTATGGTTCGAGTTTAAGAATTGTGCAAGAAGCGGCAGAAGAATTGGCAACATTTGGAATTTCTGTAGAAATTGTAGATCCTCAAACTTTGCTACCTTTTGATATTAATCATGTTTGCGCTACTTCTTTAAAGAAAACCAATAAACTTTTGGTTGTAGATGAGGATGTACCAGGGGGTGCTTCGGCATATATTTTACAACAAATTTTAGAAGATCAAAAAGGTTACTTTCACTTAGATGGCCAACCTAAAACATTATCTGCGAAAGCTCATCGTCCACCTTTTGGTTCTGACGGAGATTATTTCAGTAAGCCTTCGGTAGATGATGTTGTGGAGATGATTTATAAAATGATGCATGATGCGAATTCTGCGAAATATCCTGCAATTTTCTAAACTATAAACCACTAATTTCATAGGCTAAAACTGATTTTTACAACTAATGGTTGTGGGAATTGGTTTTAGCCTTTTTTATAAGACAATTATTGTGCAAAATGTATTGATGATTATCTTAATCAAATAAAAAAAATTATATTACGTCTTAATTAAGAGATCGATAAAACCTATTTATTAATTGCCATAACTTTTAGATTAATCTTGGATTATTCTTTGTTTTACCTTTTGATTGCTTAATAAAACCTAAATTATTTCCTGCCAACTGAGATGGATCTGATGAACTATTGGTGTTTTAAATCTGTTGTACATTCATTAAACTTAAAAGTGAATAAAAGCTTTGTAGCTTGTATTGCTTTTTTAATTTTCGGATTTGATGCTATTGCTCAAACTAAAACCTCGCAACAAAAATTAGATAGCTTATTACTTCTAAATCAAAAATATATTAGGCAAGATTCTATCAAGGGCGTCTTATTGACCGATATTTTAAGATTATATGGTCGTTTAAACAGTCCTGATAAGGTTGAAGAATATGCTCTAAAAAGCTTGCAGTTATCAAATAAATTAGGATCTAAAAATCTTGCAGCGTTTACTTATAATCGAGTGGGCCTATTTTATCATGGCGTTAGTAATTACCAAAAAGCAGAAGAAAACTACAAAAAATCTTTAAAGGAGTACCTTTTAATCGGAAATCAAAACAAGGTTGCAGGATTATATATGAGTTTGGGTGCTCTGTATATTTCTATTCCTGATTATGGAAAAGCTTTAGAAATGAATCAAAAAGCGGTTAACATTTATCAAAAAACAAATAGCGATGACGAATTATCGAACTGTTACATTAATATTTCAGAAATATACCAGGATTTAGGGCAGCATAAGCAAGCATTAGAATATGTAAGAATGGCCTTAAAGTTTTTTATAAAAAACGATGATATTCGAGGACAAGCTTTGGCTTATGAAGGTATCGGTTTGGCGTACTTTAAAGCTACACCTGCAGAGCTTATTTCTATGGATATTCTGCCTAATCAAAAATTAAGTGTAGCGCTTGAAAACTTTAATAAATCCTTAAAAATAGCTGAACACATTGAGGATAATGATGATATAGTGAGCGGAAATAAAATCAATATTGGTTTGGTTTATGAGAAAATGGGCCAAAATGATTTAGCCTTTAAATCATATCAAAGCTCGATAGATATCACTAAAAAATCAAATGCTAAAAGAGATTATGCAGAAAGTCTTCAGGCGTTGGGTAATTTTTATAACAACCAACGAGATTACTCAAACGCCGTTAGATTGCTTACCCAAACTTTAAATATTGCTCAGCAAAATAAGTTTTTAGATATTGAGCGAGACGCGAACCTGGTGCTTAGCGAAGCTTATGATAAGCTTAAAAAATATGATGAATCTTTGGCTTTTTACAAGCAATACGTTTTAGTTAAAGATGAGATTTTTAATCAAGAAAAAGAACGTGAAATTACACGTAGACAAATGCAGCTTGATTTTGGTGTTAAAGAAAAAGATTATCAATTAAAGCAGCAGATTACGACTGGAGAACTTCAGCAGCAGGTTTTACTCGCTAAACAACAGCAGCAAAAACTTATTTTAAGGCAACAGGAATTAGCGTTGAGTGATAAGGAAAAAATACTTCAACGTTTAAAATTTCTTCAAAAACAAAAAGATTTAGAAGCCGAGAAAAGAGTTCAAGGTAGCGATTTTGAAAGATCTAAATTAATCTCCAGAAACGAAGCCTTAGAAAAAAACAGACAAATTTCGGATCAAAAGCAACAAATAAAATATGATGGTAAAGTAAAAATATTCCTATCTGTAGCAATTGCTTTGGTATTATTTACAGCAGGTTTAATTTATTTTAACCAGCGAAAAACAACAAAACTTAATAAGATTATAAATAAGCAAAAACGCGAACTCGAGCAGTTAAGTAGGGTTAAAGATAGAATTTTTAGTGTAGTTAGCCATGATATGCGCACGCCTGTAAATTCGCTTATCTCTTTTATTCAACTTCTAGAAGAGGGTAATATCGAACAAATAAAGCTTAATCGCTACGCAGCATCATTAAAGAATAATTTAACCTATACTTCTTCTATGATGGAGAATTTGCTGAATTGGGCGGCAAGTCAGATGCAGGGATTTAACCCATATTTGGAAACTATAGATGCTCATAGTTTAAGTATAGAAGTTATAAATTCGCTTCAAAGTGTAGCAGATTTAAAGCAGATTGAGATTCATAATAACATAAATCAGGGCGCCGAATGTAAGGCTGATTTTAACATGCTTTCTCTTGTTTTGCGCAACTTAATTGGTAACTCGATAAAATTTACGCCCGAGAAAGGAATAATTACCTTGTCAACAGAAGCAAACAGTGAACAGTTACAAATTACAATCAGTGATACAGGTGTTGGTATGCCCGAAGAATTTGTTAGCCATTTTAATAAATCTGAATATCAGGGTGCAGGTGTAAGTACGCCAGGTACAAATAAAGAAAAAGGAACTGGTTTGGGTTTATTACTTTGCAGAACTTTTATGGGACTTATGGATAGCAAAATAACTGTTAGTTCAGCCAAAAATAAAGGAACCCAGTTTACGCTTTGGCTGATAAAAGCCTGATTTGTTACTTTTTAAATCTTGATAATGTTTTCTTATCAATAACTCTATCTAACAGATCTTGTCTATTAATTGCGCTAATCGGAACAATAAAATTGTGGTTAAGATGAAGTTCGTGAGCGGTTATTGTTGAGATATGATTTACATTAATGATGTATTGTTTATGAACTCGTGAGAAAAAATCGGGAAGCTGTTTTTCGAGATTCTTTAAACCTACCAAAATTACATGTTTGTCTGAACCCGTATAAATTTTAGAAAAATCGCCCATACTTTCGATGTAGATCACATCGCTATACTTTAATTTTGTAATGCCTTTAGTTTCTTTGAAAAAGAAATAATCATCCTCTTTATCTAACTCTTTCGATGGTTCTTCGGGCGTTTGTTTAACTAATTTTTTAAGTTCTATGTACTCGATGGCTTTATTTGCCGCTTTTAATAAGCGTTCGAAAGTTGCTGGCTTAACAATGAAATCCAAGGCATCCAACTCGAAACTTTCGGCCGCGTATTGGCTGTGAGAAGTTATAAAAATAAATAATGGCTTGTTTTTTAAGGTTTTTAAAAGTGTAGTGCCAGAAATTTCTGGCATGTCAATATCAGAGAAAATAATATCTACAGCCGTGTTATTTAGTATAGAAAATGCTTCCATACCATCTTTACATACAGCAACGATTTTTAAAGATGGAATTTTTTTTACGTGCATTTCTATCGCATCACGTTCTATCTCATTATCGTCTACAATTAGGCAACTATATGTCATTAAAGATTAATTTAGTAAAGGTGTAAACAACATATTTGTAACAATGGTTTTACTTAAAGGTAGATTTTTTTTAACTCCACTGGGTAATTATTATTTTTTGTGCTTTTTTTCGCCCGTATAAAGCTTTTCTCCAGCTTTAATTTCTAGTTGCAAATCATTTTCTTCTGGCGGAACAGGGCAGCGGTAGCCATCACTGTATGCGCAATATGGGTTATATGCTTTATTGAAATCGATTTCAATCTTGTTATTTACAATTTCTTTTGAGCTTAGATCGATATATCTGCCACCTCCGTAAGTTTCATTTGAATTAGTTTCATCGGTAAAAGGCAAAAAAAGTAAATCTTTATAAACTGGATTATTGGCCAAAGCAATACTTTTATATAAAGTCATGGCAGTTTGATTACCATTTAAATCGAAGGTGATTTTTGCATAGCGATAAAACTCTTTACTTGTTCCATCGTAAGTTGGCATTTTAAAAACCTTTTCGTTTTTAAGGATTTCGACTGTTGCTACAACTTTGTAGGTACTGTCTGCGTCATAAAAATGAAGATTTTGAAGATCGTTTTCTTTCAACGGAGAATTAGATTCCTTTATAAAATCTTGTTTATAGCCTTCGCGATGCTTTGCAATTTGATTTGAATAGCTTTGTGCAAAAGAATTTAAACCAAAGAAAAGAAATAGGATAGGGAGGAGTTTTATCATGATTTATCTTTAATATATTGTCAGTCTGAGCTTGTCGAAGAATTTTTAAGTGCTTTCGAGTGGAGTGTTACGAAAGGGAGAAATCCTGGAATCAAGTTATTATCCCAAGATTTCTCCACTGCGGTCGAAATGACGGATTACATCTATATCACACTCGCTTTATTTCTTAAAAACTGATCGGCTAAAACTAAAGCAGCCATCGCCTCAACAATTACTACAGCTCTTGGTACTACGCAAGGGTCGTGGCGACCTTTTCCTTTAATTTCTGCAGCTTCGCCAGCAGCATTTATGGTTTGCTGATTGTGCATAATGGTTGCGACTGGTTTAAAAGCTACTTTAAAAGTAATATCCATTCCGTTAGAAATCCCACCTAAAATACCACCTGCAAAATTTGTAGTTGTTTTAAATACTTTAGAGTCAGGGGCTTTAGGTTGAGGAATATCATTATGTTGAGATCCTCTCAATTCGCTTCCAGCAAAGCCAGAGCCATATTCGAAGCCATGAACAGCATTTATACTTAACATTGCTTTACCTAAATCGGCATGTAATTTATCAAACACGGGTTCGCCCAAACCAGCAGGACAACCTTTAATTACACAACCAATTTTACCACCAACGGTATCGCCATCTTTTCTAATTGAATCGATAAACTCAATCATTTCGTGAGCAGTTGCGGGGTCAGCACAACGTACAATATTTTCTTCTCTAATATTTAGCAAAGCTGATAAATCGTTGCTTTCTAAATTCGGAGCTTCGATCATTCCAACGGCAGTTACGTGAGCAAAAATCTCAATACCTTGCTGTTTTAAAAACAATTTTGCAATTGCCCCTGCAGCTACGCGAGCAGCGGTTTCACGAGCAGATGAACGTCCGCCTCCACGATGATCGCGAATGCCATATTTTGCATCATAAACATAATCGGCATGACTTGGGCGATAAACATCAACGTTATGGCCATAATCTTTCGATCGTTGGTCTTCGTTAGGAATTAACAATGCAATTGGCGTTCCTGTACTTTTGCCTTCGAAAACGCCTGATAAAATTTGAACGGTATCGCTTTCTTTTCTTTGTGTTGTAATTTTCGATTGACCTGGTTTACGTTTATCCAATTCAGATTGAATAAAATCCATATCGATTTCCAATTGCGCCGGACAGCCATCAATAATTACCCCAATGGCTACGCCGTGAGATTCGCCAAAGGTGGTTATGCGAAATAATTGTCCGAATGAGTTGCCTGCCATGATTATTTTAGATTGATGATTTTGGAATTACGATTTTTTGGGTTGTGTTTTTAATTTTGAAACTTGATTCTCAATACTTTATACTAATGTCAAAGCCTGCCTTTTTCAAATCCTCCCAAAAATAAGGGTAAGATTTTTCTACTACCTGCATTTCTTCAATTTCAACTTCGTTTATTAATAATGCAAGCGGTGCAAAAGCCATTGCCATACGGTGGTCCTCGTAAGTTGCAATGGTGATTTTTTCTGGGAAATGAAGTTCATCAGTATTTAAAGTATAAACCAAATCATCTTCGGTTAAAGTAACACCAATTTTCGCTAGCTCATTTTTTAGCGCTGCAATTCTATCCGTTTCTTTAATTTTTAAAGTTTCTAAACCTGTAAATGACATGTTTTTACCCAATGCAGCCGCAATAACTACAATGGTTTGCGCTAAATCAGGACAGGTTTTTAAGTCTAAGATCTGGTTGGTTTCTAAAGATAAACCTAGATTACTTATTGAAATTCCTTTTTCAGTTTTAGTAGTTGCAATACCGAAAATTTTCATGATTTTTTGAATCTGACTGTCGCCTTGCAAACTCTTTTCCTTTAAGGCAGGTAAGCTGATTTCAGCTTCATCCGCTAATGCTGCTATACTGTACCAATAAGATGCAGCACTCCAATCTGGCTCTACAACCAATGTTCCAGGTTTAAAGGCTTGTGGTTTTATCGAAATCGAATTACCATTCCAGGTGTGTTCAATGCCAACTTCAGTCAGCATATCCAAAGTCATATCTACATACGGCTTGGAAGTTAGTTCGCCCTCAATTTCTAGTGTTAAACCTTTAGGCAGGATAGGGGCAATCATCAGCAAAGCTGAAATATACTGACTGCTCACATCGCCTTTAATTTTAACTTCAGCTGTTTTTTGATTTAACGGGCCAACTATGCTTAACGGAGGAAAGCCTTCAGATTCTGTGTAAGAAATATCTGCACCAATAGTTTTTAAAGCCTCAGCTAAAATACCAATCGGGCGTTGTTTCATTCTTTCAGTTCCTGTTAATAAGAAATTCCCGTTTTTGGCAGAAAGATAAGCTGAAAGAAAACGCATAGCCGTTCCTGCAGGGCCAACATCAACTGTTTTAGATTCCTGGATTTCTACTTCTAACTCTTCTTCAAGATTATTAAGGATGCCATTAAGTGTTACTGTATCAGCTGCGTTTGACAAGTTTTCTACCTTAACCAATTTCTTACTTAAAGCGCTTATAATTAAGGCTCTGTTACATTCGCTTTTCGAGCCAGTTAATTGGATTTCCGTATTAATATTCTTGGTTCCTTTAAAAGAAACTAAGGCGTTTTTTGACATTTTATTCTGGTTTTATTCTCAATGAGCCGATTTCAAACATTATTATGCTGAGCCTGTCGAAACAATATTAAATGTTCTTCGACAAGCTCAGAATGACAAGTTGTAAATACAGTACCATTACATTTATAAATCGTTATTGCGAGGAGAAATAAATCAAATGCTTTTGCATTAAAATTACTTCGTTCCTCGCAATGACGTGGAGCTTTGGACATTGCTTTCGCTTAAGTCTTTCTGCTCTAGGCTTTTCGCTCTACTAAGCTTTAACTTCAGTATGTTGTTCAGCAGCAATTCCTTCTGCAGCTTTACCAGCATTCATAATCTCCGTTTGTTTACGGATAGATTCGCCGTGCATCAATTCTAAGAATTTTTCAGTAAAATTTAAGTCTAACTTTAAAGCTTTTGCAAAAGCGTGACCTTTTTTAATGATTGCATCCCAACGGTTAACTTGTAAAATTGTAACTTGATTATCGCGTTTGAATTCGCCGATTTTTTCTACAATAGACATACGTTCCGCTAATTTTTGTAATAAAATGTCATCAATTTTATCGATGTTTTTACGTAAATCAGCTAATTTATCAGCAAAAGCTTCATTTGGTGCTTCTGGTTCACGAACCGTTAAACGATCTACCAATTCTGCCAAAGCTGCAGGTGTAACTTGTTGTTTAGCATCTGTCCAAGCAACTGATGGATCTACGTGAGATTCAATCATTAAACCTTGCATATCTAAATCCAAAGCTTTTTGCGAGATGTAAGGAATTAATTCACGGTTACCACAAATATGACTTGGATCGTTAATGATTGGCAATTCAGGGCATAAAGTTTTCAATTGAATAGCCATTTCCCACATTGGTTCGTTACGGAAAGAGCTTTTTTCGAATGATGAGAAACCACGGTGAATTGCACCAATTTTAGTAATTCCAGCACCGTTAATACGCTCGATTGCACCAATCCATAATTGTAAATCAGGGTTAACCGGGTTTTTTATTAATACTGGAACATCGTGACCTCTTAAAGCATCAGCAATTTCCTGAACTGTGAATGGGTTTACTGTAGAGCGTGCGCCAATCCAAAGGATATCAACACCTGCAGCTAAAGCTTCTTCAACATGTTTTGCATTTGCAACTTCAACAGCTGTTGGTAAACCAGTTTCTGCTTTAGCACGTTTTAACCATTCTAAACCAATACTTCCGATACCTTCGAATTCTCCCGGACGAGTACGTGGTTTCCAGATACCAGCTCTTAAAACTGATACTTTGCCAGTTGCAGCTAATAAGTGTGCTGTAGTTAATAATTGTTCCTCAGTTTCTGCACTGCATGGTCCAGAGATAATTAATGGCTCGTTGTTAACGTTTAACCAAGTGTTTAAAGGTTGGATGTTTAAATTAAGTTTCATGATTTATGGCTTGTAATATTTTATAATTCGATTGTTTAATTTTTGTATTGCTTTGTTTTTCCTAATTCGTAATTCACTTATACTTTATCGTTCTTTTGATATTCTCCGAGGATGTTAAAGTTCGAAGTGTACTTTAATGCTTTTCTAACAGCTTTGTCGTATTTTTCGGTACTTGGCCATTCTAGATCGACATAAAAATAATATTCGTTTCGCTTACCTAACACTGGCATAGATTGTATTTTTGTTAAGCTTACTTCTTGCTCTGCGAAGATGTTTAATACAGTTGCCAGCGAACCTGCTTTGTGCCCAACCTGAAAACAGATTGATGCCTTATTTATTTTATTACCCTCATCGGTTTTATCCTTTTTAAGGATAAGGAAACGAGTGTAGTTTTTTTTGTTTGATTCTACGCGACGCTCTAAAATGTTTAATTCGTAAAGTTCTGCGGCTAAACTATTTGCAATAGCCATTGTATCCGTTAATTTTTCTTCCTGAATACGTTTTGCGCAAGCAGCAGTATCGTTGCTTTCTACAATTTTGATGTGTGGGTAATCGTAAAAGAAATCGATACACTGACGGATTGCAATAGGATGAGAGGTTACAACTTTAATATCCTCAAATTTTACGCCTGGCAACGCCATTAAGTGTAATTGAATTGGTAAATAAACTTCGCCAACTACCGAGAAACCGTAATCTCTGATTAATGTGTAGTTTGGTAATAAGCTGCCAGCAATAGAATTTTCGATGGCCATTACTACGAAATCTGCATCGTTTTTCTCTAGCTTATCACATGTTTCTTTAAATGAATTACATTCTACAGTTTCGATGTTTTTACCAAAGAATTTGTAGGCTGCTTCTTCATGAAAAGATGCTTTAATACCTTGAATTGCTACTCGTTTTGTCGTTTCCATTTTTGCGTAAACAAAAAAAGTCCCGGCTGTTTGCCGGGACTTTTTTATACATTTTAATATTGTTATATATCTTTTTGCATATTAGCCCCGGCTCTTACTAAAATAGTAAAAGTAACCAAAGTAATATGTGTTGAATTGTTTCATTTTTTCTTTTGAATGAGCCAAATGTAATAACAAAATTTAATTTGTCAATAGGAAATCGAAATTATTTTTAATAAAATTTAATTTTGTTTGATTTAGGCTGTTTTAAAGATGGGTATGAAAGTGCTGTTTGTTGTGTCTAATTGTATCGGCAGCTTTATAACCAATTTACAAAAAATCTATACTTATTATTTCATAGCGTAAATTTACTTCCCAATTCTCTTTCCTGCTTTAGATTAATTTGAAATAAAAATTTAACATTTTTTTGATGTATTGATTTTTTACATACATTTGTACTGTAATTTAAATTATTACAGAATGAATAACAGCCGATTTTCTATTTCGCTACACATACTAACCTTGCTCGATGATGCAAAAGGTACGCTTGTGAGTTCGGAATACTTGGCTGGGAGCATTAATATTAATCCAGTTTTGGTTCGTAAAGAAATTATGAATTTAAGAAAATATGGATTTGTTGATAGTAAAGAGGGGAAAGGTGGCGGTTCCTTTTTAGCTAAAAATGCGTCAGATATTAATTTAGGAGAAGTTTATAAAGCCATTAATAACAGCAGAATTTTAGGCCAAAGTAAAAACGAACCCAACCCAAAATGCCCGATTGGTAAACAAATTAATCAACATTTAAATACACTTTATAGCGATGCTGAAAAAGCTTTGATAGAAAATTTATCAAAACAGACATTGGCGGATTTTGCATCTAAGTTTAAATAAGTTTTTTTGCTCAAAACTGTAATAAAATATATTACAATAAGCATTTAATTATTCAAAATTCACTCATTAAAAATTAAATAACATGAAAGTAGCATTAATAGGCGCCTCAGGATTTGTAGGTAAAGCCCTTTTAAACGAATTAGTAAGCCGTGGTAATGATGTAATTGCAATTGCCCGTAATACAAATAAAATTGAAAACTCGGATGCAAAAGTAACCAAAGTTGCTGTTGATGTATTGGACACAGAAAAATTAGCAGAAGCTTTGAAAGGTGCAGATTCCGTTATAAGTGCATTTAATGCAGGATGGACTAACCCGAACCTTTACGATGATACTGTTGCTGGTGCAGAAGCCATCCAGAAAGCGGTTAAAGCATCTGGTGTTAAACGTTATATTTTTATTGGTGGTGCAGGAACTTTGCAAATTGATGGAAATCAATTGGTCGATGGTCCGCAATTTCCAAAAGAAATTTATCCTGGTGCATCGGCTGTAAGAGATTATTTTAATACGCTGAAAGAAGAAAAAGAATTGGATTGGTTGTTTTTCAGTCCTGCAATCGAAATGCATCCAGGTATTACAATTGGTCGCACTGGTAAATATCGTTTAGGTAAAACTTCTCCAGTTTTTAATGAAGAAGGCCGTTCAATTTTATCAGTAGAAGATCTGTCAATTGTTTTGGCTGATGAATTGGAAAACAATGCACATCATCAAGAGCAATTTACTGCGGCATACTAGTTTCATGAGAGATCGAAGATGTGTGTGATGTAAGATGGAGATGTAAGAATAACAGACATGATTGGGCATAAACCAGGCGATAGGTTTTCCTATTTTCAATTATTTCTCCTCCATCTTACATTTTCCATTATTTTCCATATTTTATTTATCTTCGCATCATGTATCGCCTTATTAAACCAATTTTCTTCAAATTTGATCCCGAAAACGTACATTATTTCGTAGTTAAGCGGTTAAAATGGTTTAATGATAAATTTCCATTAGGAAAAACCATTATCCGCAGCAGTTTTGATATTCACATTAAAGGTTTAGAAAAAGAAGTTTTTGGAATCAAATTCAGAAATCCTGTCGGATTAGCCGCTGGTTTTGATAAAAACGGCGAATATGTAGAGGCACTAAGTAATTTAGGCTTTGGTTTTATTGAAGTAGGAACGGTAACACCAATGCCACAGCCTGGAAATGACAAGCCTCGAATGTTTCGCTTGCCGAATGATGAAGCTTTGATTAACCGCATGGGTTTCAATAATAAAGGTGTTGATGTGATGGCAGAACGTTTACGTCTGCTTAAGGATAAACATCCTGATATAGTTGTTGGTGGAAATATTGGAAAAAATAAAGCCACGCCAAACGAAGATGCGGTAAGTGATTACATTAAATGCTTCGACAGGCTTTTTGATGTTGTAGATTATTTCGTAGTTAATGTAAGTTCTCCGAATACACCTGGCTTACGCGAATTACAAGAAAAAGAGCCACTTAAAAATATTTTGAATACGCTGCAACAGCGTAATCGTAAAAACGATATTTCTCGCCCGATTTTATTGAAAATTGCACCAGATTTAACCAATGCACAACTAGATGATATTATTGAAATTGTAGCAGAGACTAAAATTGCTGGGATTATTGCAACCAATACCACTATTAGCCGAGACAACCTGGCTACAGAAAAAGTTTTAGCTGGAGAAATGGGTGGCTTAAGCGGTAAACCTGTTAAAGAGCGCTCTACAGAAGTAATTAAGTACCTTTCAGAGCAATCAAATAAAGCCTTTCCAATTATCGGGGTTGGTGGGATTCATTCGGCAAAAGATGCACAAGATAAATTAGATGCTGGCGCTTGCTTAGTTCAATTATATACTGGTTTTATTTACGAAGGACCAGGCTTAATTAAATCGATCTGTAAATCATTGGTTAAATAAAAAAGCGGAAAGATTAAATGCTCCAGCTTTTTTAGTTTGCATTCCTTTTTATCCTGGAATTTTCCCTGATAAAATTTCGGTACCTGCTTTATTGTTGAATTATTTTTGTCTGCTCACCATTTCGTTAATCCAAATAGGAGCGAAGGGTGAGGTGCAGCCTTTTGATACAGGATAATCGCGAAAAACTCCGAGTTTCTCTCCAATAGCTAATGCTCTTTCCCTGTATTCTGGGTGGTTAATACCAATTTGGGCAAGTGTGGTATTCATTGTCCATTGCGTTTCTTTGGCTGCTTTAGGCATTTCTTTTTCAATTTTATCCAGAATAGCAGCGATATTCATTCCTTCATGATTTCTAGTAATTCTCCCTGCAGTTAAACTCCAGCCAGCGCGGGCCAGCATTATATCGTTCGAATTCATCCATTTTTCTCTAAATTCTTCCTTAGCAGGATATTCTTTCACGATATAATTGTAAAACCAATCTGCGGCCCATGCAAATTGCTCTGATGATACCATTTCCTCAATTTCTGCTGCAGTTAATTCCTTCGGGTTAAGAATCAAAATCGCCAACATTCTTGCGTCAATGTTGTCTGTTTTCCAGAGTTCAAGAGCTAAATTATGATCTGTTTTAATCTTCTTGGCCAGTAACCTGATATCACCCATTTTAACCCCATAAAGATTTTCACGCGCACCATTTTTTATATGTTGCTTGCGTACTTTTTCGTCGCCAAGCGATTGTAATGTTGAAAGTGTTTCGGTAAAATTCATAATTTAAAAATTAGAATACTCAAAATATTTATTTCGCGAACCATATTAATGGTATTATTTGCTCTTTAGCTTAATGTTTTATTTTTTTTTAACATTAAAATAATGCAAGTAATGAACGTAATAAGGTAAAGAATACCTAGAGCAGGTTTTTTAAATTCGAAATTTTGAAAGTCAAATTCTCGAAACAATGCTAGTCCTATTGGAAACGCAAGTAATGCAAAAATTGGATTGAAACCTATTTTGTTTTTCATTTCGTCTTAATTTTAAATAATTTTTTGTGTTACAATATGTTGTTAAGCTTTATGTATTGAAGAAGCATTATTGTTTTTCCATCTTTAATTTCGCCGCTTTCTACCATTTTCATTGCTTCCGAAATATCAATTTCTAAAACCTCTATATTTTCTTCTTCGTGCTCAAGTCCGCCGCCCTCATTAACCTTCATTTCTTTTGCATATTCGGCAATAAAGAAGTATAAAATTTCTGTCACTGAACCTGGCGACATATAGGCTTCAAATATTTTACGAACATCGGTTATTTTGTAGCCCGTTTCTTCTTCGGTTTCTCTTCTGATACAATCTTCAGCATTGTCTTTGTCTAATAAACCTGCGCAGGCTTCAATTAACATCCCTGTTTCATTTCCGTTTACAAATGTTGGAAGACGAAATTGTCTGGTAAGGATTACTGATTTTTGTTCCAGGTTGTAGAGTAAAATTGTTGCACCATTGCCTCTATCGTAAGCTTCTCTACTTTGAATCAGTTTCTTTCCGTCTTTTTTGGTGTATTCGTAAGTTATTTTTCGAAGTACATACCAATTGTCAGAAAGAACTTTAGAATCTAATATCTTAATGTTGTCTATCATTGTATGTTGGCTTAATTTTAATCTTTTATATAAATAAAGAATCTTCAATTTTGCAAAAAAAAATCGAATGAAAGAACTAAAAATTAAACTTTGCAGTTTTGCTCCACTATTGTGAAACCTTTGTTGATTGCAGTTTTTATATTTTACGTTTCATTTCATATTGATTTGTGTAATTTTTCATTCCTCTGCCTTCGAGAAAATTGCCAAACCCATCAAATCTTGAGTCAATATTGATAAAAGAAATTTCTTCCGATTCGATTTCAAAAACTGAATTCAGCAATAGACTTCCTAAGCCAATCTTTCTGAATTTTTTATCAATCGCTAATTGATGTATTCTTTTGATTTTTGTATTAAAAATGATATAGCCAAGTATTTTATCATTTTTGGTTATTCCGAAACAAATGTTTTGGTCTTGCAAGTTATTAATCGTTGTAATCGAATTTTGCCAAGTTGGTGTATAATCCCAAAATGTTTGGAGCAAATTCCAATTCAAATCTTTTAGCCTAATGATTTTGTAATCTTCTTCAATGTTTTTTGATGCTTTGAATTTCAGTTTTCCTTTGAAACAATTAAGCTCTCTGATAATATTAAATCTTTGTTTTTGGTATGTTTTTATTGCAGGTATGTTCTCTGTCAATACTTCCAAAATCATTTCTTCTACTTTGTTTTCTTTTAATTTAGGTAATATGTAGTCATACATTTTCGAAGTCAGATTATTTCCTCTAAAACTTGGAATTACTCCTGTCCCGCCGTTATAGTTTATTATTTTTCCTTCTGAACTATTGATGAAATGTAAGATAAAGGCTATCAGATTGCTGTTATCAAAGACACCGACAGATAAATCTAATCTTCCACCTTCACTCAAAAATTTAGCTTCAAGCTGTTTCCTGCTAAATGTAATTGGCAAAACGTAATCAGAAAAAGCAGAATTAAATGTCTCCGCTATTTCTTCAAATGTTACTTTTTCAAGCGTGTCAATTTTTTTCATTGTTTTTTAAAATTACAGCTAACGTTTCGAGGCTTTAGGTTCGGGCGGGCAATAAAAGCACAAATCTTCAATAGAATTACTGTTATTGAACCGTGCACAAATGTTCAATCGAGGCTGTTCAGCCCCCGCTTTTGGCAAACCCCTGCTAGCGGCTAGCATTTTCAATTTATTACGTTTTCAATTTTTAAGTTTTTCAACTTTGTCAATGTTCCAAATTTTGTGTTGCTAACAGCTTTCAATTCGTATTTGTTGTTAGGTGTTTTTGCTATTATCTTGTCTTCATAAATGATATACTCTGTGTTATGATTTGTAAATGACAAAGTGTTTTCGCCATTTGAATATTTGAATGTATCGTTGTAAAGTAATTCTATTCTGTCGTTTGCGTCAGTAAAAGCATAATACAAAATAGATTCTGTTTTACAAACGTGCATTTTTTTCTTATTTTCAAATCCAAAAGAAAGCAAAATTTTGTCTTTATTTTCCTCTACTTCAAAAATTTGATATTTAGATATTACCATTTTTCCTTTAATCAAATTCTGTTCTTCCATATCCCACGTAATTCCTGTAGGACTCAATCCTTCTTCAACTATTTTTATTGGATAAGGGCTGTTATTTTTTACTTTATAATTTGAATACTGGTGCCAACAGCAGCCGCTTTTTGTCATTGGGCGAATTGTTTTTGTTTTGTAGTCAATGTCAAACATTCCGCAATAATCTTGTGCAAGTTCAGTAAATTCAGGATTCTGTTCAAATCCATTGTTTGTAGCCAAATAGATTTGGAAAGATGGTCCGTGGTAACAACTATTTTGACCGTCCATAATTGCAAAGTCTTTTATCCCGTCAAAATTGAAATCTTTGTATAAAATTGAACTTTGTTCACCGTAAGGCATTTCTTTTACGTTGGCAAGAACTTTTCCTTTATGAAGGGTAAAGGTTAATTCGTCCGAACTGATTTTAATAAGTTGTTTCTTAGTTTTCTTGTCGAAGACTGCAACCCAACCTTTGCTAAAAACTTCTGTTGTGTCTGCAATATATAATTTGCCTAAATAATCTTTTGAAAAATTGTCAACGACAAATGTTGTCTGGCAAAATGCAGATTTTGAAAGTAGAAAAATTAAAATGAATGCTATTCGTGTCATTTGTCTGTGTAGTTTAGGTTTATGCTTGCCGCCAACGTTTCAGGGCTTTGCTTTCGGGCGGGATTTCGAAGCACAAAAGTTGATATTATTACTAGGGTTCAATCGAAGAACTGCCGTTGAATTTTGCAGTTTCGCTCTCCATATTGACAAGCTGATGTGTGGATTTAGTTCTGCCTTTATTTTAAATCTTTCTCTGCTGTCCAGGTGTCAAATGCTATGTCTGCACCAGCTATTTCTATAATTCTGTCTTTGTGTGTCATTACTCCCAAACCGTGTTCGCTGTCCCACGAACAAGAAAAGCCAAAACCTATGTACGGATAGCCTTCTTTAATTACAGATGTAACATAAAAATTAATCGGTGTTAACAAGTCTAGAAAATCCTGAATGCCTTTTAAATCAGGCATAAAATCTTGTTTGTTTTCTTCCGAATAGTTATAGATGTTCTGTAGGTCAGGATATTTTTTCAAGAGTTCATTGAGTAAGTTTCTTAAAATTATCTCTTGATTTTTTTGTAAATACTCTAAACCGTTTTGTTGATCTGTGGTTGGCTTTTCGACAATTTCGCCATCTTCATCAAGCAAATTATAATACAATTTTTCATTTTCCTTGAAGAAATCCTGCCAATATTTTAATTCAAAAATGATGTCAAAACCTTCTTCATCACTATCTTTTTTATTAGTCAGCTCTTTTGGATTTTCAAGATGTTTATTGAAAAATTGATAACAAAATGGAGCTCTTGTAAAAATGTAATCTTTGTTTTCGGCATAACATAATTTAAAAAATTCGAGAGCTTTTTCCTCATTTCCACATTCTAAGCAACATTCTCCGTTGTAATAACTATTTATATAAGCAGGATGTTTTTTTGAAAGTGAATGTGCATCCATCTCCACAATCCATCTCATCATATTTTCAAAATCATTTATGTTGATATATTCATTTATCATTCTTCCAATAAATATACTTCCTTGATGAATATTGTACTTTTCTTTATCTGCTTCTTGCCATTTTTGTTCTATAAAATTGATTAATTCCTGTTTTGTTATTTTAGATTTCCTCAACATTGACTTATCTAAAAAAGTGTCGATTTCAGCTATGATATTTTGTGCGTTGGACATTTCGTTGTTTCTTTATTGTTCAGATTTGTTTTGGTTGCGCGGTTCGGACATCCATCAGCCAACGTTTCGGGGCTTGGCGTTTGGGTGGGGCAGTTGAAGCGCAAATCTTCGATTTTGCACAATAGTTCAATCGAAGAACTGCCGTTGAACTTTGCAGTTTCATCCCACTATTGCAAAACCCTTGTTAGGCGTTCGGCAATTCTGTTCTTCCCTGTTTTCTATTAAAGATTTTTTGTTCCACTTCATCCAATGCTTCTTTGAGAATTTTGGCATCTAATTTGTCAATTTAAACCTTGCTTTATCAAGTCGAAAACAATTCTTTGCTTTTCAATTTCTTGTTTTGCTGGATAATCTGCAAAATTTTCTAAGACCGCAATTCCATAAACAAACCAGTTCTCGGCTCTAATTGCGTGATACAAAGAATTTTCAAAGGTGTCAGAAATCATAATATATAAGTGAGTATAATTGGGAAGTCGAAATTTCTTTTCTCGAAGTTTTTCTAATATTCTTTCACGAAAACGATTTTCGTAAGGAGAAAAATAAAATTTATCTACGTTCGGAAGATAGTACATAAATCGTAAGTCATAAACCAACTTCTTCTTTTCTTCATCTGATTGTTCTCGAATTGCCCTCTCTTGAAGACGCTTTTCTATAGCTTCCTGTCTTAAAATATTTTCATATTTATCATTTAATTTCCATAAATCTGTCTCTTGCAGTTCCTTACCCAGTTGAGATAGAGTTGCTTTTAGTTTCTGCGGGTCATATCCGTCATCTTGCTTCTTTTTCGAAATGATAATTTCAAAGCCTTATCAATAACTTCAAGCATATCTGTCAGGTTTTTTTCTTTTTCAGCCATTGGAAGAGTAATCCGAACCATTGTTTTGCCACGGTAGTAATGTGGTAGTTTTGCAAACCATTCTTTACGTACTTGATTTTTTTCTTTTGATGATGAGAAAGCCAAACAGATTTCAATTTCTCCGTAGGGAAATTCTATATTTTCAGTTTGAAATTTATCCAAAATAATTCTTCCAAAATAACCGAACGGTTCATTTAAACCACCGCCATATGAGTTACTGCTGTTTTTTCTAAAATGTATCCACATAATTTGTGTTTTTTATCGTCTTCTCACTTTATGAAAGTGCACGTTCTTTGCTGACGCCTAACACCTAAACTTACGCATTTCGCAAAGCCAAATTAATTAACATTCGCAAATAAAAATTTTTCTCGTCTCTCTTTTATTCCTATTTTGTTTATCTTCAGATGATTAACCCCTGTTGTTTGCGATTATGTTTTTTGGATTTACGAATGTTACACCTTTTCAGTCAAATATGAAATATTCAGAAATTTTTAAACAAAAAATGCAGATTGCAGGTATGGTGAATCAACAATAAAATCTTACACAGCTGCTCTTGCTAGCTTTTTTAAAGAAAATAGCAGCACGGGTATAGAAAATATAGATGAACAAATTATCGAAAAATATCTATATCAAATCATTAGAGAGAAGAATATTTCGGCTGCGTATCAAAAGCATTTAATAGGGAGTTTAAAGCTATTCTATAAAATGGTTTTCGATCAAACGCTAAAAATCGATTACCTTTTTCCTAAAAGAACGGAACAAAAGTTGCCTAAATACCTCAATAGGGAAGAGGTTAAGAAAATTCTTGCAGTAGTAGAAAATTTAAAGCATAAAGCAATTTTGAGTTTACTGTACGGTTGCGGTTTAAGATTAAGCGAAGTAATAAACCTGCAAATAAATAACATTGATTCCAATAATGGCGTAATCAATATTAATCAGGCAAAAGGAAAAAAAGATAGGCAGGTAATGCTTCCGCAAGCCGTTTTGCCGTTACTAGGGGCTTATTTTAAATTGTATCGCCCAAAAGTTTATTTGTTTGAGGGGCAATCTGGGTATCAATATTCTTCTCGAAGTGTGCAAGTTATATTAAAAGATGCTGCAGCGAAAGCAAAAATAATTAAAGATGTTTCGCCACATATATTACGACATAGTTTCGCTACACATTTATTAGAAAACGGAACAGATATTAGGTATATACAACAACTGCTTGGACACAATAGTTTAAATACCACGCAAATTTATACGCATATTACCGATGTAGTTAAAAGGAAAGTACAAAGTCCGCTCGATTTCTAACAAGGAAAAATACAAGCAAAAAAAAGCATCCTTTGATCAGAAGGATGCTTTTAATTTTTTTAGAAGATTCTAAAAACTATTTTGCCAAACCAGCTAAAACAGCATTGTTTTTTGCTAATTGATCGTTTTTAGGTTGTGCAGAGCGGCTTCCTAACTCGATGTTAGTAGCTCTCTTTAAAAAATCTACATCTTGTTGTGCAAAGTTTTTATTTCTTCTGTCTTTTCTTTTTAATCTGGTAACTGCCATGGTAATAACCTTTTATTATTTTTATTTGTACAAATGGAGGTCGAGAGCGGATTCGAACCGCTGTAGAAGGTTTTGCAGACCTCTGCCTAGCCACTCGGCCACTCGACCTTGAAATTCAAGGTTGCAAAAATAGCAATTATTAGTTAGCTCGCAAATATAAATTCACAATTAATCATATTAATTTTTTGTCCGTGCTATTTCCGAACAAAAAATTGCGGCACTTACTGCTACATTTAGTGATTCTGCTTCGCCAAATCTTGGTATAGTAACAGGCTGATTAATTTTGGCTATAACTTCTTTGGTAATACCTTTTCCTTCGTTTCCTAAAATAATTAATCCTTCGTTGCCCCAATTGGTTTTGTAGATAGAATTTCCATCGAGTAATGCTCCAAATACAGGGATTTCGTTATCTGTTAACAGCGTAAATAAGTTCTCGTAATAAATATTTACCCTGGCTAGCGAACCCATTGTTGCCTGCACAGTTTTTGGATTATAAGCCTCTACACAATCTTCTGAGCAGATTATGTTTTTAAAACCAAACCAATCGGCAGTGCGTATAATTGTGCCCATATTACCAGGGTCTTGCACGCCATCCAAAATCAATGTAAATTGATTTTTTAAGTTTTTTAAATGAATTGTATTCGTTTCAGGAATATGAATGACAGCTAAAAAACCTTGTGGTGTTTGTAAAGTACTAATCTTACTTAATTCAGCGTTGTTTACTTCAAATAAGTTTATATTTGCGGGTAATTTGGGTAACAAGTTATACTGTTCGCCAATGTAAAATATGGAATGAATCTGGTATGGAGCTTGTATAAATTCTTTAATAGATTTTATACCTTCAACAAGGAATAACCCAGTTTCTTTACGGTATTTTTTTTGATGTAACGATTTAATAAAACTAATCTGAGATTTTGAAAGCATACAAATCCTTTAAATATTCTAAACTGAAAAGCCCTGCAATATTACTATTAATTATTGTTTTAATGCAGGCTTGTTCATCAACTAAATACATTCCCGATTATCAATCGATAGTTAAAAAGGTTACTATTGATAGTGTTGATAAGAAATTTGAAGAGCAGGCTTATAACTACGTTCAGAAAGATATCAGGCCATCATCTGCCTTTGGCATAAACGTACCATTGTATAATTTATTTAATACTAAAGATGGCCGTTACAAAACAACTGATATAAAACCTTTTGGTTCGCCACCAGCAATTTTGGATAGTGCTTTGGTCGAGATTTCCAGAAATCAAATAGAAAAATTTTTAAAAGGAAAAGGTTATTTTCAAGCCAAAGTTACTGCCGATATAAATGTAAAAGATAAAAAAGCAGAAGTTAATTTTAAGGCTCAACCAGGTCCTCCATCGTTTATTGGAAAGTTAAGCGACTCTATTGCAACTAAAAGTGTTAAAAGCATATACAATTCTACCAAGCCAACTTTTACGCACTTACACGAAGGGATGCAGTACGATGCAGATTCGTTAGCTTACGAACGTGAGCAAGTAAACAGGGTAATGAAAGAAAATGGATATTTTTATTTTTTAAGACCTTATGTAAATTTCGATGTTATAGAAACCAGAGATGTAAAAAAGGTAGATTTGAAATTGAATATTACTAATCCGCCTGCAGGCGATCACAAACAATACAACATTGGTACAACTTACATGGTTATTGCCCCAAGTCCTGATGGATTTCCAGATTCGTTAAGAAACTATGTAAGCCGAGATACAACTCGCGGAATTTCGTTTACAGATTTATCAAAAAGATATAGAAGAAACCCTATAACCCGTTACGATTTTTTAAAGCAGGGCGAATTATACGATATTAGAAATGAAAGTTTAACGTTTGACAGGCTGTACGAGTTAAATGTATTTAAAAATGTTAAAATTGAATATTTCAGAAGAGATAGTACTTCAAATAAAATAAGTCCGATAATTCTGTTAACACCACAAAAGGTGATGAGTAATCGGGTAGAAGGAGAAATTCCTTTTAACGGTGGTACGGTGGGCTTCAACTTAAGTAATACCTATACCAATAATAATTTATTTCGTGGTGCAGAAAGATTTGAGTTGCAGGTAAAAGGTGGTTTGCAATCAAGAATTGGAAACGGAACTTCGCCATTTCGCGATATTTATCAAAAAGATTTTTCGGTGAGCGCAAGCATATCGGTACCTCGTTTAATTATTCCATTTTACAAACCAGAATTAGGCGGTAATGGCATGCCGCATACTACTTTCTCTTCGAGTTATATTTATGCTTTACAGAAAGATGTTTCGGTAAGGAATATATTTATTAATTCAGTTACCTACGATTGGGTAGAAACGAAATCAAAGTTGCACTCTTTTACGCCCTTAAATTTCGAATACAGATTTGGGAGTTTAGATCCAAGTGTAGATCAAAATACAGTTCTAAATAACCTTTACTACTCCACCTTATTAGCTCGAAAAGATTTAACATTAGGTATGAAGTATACTTATACCTTAAATGCCAACAAACTTAATCAATTAAGGAGTTTTGTTTATTTAAGGGCTGGAATTGATATTGCGGGCAATATGCTTCAAGCCATATCGAATTTAACTGGTGCTAAACATAATCCTAATAATTTTATCGATGGCGATTCGCTTGTTAGGGATTATGGTAAAATATTGGGCTTACCTTACAATCAATATGTTCGCCCAGAGGTCGATATACGCTGGTACAAACATTTGGGTGGCGACAGGCAATTTATTGCACGTATGAATGCTGGTTTAGGTTACGCATACGGAAATTCGGTTTTTATGAACTTTGAGAAAAGGTTCTTTGCTGGCGGATCGAGCGGAATAAGAGCCTGGCAAGCCAGAACTTTAGGCCCAGGAAATTACAACAGAGAAACTTTAGGCAATGATACTTTGAGAAGAGCTGTTTTTGGTTTAGATCAATTAGGAGATTTGCGTATCGAAACCAACTTCGAATATCGTTACATGGTTTTAAGAAAGTTTTTTGGTGGTGTTTTAAAGGGTGCAGCTTTTGTTGATGCAGGAAATATCTGGAATTTAAATGCTGATAATGGTGAGGAAGGCATGTTGAAATTAAACAAAGTTGTACAGCAACTTGCTATTGGAGCGGGTTTAGGCTTAAGATATGACGTACAGTATTTTGTATTCAGATTTGATGTTGGATTAAAGCTTAAAGATCCACAGTTTTCAGGGTCAGACCAATGGGTAGTTAGTAAGTTTTTATCGGGCGGACGAGATTTTAGAAACAACTTTAACGCAACGCATGCGCCAGATACTTACCGCTTTTTACAATATAATTTCGGTATTGGAATGCCGTTTTAATTTAATCGAAAAGGCTTAATGGTTTAGGTTCGTCTTTTGGGTTTTTAAATAAAAACTCTTTATAAGGCTGCCATCTTTTATCTATGTGTTTGTAAACCCAAAATCTGTCGACAAAAAACTCACGCTTAAAATTCTTGTCTTTATACTCATCCATAATTGAAGCGTAAGTTTCAGGTTTCACATCTTTAAAAGCAATGGTAAGATGAGGATTAAATTTAAAGCTGTCTTTTTGATTTATCAAAGCTAAAGGCTTAAGCGCCGATTTTATTTGAGCTTGCAATTGCATAATGTGTGCGTTTCGATCAACATCAATAAATATGGTGTGCGGAGCAAAGGAACCGAAACCTTTTAAAACCTGCGAAAAACTTTCAGAAAAAGACGCACTTTCCAAAGCTTTAAAAAAACTTTTTTCCATTTCTAAGGATGAAATCTTTACTGGATTATATAGCGTAATATGAACAGGGCGCTTTAACGATTTGTAAACTTTGTATTTATCAGAAATTTCATTTCTAATAACATCTACATCTTCCATTATTGATAAAGATGGAATTAAACAAACTAAAAATAGATTTTCCATACTCAAATTTACTAAAAAAATTAGCAATATTTAAACGGTTTTTCTAAATTAGAATAGATTTTTAAGTCCATCAAATATACTCTCGAAAAAAGTAGCCAGGTTTAGGCCGCTGCTGTGGTTAAAATATACGAACACCAGAAAAATAATAACTGCAAAAATGATTAGTTTTCTAAATGCAAAGGCAATAATTACCAGTAGTACAGGGATTATGAAAAGCCATAAACTATTAATAGCGTGCGGACTTAAGTCGTTTTCTTTTTTATAAACATATACTAGTTTGCTGTGTGTACCCGAATCGTTTTGGTGTTTTAAGTAAATAAAAGTAGAGCGCTCGATGGGTAATGGAAGTACTGCAATCCCATCATTAAATTTAAGGCTTTGGGTAAAACCGCTAACACTAAAGGTGTAAATTCCGTTTATGTTTTCGTTTGGATTATCTAATGAATCGGCTGCAATAATGGCTAGTTTATTGTTTTTCAATAAGTTTTCTTTAACAAGAAAGTTATTAATTTCTGAAGTTTGTGCAAAACCGAAAAAGCTGATTAAGCAAAGGAAAAATAAGATAAAGCCTAGTTTCATTCTATAGAACGTTTATTGTAAATTAAATAACCGATATGCAATAATACACCATTTCTTTTAATCGCGTCGTTATATAAATTATAACTTAAACTAACAGGGCCAACTGGCGTTTGATAAACCAAGCCCGCAGTAGCTGCATAGCGGATTTTTGTAATGGCTTTTGCATAAGCTACATCCTGTAAATTGTTTAATTCGTATTCTTTGTGGGGTAAAAATAAGTAACCTTCTAATCTAAAATCTAAATTTTTTCTAACACTGAAAATATTTTTAATTCCGCCTGCAGCGTAGGTAGATGCTCTAAATTTATCCAGAAATAACGACCGACTATCTTGTAACGGATAAAACGCTGGTGCTACCAATAGGGTAGAATAGTAGTTGTTAAATAATGGCTGATTAGAGATTACGCCTTCAACAATGTAGCCTAGAGTATATTTCTTTAAATGTAGAAAATAGTTTTCCTGTGATAGTTTTACACCAATCCATTGCCTTAAATGGTTCGATGGTAAAAATGTATTGGCTGGTACAACGTTTCGGAAAATATTCCCTGGATTATAGTTTTCACGACCTGTAGTAAAATTAAAACTCAACAAAAAGCTTTGTCCTCGGGTGGCGTATTGTTTTCTGTTTAAAGAATTTTTTTCCAGGTTTAATGAAGCTTTAAATCCATTAAAAATGGTTTGGTCTAATAAATCGCCCACTGCAAAAGTACTGTTCGGGCTATACTCATCTTGATTATTAATAAATGACGAGTGCAATACAATTTTAGTATTATAGTTTAAGGGAACACCCATCATCAAATCTATTTTTCTATCAGATTGTTCGATATAAATTGGATGCGGGTTTTCTATAAAAATTTGGCTTGTATTATAAAAATTCCAGTGATTGTAAGTTAATTCTGCCCCAACAAATAATGGTAGTTTTGTTGGGTAATCTACTCGGCCACTAACCTGAACCGATTCGTAAAAACGACCTGAATAAAAACTTGTACCAAATGTATATGCCTTACGATTTAGATAATTGTATTGTGCGCCTAAAAAAACATTACTAATTGGCCTCGACGAGATATTTCCGCCTATATCAAGTTTAAAACTTTTTTTAGGTTGCGCAACTACTTCAAATGTATAACTATCGGTTGTAGGTTGATAAGCAATTTTAGGATATATGGTTTCGAAGGTTTGATCGGCCACGAGCTTATAATAGCCACGTTTTATGTCTTGCAGATTGAATGTTTTCTTATCACTTTTAAAAAGACGTTCGACGTATCTTTTTTGTTGTTCATTTACCCCCGAAACAGTTATGTTATTAAACACGAAATCGCGTTTTTGGTCATTAAACCTAGCTCTTCTTTTTTCTAAATCTTCATCGGTAACTCTTCGGCTAATAGCGTTTTTTATTTTTTCCATTTCGGCCATTGTAGCATCATAGCCTTTTTTTATAAGTTCTTTTGCTGGCGAGAAATTTGTAACGCTGTAACCTGTTAAATCGGGTTGGATATAAATGCCGTTTTTACCAACCATTGTCGAATCGGATTTTGATAAGAACATAAAAACCAAAAAGCGATTCATTAACCTGTCATCGTTGTTTTTTGGGTATTCGTTATATGTTTTTGATGAAACATTCGCTCCAATAATAAAATCTGGGTTAAATTCTTTTTGCATAACATCGGCAGGGAAGTTATTGTATAAACCCCCGTCGAAAACATATTTGCCATCTAATTTTATCGGGCGATAAATTATTGGAACGGTCATGGTTGCTCTTACCGCTTCGGCTAAACTGCCTTTGTTTACTGTAATACTTTTTTGCGATAACACATCAGCAACCATACAGCGATAAGGGACAAACAAATTATCGAAATTATCTTTTGAAACGGCTGATGCCTGAGAGAAAAGTTCGAGAAAGGCAAAATTTAAAGGAATGTCATTTATTAAATTAGAACGAAAACTCAAATGAAATCCTGTATCAATAGCGACTTTTGCCGCAAGCATGGATGCATTTGGCGCATTTTTTTCGAAGAAATAAGTGTAATCGCTGGTATATCTGCCATTAACCCAGTTTTGAAATTCATCGCTAAGGGCAATTTTTTCTATTTGAGAAGGAGTGTAACCAGCGGCGTACATTGCACCAACTATGCCACCCATTGAGGTTCCTGTAATGTAATCGATGGGAATGTGATTTTCTTCTAAGGCTTTTAAAGTGCCAATGTGAGCGAGACCTTTGGCACCACCGCCACTAAAAACAAGTCCAATTTTCTGCGCCTGTAACTGGGTACAGCACAAAACGAAAAGCATCAGCAAAAATCTTTTAAAAGTTACCACCCTCTAAAAATAAGATTTTCTTTTAGAAATTAGTTTAGTATGAAGATGTTATAAGTTAAAAATGATGCAAAACTTACCCATAAGAAGTATGGAATGAAAATTAAACCTGCCCATTTATTAATTTTATAGAACATGGAGGCATTAACAACTATAACTATTAACAGTAGAATAATTTCTGCGAGAGCAAACCCAACTTCGTGGAGATAGAAAAATATAAAAGACCAAGCCAGATTTAATATTAATTGAATAAAGTAAATCGCAACGGTTCTTGGAAAGTGTACAATTTTATCTCTCCTAATCCACACCAAATAGGCTGCAATTCCGATTAAAACGTAAAGGCTTGTCCAAACTGGTGCAAATAGCCAATTTGGTGGATTAAATGATGGCTTATTTAGGGTTGGGTACCAGGTTTGAACTGATTTTGCTGTTGCCCAACCACCTAAAGCTCCAACTCCAAGCGTTATAGCAATATTAATAATTAAAGCTACTGGTTTAAATTTCATGTCACTAATTTCAGTTTAAACAAGCATAAAACCTAAATGTTTTTCTATCTGCCAACTGTTGGTACAACTGGTAAACTTTCATTGTCTTCGTTTCCAATACTTTGAACCGCAAATAAATAATTGTCTTTGCTGTAAGGTAAACGTAATTCAGTTGCTGTAGTAAAAAATTTCTTCTGCCAAACAGGGCTACTAGTTTCACGCATTAAAATGTAATACCCTTTTGTGGTGCCATTTACAGGTGCTTTCCAGTACAGAAAAGTAGAGTTGCTCAGGTTTTTAACGTCAACTTTAACTTCTGTTGGCATTGATGGAGCCTTAGCCAAATTAGCTAAAACGGCGATGTTTACAGCTGTGTTTTTTCGCAGGTATTCAAAATCCATAAACTCAATTAAATCCCCGTACTTTACACCTTTTTCGGTTCTTAAATCTTGATGCTGATGTTCGAAGTTCTCGTTCATTTCGGTGATTCTAACTGCTGTAAAACCATTTTCTACGAAAGGTGTATGGTCGCCACCACGAAGAAATCTATCGTTGCGATAAATTAATTTAACCTCAAGCTGATCAACATAGCGTTCGCCAATCTCTTTTACATAACGAGCCAATTGTCTGCTTTTTCCATCATTTTCTAAGCCAAATTGTCGAATATTTTTTGCGTTTTTATCTAATTCGAAAGCAGGTAAACCCTCGCTAAAAACGCGAAGTTTTGTATTATCTATAATTTGAGTTTCACTTGCATTGTTGCTTCCAATCATATCATTGTTTAGCATGGCTTCAATGTTCCATGCTTCTTTTTTTGCTTTAGCAGCCATAAACCCCGAACCTAATAAAGATTGTTCTTCGCCGCTAACGGCTACAAAAATTACGGTTGCAGAGAATTTATATTTGCTCATTATTCTGGCTGCTTCAATAACGCCAGCAACACCGCTACCATCGTCGTTTGCACCAGGTGCATCACTTACGCGATTCATTACATCGGTTACACGGCTATCCAAGTGCCCACTTACAACGAAAACGCGTTTATCGTTAACATCATTTCCTTTTAAAATGGCGACTGCATTGCCCAATAAAATTGTTTGGTCAACACGTTTACCATCGGGCTTAATTGTTGTTGTATCTAAAAAAGCAGTTAGTCTGCCATCGCTTTGCTTTGCAAATTGATCAAATTTACTAACCACCCAATTTCTTGCTGCGCCAATACCTTTTGTTTTACTTTTTATATCACTTATAGTACTTCTTGTTCCAAAAGAAACCATTTTTGTTATATAAGATTTTAAGGAATCTGCATTAACAGATTTAACCATCTTATCTATATCGGTGTGGCGATTAACAATAGTTTGTGCCTTCGCTGAAAAGGCAAAACCAGTAAAAAGTGCGATCGTAAAAAGTTTTTTCATGCAAGAATAATTAAGATAGCTAATGTATCGAATATTGAGAATTGTTTTATACTCATCAATCGAAATGCTGTAACAATTTAAAGATAATAGATGATTGCAATTCGTTCGGTGGCGTTTTTGCTAGAAACAGCTTGTAATGATGAGTTTGTATATTTACTTTTCAAAACGGATTGGTATAGGGCTTCGCAAAGTATAACTTATGGAAAATTATAGTGTAGTTATTTTAATTCTTACAATAATGATTGGTCTTTCGGCAATTGCCGATCAGATTAAACTTCCGTATCCTGTTTTGCTAATTATTGCGGGTATTTCAATAGGTTTTATTCCATCAATTCCACCAGTTTCATTAAATCCAGAAATTATATTTTTAATTTTCTTACCGCCACTACTTTACGATGCAGCTTTTAACATATCATTTAAAGAGTTTAAAACCAATATTAATACAATTGGCACACTTTCTATTTCGTTAGTTTTTTTAACGGCGGTGGGTATTGCTGTGGTAGCACATTATTTAATACCAAACATGACCTGGCCGCTTTCTTTTGTTTTAGGTGCCATACTTTCGGCAACCGATGCTGTTGCAGCTATGAGTATTACCAAGGGATTAGGGCTTTCGCATAAAACCAATACTATTTTAGAAGGAGAAAGTTTAATTAACGATGCTTCGGCTTTGGTTGCTTATCGATTTGCTGTTGCTGCGGTTACTGGTTCGGCATTTGTATTTTGGCGTGCTGGTTTAGAATTTTTGATTTTAATGGCAGGTGGTATTTTGGTTGGCATGTTGATGAGTAAAATATTGGGTTGGATTATTAGAAAAGTAGATCGAAACCAACTTGTAATTCTTAGTTTTTTGTTACTAACACCATTTTTAACTTACTTAATTGCCGAGCACGTTCATGTTTCGGGTGTGATTGCAGTTGTGGTTTTAGGTTTAGGAATTGCACGATTTAGTGTTAAAATGTTTCCCCAAAAACTAAAAGAACAATCTAAATCTATTTGGGATATCGTGATTTTTCTATTAAACGGATTAATTTTTATCTTAATTGGTTTGCAGTTTCCGTATGTAATTAAAAGTATTAGTAAGGTTATGGTATGGCAATATATAGGTTATGCTTTTATCATTACAATAATTACGTTGGCATTAAGAATGGTTAGGGTTTTTTGGCAAAAATCGAATTTACAAAGGGCTTTTGATAAAGGAAAAGGAAGGATTACAGAATTTGCTTTGCTCGATTTTAAAAATAGCTTAATTATTAGCTGGTCGGGGATGAGAGGCATTGTTTCTTTAGCAATTGCCATCGGTTTGCCCGAAAAACTTAGTGATGGAACACCATTTCCTGAACGTAATGTTATTATTTTTATATCCGTTGTTGTTGTACTTTTTACATTAATTGGGCAAGGATTAAGTTTACCCTGGTTAGTGAAAAAATTAAATGCTGAACCTTAATTTTTGTAGCGTTTTTATATTGATACACGTTTAATGAAGAAAAACTAACCATGAAAAACATTCTAAAATTAACACTGGTATTATCTATACTTTTTATTTTTTCAGCGTGTAAAAAGAAATCTTTAGAAAAAGGTATAAATGGAACCTGGGAGTTGCGCCATGTAGCTGGCGGCATGATTGCTGGTGCAGATCCTAATTACAAAAAAGGAAATGGCGATATTTATGTTTTTAATAATCAGAACTTTGAACGATATAGCCAAGGGAAACTTATCCAATCGGGTACATTTGTAATGTCGACAGAGCGTAAGGATATTAATAACAACCAAGCTAATTCTGCTATAACTTTTAGTACCTCGGCAGAAAAATATTATACCAATTTATCGGGCAATAAACTAACTATTTTTATAGGGGTTATAGCTGCTGATGGTGTTGAGGTTACTTACGAAAGGCAGTAACTATTTTATATTACAGTTTTATGAGGATTAAAGCCAAAAATTTTAAATTTTTGCTATTTGCGTGTTGATTTAAAATTAGAGTTTTTTGGAGTAAGGACTTAAAGTCAAAAACTTTATGCCATTAGTAAATATTTTATATATTTATTCATGTAAATCGGTTTACATCTCTGAGTTTTAATCATCCCAAAATAATCTGTAATGGATAGGTTTCCAATTAATCTAACTTCGGCTAAGTGCGAATTGCTTGATAGAATTCTTCAAGAATTTAAACACGAAGAATATATTAAAACAGAAAGAGTATTGAGTATTTTTCGTGGAAATGCCATTTTAGCTTCAGAATACCTTCAGTTATTAAATCAATTAAACTTAATTATACTAATCGGTGAAGTTCACGGACACCCACTTCCTGCACTCATAGGCAAACAATCGGGTTTAGAGATTTTTTTAAACGAAGGCGGATTTATGGCCAGACTTGAGCTTAAAAAAGCGCAAGAAGAAACTGGCAAAAGCATGATTGAACTTCAAAAAGAAATTTTTGAATTACGGAGCCAACTTGCTGCTTGCCGAGAACTTATTGCAAAGCAAGAAATGGCTATGCTAGATATGGATGCAGAACTTAAGCGCTTAGAAACTGGCTCGGAAAACGAAGACTTTGGTTAATTGTAGCGTTTTGTAAAATTCATACGTTTTACCTAGAAACCTTTAAACGATGATAAACAAATTACTGAAAACCTATGGATTGCTGTTTTTGCTTTCTGTAGTTATGATTTCGTGCAAAAAAGATAGAACCGAGCCTGACGGTAAAAAAGATGTTCTTACTGGCGCTTGGCAAGAAAGTGGATTAACTGGTGGCTTCGCCCGACTTGTTGTTTTTGAACCAGGAGGAGGTTTTTCGCTTAAGGCTTCTGATAAAGAAGGTTTATTAACAACTTTAAGCGGGAAGTACACAATTGAAGGTGATAATTTAAAAGTTTCGATTACAGAGCAGACCGAAAGGCAAGCGAATGGTTCAATGCTAAAAACAACAGTTAACACTAAGTTATACGAAAATGGTAAGTTTTTAATAACTTATCTATCTATTCTTACGATTAACCACATTACTTATCCCGCAGATGGACCAGTGTCTACTATATCAAAGTTTAATAAAATATTACCGCTATAAATAGATTAAAAAAAACGGGCTTGAATTCAAATTCAAGCCCGTTTTTTTTATCAAGGATTTAATTATCTATCTTAATTTCAGTTCTTCTGTTCAACATCCTACCTTCTTCACTATTATTAGAACTTACAGGCTCTTTTTCGCCATGGCCAACAATTCTAAAGTTCGATGCATTTAATCCAGCATTAACCAAATAAGATTTTACAGAATTTGCTCTATCTATAGATAAAGACATATTATGATCGGGTGTACCTTCGGCTGATGAGTGACCATTTAAAACAAATTTCGTATCAGGTGATTTTTTCATTTCTGCAACTGCTTTATCTAAAATAGAGAAAGATGAAGTTTTTAATACTGCAGAATTAAATTCAAACTGAATATTATCTAAATTAAAATTTGGTTTATCTGCTGGTTTAGGCGTTTCAGCTTCTTTTACAGGTTCAGGAGTAGGCTTTTTTTCTTCAACAGGAGGGGTAGGTTTAGCAACAGGCGCTGGATCTGGCTTAGCAATCATTTTTTTTGCTTTGCAAGAATACATTGTTAAAGTTGCCATTCCGATAAGTGCAGTAAATAAAAGATTTTTAGTAATGTTCATGTTTCAAAATTTGTTTTAGGAATTAATTTTGTATTCAAGTAAAATACGTACTAATTGATTAAAGCTATAACGATACTTTTTTAAAGAACTTATATTTTCGAGAATTTGATTGGGTTTAAGCAAGTAATTTTTGGAATATTAATATTTTAAAAATGAATATTTATATTGTTTGAAAGCATATTAAACAGCAATTATATTTTGAAATAGCGCAATTAGTTCTTCGATAAATAAAAGCAGGTAAAGTTTTGCTGATTTTAACTTTTTAGGTAAAAAACCATAATATTTAAAAAAGTTAGCACTAAAATTTGATGAGTTTTTATAACCTAAGTCTGCAGCAACCTGGCTAATCTGCATTTTATCTTTAAGCAGCATTCTTTTAGCGGTTTTCATCTTGTACTCGTTTAAAAAACTGAAAACTGTTTGTCCGAAAACAATTTTAAAATACTTTTTCAGATAATTTTCATTGGTGCCAATTTTTCTAGCCAAACTTATAAGAGAAATCGGGGTTTTTAAATCCTCAATCATTATTTCACGAGCCAAATGTATAGCCTGATTCATCTGTTCTGGGACCTCAACTGTGTCAGAATTTGTTTCCAGATTTTTTATCTGATATTCCAATGCACACAATAATTCCATTGTTTTGGCTTCCAGATAATTTGCTTTTAATTCTTCTTTATAATTGCAATTAAACATATTAAACAGTATATCTGTAATGTTTAAATCTGCATAAAGCTCTGCATTGAAAGCAATTAAATCAGTAAATAGTTTGTATCTGGTTTTGTTTAGCCGCAAGAAATAAATAGCCTCATTATCATCAACATAGTTGATAAAGAAACGATAGCTGGTTTTATTCTTTTCGCAAATAATCAGGTATCTATCGGGAAGTAATAGCGTTTTATGATTATCGCCATCTACTTTTATAGTAGTGTTATTACTTAAAATTATATAAAATTCATCTGGTTCTACATCCATTTTATGAAGATAGAAACCACCAGACTTAATATTTATTTTTCTAATTAAAGCGCCATCAATCTTTAATTCAAATTGCTTCGATTCTTTATCCATTTTATGCTCGGAAGCATCTTTATTATATCCGTTTTTATTATTTCCGTATTCGGTTATAAAATTTCCTTTATCGGGCATTTTGAGTTTTTTGTAAATGATACTTTTGCCACAAATCTAGTATTTATTTAGACTGCTTATAAATAATATTAGTAACAAAATCATTAATTGACAAAAAATATATGAAGAAAAGTTTACTTATGCTTTTCTGTGTATTCGCATTCTCTTTATATGCCAATGCTCAGAAAATCATGTTCAAGGGAAAAGTAACAGATGCAGAGCGGAAGCCTCTGGCTGGTGCAACAATATTTGTAGAAGGTAAAAACGAAAGTGTTTATGCCGATAATCAAGGAGAATTCTCAATTTCAGCCGACTCTGGGGACAAGTTATCTATAGCTTATATTGGCTATAAAAGACAGGTTATTGCTTTAAACAACGCAAACACACCACTTTTGATAACCTTAGCTACCCAAGAAAACCAATTGGCTGAACTTGTAGTTACTGGTGCTTTAGGTATTAAACGCTCGGCAAGAGAGTTGGGTACAAGTACGCAGAGCTTAAAGAACGATTACCTGAATCAGGGGAAAGCTATTAATCCTTTAACTGGTTTAACCAGTAAGGTTTCGGGTTTACGTGTAAATATGTACGATAGTAAGGTCGATCCACAAATTCAGATTGTTATGCGTGGTTCGAGATCTTTAAACCGAACTAAAAACGAACCAATTTATGTTTTAGATGGTGTTCCTGTACCAACAATTGGCAGAATTAATCCTAACGATATTGAAGAAATTACCGTTTTAAAAGGTGCTAATGCGGCCGCACTTTATGGTTCGGAAGGTGTTAACGGTGCGATTATGATTACGACTAAGCAAGGGGCTAAAGGTAAAGGAAGAGTTACTTTTTCTAACACCACAACGTTTTCTAAAGTGATGATGTTACCACCAGCTCAGAATACTTTTGGGCAAGGGGTAAATGGAGCTTATGTGCCTACACAATACGAAAGCTGGGGCCCAGCATTTGATGGTACAATGAAAAACTTTGGTGCTGTTTTGCCAAATGGAACTCAACCACAATCGCTATATGCAGCACCAGATCAGGATGCCCGATTAAATCTTTTCGATACTGGTTTAAATATGCAAAACGACCTTTCCTTTTCTGGGGGGGATGATAAAACGACTTATTTTTTCTCTGCTCAAGATGTATCGATAAAAGGTATAATGCCTGAAGATGAAAGTAGAAGAACAGGTGCGAGATTTAATGGAACCAGAAAATTTGGTAAATTAAATACATCCTACGCTGTAAACTACGTGCTTTTTAATAAAAATACTACACCTGATGGACCTTGGATAACAGCATATCAATTGCCTGCAAATTTCGACTATACTAACATGAAAAACTGGCAGGATAGAAGTTCTACATCTAATCCAGCTAATTTCTTTACGGATCAGCAAAAAAATCCTTATTTCCAGATTGATAATTATCGAGATGATACCAAACAACAAACTTTAACAGGAAAAATTGAATTGGATTATCAATTTACCTCGTGGTTTAAAGCTTTATACCGCTTTGGATATTACTCAACTGCTGCCGAAACCAGAAGTACAGTTGGTAAATTCGAATCAACAGGACAAAGAAATGTAAATGGTTCTGTAAATGATGGTTCTGATAATTTTAGAAAGGTTAACAGCGACTTAATTTTAAACTTCAATAAGGATTTTGGAAAATTTACCACTCGTTTATTAGTAGGCCAGAATTTAAGAAGCGATTACACAAAAGCCCATAACTTAAGCTCGGCAAATCTTCTTTTTCCCGATTTGTTTAATCAAGGAAGTGCATTAGGGCAATTGGCAGGAAGAAGCACGATTACCGAATACAGATCTTTAGCAACTTACGGAGAGTTTACTGCGGGTTATAACAACTATTTATTCTTAACCTTAACAGGAAGAAACGATTGGGTTTCTACGTTGAGTAAAGAAAATCGTTCTTATTTCTACCCAGGAGTAAGTACATCATTTGTATTTTCTGAAGCCATTAAAGGGTTAAAAAATAGCAAAACACTTTCTTTTGGTAAGGTTTATGCATCGTATAACAAAACAGGAAATAATACCTTAAATCCCTATTCATTAAACAATCCTTATTCGCAAGTAAATGGTTTTCCATTTGGAAATTTGGTTGGTTTCCTTCCAGGATCAACTTTTCCAAATCCAAATATCGAACCCGAATTTGTTACCTCTTACGAAGCTGGAATTCAATTGGGTTTATTTAATAATCGTTTAAACTTTGAAGGGGCTTATGTATTCTCTGATTCGAAAGGTCAGATTTTTAATGCAACCACTTCTCGCGCCACAGGTTATGCAAGTGCAAGGGTAAATGCAGGTAGATTAACTAACAGTGTTATCGAATTAAATCTGAATGGAGATGTTGTTCGTAATGCCACCTTTAAGTGGAACTTAGGTTTTAACTATACCTATATAAATAATCAGGTTAAAGAATTATTCCAGGGATTAGAGTCGTTTAATATTTTCCGTCAATCTTACGCCAATATAGGGCAGGCTTACCCAAGCTTACAAGTTAGCGATTACAAAAGAGATGGGAATGGCAATGTCGTAATCAATCCTGCAAACGGTAACCCAATTGTAGCTACAGATCCAGTGCATTTGGGAACAATGGTACCACCCCATCAAATGGGTTTAAATACAACATTAACTTATAAAAATATCAGTTTAGGTGCACAATTCGATTGGAGAATGGGCGGATGGTTATACTCTGAGATTGTACCAAGAATGTACACTGCAGGTACACACCCAGCAACTGTAGAATTTAATCGCCAGCCTTTTATTTACCCAAATTCGGTAATAGAAACGGCTCCAGGTGTTTTTACACCAAATACAACTGTATTATCAAGAGGCGATAAGGCTTTTTGGCAAGCTCAAGGAGCTGTTCAAAGTAATACTGCTGCAAAATCTGACTATTTTAAAATGCGTGAGCTTAACGTTACCTATAATTTGCCAGCAAAATTATTGGCAAAACAAAACGTAATCAAAGAAGCAAGAATCAGTTTTATTGCAAACAATTTATTTTTAATCAGACATAAAGATAATACCTATGGCGATCCAGAGTATTTATACAATGATACAGATGGGTATATAAGTTTTAGACAAGTTCCTCCATACAGAACATTTGGGTTTAATGTTAACGTGGTATTTTAAAGAAATAAAAATGAAAAGAAATTTAAATATATATCTGTTCGCAGCATTAATCACTGTTGGATTAAGTTCTTGCGAAAAATTTTTGGATGTAAATGATGATCCAAACAATCCAGTAAACCAAAATTTGCCATTGAGTTCTAAATTACCTGCTGCTCTTTTAAGTACAGTAAATCAAGAAGCGATTCAACTTAATCAATTGGGCTCCTTTTGGGGCGGTTATTGGGGAACAAACAGTGAAGGCATTAACCAGTATTTTAAAGAAAAAAGTTATGATGGTCCTTCAATCAGGCACCAAAGAGATGGTATTCCAATTTGGGAAAACGGTTTTCAAAACTTACTTTATTATCAATTAATTAAAGAACAAGGGCAAGCTGAAGGTGCAGGATATTATACAGGAATATCTAAAATTATGCAAGGCTGGCACTTTTTAAGATTGGTTGATATCTACAATAACATTCCTTTCGATGATGCTTTGCAGGGAACAAAATTTCCAACACCACGTTATGAAAGTGGGCAAGTTGTTTATCAAAAATCTGTAAATCTGATAACAGAAGGAATCAACGAAGTTAAAGCCGCTGCTGCTGATCCATCAATTGCCAGAGCAGATGTTATTTTTGGAGGCTCGAAACAATTGTGGGCTAAATTTGGAAATACAATAAAATTACGAGCACTTATCCGCCAAAGTGAAACCAATAACAACACTTATATTACGGCTGAAATTCAGAAAATAGTAGCAGAAGGAAGTGGTTACTTAGAATTAACTCAAAATGTTACGCTAAAACCAGGCTATGAAAACACAGCTGGCAAAATTAATCCATTTTGGGATACTTATTACCGCAACGTTCAAGGAGCAACAACTGCTGCTTTCGATAATTTACGGCCAACAGTTTTCTTAATCGATCAATACAAACAACGTAACGATCCGCGTATGGCTAAAGTTTATCAACCTGCTGCTGGAGATTATAAAGGCGTATTATTCGGAAACCCAAATGCTGCGGGAGAGTATAACAGAGCCGCAACATCGGCACTTCGTGGACCACAAGAAAATGCAAGTGCAGCAGCTGGTTTATTGAAGAATGCTTTGCAACCCTTAGTTTTAATGGGTGCTTTCGAAAGTTTGTTTTTACAGGCAGAAGCAGCTCAGCGTGGCTGGATTACAGGAAGTGCAAAAACTTTTTACGAGCAAGGTATTCAAGCTTCATTTGCTTATACTGAAGTTCCAGCAGCAAGTTTTGCAGCTTACAATGCTCAGGCAACTGTAAATTTAGATCAAGCTACCGATAAAATAAGTGCAATTATAACTCAAAAATGGCTTTCTATGAACAGCATTAGTGGGATTGAAGCCTGGAGCGATTACAGAAGACTAAGTTTACCTGCGATTCCAAATTCTCTACTTGCGCCTTCTGCAACAGCAAGACCGTTGCGTTTAATGTATCCCGAATCGGAAAGACAAACTAACAACGCTGAAGCCAGTAAGCAGGGTAGCGATCAAGTTACTGTAGATAAAATTTGGTGGGACAAATAATTTTTTATAATGGATTTAAACCGTTGAACAAACATTCAACGGTTTATTTTTTTTATACAAAACGAGTAATTTTTAATTAATTTAAATAAAAAGCTCATAACGTTTATTATTTAGAATGATTCTTGTTAACTTAGCCGAAATTCTTTTAGTCTGTTATTGAATAATTATATAGACTATCGAATTATAAATCACAAAATACTTAGCTCTAAAATGAAAAAAATCATCCTGGCTATTCTGACAATAGCTTCTTTGAGTGCACAGGCTCAAAAAAACACTTTTTTCGATCAGGCATTCTGGAAAGGAAATACAGATTTAGCTTCTATTAAAGCAGAAATTGCTAAAGGAAGCAGTCCATCAGAACTTAATGCATCATCATTTGATGCAGTTGTTTATGCAATTAACAGTAACGCACCACAAGAATCTATTTTGTTTCTTCTGGCTCAGCCTGGAAATGATGTAAACAAAATAACACACGATAGCAGAACATACCTTATTTGGGCGGCTCAACGGGGGAATGTTCCAGTAATGGAGTACCTTTTAAAAAATGGATCTAAAGTAGATATTCAGGATAGTCATGGATATACTGCCTTAACTTTTGCTGCTGCAGCTGGTCAGCAAAACACAAAAGTGTACGATTTATTAATTCAAAAAGGAGCAGACATTAAAAAAGATCTTAATCATGACGGAGCAAATGCATTGTTAATTGCTATCGCAAATGATAAAGATTTTGCGCTTACTGATTATTTCGTTTCTAAAGGCCTAGATCTTAACAGCAAAGACGCTACTGGTAACACTGCTTTTAATTATGCTGCAAAAAGCGGCAACATCGAATTGATGAATAAATTAATTCAAAAAGGTGTTAAGTATAACGATAATGCAATGATTATGGCTGCACAAGGTGGTCGAGGTACTTCTAATTCGTTAGAAGTTTTTAAATATTTAGAAGGGTTAAAAATTAAACCCACAGCAATTGGCACAAATGGCGAAAATGCGCTTTACTATATTGCCCGCAAACCAAAACAAGAAGAAATTATCAATTATTTTATCTCTAAAGGCGTAGATATTAATCTTGCTGATAAAGAAGGTAATTCAGCCTTTATGGTTGCTGCTGGTTCTAACAGAGATTTACCTACGCTAGAATTATTATCTAAAAGCGTTAAAAACATTAACCAAGTAAATGTAAAAGGTGTTTCTGCGTTGGCATTAGCCGTTCGTGGTAATTCAGCTGATGTTGTTAAGTTTTTATTAGATAAAGGAGCAGATATTAATATTGTAGACAAAAGTGGCGATAACATTTCTGCATATCTTTTGCAAGCTTACAATCCACGTGGTATGGAAGATTTTGAAGCTAAATTTAAACTACTTACCGATAAAGGCTTTGATTTAAAAGCTGTTCAACCAAATGGGAATTCTTTATACCACTTAGCAGTTGCTAAAAATGATTTAGCGCTTTTAAAACGTATCGAACCTTTAAACGTTGATGTAAACCTTAAAAATAAAGAAGGTTATACTGCATTGCATAAAGCAGCAATGACGGCGAAAGACACAGCATTAATGAAATATTTGATTTCTATCGGAGCTAAAAAAGATATTACTACAGAATTTAAAGAAACACCTTTTGATTTAGCTACAGAAAACGAATTTTTATCTAAGAACAAAATAGCAATAGACTTTTTAAAATAAAATAATGAACAATTTTTATAAAATATGCCTTGGGTTAGGTTTGATATTTTCTACTTCTTATGCATCAATGGCTCAAAAAGCTACAAAATACAAATGCATGTTGCAGATGACTAATTACATGGGTGAGGGTGCTTACATTGTGGTTTCTTTGGTTGATGCTAAAGGTGCATATGAAAAAACATTATATATAATGGGTTCTGATAAAAAGTGGTATCCAGATTTTAAAGAATGGCATAAGTTTTTTAAGAAAAAACCTACAAATATTAGTGCAATTACAGGCGCATCGGTAACTGGTGGCGATAGAAGCGTAACAACATTTGAAATCGAAGATTCGAAAATTAACAAAGGTTATACTTTACGTTTCGAATCGGCGGTGGAAGATAAAAAATACTACGTTAAAGATTTAGAAGTGCCTTTAACAACAGAAGGACTTGCTGCTAAAACTGAAGGAACTGGTTACATCAGATATGTTCGTTTAAGTGCGAACTAATAAATTTTATAAATGACAATTTCAATTTGGAGATACAGCCACTTAGCACTGGCCGTATCTTCTTTTCTTTTTATAACCCTGGCATCGGTAACTGGAATTATCCTTTCATTTAAACCAATTACCGAAAAAACGCAATCCTACAAGGCTAAAAATTTTAATCAACTTACTATTGCGCAAGTTGTTCCGGCCTTAACAAAAAACTATACCGATATTATTGAGGTTAGTGTAGATTATAACCAATTTATGGTTGTTGATGCAACTGACCTGAACGATAATTCTGGTAAATTTTATATCGATCCGCTTACTGGAAAATCTTTAGGTAAAGTAGGGAAGGAGAACGAGTTTTTTCAATGGATTACTTCGCTTCATCGATCGCTTTTTTTGCATCAGTTAGGTCGATTTTTCGTTGGTTTAACCTCATTCCTGTTATTCCTTATTGCGACTTCAGGTACGGTTCTGATTATTCAGCGCCAGCGAAGTTTGAAAAGATTTTTTTCGAAAATTGTAAAAGATAATTTCGCTCAGTACTATCATGTTGTTTTAGGTCGACTTTTGTTAATTCCCATTATCCTTATTTCGGTTACGGGAACAATAATGTCCTTAAAAACTTTCGAAGTTATTAAAGAACAAAAGATTTCTCATAAGATTGATTTCGATGCGATAAAATCAAATCCTGAAAAAAAAGTTACTGATTTTGATGTTTTTAAAAATACAAAGCTTGCTGATGTTCAATCTATAGAATTTCCTTTTTCTGAAGATGTTGAAGACTATTTTACCCTTAAACTAAGCGATAAGGAAATTACTGTTAATCAACTTACGGGCGAGGTTTTAACTGAAAAACCTTATTCGAAAGCAAAACTGTTAACTACTTTAAGCATGGATTTGCACACAGGCAGAACCAATGCAATTTGGGCAATCATTTTAGCAATAGCTTCCGCAAATATTTTGTTTTTCATTTATTCGGGTTTTGTAATCTGGTGGAAAAGGCGATCTAGTCAGGTTAAAAATAAATACAAATTCGACCAGGCAGAATTCATTATTTTAGTTGGTTCAGAAAATGGCACTACTTTTCGTTTTGCCAAAGCCATTCATCAACAGTTGTTAAAAAGCGGAAAGACTTCTTTTATTGGGCAATTAAATAATTACAAGGTTTTTCCTAAAGCAAAACAGTTAATCGTTTTAACAGCAACTTATGGTTTGGGCGATGCACCAACAAATTCATCTAAATTTATTTCGCTACTGGAGAAATACAAACAATTAAATTCCGTACAGTTTTCTGTTGTTGCTTTTGGCTCTCATGCTTATCCCGATTTTTGCAAATTTGGCTACGAAGTTAATAATGCCTTATCTCATCAGGATTGGGCAAAACCTTTATTGGAAATTCATACCGTTAACGATCGTTCGCCAGAAGAATTTACTAAATGGGCAACTTTATGGGCACAAACATGTGATGTAGAATTAACATCGTTATCTAAACTATTAGAAACGAAACCTGTAAAAATGCAGCAATTCTCAGTTGTAGAAAAAACAGTTTCTACAAATGCTGAAACTTCATTTATTATTCGTTTAAGCCCGAAAAAGAGAATGCGATTTACATCTGGAGATTTGCTTGCAATTTATCCTGCAAACGATTACAGAGAACGCCAATATTCGATTGGCAGAATGGGGAAAGATGTTCAGTTAAGTGTTAAACTCCACGCTGGAGGTTTAGGTTCTGGATTTCTACATAGATTAGAAATAGGACAGGTGCTTAACGCATCTATTATAAAGAACGAACATTTCCATTTCCCATCGAAGGCAAAAACTGTAATCATGATATCCAATGGAACAGGCATTGCACCATTTTTAGGGATGCTCGATCAACATAGTAAAGGAAGAAATATTCATTTTTATTGCGGTTTTAGAAATAAATTATCTTTCGAACTTTATGAAAATGCTTTAAAAACTGAACTGGATAAATTAACTAAGTTAAATGTAGCATATTCGAGAGAAGGTGAAAAACAATATGTAAAAGACTTATTAACTAAAGATGCAGCGTTAGTTTTAAAAGCCTTGAAAAGTGACGGAGTTATTATGCTTTGCGGTTCTTTGAGTATGCAAAATGATATCATAGAATGGTTGGAAATTTTATGTCAACGAGAAGAAAACAGGAGCATTAGTTATTACCAATCGCATGGACAGGTTTTAATGGATTGTTATTAAGAAAATGGTTATCGTCATTTCTATTGAAGTGCAACGGAAAAGTTAAATCCTTTATTTTGACTCACCTAAGAATTTCTTTACTAAAATGTTTTCTTGTAATATTCGAAGTGGCATTTTAGGGAAAAATTTTATAACAATTTCTTCCAGCTGCCTACCGTTTTTTTGCTTAAGTTTTTCGATAAAATAACTTTACCGTCATCGCCAAACATTATACAACTAAATTTAGGAAAGCTATTAATAAACTTTAATCCTGCTTCTTTTCCCAACACCATTATCGAAGTGCTAAAACCATTGGCAAGTTCTGCATCAGGACCAAAAACAGTTACGCTAGTTAAACCAGTTGCTGGGTAGCCCGTTACTGGATTAATGATGTGGGAATAGCGCTTGCCGTTAAAAACAACAAATTTTTCATAACTACCAGACGTTACCACGGCACTGTTGTATAATGGAACGGCAGCAAAAAGTTTATCTTTATGAAAAGGATTGGTTAAACCAACAGTCCAGTTTTGGCCGTTTGGATTCTTGCCCCAGGTACTCATATCGCCAGAACCATTAACAATGCCAGCTTTTATACCTCTTTTTAGCATCATATCTCTACACTGATCAGCAGCATAACCTTCGCCTAAAGCACCAAAACCAATTTTCATGCCTTTAAATTTTAAAAATATGGTTGAGTTAATGCTATCCAGAATGATATTTTTATAGCCAACTTTTTCCACAGATTTTTTTATGGCATCGGGAGTTGGCATTGCCGTCATAGAGCCATCAAATTTCCAAATTTTATCCATTGCAGCAAAGCTGATATCAAATGCACCGCCTGTAATTCTAGAAAGATTTAAAGCTCTTTTAGTGAGTTCTAAAACTTCTTTATCAACCTTAACTGGCTTTTCGCCTGCATTTCTGTTAACCTCCGAAATTTGAGAACTCGGTTTCCAGTCAGAAATTAAAAACTCGATTCGGCTAATTTCGGTAATAACCGTATCAATATTATTTTCTGCTGATAAAGAATCTTTATCAACAATTGTAATATCAAATCGGCTGCCCATCAAAAGAGTAGTTCTGTTTCTCAATACTTGCCCATGGCATATAGAAAATAAAAACAGAAATGAGGTAATTAAACTAATTTTCAAAAGAGAATACTTCATAATTATTGGCAAAGTTAACAAAGGAACATTAATACAACGCTCATTTGTACGTATTTAATTTTTATTTAGAATAATTAAAAATAATTTGTTGTTTCAAAAATTTAATCATTTCTTTGCGCCAACTAAGAATTAATATAAATAAGATGTATAAAAAATTTACCCAAATTTTTAATTGTCTATTACTGTGCCTGTTTTTTGCAGGAACTGTAAGTGCACAATCGCAGAACGGATCGGTATCTGGAACAATCAAAACGAGTGATGGAAATCCAGCTGCTTATGTAAGCGTTGGTTTGAAAAACACAGGAAAAAGAACACAAACAGATGAGAAAGGAAATTTTTTAATCAAGAATGTTGCGCCTGGATCATATATTATCAAAATATCTGCTATAGGAGTTTCTGTACAAGAAAAACAAGTTGCCGTTACAGCGAATCAAGTTTCTCAAATTACTTTCTCTACAACAGAATCTTCGTCTCAATTAGATGAAGTTGCGATAAACGGTTACAGAACGCCAAATAAAAAACCTGTTAATTTGGGTAAAATAGCTATTGCTCCAATGGACTTGCCTCAATCAGTTCAGATTATTGGTAATCAGGTTATAACTGATCAACAAGCAAATCGTTTGAGCGATGTATTAAAAAACGTTAATGGCGTTGCTTTTGGCGAAAACCGTGGTTCGGTAAGTGGTGAAACTTTTTTTGCACGTGGATACAGTTTAGGTGCAAATAACATATTTAAAAATGGTTCTCGTGCAACAAGTGGTGGCATGCCAGAAACAAGTACATTAGAATCTGTTGAGGTTTTAAAAGGTAGTGCAGCGCTATTATATGGTGGTGTTACCGGTGGTGCTGTTGTAAATTTGGTAACTAAAAAACCTAAATTCGAGTACGGTGGCGAGGTTTCGATGAGAGGCGGAAGTTATGACCTATACAAACCAACATTAGATCTTTATGGCCCGATTTCTAAGAAGCTGGCATTCCGTGCTATCGGGACTTATGAAAATGCAGGAAGTTTCAGAAATTCAGTTAAATCTAACAGAATTTATGTTAACCCATCTTTGTTATACAAAATTAGCGAGAAAACTGATATTTTACTACAAGGTGATTATTTGAAAAGTGATATGACACCAGATTTTGGTATAGGTACAGTTAATAATCAAATAATTGATATCGGTCGCGGCGCCTTCGTAAATGCGCCTTGGGCTTATAATCAAACAAATACCGTTACTTCTCAATTAAGTATTAATCATAAATTTAATGATTCGTGGAAAATAAATGTATTAGCTAACATTCAATCCTACAATCGTAATTACTTTAGTGCTGAACGTCCTTTTGCTGATCAGCTTGCTGCAACGGCACTACCTTATGGTTTTGCGCAACGTAATGTTACACGTTCTAAATCAAAAGAATTTACTTATAACGAGCAAATTAATTTAAACGGATCATTTAAAACGGGTTCTATATCGCATACCTTACTGGTTGGTGCAGATGCAGATCAATCTAAAACAACAAGCGGTACTTTTACTTTTAATAATAACCTTACTGCCTTTAATTACGGGAACGTAAATTTACTCGATCCATCTAGTTATTTTGGAAGCGGTATTGAGCCAAGCGCAACTATGACCACTCAAACTTTTGCGCCACTTTATCGTATGGGAACATTTGTACAAGATTTAATTTCGATAACGGATCAATTTAAAGTTCTTGCAGGTGTTCGTTATACTTTCCAAAAAACTCCAAGAACAGTTACTACCAATCTGGCAACTGGTGTGCAAAGCTTAAGTGTAAATAGTTTAGATAAATCAAAAGTTGAAAGTGCTTTCACCCCGAAATTCGGTTTAATTTATCAGCCATTAAAAACAACTTCAATTTATGCAAGTTACGCTAGTAATTTTATTCAAAATACTGGAACCGATATTAATTTAGCACCGCTTGATCCATCAACTGTTGATCAGTACGAAGCTGGAGTTAAAAACGATCTTTTTAAAGGCAGATTATCTGTTAACTTAACCTGGTACAGAATTTCTAATGATAAATTTGCTCAGCAAGCACTTATTAATGCTCAAGGAACTCCAAATGTTGATGCTACAATTAAAGAACTTAACGGAAAAACCTTAAGCGATGGTTTGGAACTAGATATTACTGGAACAATTGTTAAAGGACTAAATTTTATTGCTGGTTATAGCTACAATTTTATCCGCTACACCGAAACTCGTGATCGAACAATTCTTACCGTACCTGCACCTACAGCCACAAACCCTAACGCAACAAGATCTGTAACTGTTGGTGGTACTATTGAAGGACAAAGGTTAGTGGGATCTACAAAAAATACAGCCAATGGAACTTTATTTTATACCTTTCAAGAAGGTAGTATTAAAGGTTTAAAACTTGGCGCTTCAGCCTATTATACAGGCGATCGTAATGGTGGATACAATGATACTAAAATCCAAGCATATAGCAGATTGATTCCTTTAAATTCGTTTACTACGTTTGATTTTTCTGCAGGATATACCTGGAAAAAAGTTTCATTACTTGCCAAAGTTGCAAATATCACAAACGAATTAAACTATTTCGTACATGAAAACTACAGTGTGAATCCAATTCCTCCACGCCAGTTTATGACAACCTTATCGTATAAATTCTAAAAATAATTTTTACGAAAAAAGCCTGCTCAATTAAATGAGGGCACTGAAAAAGTCCCTTGTTAAAAAGGGATAAAAGGGAGTAGAAAGCTAGTTTTTCTACTCC
>NZ_BAABAK010000017.1:0-24027 GCF_039537385.1 Pedobacter ginsengiterrae
AATTCTTTCTGTTCAGATTATCTAAAATTTATGCATAGAATTGCTCCCCAACTTTTTTGCTTGATCCAACACTAGGTTTATTTATTTTGATGATTTAAAATCAAATGGAGCTTGAATATATTAAACATGGAGAAAAATTTGAACAAAATAAAAACGGGGTTCTTCTTCTTGCGATTCAGTTCCCCGTTTTAACCTTAATAACAACCGTAATTATCATTAAAGCATCTAATAACTCTGTAAATTGAATTTCTTCGTTTTTACTTGGTTTTTGCAAACTTTTGTAAATCGTTAAGAAGTTATTTCCGATAGCCGTGTTCCGTAAAACAATACTATTTTCAATAATGCCTGTTTAAGCCTTTTGGTTTTCGAATACATAATCTCTCGACTTTGTATTTATATTCTTAATTGGTTTAAACCGCTCAAAAAACAACCATATTCTTATGAAGTTAATCCGAAAAACTTCCCCTTTCGGTTCTGTTTCTCTTTTGGATTCTCTTTTCAGACTTTCAATTACTCCGTATTTGATATATTCTAATATAGGGTGAAAAACGATCTATGTCAATAAAAATATATTCTTTTTATAAACAAAGTTATCAACCTGAAAATCAGACTTGTTAACATATAAATTTGCCAAAAACATTGTTTTCTGCATTTGAAACAAAATATAGCGTTACTTTATCCACACAAACACATAACTAACTTACTAACAAACAGATAACAAATAGTGAAATTATATATTTATGTTTTCTGCTTAAAAGCTTAAAGTTTATGAAAAAACTTAATCCAAATCATTCAACAAAAACATAGGTAATATGTTATTTTTGTGATATGCAGATCAAGCAACCCATAAGAAATATTCAGGATTTTTTACTCAGCACCTATTTTGCTGATGGGTTGCGCATAACAATTGGTGTGCTGCTTCCCTCCTTAGTATTTGCTCAATTCGGTTTACTTAAATACGGAATGACCTTATCTCTCGGTGCGCTATGCGTAAGTGTTGTTGATAGTCCTGGACCAATGGTACATCGCCGAAATGCTATGCTAATTACAGCTGTGCTCATATTCATATTTTCGATATTAACGGGATTAACCAACAAAAGCCATTATTTTATTGGCTTTCTGTTAATTGTATCCAGCTTTATCTTCTCAATGCTCTACATATATGGAATAAGGGCGGCATCTATTGGTACCGCTACCCTATTAATAATGGTTTTGAGTATCGACGATATAAGACCGTGGCAGGAAGTATTAATCCATTCGCTAATGGTTTTAGCAGGTAGTTTATGGTACACTGGATTAAGTTATTTTGTTTACCGATTACGCCCTTATCGATTGGTGCAGCAATCGTTAAGCGATTCGATTATCGAGGTTGCAGAATTTTTAAGGGAGAAAGCTAAGTTTTACCATCGAAATAACAATTACGATAAAACATATGCAGATTTATTGCAATTGCAGGTTTCCGTTCATGAAAAGCAGGATGCAGTTCGAGAATTATTATTTAGAACTCGTGAAATTATTAGGGATTCGACACCTGAGGGCCGATTTTTAATGCTTGTGTTTGTTGATATGGTAGATTTGTTTGAGCAGGTAATGTCTACCTATTACAATTACAAGCAATTACACGATCAATTTGATTCTGCTAACATATTGCCAGATTACGAAATGGCTATAAAACGCATTTCTTATGCTTTAGATGATATTGCTTTCGCGTTAAAAAGCGGTGGTAAGCCTGTTATTTCAAAACGATTGTTAATAGAAATTGAGCGTTTAAAAATTAAAATAAATAATTTCGAAGGAAACAACAATAATAACCAATTTAGCACCTCTGCTATTATCGCTTTAAAAAATATTGAGGTTAATATCGAAAACATACTTGCTAGAGTAAAAACGATTAATAATTATTTTAAACTCCGCAATAGTAAAGATATAAGAAAGGCTGATGTTGATACAGAAAAATTTATTACTCGCCAAAAATTTGATTTTAATCTATTTACAGAAAACTTAACCTACAGTTCATCCACTTTTAGGCACTCTTTAAGGGTTACTGTTGTTATGCTTTTAGGTTATGTCGTTTCTCAGATTCTCAATTTTTCTCATAGTTATTGGATACTTTTAACCATTCTGGTGATTTCTAAACCAGGATTTAGTTTAACTAAACAGCGTAACTATCAAAGATTGATAGGCACTACAATTGGTGCTTTTATTGGTATGGGTGTGGTAACCTATATTCATGATAAAAATACGTTATTTGCGATCCTCTTAATCTGCATGATTGGCTGTTATAGTTTTCAACGAAAAAATTATGTTGTAAGCGTATTATTTATGACGCCCTACATCTTGATTTTGTTTGATTTTTTGGGAATGGGTTCCATAGCTCTAGCAAGAGAAAGAATTTACGATACTTTTATAGGCTCAGGAATTGCACTTTTAGCGAGCTATTCGTTATTTCCAACATGGGAACGAGATAAACTAAAGGATGCGATGGTTAATATACTTTTGGCAAACAAAGCGTATTTCGAGCAAATTGCAAAACTCTATTTTGAAAACAATTACAATCGAACAGATTATAAACTGGCAAGAAAAGAGGTTTACGTTAGCACAGCAAACCTTGCTTCTTTATTTCAAAGAATGTTCTCCGAACCAAAAAGCAAGCAAATCTTTATAAAAGAAGTTCATCAATTTACTGCGCTAAGTCATTTACTATCTTCATACATGGCAACTTTATCGCTGTATAACAAAGAACACGATTTTCATGTCGAAAATTTTGAAGCGCTAAAGCCAATAGCAAACAACACGGTTTATTTGCTTGATACTTCAATTGAAAATTTGCATAAAGGACAAAATACAATTGATAATGTACCTTTAATCCGTTTAAATGAAACTGGTTTTAGCATAAAATCAGGAGAAGATTTAATACCAGAACAATTTGATTTAATACAAAAAGTTGCCTACGATTTATACAAACTTTCTGTTAAAATAAAAATCTAACTTTTATCCAATTGCTCAAAAATTGCACAAATATTAAAGGGCAATGTTAAAATAGAACCGTTATCTAGTTTAAAAACAATTTGAATTTCACATGCTGTTTTCTTGCTTTCCAAATCTTTAGAACTAATCATTATTGGATAAAATTTTTGTTCTGGATTATCTGATTTGATTATTTCTTCTCTTGATTTAAATTTCAATTTGGTTTCAATACCGCCTTCTTTCAAATAAATCCGATCAATTTTTTTGTAATTACCATTCGATACGAAATCTAACATCAGCTTATCATCTAAAAGAGATGCATTCTTATAAAGTTCAAATGCATAATATTTATTATCATCTCGATAATATTGATAATCTAAGCTTTGTTTCTGCTGTGCAAAACACATTTTTGATAGCGCAATAAAAAAGAATATAATTAAGGATGTTTTCATTTTTTAGAATTTAGGGCATGGAACTTTAAAACCTTTAAAGTTATTGTGTCGATAGATTAATGAAATTTCGTAAGTACGTGGAGTAGAACTTAATACACGATTACTTAAAATTGTATAATTAATACCTGCACTAACATTACCGAATACTAACCCCAGATATGGGTAAACCGACGATTCGTTAAATTTATACCACAGACCGCCATTCAATTTCAACTTCGTTTGATCGTTGGGCTTAAAACCAATTACTACACCAGCTAATTTATCATTAATATTCCCCTGGCCATTGTAAATTGCAGTTAAGTTGAAATCAACATAATCATTTACTAGATAAAGTAATCCAAAGTTTACTGTCCTTCTTGCAGGTAAGGCGTTATTAGTTGCCCCAAGAAGTGTTTCAACAGGTTTGGTAAGGTGGTATTGAGCATAACCAACGGCTAAACTCATCCGCTCGAAAGTTGCAGAAAAGTTAGCTCCAATATTTAAATCGAAATACGATGTTCTATCGTTTTGCAGATTTAAATAATTTGGCAATGTAGGATCGAATCCACTCCCATTATACTGAGATGCAAATGTAAGTTTGTTATAATCTAAAAACCTCGAAACATAAGATATTTGAGGTGCTAAGCCAAACTTAAACCGATGATGAACATCAAGATATTGATAATAAGAAGCGCTTGCGCTAATGTATTGTGATTTTAATGCCTTATTGAAAGATTCATCAAACAAGCCACTAACCCCTATTGAAAACACACTATTTGTAAAGTTCTCATCGGCAATTAGTTTAACATCTCCAGATATACTGTACGTATTATATGGATCACCAAGATTTCCCCATTGTTGCCTGGTATTTAAAGCTAAGCGATAGTCGCCATCGAAAAACCCAGTAAAAGCTGGATTTAAAGCCAAAGGCGCAGCAAAATACTGAGAAAATTTTGGGTCTTGTGCAGAACAACATATAGTTATAAAGCACAATATTAGAGTTGTTATTTCTTTGTACATTATAATATTAATATAGTTTTACCTTTTGATTGAAATTTCCCGCCCAAAACATCTATGCCTTCTGCAAACCATGAAAAAGTTTCCATTGGATGCATTTTAGAATTAAATTGCCCATCCCAGCCAGTTGAAACCATACTGCCAGTTTGATAAACCAAAATGCCCCATTTATTATAAACCTTAAAGCTTATTAATTTTTGTATGCTTGTAAAAAATGGATAAAGTAGATTGTTCGTAGATTTTTGAGGGGTAAAAGCTGTTGGAACAACTATTTTAGGAGCTGGTAAAACAGTTACCACAAGCGGAGCTGATATAGAGCATCCTTTATCACTTTCTAACGAAATATAATAAACACCACTTTTATTTATTTTTGTAGGATCGGCAAGTTGTTTAGTAAGCGAAGCATCCTCATAATAACGAGCCTTTACATAGCCCTTACTACCTTTAACGATATCGGCAGATGTTAAATCAATATAATCATAATCGAAAATTGAATTGGGTTGATTTAAAACAATTGTTGGCAATGGATTAATCGTAACATTTATTTTTGCAGATACAAAACAGCCATTGGCATTTGTAATTTTCACAAAATAAGCCCCCGTAGTGGCTATTTGGCTTGGTAGAGTAATTTTGTTGCTTAAATTACTATCGGTATAATATGAATAGGTTACTCCTATGGTAGTTCCAGTATATAAACTTTGTTCTGTGATATCAATTGTAGAAGGATAACACACAGGGCTCGGATCTTTTGTTACCAAAACGGGTAAATCAAAAACTACTACACTAATTTTATCGGTAACCGCACAACCCAAAACATTTGTTGCTTTAATATAATATGTTCCACTTCTGTCGATTTTTGTTGCATCGGGTATTATCTGATTAAATGCTGCATCATAATAAAACTGATATTTTAAATCTTTATCGCTACCAGTAAAATTATTTAAGGCACTAATATCAACGGTTTCAGGATAGCAAACAGCTTTGGGATTTGTTATTTTAAGGATTGGTTTAGTATTTACAATAACATCTACAGCTAAAATTTTACTACAGCCTAAATCGTTGCTGAGTTTGGTGTAATATCTTCCACTAACATTTATTCTGGTTGGATTAGCTAAAGTTTTAGTAGCCGCCGCATCAGTAAAATAACCTTTAGTTACATCAGTTAAATCCCCAACATATATATCATCATTTGATAAATCTACAGTCTGATTATAACAGGCTTGAGGTGGATTTTTAATTGTAATATTTGCTATGTCGAAGATCGAAATATCTACACTGCTAACGCTTTCGCATCCTTTATAATTTGTGGCTTTTATATAATAAGTTTTATTCTCATTGATCTTTATCATCCCAGTTATAGGAATTGATAAATCTTTGTCTTCATAAGCAAAGTAACTAAAATCAGCATTTCTATTAAGCACATAATCATCTGATGTTAAATCAATTAAAGTACCTTGACAAATTGTATTTTTTGGTAGAAGTTGAAGTTGGTAATCAACCGCCATAACAACAGCACTTAAAGTACTCGGACAACCATACCCAGTAAAAGGTACTACATCAAGAACGATTACTGTACCATCTGGTGGTGTTGGTTTAATTTTAACCGTTTGCCCTGTCCCATATTTAATTGTTCTATCACCATTGTACCAATCATAGGTTTGAAATCCACTCGGACCCGAAACATTAAGTTCTTCAGAGCTTTTACAGTAAGTATTACCGATAATTAAATCTCCACATAAATTGTTCACATCAACATAAGCATAGCCAAAATGCCCACCCAAAGTACAATCTCCAGTTATAAATTCTAAAAGGAGTTGTTTTCCTTGGTACCCAGACAAATTTATTGTTACTGGAGTCCATTCTTTATATATAACAGTACTACTTGATTTAGATTTTTTGAAGCCAGGGAGTGTTGAAGTTGCTATGTATTCGAATGAGGCGCAAGGGATATATTTACCCGTTTCAACATCTTTTACCCTTGCAATGAAGCGTGGTTGTTCTTCCTTAGGATGATTAGGATCTTCGAATACTACTGCATATTGATATGTAAGGGTAAATTCGGAACGATTGGCTGGTACATTTATCAGATATGAAATCCCCTCACCTTGTGCGCCAGTTCCATTATTCCCAACCTTAACAATATAGTTTCCACCACTCTTCGGAACAATTTGAAATTGACCATACTGATCCAAGGCTGTTTTGTTGTTCTGTAAGGTATGCCTACCCAAAACTGCAGAAGATACTTCGGTTAGATTTACACCTGAAAAATTAGAGGTTCCTGTGTAAATTTTCCAGTTTTTGAAATTGCCATTTTCAAAACCAATGTTTTCTGGACATAATTGTGCTTGTAATTTTGATGGCATAACCATGCTGGCTATACATAACATCAATAGTAATCTATAAATCAATAGGGAGCGATATTAATAATTCTATATAAAAATAGTTATACTGGTATAATTAGTTAGTCGTTTTTTTGTGTTTATGTATTTTTTTACACGAAAACTAGGCGTAAAAAAAATATTTCACCAGGCATAAAAGCGCACTTATTTAGCTGGCGATCAGACTAATTAAATCAATTAATTCTTGCTTTAAATTTAAATTTGAGGCAAGAAATTTTACACGAAAACTATTCGTTTTTTGTATGGATAAAGGCATTTTTCAAACAATTTTGCTTAGATAGCTGTTGTTTATGCTTTAACCGAAAATTATGGAAAAGTTATATACAGCTGAAGTTACAGCTACAGGAGGCAGAGACGGGCATATCAAATCAAACGATGGTCAATTGGAATTTGAAATTAGAAAGCCAAAAGAACTTGGCGGTCAAGGTGGGGCTACTAACCCAGAGCAGTTATTTGCTGCAGCTTGGGGACCTTGTTATTTAGGCGCTTTAGGTTCTGTTGCCGAACGAGAAGGTGTAGATGTTAGTGAAGCTTACGTTAATGTTTTGGTTTCATTTAATAAAGATGGAAATGCCTTTGTACTTTCAGCAGATTTAGATGTACATATCCCAGGAATATCGCATGATGAAGCCCAATCAATTGCTGAAAAGGCACATAAAGCTTGTCCTTACTCAAAAGCAACTAGAGGAAACATAGATGTGAGAATTACAGCTATTTAAATAAGTAAGAATAAAAACGGACTTTGCTAGTCCGTTTTTTTTATGATTAATATTTTCTGTTGCAACCTTATAGCAAAAGCTTGCTAGCCAAACCTAAAATTAAAAGAAAGCCAAAAACATCGGTAAAAGTGGTAATAATTATGGATGAAGCAATTGCTGGATCGATACCAACTCTTTTTAAGATTAACGGAATTCCAGCTCCAGTTATACCAGCAATTACTAAATTACCTGTCATTGCCAAAAAGATAACCAGTCCCAGCATGGGGTTTCCATCGAAAAAGAATGCAAAAATGAACACGATTAAGCCATTGGCGGCTCCATTAATTAAACCGACAGTAAATTCTTTTAATACCGTTCTATAAGCCTGCTTATCTGTTAAATCATAGAGCGAAATACGACGAACCGTTACCGCCAAAGCTTGTGTTGCGGCATTTCCACCCATACCTGCAATAATGGTCATATAGGCAGCCAATGATGGAATTAATTTAATTGTTGGATCGAAATAGCGTACAACTGATGAAGCTAAAAAAGCGGTTCCTAAATTGATAATAAGCCAGGGCAAACGGGATTTTACAGCTTCGACCCAATTACCACTCAGTTCTTCATCTTCTGATACACCTGATATTTTTAAAATGTCCTCCGTACTTTCCGCTTCCATAACGTCAATAACATCATCGAAAGTAACTCTACCTAATAATTTCTGATGCTCATCAATTACTGGAATACTGGTTAAGTTATACTGAGAAATCAAATTAGCTACCTCTTCCTGATCGGTATCAGGATGCACATAAACTGCATCGATTTTTACAAGTTCAGTGATTTGAGCATTGTGCCTGGCCTTGATGATATCTTTTAGAGAAACAATGCCTTTAAAAATCTCATTATCATCTACAACATAAATGGTATAAAATTCCTCCATCTCTTCACTCTGACGGATGATTTCATCAATTGCATCTTTCTTAGTTAAGTTAATGTTTACACAGATCAGTTCTGTGTTCATTAAACCACCAGCTGTTTTCTCGTCGTAAGTTAAAAGATTACGAATTTCAGAAGCATGCTCATCTTGTAAGTCTTCCAGAATTTCCTTCTGTTCGTGGTCTTCAAGTTGAGAAATAATGTCGGTAGCATCATCATAATCCAGTTCTTCAACAATTTCAGTACGCTTATCGGGATGCAGCTGAAAAAGTAAATCTTCAGGATGAGATTCCTCATCCATCTCAGAGATAATTTCTGAAGCTATTTCTGCAGGCAACAAATTAATAATGTGTTGCTGTTCTCCTTTATCTAAGCGTTCGAATAAAATTGCAATTTCTGAGGCATGATATTCCCCTAAAACTTGTTTTAAAGTTTCATCACCAGCTAAAATTGCATTTTTAACCTTCAGTACGTCGCTCTTATCTATTTCGAATGATGATTGCATATTTCTTGAGCTTCTAAAATAGCAATTCTAATACATTTTTAATGTTAAAACTTCTATTTCCAATAAAGAAAATTGTTGGAGGGTTATTTAAACCAGCCTCTACGCCAAAAGTATATAACTTGTATAATGGCAATAACAAGCATAACAAGCCAGGTGTATAAATAGCCATGTTCGGCATAAAGTTCTGGCATGTTATCGGTTAATATTTTACCAGTTGTTGGGTCTTCCCTACTAAAATTCATACCGTAAATACCAGCAATAAAAGTTAGTGGAATAAATATGGAAGAAATTATGGTAAGAACTTTCATAATTTCATTCATCCGATTACTAATGATGGATAAATTCATATCGATGTTTGCCGACGCAATTTCTTTTAAAGACTCTATAAAATCGATAATTTGAATGCAATGGTCGTAAGCATCTTTAATGTATGTTTTAGTTAGATCAGAAATCAAGGGGCTATCACTTCGCAAAATGTCGTTTAATTTATCTCTTTCTGGCCAGGCTACTTTCCTAATTGTAATTAATGATCGCTTTATGGCTTGTGTATCATACATAATTCGTTTATCAGGATTATCAAATAAACGGTCCTCAATTGCATCCAATTCTTCGCCCCAAAAATTAAGAAGCGTAAAATAGTTATCTACAATTGCGTCCATCATGGCATACATTAGGTAACTACTTCCACCTATTCTAATATTTCCTTTACCTACTTCTAGCCGTTTTCTAACAGGATTAAAGCAATCTTCATAATTCTCCTGAAAAGTAATTAAGAATTTTGGTGTAAGGATAAACGATATTTGCTCATTACATAAACCATTTTCTTCGCTTAAATAAAGGTGTCTGCTAACTGAAAAAACATATTTATCATTATCATATTCATCAAGTTTTGGCCTTTGATACGAACTTGTGATATCTTCAAGCACCAATCTACTTACATTTAATTTTTCGTATAAGGTTTCAAAAATGCTTGGATCAGCCAAACCTTTAATATCAAACCAATAGAAAAAATTACTATTCTCGGTTAGCTTTTCTATATTATCGATGTTTTTTAATTCTTCATTTTTATAAGATTTATCATCATAAGTATGGAAAGTGATAATGGGCTTTAACGCATTTTCATCAATGGTATATAAACCTGGACTGGTGCCAGGTTCGGGCACTTTATAGTGAATGTGTTTATTGCGTTTTTTATTTTTAGCCATAATTAAAGGTATAACTTAGCCTGCGGACCTTGATTGAATAACAAATCGACAATACTTAAGTTAGGAATAAACTGATGTTTATCTTCAAAAACCTGAAAATATTGCTTATTGTTTAAATATTCATCAGTTTTTTTTGGACTCATCATATTTCGATAATCAAATTCAGGCTCAATATGATCATAATACTCGGTGGTAAAATTAAAAGTGATATCCAATTTAAGCTTTTTACATAGCCATTCTATCAGTTCAAGGTTGTAATCGAAAAGGAAATCAAATTTCTTATTATAAAAAAGTACTAACTCATCCTCGTAAAATTCGAAATAAGCCGAACTGCGATAACAACTTTCCAAACTCATCCAATGTAAGCGCTGCCAGTTAAAATCGTAACTAATTTTAACATCTTTAATTGCTGTTCTCATTTTTGCACCTTTTACTACTGGAACAGTAATATCGAGTTTTCCGTTTGGTGAGTATATCCCAGCTCTGTTTCGGAAGGTTTGTTTAGGAAAATGCTCAAATTTTTCGATTAAAAAATCGGGCTTAATTTGTTGTATTTTACTAAAATAGCTTACAGGAGGAAGATAAAATAAAGGAAGTATAGCGGTATTTTGCATTTGAAAATATATGTTTGTAATTCAAACGTTTTAAAATTAATGATTAAAAGAGGGATTGCGCACGTGGGCGTATTTTTTTTATGCCTGATTTCGCTATTGCCTCTGCAAATATTATTTATTTTTGCAAGATTACTATATTATATCCTTTATTACGTAATCCGTTATCGAAAAAATGTTGTTCGTAATAACTTAACAAACTCCTTTCCCGAAAAATCTGAACAGGAAATTATCAAAATCGAAAAGAAATACTTTAAGTTTTTAGCAAATTTGATTTTCGAAATCATTAAGCAGAAAACAATTTCAAAAAAGGAAACTTTAAAAAGAGTAAAATTTGTAGGCATTGAGCAATTAGAAGCTCATTTTAGCAAGGGTGAAAGTGTTTTGGCTTGCACTGGTCATTATGGAAATTGGGAGCTAGGCACTTTAGCTTTAGGCTTAAATATCTCTGCTAAAACGATTGTGATTTACAAACCAATAAATAATAAAACTTTCGAGTATTGGTTTAATAAACTTCGTACTAAATTTGGAAATGTATTTGTTGCCATGAAACAAACTTTACGTAGTATGGCAACCTATAAAAATGAACCAAGTTTATTGTGTTTTGCAAGCGACCAATCGCCTACCCGCGAGGAAAGTAAATATTTTCTTACCTTTTTAAATCAGCCAACTGCGGCTTTATTAGGAGTAGAAAAAATTGCAAAATCTACAAACAGACCTATTTATTACTTTAAAGTGAGCTCTGTAAAAACAGGCTATTATACTGTTGAAGTTTTACCAATGTGCTTAAATCCTTCTTTAACTGCTGATGGTGAAATTACCAATATGCACTTTAAGTTTTTAGAAGATATAATTAAAGAACAGCCTCAATATTGGCTTTGGAGCCATAAACGCTGGAAATTTAAACCCGAATAATAATAATGAATCCATCAGTAGCAGTTGTAATTTTAAACTGGAATGGTAAAGCTTGGTTACAACAATTTTTACCCAGCGTTTTACTCTCAAAATACGATAATTTGCAAATTGTCGTAGGCGATAATGGCTCTACAGACGATTCTGTATCCTATATTAAGCAAAATTTTCCAACCGTTAAAATTATAAAAAACGATGTTAACTACGGTTTTGCTGGCGGATACAACAAAATTTTAGAACGTGTTGACGCTGATTATTTTGTGCTTTTGAATTCGGATGTAGAAGTTACTCCAAACTGGATTCAGCCTGTTATTGATTTGATGGAGAGCGATGATAAAATTGCTGCAGCACAACCTAAAATTAAATGGCAAGAAAATAAAGCGCAATTTGAGTATGCTGGTGCAGCAGGCGGTTTTTTAGATATTTATGCTTTCCCATTTTGCCGTGGAAGACTATTCAACATTTACGAAATTGATAAAGGCCAATACAATGATACCAAAGAAATTTTTTGGGCAAGTGGTGCAGCTTTTTTTATAAAAAGTAAGTGTTGGCTAGAAACTGGTGGTTTGGATGCAGATTTATTTGCTCACATGGAAGAAATCGATTTGTGCTGGAGGTTAAAGAACCTTGATTACAAAGTAGTTTATTGTCCTGATGTTGAAGTTTACCACGTCGGTGGCGGCACACTTCAAACGGAAAATCCTTTTAAAACCTATCTTAATTTTAGAAATAACTTAATCATAATGCAGAAAAATCTTCCTGCAGGAGATGCTATTTTTAGAATTTTCATTCGAATGTGTATTGATTTTATTGCCTGGTGGCATTTTCTTTTAAGTGGAAAGCCGAAGTTTACATTGGCTGTAAGTAAAGGCCATTGGCATTTTATTAAAGCACTAAATAAAACGGCATCAAAAAGAAAACAAATCCAAAAACCCTATGCAGAGCATACTGGAGTTTATAAAAGCAGCGTGGTTTGGGCGTTTTTTATCAAGAAAATTAGATTCTTTTCTAATTTATAATTAAGCATTAAAAAGTAAACTTTCAATCGCCAAACGGTAACCATTCATTCCGAAGCCAGTTAAAACACCTTGGCAATTTTTGCCTGTTAAAGAAGTGTGCCTAAATTCCTCTCTAGCATAAATATTAGAAATATGAACTTCTACAACAGGTGTTTTAATTGCAGCAATAGCATCTGCAATAGCAACTGAAGTATGCGTGTAACCACCAGCATTTAAAATAATCCCATCGTAGCTAAAACCAACTTCGTGCAGTTTATTTATAATTTCGCCTTCAACGTTACTTTGAAAATACTCGATATCAATTATAGTATAAATTTCTTTTAGCTTAATTATATACTCATCAATGCTTGTATTACCATAAATTGATGGCTCACGTACGCCTAAAAGATTTAAATTCGGACCGTTGATAATTTGTATTTTCATGTTGATATTATAACGTTAAATGTTGTAACGTTGCAATGTTATAAAAAATCTTAAATAAAATCATGCTTTGGCAATCATATATTAAAGGATTTAAAGGTTATTTAAAATTAGAGCGCTCGTTGTCAGGCAATTCTGTTGATGCTTACTTAAATGATATTGATAAATTAAATCAATATTATCAATCTTTAAATGTAGAGCCAGCCTTAAATGCAATTGTTGCAGCAGATATTAAATTATTTATAAGCTGGCTTAACGAACTGGGTATGCAAGCGAGTACGCAGGCAAGAGTTATTTCAGGATTAAAATCGTTTTTTACTTATTTAATGCTTGAAGAGGTAATTGTAAACGATCCGATGGCGTTAATTGAGGCTCCTAAACTTAGCCGAAAATTACCTGACACCTTAAATATTCATGAAATTAACAGCCTAATTGATGCTATTGACGCCTCTAAACCAGAAGGCATGCGTAATCAGGCCATTATCGAAGTTTTGTATGGCTGTGGTTTACGGGTTACTGAACTAACCGAACTAAAAATTTCAAATCTATATCCTCAAATAGAATTTTTAAAGGTTATTGGTAAAGGAAATAAAGAGCGGCTGATCCCGATTGGTGGTGTTGCCTTAAAGCTTTTGGATCTTTACATTCATCAAATCAGGGTTCATGTAAAAATTAAAAAAGGAAATGAAGATTTTATCTTTCTGAATCGTTTTGGAGCTAAACTATCGAGGATTTCGATATTTAACCTAATTAAAAGTTTAGCCGTTCAAACTGGATTAAAAAAGACAATCAGTCCACATACTTTGAGGCACTCTTTTGCTACTCATTTAATAGAAGGAGGAGCAGATTTACGTGCTGTACAAGAAATGTTGGGGCATTCGAGTATTACTACAACCGAAATTTACACACACATAGACAGAGATTTTTTAAGAGAAGTAATTACGCAATTTCATCCTCGTTCTTAAGGATTAGTTCTAGCCATAATCATTCTATCTTTGCCCTGCATATCCTTCTTTAACTCTATGTTTTTAAATCTTTTATCAATAAGTATCTGAAGCGTTTCTTCCCATAAATATTCATTAATTTCGAAAAATAAATAACCATTTGGATTCAGATTACTCAAAGCAAAATCGGCAATTGCTTTATAGAAAATCAAAGGGTTTTCGTCACTAACAAATAATGCTGTATGCGGCTCATGTATCAAAACGTTTTCATGCATTTCTGCTTTTTCAAGCTCTCTGATATAAGGTGGATTACTCACAATTACATCGTACATCTTATCTGTTGAATATTTTAAAATATCCGCTTCAATTAAGTTGATACTTATTTTGTTCAATTGTGCATTTTCAGCAGCAACTTTTAAAGCTTCAGAAGAAATATCGATAGATGAAACATCTAAATGTGGTAAATGCTTTTTTAATACGATTGGAATACAACCCGAGCCAGTTCCAATGTCTAAAAGTGACTCCTTTTTATCTTTAACATGATTAATAACCCAATCCACAAGTTCTTCAGTTTCTGGTCTTGGTATCAAAACGTTGCTCGTAACTTTGAAAGGTAAACCGTAAAAAATAGTTTCTCCTAAAACCTGTTGAACAGGCTTACCTGTTTTCAAATCAGTCAAAATTTTCGAAAGTTTATTAGAATCTTTAGCTAAAATCTCTTTTTCATTATCGATAACCAACTGGCTTTTCGTTACTTTTAAAACACTGCTTGCAGCTAAATTAAATATTGCTTTCGCCTCGTCGTTATCGTAAAAATGGCTTAAACTCTGTATATATTCTTTTTCTAAGGCTTTAATATTCATCGATTACAAAAGTAATAAATTGGTAACTATCCTTGTCATAATTTAACTACTTTTGCGCTAATGAGCGATGAATTTTACATAAAACGTTGTTTAGAGTTAGCAGCGATAGCAATTGGAAATGTAAATCCAAATCCGATGGTTGGTTGTGTTATTGTTGCCAATGGTAAAATTATTGGCGAGGGTTTTCACCACAAATATGGTGAAGCCCATGCAGAGCCAAACGCCATTAAATCTGTTTTAGAAAAATATGGTGATGAAGCCGAAAATCTACTAAAACAAGCCACTGCCTATGTTAATTTAGAGCCTTGTGCACATTTTGGAAAAACCCCGCCATGTGCCGATTTATTTGTAAAGTATCAATTAAAAAAAGTTGTTATTGGCAACCGAGATCCGTTTTCTGGTGTTGATGGAAAAGGCATTGAGAAGCTTAAAAATGCAGGCATTGAAGTTTTAAGTGGTATTTTAGATGATGAATGTAAGTACTTTAACAGACGTTTTTTTACCAGAATACAAAAACAGCGACCTTATATTATCCTTAAATGGGCAGAAACTGCAAATGGCTATTTTGCCACAACAGACGGCCATCAAAAATGGATAAGTGGGGCATTGGCAAAACGTCTTGCTCACCAATGGCGAACAGAAGAAGATGCAATTCTAATTGGCAAACAAACCGCCGTGATAGATAATCCTCAATTAACAAGTAGAGAATGGCCTGGAAAAAATCCAGTAAGGTTGGTAATTGATAAAAATCTTCAGGTACCACAAAGCAATAATATTTATAACAAGGAAGCAAAAACTATTATTTTTAATGAAATTAAAACTGATGTGGTTGATAATATTCATTACATCCAAATGGAAGATATGCACTTCTATTTAGCTCAAAAAATTGCCTTTCAGTTATATTTAATGGATATTCAATCGGTTATTATTGAAGGCGGTGCAAGTATTTTAAAGCAATTTTTAGAGGCCAATCTTTGGGATGAAGCTAGGGTTTTTGCTTCAGCAAACAGCTGGAATCAAGGTATCCCTGCTCCTGTTGTTAATGGCGACATAACAGCTCAGATTATTATTGGTAATGATAAACTTTCTATCTATATAAATAAATGATATACATAATTTTAAGTATTTTTTGCAGCGTTACCGTTGCTGTATTGTTAAAGCTCGCAAAAAGATACAAAATCAGTATTATACAAGCCGTCACATTTAATTATTTAACTGCGCTAACCCTATGTTTTCTTTTTTTTAAACCCGATGTTAAAATAATTACAGGAACTGCACCCTGGCCGATTTATATCGCGTTAGCCATTTTACTTCCAACCATATTTTTATTTCTTGCAGCATCGGTAAAAAAACTGGGAATTGTTAAAACCGATATCGCTCAACGTTTATCGCTTTTTATACCAATTCTTGCAGCGTTTTTTATTTTTAAGGAAGATTTTAATCAACTAAAATTTATAGGTCTTGGTGTCGGTTTTTTAGCTATCATTTTAACTTTCCTTAGAAAATCAGAAAGTAAATCCGAATCAGGTAACTGGTTCTATCCAATAATAGTTTTCGTTGGTTTTGGTATTATAGATGTGCTTTTTAAACAAATAGCCTTACACAAAGAGTTGCCTTATACAACATCACTCTTTACGGTTTTTAGTCTGGCTTTTTTTGTTTCATTAATTATCATCATTATTATGATTGTTACTAAAAAAACTAAACTACAATTGGTTAATATAGGCTGCGGATTAATTTTAGGGCTATTTAATTTTGGTAATATCCTTTTCTATTTAAAAGCGCACAAGGCCTTAGCCACAAATCCATCTACTGTTTTTGCAGCTATGAATTTAGGTGTAATTGTAGTTGGTAGCTTAATTGGTATTTTGGTTTTTAAAGAGAAACTAACTAAACTAAATTATTTCGGAATTGCACTTGCATTATGTGCTGTAATTTTAATCACTATATCTCAATTAAATGCTGTTCGATGATTCATATAAAACAATAAATGGGGCAGCTGAAGGTATTTTTAGAGATAAGGGCAGTAAATTTATTGCTTACGCCTATCCTATACGTTCCGAAGAAGAAATTAAACCATTAATTAATAATTTGAGGTCGGAACATGCCAAGGCACGGCATTTTTGCTATGCTTATCGTCTTACTCCAGATCGATCTGTTTATAGAATTAACGATGATGGTGAGCCATCTGGAACAGCAGGCAGACCGATTTTAAACTGCCTTTTATCAGAAGATTTAACCAATATAATAATTGTTGTAGTTCGATACTTCGGTGGCACTTTACTTGGTGTTCCAGGGCTAATAAATGCTTATAAAAATGCAAGTCTAGAGGCAATTTCAGCATCAAACATTATCACAAAAACTGTAAATGATATTTATGATGTTCATTTTGAATATTTGCAAATGAATGATATTATGAAAGTTATTAAGGATGAGAATCTTGATGTTTTATCTCAAAACTTTGATATAAATTGTATTTTAAAATTTGAAGTTAGAAAAGCGCAATTAAATCAGGTTTTAAGTAAGTTTGATAAAATTGAAGGCATCAAACTAAAATATATTCAAACTATTTAACCAAATATGAAACCAATTTAATGGGTTCATTTCATTAAAAGCATAATCTAATTATGAAAATAGCAGAAAGCGATTTAATTATCAATCCTGATGGAAGTATTTACCATCTCAATCTTTTACCTGGTGATGTTGCTGCAACTGTAATTACTGTTGGCGATCCTGACCGTGTTGGAGAAGTAAGTAAATATTTCGACAGCATCGAATTTAAAAAAGGCAAGCGCGAATTTGTAACGCATACTGGTTTAGTTGGAAATAAGCGAGTTACAGTATTATCTACAGGGATTGGAACTGATAATATTGATATCGTTTTTAATGAGTTGGATGCGTTAGTAAATATCGATTTTGAAACCCGTGAAGTTAAAAAAGAACTTACATCCTTAAATATCATTCGTGTCGGAACTTCTGGTGCCGTTCAACCTGATGTTCCAATGGGTACAATTTTAGCATCTTCTTTTGGCTTAGGAATGGATTCTTTGATGAATTATTATGTTCATGATTTATCTGGCGATGAAAGAAGTTTACTCGATGATATTAAAGCTCATTTCGGTCATTTAAAAAATATAAATCCTTATTTAACTGCAGCTAGTGATGCTTTATTAAATACCATTGGTAAGGATATGGCAAAAGGAATTACCATTACAGCGCCAGGTTTTTATGCACCACAAGGCAGACAGGTTAGGGCCAAAAATGCGGTACCTAACTTTATTAAACTGATAAATAGTTTTAAAAGTAATCAGAACAGGATTACTAATTTGGAAATGGAAACTGCTGGAATTTATGCTTTGGCTAAAGTTTTAGGTCATAAGGCGCTTTCTGTGAATGCGATTTTGGCCAGCAGAGTAAACCTTGAATTTAGTAACGAACCTAATAAAATAGTAGAACAGGCTATTAAAATGGTTTTAGAGCGGATATAAAAAAACTGCTACGATTAAATTTATTCGTAGCAGTTTTTTTATGCGGATGGAATTCCTTCTTTAACGAGCTCTGTTTGTTTTGTATCGAGATAGCTACAAGTCATGCTATTCAAATCAATTACCCATTTTTCTACTCCAGCATCAGCCGCTTGCTTACAAAAAGTAAAATAATCTGTTTCACCCCGCTGATGAATTTTTAATGCATGTTCTAATTTTTCGGCAGAAGATTCGCTATTAATAACGAGTTCTGGATATTCATCTGGACTTGCCTGAACGGAATAATCGTCGCTATTAAAGTAGACAGATAAACCGTTAGCTACATAAACATCGTTTCTGACTACTCCTAATGCCTTAATCTCCTTTATAAATTGAGGAAAATCAGCTCCTGTTTTTATTTTTGATTCTGCTGCTTTAATTTCTTCTATGCTGAACATAATTATTTGGTAAGTGAAACTTTAAAAATGGTTGTTTGCGTGTACAAATCTTCAGGTTGTAAAACTGTGGTCGGAAATTCGGGAATGTTTATTGCATTCGGGTGATGTTGTGTTTCGATACAAAATGCATCATAAGCACCATAATCTCTGCCATCTTTCCCATTCTTAGCCTTTAAATACTTCGATGTGTACAAATGTGCTACTGGTTCGGTTGTGTACACGCTTAAAGTTAAACCGCTTTCATCCTCAAATGTTTTACTCGCGAGCGATAAATCGCCATAGGTTTTATCCAGCACAAAAGTTTGGTCGTAACCTTCCTCAGGATTCCAGTCTTTTGAAAGCTTTTTAGATTCGGTAAAATCTAAAGCTGTTCCTTTAACAGGTAGTAATTTTCCAGTAACGCAATAGTTGTCATCCTGCTCCAAGTAATTTGTTGCAAATATTTGTTGTTTATGTTTACCAACATTACCACCATTAGGCGATAGATTAAAATAACCATGGTGCGTTAAATTAATGGCGGTTGCTTTATCCGTTTCTGCTTCATAAGTTAAAATAAGCTCATCATTATCCGTTAGTTCAAAGGTTAAATCAACGATTAAACTACCAGGAAAACCTTCTTCCCCATCAACACTTTCATATTCAAGCGTAACAAAAGATTGATTCTCTTCTCCCAATTCAACAATATCCCAAACCTTTTTATCAAAACCAACAATTCCACCGTGTAAGCTATCGGTGCCCGTATTTTTTTCTAATTGATAATCTACGCCTTCAATCGAAAATTTTCCGCCTTTAATTCGGTTTGCATAACGGCCAATAACCGAGCCGATATGAGGATTATTTTCTAAGTATTTTTCATCAAAATATCCTTCTATATCATCAAAACCAAGTACAATATCCTGCATTTCACCTTTGATATTTTTCACCACAAAACGGTTAATTATTGCACCATAATTAAAAATTTCGACATAAGTACCTTTGCTGTTGGTTAGTTCGATTGCGATAATTTCTTCGCCATCAATAAATTTTCCTGTAGATGTTTGCTGAATGCTCATAAATTGTAACTTAGGGCTTTTGTTTCCTAAACAAACATACTATTATTTAAATATTTTCAACCAAATGAAGATTAAACTTGAAGAAAAATTTGCTGAGCTATACCATAAAAATGCTGATGCTGTTTACTTTACACCTGGCCGAGTTAACCTTATAGGCGAACATATTGATTACAATGGCGGATTAGTGATGCCTTGTTCAATTACTCTGGGAACTTGGCTAGCAATTGCACCAAACAGTGATAATAAATTCACATTTAAAAGTTTAAATTTTGAAGTTCAAACCGAGGTTGAAGCAAATATTAGTCACGAAAAAAATGGAAACCTTTGGGCAAATTACCCTATCGGTGTAATAAATGAATTTATTAAAGATGGTAAAGAAATCACAGGTTTAGACTTTTTATATTTTGGAAATATCCCTATTGGTTCGGGTTTATCTTCTTCTGCTTCGATAGAAATTGCAACAGCTTTTGCATTAAATGAATATTTCAATTTAGGTTATGATAAACTGGAATTAGTAAAAATGGCTAAAAGAGTTGAAAACGATTTTATCGGTCTGAATTCTGGTATAATGGATCAATTCGCGGTAGCTTTTGGAGAAAAGGATAAAGCAATTGTTTTAGATTGCGAAACACTAAAATATAAAATGGTTGATATAAATTTAGGAAACTACGTTTTAGCGATTATTAACACTAAAAAACCCCGAGAACTGGCAGATTCTAAATACAATGAAAGAGTTGAAGAATGCCAGACCGCACTAAAATTATTAAACGAAGAAATAAAACTTAACAATTTATGTGATTTAACTGCCGAAAAGTTTGCATTACATAGTCACCTAATTACGGATGAAGTTATTTTAAACCGTGCAACTCATGTTGTAAAAGAAAATGATCGAGTGCATTTAGCGGCTAAAGCTTTAAATGCAGGGGAATTAAGTGATTTTGGCAGATTAATGTATGCTTCGCACGAATCGCTAAGAACTTTGTATGGAGTTAGTGGAAAAGAACTAGATGCCGTGGTTGATTTTTGTGCAGATTACGAACATGTAATTGGCGCACGGATGACTGGCGCTGGGTTTGGCGGTTGCGCAATTGCTTTACTGGAAAAAGGTTTCGAAGAAGATTTTGCAAAGCATTTAACTAATTATTATGTTGATAAAATCGGTTATCCAGCAGAAATATATGTGAGCGAAATCGGAAACGGCCCAATAAGATTATAGAATTAAATATATTTACAATGCTGATTTTAAGTCTTTAAGATTTAGAATCAGCATTTTTTAATAAGAATGAAGAAATTAAAATTAGATGAGCTTAATAGAGCTGATATAGAATCGTTTAAGGCGCAAGAAAAACTTCCTGTTGTTGCTGTTTTAGATAATGTGAGAAGTATGCACAACATTGGTTCTATTTTTAGAACCGCTGATGGTTTCGCACTAGAGCAAGTTGTACTTTGCGGTATTACCGCCCAACCTCCACATCGCGAAATCGAGAAAACTGCATTAGGTGCTACACAATCTGTAAATTGGGTTCATTATCCAGAAACTACAACCGCGGTAGACGAATTACGAGCTCAAGGTTATGAAATTGTAGCGATTGAACAAGCTGAAAACAGCACAATGCTAAATACATTTACACCAGATTTGGACAAAAAGTATGCTTTAATTTTCGGAAACGAAGTTGATGGGGTGAGTGATGAAGTAATGGCAAAGATTGATGAGTGCATAGAAATTCCTCAATTTGGAACCAAGCATTCATTTAATATAACCATTTCTGCTGGAATTGTTTTTTGGGATTTCTTTGCTAAATTAAGGTTGTAATATCTTCAGATGGAAAATTTATTTTTAAAAAAACTTCAAATAAAACCGAATTTTACGGTTAAAGTAATTGATGCACCCGAAAATGCAGCTGCTATTTTTGGAAATATTCCATCTGAAATATCCCTAAAATATACAGATGATACAACTTTCGATGTACTTATTGCCTTTTCGATTAGTAGATTACAACTCAATTCGCAAATAGAAAATAATCTAAAATCAATTAACTCTAAAACTATATTTTGGGTTTTTTATCCAAAAAAATCATCTAAAATTTCTTCTGATTTAGATTTAATGAAAACCTGGAAGGAACTTGGCGTTTATAATTTATCGCCTTGCGCATCGGCAGCTGTAAACGAAACCTGGACTGGTTTAAGGCTAAAATTAGCAACCGAAGTAAAACACTCGGGTGTAGGAAACCAACAAATTAAATCGAACGAATACGGTAATTATATCGATCCAGTAAATAAAACCGTAAAATTACCTGAAGATTTAGCATCAATCTTAACTCAAAATCATACTGCCTTGAGTTATTTCAATAGTCTGGCTTATTCTCATAAAAAGGAATATGTACTTTGGATTTTAACCGCAAAGCAAGACAAAACAAGACAAGCAAGGTTAGAAAAAACAGTAAATATGCTTTCTTTGGGTAAGAAAAATCCATCAGATAAAGCTTAAATATTAAGTACCAAATTCTCGTTTGTATAGAAAAGGCTACAAAATTTAACCAGATTTTAATGGTAAAAAGACTTTTATGTAAATTATTTTCATGCCGCTAATCTTCTCATTTATTGCTCTTTGTAGCAATAATTATACTTTTGGCAAGATTTTTTCTTGGTAGTTGCAAAACAGTTATGATGAAAAAGCTGTTTACCCACTATTATTTATAAAATTAAAAACATGAATACGAGAATTACAAAATCAACAATGTTGGTTGCCTTATTAGGATTATCATCGCAATTATTTGCACAAGAAACACCAACAGTATCTGGTAGATTCGGTAAGCAGAACTTAAGAACATGGAGCGTAGGTGCTCAAGCTGGTATCTTCAGCCAGAATACAATTTTAGGAGGAGGAAGTGTTAAAGCAAGAGAATTTAAAAGCGTAGGTTACGGAGCTTTTGTTAAAAAACAAATTTTACCTGCTTTAGGCTTACAAGCCGATTTTTTACGTGGAGAAATGAAAACGCTAAACACTACGAGCACTATCGAACAAAAAAACAGCATCAATTGGGCTGGTTCATTAACTGCAGTATTAAACATTGCTAATTTCAGCTTAAATACTGAAAACGCAGTTTTAATCCCTTACGTTAAAGCTGGTGCTGGTTACATGTCGTCAGATTCGCAAGTTGGAACAACTCAAGTTTTTCAGGATAGAGAAGGTTGGTATATACCAACAGGTGTTGGATTTAAGTTTGGTGTATCTAAAGGTGTTAACATCGATTTAGGTTACGATATTAACTTTATCAAATCATCACCAACTGTTAAAAGTGCTTATTTAGAGAACAGATATTCTTACTCGCACGTAGGTGTTGAATTTGCTTTAGGTAATAAAGAAAATTCGCAATTACAAAACTACAGTGCTATTGCCGATTTACGCAAACAAACTGCTGAAGAAAGTAACGAATTAAGAAGAGCATTATCTACAGCTGAAGAAAACGCAGCTAGAGACAGAGCACAATATGCTAAAGATTTAGCTGATGATGATAATGATGGTGTTGCAAACAAATTCGATAAATGTCCTGGAACTGCATCAGGTACTGTTGTAGATGGTTCTGGTTGTCCAATTAAAGTTCAACGCGAAATTATTAAAGAAACTAAAGTTGTTGTAACAGAAGCTGATCGTAAAGTTGTTAAGGATGCAATTTCTAATTTAGAATTCGATTTAGGTAAATCAACAATCCGTTCTAAATCTTTCGCTACTTTAAACCGTGTTGCGGCTTTATTAGTAGAGAAAAACTTTAGCTTAAAATTAGCTGGCCATACAGATAACACAGGTGGAAGAGAATTAAACTTACGTTTATCGAAAGATAGAGCTGAATCGGTAAAAGCTTATTTAGTTTCTCAAGGTGCTAATGCATCAAGAATCGAAGCTACAGGTTACGGACCAGATCAACCAATTTCTACAAACAAAACTGCCGCTGGTCGTCAAGAAAATCGTCGTGTAGAATTTACCATTTTTTAATTTGTAAATAACCGTTGGTTTTAAAATCAGTTTAAAACATAACTAAAAATAGCCGCCAAATTATTGAGGGCACTGAAAAAGTTACCTCCTTTATTGGGTTAACTTTGAAAATCGATCAGGTGAAACATGTTT
>NZ_BAABAK010000018.1:0-146413 GCF_039537385.1 Pedobacter ginsengiterrae
GTCCAAAATAATAATGTTGAACAAAATTAAATAAACTTCTCAACTCCCCAACTTTTTTGCTTGATCCGGAATTGGAGCCAGGGGACTACAGGCTTATGAAGTTTGAAAATGAGGAAAAGATTAAAAACCTTGAAAATGATCTGATGGAACTGGCTGGCGACCGCACAAATATACCCGAACTGATTAAAGAAATGGTCGATACATCGGTAAAGGTTGTTTCTAAATACCCCAAACAAAGCGTTACTTTTCAAAGGAAGTTTGTAAACGCTATTTATCCGCAAAAATTGGTCTTCGATGACGAGACTTATCGAACACCTAAAACAAATCCGGGAGCGGCTCTTATTAGTTTGGTTAACAAGAGGTTAGCTGAAAACAAAAATGGGAAAGAACTAGATTTTTCTAGTCTTTCCCATCAAGTGATCCCGCTGGGATTCGAACCCAGGACCACTACATTAAAAGTGTAATGCTCTACCAGCTGAGCTACGGAATCAACTTAATTGAAACGTTTAACCGTTTCCTTTAAAGTGGTGCAAATATAGGGTTCAGGAGTATTTCCTGCAAATAAAAAATTACAAAATGCGCTACTATATTGATTTATAGGCGAATTAATTTATTGGCTTCGTTTTTAGTGAGTAAAATCATAATTTTAAAAACCAAATATCATCCTTTATGCCAAAATTGTATCTGTTAATCGTGCTTTTTGTTTTTTCACTTTCCAGGTTATCTGCTCAAAAAGCCGCTATTCAGGTTAAATTCAATAAACCAGCCACTTCCTTCGAAGAAGCCTTGCCCTTAGGAAATGGTCGTTTAGGTGCTTTAGTTTATGGCCAAACGACTAAAGAAAGGATTGCATTGAACGAGATTACTTTATGGTCTGGAGGCATACAAGATGCGAATCGCGATAGCGCATATTTATATCTTAAGCCCATCCAACAGTTGTTACTGGATGGAAAAAATAAGGAAGCACAATCGCTATTGCAGAAAAACTTTGTTTCGAAAGATGATGGTTCACATTATGGGAATGCCGCCAATACCCAATATGGTTGTTACCAAACGGTAGGAGATCTATTTATTCAGTGGAAGGACACCTTAAATAAAGTTTCGGGTTATAGCCGAGCACTTGATATAGAAAAAGCAGTTGCAGAGACCAGGTTTATCAGAAATGGTGTTTTGTTTACAGAAAAGGTTTACACCGATTTTATGAGCGATGTAACGCATGTTAAGTTTTCGGCTGGTAAAGCAGGTGGTTTAAATTTCAAAATTTCCCTTTTTAGAAAAGAGCATGCCGCCATAAACTCAATAAACCATACTATTATAATGAGCGGACAGCTTCCCGCTGGAAAAGATTTGGGTATGAAATTTATTACTATGGTTAAACCCAAAATAAAAGGCGGCTCTATTAGGGTAGAGGGTAATGAACTCGTGATAGAAAATGCCACCGAATGCGATTTAATTTTAAATACGGAAACCAATTATAATCCTGTAAATGCCAGCTTAAGTTCGGTTGATCTTGTTTCGCTTTGCAAGAATAAAATTAACAAGGCTTTTGCTGAAGCAGAATATGTTTCTTTTCTAGCCCATGTCCGTAAATATCAGTCATTTTATAACAAGTGTAAACTGAGTTTTAGTAGCAAAGATTCTAACGAATCGCTAACGACAAACGAACGATTAGCCTTATATCAGGCAGGAAAAAGTGATGCGAGTTTACCTGCGCTTTACTTCAACTTTGGGAGGTATCTACTTATATCTTCTTCCAGAGCAGGTTTAATGCCTGCAAATTTACAGGGGCTTTGGGCAACTGAATACCAAACGCCCTGGAATGGAGATTATCATTTAAACATTAACCTGCAAATGAATTATTGGCCTGCAGAGGTTACCAATGTATCTGCACTTACACAGCCTTTATTTCAGTTTACTAAAAATTTAGTGCCCAGTGGAACAAAAACAGCTAAAGCTTATTATAATGCTGATGGTTGGGTGGCACATGTAATTGCGAATCCGTGGTTGTACACCTCACCAGGCGAAGGTGCAGAATGGGGTTCTACTTTAACGGGTGGCGCCTGGTTGAGTACGCATATTTGGGAGCATTATCTGTACACAAAGGATGTTAATTTCCTAAAATCGTATTATCCTGTTCTGAAAGGTGCCGCTCTTTTTTTAAAATCAGTTTTGGTTAAAGAGACGAAAAACAATTGGCTAGTGGTGTCGCCATCTAACTCTCCAGAAAACACCTATATAACAGCTGATGGTTTTAAAGGACAAACGGCAATGGGGCCAACTATGGATATGCAAATCTGTCGTTCTATATTTAATGCAACCATTAAGGCAGCGCAGATTTTAAAAACCGATGCCAGTTTAAGTCGGGAATTAGAGGCGATTGTGCCCCAGCTGGCACCAAATCAAATTGGCGCTCGGGGCGATATTAATGAATGGCTGGAAGACTGGGCAGATGCAGAACCGAAACATCGTCATGTTTCTCATTTATTTGGGTTATATCCTTATGATGAGATTACGCCCTGGGATAATCAAAAACTTTCGGAAGCAGCGAAACAAACTTTAAACCAAAGAGGAGATGATGGCACGGGTTGGAGTAAGGCCTGGAAGATTAATTTTTGGGCCAGACTTGGTGATGGAGATCATTCACTGCTGCTGTTGAAAGAGCTTTTGAGGCCTGTAACAGGTAGTAAAATGAATATGCAAAAGGGTGGTGGCACTTATCCAAATCTTTTTTGTGCGCATCCGCCTTTTCAAATTGATGGTAATTTCGGGGGAACAGCAGGTATTGCAGAAATGCTGATTCAAAGCCATGGTAAAAATAATGTAATTCGTTTTCTGCCTGCTTTGCCTGCTGATCGGGATTGGCAAAGCGGAAGTCTCAAAGGTTTTCGCGCTCGGGGAGGTTTTGAAATCGATGCAGTTTGGCAAAATGGGATTTTACAGAAATCTACAATTGTAAATAAGAAAGTTAGTGGTATTTGTATGGTATTAGTGCCTAAACATTTAAACCTGTACAATTCCAAAGGTAAAGCAGTTAAAATTGAGCGGGATGTAGATGGAACGGTTAAGTTTATGGCTCAAAAAAATGAAATTTATAGTTTAAGAAATTAATGCGCTTAATAGGTGATTCTTTTAAGCATGAAATTCGCTGTGAATTTGGTTTTTACCTTGATGAATTTCATGTATTTGTGATGAAATTGTTTTTTATGTCGGGTTTGGCTTGATAAAATGAGTAAAATTTAAATTGCGCAAACGTTTGTTTAAGGAAAACTTAAAATATTTGTTTAGTTTGGCCTTATCAACTTAAACCAAACTAATTTTTATGTCGAATACTACAGATTTGGGTCAATCCAAAGGCCCGAAGCCACTTGTTATTATCTGCGCACTCTTTTTTATCTTTGGATTTGTAACCTGGGCTAACGGAACATTAATTCCTTTTTTTAAACTTTCTTTTGGTTTATCAGACATTCAGGCTTTTCTGGTTACGTTTGCTTCTTACATGGCTTACTTTTTTCTTTCGCTTCCTTCATCCTGGATCTTAAAGAAAATTGGTTTTAAAAATGGTATTATTTTAGGTTTAATTGTACTTGGAATAGGATCATTACTTTTTATACCAGCGGCTCAAACCAGAACATTCGGCTTGTTTTTGACGGGTATTTTTGTTCAGGGAGCGGCATTAGCATTATTGCAAACCGCTTCTAATCCATATTTAACAATTATTGGCCCGATTGAAAGTGCTGCAAAACGAATTAGCATTGCAGGTATTTGTAATAAGTTTGCGGGCATAATTGTACCATTTATTATGGGTACACTTTTCCTGAAGAATGCTTCAGAAATTGAGAAAAAAATCGAAGTGGCTACAGGCCTTGCTAAAGAACAATTATTAAATGATGTTTTGGGTCGCGTGAATATGCCATACGTCGTTTTAGCTATTGTTTTTTGCTTATTTGCAATTGTTATCAAGTTTACACATTTACCCGAAGTTAATGTTGAGGAAGATGTAATTGATGAAGAAAAAGGAGTGGTGGTTAAGCATAAAAGCATTTTCCAGTTTCCACATTTGTTTTTGGGTGCTTTATGTATTTTTGTTTATGTGGCTGCAGAAGTAATGGCTGGCGATATTATTGGTGTTTACGGAAAAGCATTAGGCATAAGTGCCGATATCAGTAAATACTTCACTTCGCTAACTTTAGGCAGTATGCTGGTTGGTTATATTATCGGAATAATTACCATACCCAAATACATTTCGCAGCAGTTTGCTTTAAGAATTTGTGCCATTTTAGGTTTAATTTTTACGATTGCCGCCTACCTGACGTCAGGTTATACTTCCGTAATTTTTATTGCTTTATTGGGTTTGGCTAACTCTTTAATGTGGCCTGCAATATTTCCTTTAGGCATTAGTCATTTGGGCAAATTCACTAAAACGGGTTCGGCTATAATGGTTATGGGGATTGCGGGTGGTGCAGTTTGGCCTTTGCTGTATGCTTTTATTAAAGATCATTTGCATCTGGATTTTCAATTGGCATATTTTATTACCGTTATGCCTTGCTATCTCTTCATTCTTTATTTTGCGATTAAGGGCTACAAAGTTGGATTAAATTTAAAATAGTAAAGCCTAATATATTTATGATTAAGCCTAATCCTAATCAGATTAGGCTTTCTTATGCCATTATTTTTTTCCTACTTTTGAGCCAATTCGGATGTAATATTAAATCATCCTCTTACACATCTTACATTTTATAACGTTTATGAATAAAGCTATTTTTCTGGATCGTGATGGCGTACTTAATCACGAAATATACGATTACATTACCCGTGTTGAAGATTTCAAAATTTTAGATTATCAGATACCTGTTTTAAAGAGATTTTTTGATGAAGGTTATTTGCTAATTGTGATTACAAACCAGGGCGGAATTGCGCTAAAAAGATATACCGAACAGGAATTAGCAATTATGCATCAAATGTTAAGAAATGCTTTTGTTGCTAAAGGCGCCGATATTGCAGGTTTTTATTATTGCCCGCATCACCCAACTGTTGGTGGCGAATGTAAATGTCGTAAACCAAAATCGGGAATGTTGTTAGATGCGATTGATATGTACGAAATTGATCCTGCGTTATCTGTAATGATTGGCGATAAACCAAGAGATGTTGAGGCCGCAAATGGGGCAGGAGTGAAAGGTATTTTAATTGAACCTGATGAACAGATTAATTACGAGCAGGTTAAGGAAGTGCTTCGCAGGGAATCTTTAGTCTAGCCTTTGTGTTCTTTTGGTTCCAGTAGTTTTGATGGTGCTTCAACAAGCTCAGCATAACAGTTTACTCGTTTATTACCAGGAGAACGTTTTAATTATAAAAATAAAAAAAGTCCTAAGTTTAAAATCGATTTGATTCTTTACTTAGGACTTTTTTATGTTGAAGACAGGCTTTAGCTTTTGTCTTGAAGCTTTAAAATTATTTACCAGCAGCTTTAGCGTGATCAGCTAAGAATGTTGCTAAACCGCTATCTGTTAAAGGATGTTTTAATAAACCAACAATTGCAGCTAAAGGAGCCGTAATTACATCAGCGCCCAATTTTGCACAGTTTACAATATGCAACGGACCGCGGATAGATGCTGCTAAAATTTGAGTTTCGTAACCGTAGTTATCAAAAATTGTTCTGATATCTTCGATTAAAACTAAACCATCGCTAGAAATATCATCTAAACGACCTAAAAATGGAGAAACATAAGTAGCACCAGCTTTAGCAGCTAATAATGCTTGTCCTGCAGAGAAAATTAGGGTACAGTTGGTTTTAATTCCTTTTGATGAAAAATATTTGATTGCTTTAACGCCATCTTTAATCATCGGAACTTTAACAACAATTTTAGGATTTAATGCAGCTAATGCTTCACCTTCTTTAATGATTTCATCGAAAGTAGTAGCGATAACTTCTGCACTTACGTTATCTTCAACGATATCGCAAATCGCTTTATAATGGTTAATTACATTTTGCTCGCCAGTAATACCTTCTTTAGCCATTAAGCTAGGATTAGTGGTTACGCCATCTAAAATGCCAAGATCATGCGCTTCTTTGATTTGATCAAGATTTGCTGTGTCGATAAAAAATTTCATGGTTATAAATTCTAATATTTGAGTTTCAATAATTGAACCCTGAAGAATTTAATTCCCCCTTCAGGGGATTAAGGGAAAAGAAAAAAAAGGGCAAGCACCTTCTATCGCACCGCTACAACCTTCTACCCTTGCTATGTTCCCATCCTGGGGGAGTTCAAAGGGAGCTGGTCGTAAAAGACTTGCCCGCCACAAAGGTAGAAAAAGAAGTTGTTTTGCAAAATGCATTTTTCTCTTTTTTTAGTCATTATGGCTATATGGCTGATTAGTAATTTAATAAAATTTTAAACGGTAAAATTAGATGGTGATATAATAAGACTTAAAACAAACTGTAGTTACTTTATAAATGAATATAATATTTATATATAAATTATTTATTTTACGATTTTAATTATAAAAATAGTTTAAAATTGATATTTATTGTACAATCTTACCATTATAAATTTGATAATTATTTTATTGATAAATTACTATATTATTAATTTAAATGTTAAAGTTTACATATAAACTAAAATAATTCCAAAAATCATGTTAAGTCTGTAATTTAATAATCGTTTTTTGTATCTTAGTGTTTCCTATACACTAACAACTAACGAGCAAAGAATGGAACCAAACAGTGGATTGTACGATGCGCAATTTGAACACGATGCCTGCGGTATTGGGTTCGTTGCACATGTGAAAGGGCGAAAATCGCATCAAATCATCTCCGATGCACTTACTATTTTAGAGAATCTAGATCATAGAGGGGCATGTGGAGCAGAACCAAATACAGGCGACGGCGCTGGTATAATGATTCAGATTCCCCATGAATTTTTTTACGATGAATGCCTAAAAACTGGCTTCAGTTTACCAGAAACGAATAATTATGGCGTAGGCATGTTGTTTATGCCTAAAGATATTCGTTCGAGAGAGGAATGCAGAGAACTTATTTACCGTGCGGCCGAAAAGCTTGGATTAGAAATTTTAGGTTTCAGAAAAGTAGATGTTGATATTACAGACATCGGCAATATGGCACTCTCTGTAGAACCAGAAATTGAGCAGGTTTTTATTGCTCGTCCTTACACTGTTAATCCAGGCGCTGATTTTGAGCGTAAACTATATATTTTCAAGAATTACCTGATTAAGCTCATCGTAAATACGGTTCATGGTGGCAAAGATTTTTATATTGTTTCTCTTTCTGCACAAACCATTATATATAAAGGACAGTTAACTTCATTACAGGTTCGCACTTACTTTAACGATTTAAGAGATAAAAGGGTGGTTTCTGCCCTGGGCCTGGTTCACTCTCGTTTCGCAACCAATACATTTCCGTCATGGAGATTGGCTCAACCTTTCCGTTTTATAGCACATAATGGTGAGATTAATACTTTACAAGGAAATTTAAACTGGTTTAGAGCTGGGGTTAAGTCATTTGCCTCCGCTTATTTTACTCCAGAAGAATTGGATATGTTATTGCCTGTTATCGATGAGACCAACTCAGATTCTGGCTGTTTAGATAATGTTATCGAATTATTACTGCATGCAGGAAGAACCTTGCCTCATGTTTTAATGATGCTGGTACCAGAGGCTTGGGATGGAAATGAAGATATGGACCCAGTTAAAAGGGCTTTCTACGAATTTCATGCTACATTAATGGAGCCTTGGGATGGTCCAGCTGCAATTGCTTTTACCGATGGAAAATTAATCGGCGCTACTTTAGATCGTAATGGTCTTCGTCCGTCGCGTTATGCCATTACTTCTGATGATCGCGTAATTATGGCTTCAGAAGCTGGTGCCTTAGCTATTGACCAAAGCACAATTATTGAGAAAGGGCGTTTAACACCTGGCAAAATGTTCGTTGTAGATATGGAACAGGGGCGAATTATTAGCGACGACGAAATTAAAACTCAGGTTTGCAGCAAAAGTCCTTACGCAGATTGGATTAACCAATATCAAATTCGCTTAGAAGAATTGCCTGAGCCACGTGTAATGTTTACTGGTCTTTCAGAAGAATCTATTTTCAAGTATCAGCAAGTTTTCGGTTATAGCAGAGAGGATATTGATTTATTGCTTAAACCAATGGCAATTGAGGCTAAGGAGCCGATTGGTTCTATGGGAACTGATACACCTTTGGCTATTTTATCAAAGCGCCCACAACACCTATCTAACTATTTCAAACAGTTATTTGCTCAGGTAACCAATCCGCCTATCGATCCAATAAGGGAGAAGGTGGTAATGAGTTTAGCTAGTTTTATGGGTAGCAATGGTAACCTATTGGATGAAGACCCGAAAGAAGCACACTGTGTAGCCATTAAACACCCAATTCTTACTAATCAAGAACTGGAAAAATTAAGAAGTATTGATACTGGTGTTTTCCAGGCCAAAACTTTACAAACTTATTTCAGGGCTGATGGTAAGCCTGGCGCTATGGCAAAGGCATTGGATCGCTTATGTCGTTATGCGGTTGATGCGGTTGAAGATGGTTTTCAGGTTATCGTATTAACGGATCGAGCAATCGATTCAGAACACGCTGCAATGCCATCTCTGCTGGCAGTTTCGGCCGTTCATCATCACTTAATCCGTAAAGGCTACCGTGGTGCTGTTGGTATCGTAATCGAGGCTGGTGATATATGGGAAGTACATCACTTCGCTACTTTACTAGGGTTCGGTGTTACCGCGATTAATCCATATTTAGCTTTAGAAACTGTAAATGGTTTCCAGGAAGAATCTGGTTTATCGGCTGAGCAATTAACTAAAAACTATATTTATGCTGTAAATAGTGGTTTATTAAAAATATTCTCTAAAATGGGAATTTCAACCTTGCAATCTTATCAAGGTGCACAGATTTTCGAAATTTTAGGTTTGAACAAGCAAGTTGTAAATAACTATTTTACAGGAGCGGTTTCGCGGATTGGTGGTTTAGGTTTAGATGAAATTGCAAAAGAAACTTTAATTAAACACCATCGCAGTTTCGGACCAGCAACGCAAACTGAAAACTTATTACCAGCTGGTGGTACTTACAAGTTCCGTCGCAAGGGCGAGGCGCATTTATTTAACCCTCAAACTATACATTTATTACAAAACGCTACCCGCAAAAACGATTACAATATTTTCAAACAATATTCAAAGCTGGTTAATGAGCAAACACAACAAGCTTACACCATTCGTGGATTGTTTGAATTTAACTACAGCCGTCCGTCGGTTCCGTTGAATGAGGTAGAATCGACCGAAGCAATTTTAAAAAGATTTGCAACAGGAGCAATGTCGTTCGGGTCAATTTCTCACGAAGCACATTCAACCTTAGCTATCGCGATGAACCGTATTGGAGGAAAAAGCAATACTGGCGAGGGCGGTGAAGATGAGATGCGATATACTAAGATGGAAAACGGCGATAGTATGCGTTCGGCAATTAAGCAAGTTGCATCTGCCCGTTTCGGTGTTACCAGTTACTATTTAACCAATGCTGATGAGTTACAGATTAAAATGGCTCAAGGTGCAAAACCTGGCGAAGGTGGACAATTACCTGGGCATAAAGTGGATGACTGGATTGCAAAAGTTCGTCACTCTACACCTGGAGTTGGTTTAATTTCGCCTCCACCACACCACGATATTTATTCGATCGAAGATTTAGCACAGCTGATCTACGATTTAAAAAATGCCAATCGCGCAGCAAGAATTAACGTTAAGCTGGTTTCTAAAGCGGGTGTTGGTACAATTGCAGCTGGTGTTGCGAAAGCGCACGCCGATGTAATTTTAGTTTCGGGTTTTGATGGTGGTACAGGTGCATCGCCACTAACTTCTATTCAACATGCGGGTTTACCATGGGAACTTGGTTTAGCAGAAGCACACCAAACTTTGGTGAAAAATAAATTGCGTAACCGTATTGTTTTACAAACCGACGGTCAGTTAAAGACTGGAAGGGATATCGCAATTGCTGCATTGTTAGGTGCTGAGGAGTGGGGGGTTGCAACTGCTGCGCTAGTAACAGCAGGTTGTATTATGATGCGTAAATGTCATTTGAATACTTGTCCTGTTGGCGTTGCTACTCAAGATCCTGAATTAAGAAAATTATTTAGCGGTGATGCAGATCACGTTGTTAATTTATTCCACTTCCTGGCAGAAGAATTACGTGAAATTATGGCTGAACTTGGTTTTAGAACCATTCACGAAATGATTGGTCAGGCAGATATTTTAAAAGTGCGTGAATTACCTTTAGAAGATTGGAAATTAAAGCACCTCGATTTATCGGCAATTTTGTTTAAGGCAGAAGATAATGGCTTACCGTTATTTAACACAGAAGAACAAGATCATGGCTTAGCCAATGTTTTAGATCATCAGTTGATTGCTGCTGCGCAACCAGCCATAAATAGTAATGAACCTGTTTTCGCAAGCTTTAACGTTAAAAATACAGATCGCTCATTAGGTACTATGTTATCAAATGAGATCTCGAAAGTACATTTAGGTCCAGGTTTACCTCCCGATACCATTAACTTTAAATTTGTAGGTTCTGCAGGACAAAGTTTTGGTGCCTTCAATACCAGGGGCGTAACCTTATCTTTAGAAGGCGAAGCAAATGATTACGTTGGTAAAGGATTATCAGGTGCCCGCTTAGCCATTTACCCTTTTGCAAATTCTACGTTTATTCCCGAACAAAATATAATTATTGGTAACGTAGCGCTCTACGGCGCAACATCTGGCGAATTATTTGCCCGTGGAAAAGCTGGTGAGCGTTTCGCTGTGCGGAACTCTGGTGCTACTGCGGTAGTAGAAGGCGTTGGCGATCATGGTTGTGAATACATGACAGGTGGAGAAGTTTTAATACTTGGAGATACCGGAAGTAATTTTGCAGCTGGTATGAGCGGTGGTGTAGCCTGGATTTACGATCCTAACGCAACATTTGCCCGTAAATGCAATAAAGAAATGGTTGATTTAGATCCACTTTTAGCTCATGATGAAGAACGAATTTTAGCTTTATTAAAAAGCCATATTCGTTTAACAGACAGTAAAGTTGCAGAATTTATATTAAGTGATTGGAAAACTCAATCGAATCATTTTGTAAAAGTATTCCCTAAAGAATACAAAGCAGTTTTAGCAAAACGTAGTCAACAAGTAAAAACACACTAAGCCATGGGAAAAGTAACAGGATTTCAAGAATACGACAGAGTTGCGCCCACAAGAGAAGAGGCTAATACTCGTGTAAAACACTACGGAGAATTTTTAAACGAATTACCCGCTAAAGAATTAAACAATCAGGCAGCCCGCTGTATGGATTGCGGTGTTCCATTTTGCCAATCAGGTTGCCCATTGGGTAACGTAATTCCGGAATTTAACGATGCCGTTTATCAAGGCCAATGGGAACTTGCCGCAAATATTTTGTTAAGCACCAATAATTTCCCAGAATTTACTGGAAGAATTTGTCCTGCACCTTGCGAATCGGCTTGTGTGCTGGGAATTAATCGTCCGCCAGTTTCTATTGAGGAAATTGAAAAGCATATCATAGAAATTGCCTTTGATAAAGGTTTTATTAAAGCGAAAGCACCATTAATCAGAACTGGTAAAAAAGTAGCGGTTATTGGTTCAGGTCCAGCAGGTTTAGCGGCTGCAGCTCAGCTAAATAAAGTTGGGCATGAAGTTACTATTTTCGAACGTGATGATGCTCCAGGCGGCTTATTAAGATACGGTATTCCTGATTTTAAACTACAAAAGAATGTGATCGATCGCCGTATCGATTTAATGAAAGAAGAAGGTATTTTATTTAAGTGTAATGCAAACGTTGGAGAGAATGTAGAGATTAGTACTTTGCTACGTGATTTTAATGCAGTGGTTTTGGCTGGTGGTTCTACCATTCCACGCGATTTACCAATTTCTGGTAGAGAAGCTAAAGGCGTACATTTTGCCATGGATTTCTTAAAGCAGCAAAATAAACGAGTTGCCAATAAATATGTACTTGCAGAAAATATTATGGCAACTGGTAAAAACGTAATTGTTATTGGTGGTGGCGATACAGGTTCTGATTGTATTGGAACTTCTAACCGTCATGGCGCAAAATCGGTTACTCAATTTGAGATTATGCCGATGCCGCCTCAATTACGAAACGAAAACATGCCTTGGCCAACATATCCTATGCTTTTAAAAAATACTTCTTCGCATGAGGAAGGTGCACAAAGAGCATGGTCGGTTAATACCAAAAACTTTATAGCCGATGAGGATGGTAATTTAAAAGCGCTTAAAGTTGTTGATGTAGAATGGGAAATCGATGCCAATGGCCGACCTGTAAAATTTACAGAGGTTGCTGGAACGGAAAGAGATTTACCATGTGAATTGGTTCTTTTGGCGATGGGCTTTTTACATCCACAAAAAGAAGGTTTGATCGATAAATTAGGTGTTGAATTGGATAACCGAGGTAATGTAAAAGCATCGGAACATACTTATCAAACCAATATTGCAAAAATCTTTGCCGCAGGCGATGTTCGCCGAGGACAATCTTTAGTGGTTTGGGCTATCTCTGAAGGTAGAGAAGCTGCACGCAAGGTTGATGAATATTTGATGGGAACAACCAAATTGCCATCAAAAGATGCGATTGCTTATGTATAAGTAAAATTTATAGTTAAATAATTCAGGAAAAGGCTACAGCTCAGTGTTGTGGCCTTTTTTGGTTTTGCAGTGTTTGTTGTATATAAACCTGGTTGTAGTGGCAGCTCCCGATTTGCAAAATCGGGACTAAAACGAAAAACAGGACTGAAGATGCGATGAAAAACGGAGTGTTCCTTTTCAAATAATTGAATTAAAATAATGTTTTCTTTTTTGTTAAGTTTGATATAAATCAGGCCATATTATGAGGAAATTTTTGCAGAAACTATTAAGTGCCTGGGTTATTCGGATGTCGAACAGGTTTGGCTCCAGACCAGATAGCAAACGAATATTTGATGCATTAACCAAGCTTTATCAGAATTTGATTACATCGCCAGGTAAAAGAGGCGAGGTTTTAGAAATTAATTCGGAAAGTAAATTTATTATTTTTTCCGATCAGCATAAAGGCGCCAGGGATTTTGCCGATGACTTTTCTTTGGCAGAAAAGAACTATCTGCAAGCATTGGATAATTATAATAAATTAGGTTTTAGCTATATTAATTTAGGCGATAGTGAGGAGCTTTGGGAAAATCTTTTGGAATCGGTAATTAAACATAACAAGAAAACATTTGCGGCCGAGCAACTATTCTTAGATCGTAATGCGTTTATTAAAATATTTGGCAACCACGATTTGTATTGGGATAACGATCCTTTGTCTCAATTTAATTTGAACCGTATTTATGGCAAAGTAATCAGAATTTACGAGGGTGCTATTTTACGGTTTAAGGCAAACGAAAAGGTATTGGATATTTTTCTAACTCATGGGCACCAGGGCGATTTACAAAGCGATGGAAATTGGTTTAGTAAATGGTTTGTAAGTACGATTTGGGCACCTTTACAATCTTACTTAAAGATTAATCCAAATACACCAGCTTATGATAATCAACTTAAATCTGTTCATAATGTACTGATGTACAGTTGGGTTGCCGAACAGAAGAATATAGCCTTAATTACTGGCCATACACATCAACCTGTTTTTGCATCGCTTACACATTTGGAAAGATTATATGCGAAACTGGCTAAAGCAAATGTAGATAACAACAAGGCTGAGATAGATTTTTTAACTGCGGAACTAAGTAAACGCGTTGCCAAAGGCGATGAACAGCCTAAGTTAAACAAATACAAATCAGCTTATTTTAACTCGGGTTGTTGCTGTTATAACGATGGCGACATTACTGGAATTGAAATAGAAAATGGGTTAATCAGGTTAATCAAATGGTCGTACAAAACAAGTAACGAACCTGAAAGATATATTTTAGAAGAAATGAAATTAGAAGAATTGATGGATATTTAACCGTCTTCATTACCGAAAGACTAAGTGCCATTTGCAGACTAAGAAACTATCATAGCCTCAAACTCTTTCCTCATACCAAGTATAAAGCTTTAAAATTTAATTCGTTATCAACCCAATCAGGGTTTAATACGCTATCCGATTTTTTAGAAATTTTTCGTGAATAAAACATCTTTTGCAATTCTACTGTTTATATAGAATAAATTGAAGAATATGTTAATAGAAATAACAGGTTTACCAGATAACATTTTTGGCGTTAGGGCAACAGGCGAAGTAGATGCTAATGATTTAAAAGATGTTTTGTTACCAGGATTAAAAAGGACTGCAGATCGGTTTGGTGAAATTAGGTATTTGCTGGTTTTAGAAACTGATGTAAAAAATTTTACAGCTGGTGCCTGGGTTCAGGATGCTAAAGCAGGCTTGCAAAACTTTACTAAATGGGAAAAAATTGCAGTTGTAAGCGCTGAAAAAGGAGTAGAGTGGTTTACAGATGTTTTTACTATTGCAACTCCTGGAAGTTCGAAGGGCTTTAAACCCGAAGAAATTGAAGAGGCCAAAGCATGGTTGGCTAAAGATTAAAATTAAGCTATGAAAAATTCTAAAACTTCGGCTGAAGATAGCAAGGCTACCGCACCGAAAAGTTCGAAAGCTAAAGGTGCTGATGAAAAAGTAACATCGGCAAAAGATGCTAAAAAAGTAAATGTAGAAAAAGATAATCCCTCAAAACATAAGAAACCTTAAATGCAAATAATTGATTTTTATGAAGTTAGATGCTGATAAATTACACCTTTTCTATAATAAAATTTACGAATGGATTATTACAAAGGGTCCTTCAGTAATTTTAGGATTAATCGTTCTTTTTGTAGGTTGGTGGTTGATAAAATTGCTTGGCAGGTGGTTACAAAACGGAATGCAAAGAAAAGATGTTAATCCATCTTTGCGGCCTTTTTTAACGAGTTTGGTATTAATTACGTTGCGCATTTTGTTGGTGCTAACCGTAATGCAAATCATTGGTGTTCAGCTAACTTTTTTAACAGTACTAATTGGCGGTATTGGTGTTGCAGCTGGTTTGGCATTATCTGGTACACTACAGAACTTTGCAAGTGGCGTGCTGATCTTATTATTAAAACCATTTGTTGTTGGCGATAATATCATTGCTCAAAATCAAGAAGGAACAGTAAAATCTATTCAGATATTTTATACAATAGTTACCACATTCGATAATAGAACCGTCGTTATTCCAAACAGTAAATTATCTAACGAGGTAATTATTAACATAAGTAAGCAGGGAAGTAGAAGGTTGGATATCGAAATAAAATTTAGTTACGGAATTGATTTTGATGCAGTAGCTGAAATTTTTAACCGAACAATAGATGATTTTAAAAATTGCTTAAAATCACCTGAAAGAAGGATTGGAGTTTCTAGTTTAGAAGATAATGGTTTTAAAGTTGTTTTAAATGTTTGGCTAAAAGCGCACGGTTTTATCGACACGAAGCTTGCCTTTCAAAAAAAGCTGTTACAAAACTTAAAAGATGGTGGAATTAAATTACCAGGAATGCCCGATTAAATTAACGCTTTTTTAGGAGCGCATAAATTTTATCCATCAATTCATCAATGTTAAATGGTTTAGCCATAAAATCATCCGCTTCAACATTATCAAGCATATAATTAGTAGCGTTGTACCTTGCAGAAATCATTAAGACTGGAATGTGTTTGGTAAGGTTATTTTCTTTTAATTCTTTAAGTAATACCCTGCCATCAATATCTGGAAGCATGATATCCATTATAATTACGTCGGGTTGGAATTCGAGTACATGGTTAAGGAAATTGGAGCCTTGATTTAATCCAGAAACATTAAAAGCTTCACTTTCTAAAATAAGGGTAATAACATCTAAAATTGCATGGTTATCTTCTATAACCAAAATGTTTTTCTTTGCCAAGGTTTGGGAAGGATTTTTAAATTCGATCAAATATAAGATAAAAAATAAATCTCAAAACCATATATAGCTAATTAGAGTTATTCTAAAGAGTAGTTTTATTTGTAAAACGGAAAATTCTGATATTTTTGTAAGCCTTAATCTTTTTATGAATAAATTTTCTGTCGATTTAACCAACTGTGATAAAGAACCCATCCATATTCCTGGTAAAGTTCAATCGCATGGATTTTTAATCGCTATCGATAAAATCGATCTTACGATTACCTATATAAGTGAAAACACTTCGCTTTTTTTAAATGAAGCTGCAAAGGATTTGCTAAACAAACCAGTTTCGATACTTTCTAGTCATATCAAACAAGACCCTGCTTTAAACGTTGCAGACCTTTTAAATATTGGTATCATCAGGAAAAGTTTTGATGCAATTAGTCCGCATCCAGTAGAAATAAATGGAAATCCATTCTATTTAATCATTAACGCATCTACAAACGATTGGTTGCTGGAGTTTGAACCTGTAACCCTACAGTATGATATTCAAAGTTTAATCGGTCGCTCGGCTTCGGTAATGCTGCAAGGTAAATCCGTATCGGCGTTGCTTAAAGGTGCAGCTGTAGAAGTAAAAAAGCTTATCAATTATGATCGTATCATGATTTATAAGTTTTTGGATGACGGACACGGTGAAGTTGTAGCTGAAGAGAAAGAAGATGATCTTGAACCATTCTTTGGTTTACATTACCCTGCTTCTGATATTCCAAAGCAAGCAAGAGAACTGTATAAATTAAACCTTACCAGACTAATAGCCGATGTAAATACGGCCGATTCTCCAATTATAACCTTTAAAGAAAATGCTCCGCTTGATTTGACAAATGGTAGTTTGCGAGCTGTTTCTCCAATTCATATTCAATATTTAAAGAATATGGGTGTATATTCCAGCTTTAGTATTTCACTAATAGTTAATGGAGAATTGTGGGGTTTAATTGCCTGCCATAATTATAGTCCGAAATTTATTGATTACAAGGGAAGGGAAGGCTCTAAGTTGATTGGCGAAATTCTGTCGTCAGCATTAGAATATAGAGAGGCCGAAGAAGATTCGGAAGTGGTAGAGCAGTTTAAAGATACGGCTTCAGTACTTCAGGAACATTTGAACAGAGATAAATATTTGGTTGATGCTTTAACGAAACATGATCGAAATCTTTTAGATGTAACCAAAGGAACTGGTGTGGCCATTATTTTCGAAAATGCTTTAAAAACTATCGGAAATGTGCCTGATGAACAATCAATTTGGGAACTTGCTCATTGGTTAAAGGATCATAGCGATGAATCTATTTACCATACGCATCGTTTGTCTGAGATATTTCATCCTGCAAAAAAATACAAAGATATTGCATCTGGTATTTTGGCGTGTTCTATTAGTAAAAATCCTGAGGAAGTAATTATTTGGTTCAAACCAGAACAAATTAATACGGTAAATTGGGCTGGTAATCCTGATAAGCCTGTTGAGCCATCAGAAACTGGAATGGCAAATTTATCACCCCGCAAATCTTTCGAAATCTGGTCGCAGGTTGTAAACAATACTTCAGAAAAGTGGCTGGCTGAAGAAGTTAGTTCAGTTTTACGAATTCGCGAAATTATTATTACTTATATTAATAAAAAGGCGAATGAAATTCGATTGCTTAATGAAAAACTTCATGCTGCCTATGAAGAGTTAGATACTTTTAGTTATACGATATCGCACGATTTAAGAACACCTTTAACATCGATAAAAACCTATGCAGAGTTAATGCAGAGAAATAAAAGCATTGATGAAAATGGCAAAAACATGCTCGATAGAATTTTAAATAGCGCAGATAAAATGAATTTTCTTATCAAAGAAATTTTGAATCTGGCGAGGGTTGGGCGGTTAGAAATAATTTTTGAAACAGTTGATATGCAATTGTTGTTAAAAGATATTATTATTGAAGTTAGAGCGGCTTTTAAAGCAGACAATGCCGAACTTATTATAGGGCAATTGGTTGATATAAAAGGCGACAAAACTATGATTGCACAAGTATTTACAAATTTGATTAGTAACGCCGTTAAATACTCATCAATGGTTGAAAAACCAAAGATTGAGATAAGTTCGTATATAGATGGAGGAGAGACGATCTATGCGGTTAAAGATAACGGTATGGGAATTGATAACCGTTATTACGACAGGGTTTTTGAGCTTTTTAAGCGCATGGATAATGTTAAAGAGATTGAAGGAACAGGAGTAGGGCTTGCTATTGTAAAACGCATTGTGGAGAGACATAACGGAAGAGTTTGGTTTGAGAGTAAACTAAATTCAGGATCTACATTTTTTGTAGCTTTTAAAAACAGATAAAATGATTACACCAGATATATTTTACGTGGAAGATGATATGGATTATGCATTTTTTATGCAAAGCGCCATACAAGAGGTAAAAGACTCATTAAATTTAAGTATTGTTGAAGATGGTACAGAAGCGTTAGCAAAATTGCAGGCTTTTGCCGATAGCAAAACAAAACCTAAATTAATTTTATTGGATTTAAATCTACCTGGCTTATCTGGCTTGGATTTATTAAAGTTTATAAGAGATATTCCGTATCTTAAATCAGTTCCAGTGATCTTATTTTCAACTTCTGATAATCCTGAAGATGTAAAAGCTTCTATCGAGTTTGGTGCAAATGCCTATATGACTAAACCTAGTGGTTACGATAATCTGGTAAAATGTGTCCACTCGGTACATGATTTTTGGTTTAACCAGCACTTACGGTTAAATTAATTTTGATACTAATAAAAAGATTCGGGTTTTATAATTCGAATCTTTTCTTTTTTAATAACCTTTTAAAATTTAGATAAAACCTATTATGATTGCCAATTTATTGAGAACACAAACTGCTGGAGCACATGAGGCGCTAGAATCGTTGATGTTTGTTAACGAGATTATGAACAATTCGTTAAGCGTAGAAAACTACAAAAAGCTTTTAACTATTAATTATATCATCCACCAAAAATTAGAGAACAAATTAGCAAACATGCTTGATGCTGATTTAGCAAACAAACTAGATATGAATAGCAGATTAAAATTATCTGCTCTAGAACAAGATTTGGAATACTGGAATATTGATAGCCTGACTTTACCAGAATTAAACTTCGACTTATTTGTGCCTGATCAAAACAATGCTGAGGTTTTAGGCGCTTTATATGTACTAGAAGGGGCTACACTGGGCGGAAACGTAATTAAGAAGCATATTTTAGCTAATTCAAATTTCACTGATCATGAAGGTGGTTTAAATTATTATGGCGTATATGGCGAAGAATTAGGTTCTAAATGGAAAACTTTTGTCTCAATCCTTAATGAAAGTGTTGCTGAGGCCGATTATGAGCGTTGTGTGAATAGTGCAAATGAAACCTTCAATAATTTGATTCAATTATCAAAACAGTTGAGTTAAGTGCGCTAATTTTAAGCAATATATTTCAAAAAATACATCTATAATACAGTCAGGGCATTTTTTCGATTGTTAGAATGTGCAAAACTTCTTCTAAATTAATATTTGCTTTCTGTTGTTAATTCAAGGTAAATATGTATTATTGAAAAAATAAATTTTTTAAACCTTAAAAACATCAATTAGCGATGGAAAAATTCTCAAAAGTTAAAGCTGCTGTTGCTGCGATTGAAGCAGATGTAGAAAAATTTTATAATGCTGGCAATGCAGCTGCTGGTACACGTGTGCGTAAAGCAATGCAAGATCTTAAAGTTTTAGCACAAGAAATCCGTGCAGAAGTAACTGACAAGAAAAATACTGGCAAATAATATTTCGCGAGTAAGAAACAAAAAGGCCACGATACTTCGTGGCCTTTTTGCGTTTAAAGCTTTTTAAATCTAATAAACAGGCTTAATCTGCGGGTTTAAAAAGAAATGCTTATAAAAAGATAAGGCCCACCCTCGCGGTAGGCCACTATCCAACTAACAAAACATATTTTTAAGGATGCTATTATCCCTTTTTAACTAATTTATATTCGAATACTGGCTTACCACGCTCACCACCGTCGCTTCCAACACCCATACTTACAAATCTTAGTTTGTAATAATTACCAGCACTATCTTTAACTATATAAAAACGATCGGTTTTAATACCCGTACCTGTTGTTACTCTCCATTTACTTCCAATTGCATCTTTAGTTGTTAAGAAAGTTAAGCCAGTTAAATTAGTTTCTGCAAAAGTTGCATAGGTTAAAGTACTTGTAACTACCACTTCAGCAGCAGAAACACCAGCTAAATTGTTTACAGATATGAAATCCTGGAACCAGTATGGAGATCCTAATCCAGAATTATAAGTGCTGTAACTCCAAGAAAAATCCCATGCGGTTTTTACTGGTTCTGCTTGTACAATTTTGTTGCTTTCTAAAGAAACAAATACAAGATTATAATCTGCATTTTTAGGAACATCTAAAGTTTTAATTGTTGTTTCTCCTAATCTTGCGTATTGTAATTTATAACCTGATCCACTGCGTGTAACTTTAATTTTAAACCATTTATCTTTGTCTTTATTTCCCTCAAAGCTAATTAGGTAAACTTTATTGTCAGCATCAGTAGCTGCTACTTCAGCAAATGCAGTTTTAGTAATGTCACCATCCCAATAATCTGTTAATGCAACTGTAAGGGGATCAGTTAGATCATGGTTTAAATTTACTGCCGTACCTGGGTCAGCTAACGTAACCGTAGCAATATCTGTTTTAGAGGTGGCAACGGCTGTAGTTTGATAAGATGCATTAAGTACAACTCTAAATTTACTATCGGATGTTAAACCTATATTGAAACTTTTTCTATCTACAGATGATTGTTTGTCTGTACTTAGATCAGCATAAACAATATTTGCATAGTTAGATTCAGCTGTTTTACCACTTAAGGTTATTGTACTACCATCAGAAGGTGGCACAACAATAATGGGTTCTTCATTATCTTTTTTACAGGCTGTAAAAGTTACCGCTAAAAAAGCGATTGCAAGGATTGAGTTTAATTTATTCATGTTTTTAAATTTTTAATTTGATTGCTTATTTACTCCAGTTAAATGTTAATCCTAAAACATAAGATCTGCCATAACTATAGGGCACGCTACCACCTCCAGTACTATGTGCACCGCCGCTTGATGTTGAAGTGTTACTGAGTTGAGTAACGTTAAATAGATTTTTTATGCCAGCATTTATTGTGATGTACTTGTACAAGCTTTTGTTTAACATAAAATCGGCTAAGTTAAATGCGCCTATTTCTGCCAGTTTATACCCTGATGCTTCTGTTGTACTGGTTACATAACTTGGAACTTTACCGCTGTACTTGTAGAATAGACTAACATTTGCCCCAATTTTTGGGAGGTTATAAATTATTGTGGTTGTTAATTCAGGCGACCAAGAAAACTCTGGAATTGATAAATTCGGATTACTTTCTAACTGATCATTATATCTACCGATGTAAGATACTCCCAGTACTACATTTAAATTCTGATATATAAGCGTATTATCGAGCGTAAAGCCTGTAGTTTTAAATTTTGCAATATTGAATAAGGTCGTAACTGAGGCATCGTTGGTTGATTGTAAAAAACTTATTCTGTTTTTAAAAAGATTATAAAAACCTGCTAAAGTTGAACGAAATTGAAAATTATCGTTTTTTAAACCAGCCCAGGTTAACGAACCGTTAAAGCTGTTAGATTCTTCTGCCTTTAAATTTGGATTACCTATAATATTATGACTGGCATCTACAAAATCATAATAAAGTTCTCTTAAAGCTGGCGATCTAAAACCTCTTGCATAAGCTAGTCTAAGATCAAAACTTTCGCTCAAACTAAATTTAGTGTTTAATGATGGTATAACTGGTGGCGCATCATAAACCGAATTTTTGATAAACCTAAAACCTGGTCTGATATTTATGCCATTAGCTGGTTTAATTTCGGATGAAACAAAAAAAGCATAATCATTGATAATAGGAGAGCCGTTAATTCTTTGTCCAGCTGCAGCGTCCCTGTTAAATTCGAAACCAGGTTGTAAAGAAATTTTATCGCTGATAATGTATTGCAGTGTACTTCTAAAAATGGTAGAGTTAAATTTAGCGGTATCCTGTTTGCCTTGTTCGGTACTTAAAGCATCAACTCCTGTACTAAAGTTATGATTAACAGTTCTTGTTAAACGTTTTAAATCTGAATATCCAGCGATAGTGGTTAACTGAAGTGAAGGACTTAATTTCCACTCCGATTGTAATTGGTTAGTATATCTCTTCGTTTTAAATTGTTGCCACTCTGCGATATAGTTAAGGGTATTCATGCCACCGCGACTCTCGATTTCTTCCTGCAAAGCATCAAGTCGGTACCATATATTAAAGTTCTTATTTCTGTACCCAATTTTGGTATTTCCTAACCATTGTTCTTTAGGTTTCCATCGGTTCCCACTTTGAATATCCAAATCAACAATTTCTCTCGGTGTTGTACTCGGTTTAATGTTCCAACCTGCAAAATCGTTATGGGTAGCACCAACTAATAAACTCCAGCCGTTATTTTGCCAACTCAAATTTAAATTTTGGACATGATTTCCTTTGTTAGAAAAAGCACTATACTCTTTACCTACAGTTTCTTCTTGCACTCTTGCCGAAATATTAAGTAAAGATTTGCCAGCATTTTTAGTAATGATATTTATTACACCAGCTAAAGCATCCGAACCGTAAACAACAGACATAGGCCCTTCAACTATTTCGATCCTATCAATGGTATTAATATCAATCTGATTTAAACTTTCCCTGGTATCTGAACGATCGATCATAGGTACGCCATCTAGCAATACTTTTACGTTTCTACCTGTCATCCCCATAATCTGAACATCAGTTGTGCCCAAGGTTAAATCATTGCTAAATCTAAAACCAAGCTCTGTATTTAAAACTTGTTGCACATTAACTGCCCCTCTAAGTCTAATTCTTTCCGCACTGATCGTTCTAACATTATAAACTGAATTTTTTAGGGTTTGTGGGCTAAATTGCCCTGTAACTACAACTTCTTTTAAATCTTTCGACTTAGCGGTATCAATTCTAACTTGTTGACTGAAAGCTGTAAAGCTAGATAACGATAACAGCAATGATAAATATATCTTCATTTATTTAGACTAATTATAAATAATTGTGCAAATTTGTGCATTATCAAAGAATTTGAATAACGCGAAACGGACAATTAATAACGCTAAACGGATTATTAAGAAGTATTCTAAATAATCACTATAGCTATAATAGCATTAAAATAATTATATCTAAAAAAACTAATATAAATGGAGGTTAAACTGTCTGATTATGCATCGGGAAAACTTATTTGCCATAATGTTTATCCTAATAATTTTGATGTAGGAAATAGTTTAGAAGAGCGAAACCATCAATTAAAAAGTCCAAGTTATAGCCTTCAAATTCTGGAAAATTGGTATGAAGGCACACACATTAGTATTGTAAACATTAATGCTTCAAAACCTGGGGAAATCCTATTAGAAAATCCTAACCAGTTCGTGGCGTTCTTATTTTGTTTAGAAGGTAAGATTACTTGTAGAAACACAAATAATAATGACATAGTTAAATTATGCAAAAATGAGCAGAGCATAATTTTAAGAGGGGAGAACAATCTAGTAATCAATTTTATAGATAATACGCATTACATTTATATACAATTGACAAAAGCGCATTACAAAAAATTAACGGGTAATAATTTTGTTGATGATATTGATGCCTTTAAAACCTTGGAAATCGATGCCGAGATTAAGTTAATTTTATATGATTTAATAAATCAAAGAAACCAAAGTAGAGTAAAGAAAATATTTTTTGAGGCTCAAATATATCGGCTATTAGTGTTCTACATTAATAAAGCCGAGCAAAAAACAGCTGTATCTTTAAAAAAGGATGATATTATTAAAATTTTATATGCAAAAGAGCTGGTCGAAAAAAATATTCAATTTCCAAATTCATTGATTGAGTTATCTCGTAAATCAGGTATAAACGATAATAAGTTAAAAAAGGGCTTTAAAGAATTAACTGGAGAAACTGTTTTTGGCTATCTTAATAAAATAAGGATGGAAAAAGCTTTTTATTACTTATCAAAAGAAAAGAAAAGCGTAAACGAAGTTGCCTTTTTAGTCGGCTACAAAAACCCACAACATTTTACAATGGCATTTAAAAAACGATACAATATTTTACCTGGAAGTATTAATAAAACAAAGTTTTTTAGCGCAAACGTTTGATTTTAATTATTTTGTTTTTTATTAATAATTAAATCTGATTCTACTAATGTGTTATAAAACGCCTGATTTTCAGTATTTTGACTATTTATTAGATCGAGTAATATATTAGTAGCCTTTTGACCTTGCAGGTAAGGATATTGTTCTACAGATGCAATTGGAGTATAATCAAGATATTTCATCATTGGTAAATTAGCATAACTTACCACATCAATTTCTTCAGCAATTTTTAATTTCTTTAAATGTTTAATTAAAAAGAGCGATACATAATCATTAAAAGCTACAATTGCTGTTGGTTTTCTTTTATGATTAATTAAAAGTTCGGCAGCTTCAATTGTGCCTTCTTCAGTTAAATCACAGTTTAGAACCAGCGATGGATCGAATTTTAGCCTGTTAAAATTAATTGCCTGCATATAACCTTCTTTTCTTTCGCCACTGGCGAATAGAGTAGTAGGGCCGTTTATCATACCAATAGTTCTATGCCCTTTTTTCAGCAAAAAGTTTACTGCTTTTATTGTTGCATTTTCTAACGAACAAGCTACATAATGGGCATTTTTAAATGGTGGAATTCTATCAAAAAATACAACAGGAATATTAAAGGCTTTAAGCTTCTCGAAATGATCGAAATTAGAAGTATCCTTGCAAATAGATACCAATAAGCCATCAACACGTTGGTTTTTCATTTTATCAACCAATTGAACTTCTTTATCAAAGCTGTCATGTGATTGAGCAAAAATTACGGTATAATTTTTCTTTAAAGCCTCATCCTCAATTGCAGAAATTGCAGTAGAAAAAAAATGCTCAGATAATTCGGGAAGGATAACACCTAAAGTATAGGTTTTCCCTTTCTGAAAAAGAATGGCGGCATTGTTTGGCTCGTAATTTAAAGACTTAGCAAGTTGTTTAATCTTTTCGCGTGTAACCGCACCGATACTAGGGTGATCATGTAAACCCCTTGATACGCTTGAAGGCGAAAGGTTTAGAATTTTGGCTATTTCTTTTATGGTTGTAGGCTTCGATTGCATTTGGATTGCTAAGCTATACAAAATTTGTTTTCATTGTAATATTACAAAATAAATCAAACGTTTGCGTGATTTTTTTTAGTTCATTTTCTTTAATTAACTTTTAAATATCTATACATTCGATCGACACAACTACGTGAAACTAAATATTTCTAACCCTATTACCTTATTAATTTATGAACAGAAGACAATTTGTAAGAAATGCAGGATTAACTACAGCTGCTATTGCTGCCATTCCAGATAAAACTTTATTTGCATCGCAAGCCGATGAAAAAATTAAAGTTGTTATGATTGGTGTAGGCTTACGCGGTCAAAACCATTTGAATTTACTTTTGAAAAGAGCAGACGTAGATTTAGTTGCAATTTGTGATGTAGATGATCGCATGATACAAATGAGCAAGGCAATTATTGCAAAAAGCGGTAAGCCAATGCCAAAAATTTTTACTGGTAGTAAAGATGCCTGGAAAAAACTACTTGAATTAAAAGGAATAAAAGCGGTTGTAATTGCAACTCCATGGGAACTTCACAAGCCCATGATATTAGGTGCAATTGATGCGGGTATTAAATACGTGGCAACTGAAGTGGTTTTGGGAATAAATCTGGAAGATCATTGGGATGTTGTACATGCAGCCGAAAAAAATAATGCCCATGTTATGATGCTTGAAAATGTTTGTTATCGCAGAGATGTAATGGCTGCATTAAATATGGTTCGTCAAGGTATTTTTGGTGAAATGATTCACTTTCAAGGCGGTTATCAGCACGATTTAAGAGAAGTTAAATTTAATGATGGTGTTAATCCTTACGGACATGGAGTGGAATTTGGTGAGAAAGGATTTTCTGAAGCAAAATGGAGAACAAATCATTCTGTTTATCGTAACGGCGATTTATATCCTACACACGGAATCGGGCCAGTTGCTCAGTGTATTAATATAAATCGCGGAAACCGTTTTGTTAAATTAAATTCATTCTCTACAAAAGCTTTAGGCTTACATAAACATATCGTTGAAGAGGGTGGAGCAACACATCCTAACGCAAAGGTTAACTTTAAACTTGGAGATATTGTAACGACAACTATTGGCTGCGCAAACGGCGAAACCATTATTTTACAACACGATACAAATTCGCCACGCCCTTATTCGTTAGGGTTTAGGTTTCAGGGCACTAAAGGATTGTGGATGGATGTAAATAACGGTATTTATGTAGAAGGTGTAAGTAAACCTCATACTTGGGATAAAGCAAAAGAATGGTTAGATAAATATGATCATCCGCTTTGGAAAAAATACGGAAGTGACGCCCAAGGTGCTGGACACGGTGGAATGGACTTTTTTGTAATACATGCATTTATTGAAGCTGCAAAACGAAATGAACCAACGCCTTTAGATGTTTATGATGCTGCCGCCTGGAGTGCCATTACACCTTTGAGTGAGCAATCTATAGAAATGGGTAACGAAACTATTGATTTTCCAGATTTTACTGGCGGACAATGGATGAGCAGAAAACCTATTTTTGCATTAAACGATGATTATTAGAAATTCACAAACAAATAAATCGGTTTTATAGAATGATAAAATGAGCCTATTCAAAGTGAATAGGCTCATTTTTTTTATTTCAAAAGCTTAGTCTGATATAAATCGGTTCTTCTATCTTTCAAAACTTTAACGGTTCCATAATGGTGTAATTCATCTAAAAGATGTAAATCTACATCAACTACTAAAACCATTTCTGTATTTGGGGTTGCTTCGGCTTTTACCGCATTAGTTGGAAATGCAAAATCAGAGGGTGTAAATACAGCCGATTGAGCAAACTGAATATCCATATTATTAACCTTTGGTAAATTACCTACGCAACCAGCAATTGCTACATAACATTCGTTTTCTATAGCCCTTGCCTGAGCACAATGTCTTACTCGTGTATATCCGTTTTGTGTATCGGTTAAAAACGGAACAAACAAAATCTGCATACCTTGGTCTGCATAGATTCTACTCAATTCTGGAAATTCAACATCGTAACAAATCAAAATACCAATTTTGCCACAATCAGTATCAAATACCTGAACTTTATCGCCGCCAATCATTCCGTAATATTTTTGCTCATTCGGTGTAATGTGAATCTTTCTATACTCATCTATTTTACCCGTTCTATGGCATAAATAAGTCGCATTGTATAATTTTCCATCATCTAACAATGGCATGCTTCCAGTAATAATATTTACGTTATAACTCAAGGCATATTCATGCATCCGATCAACAATTTCCTGAGTTTTTTCAGCCAGTTTACGCATAGCTTCAATTTCTGGCAAGTGGTTATACGGCTGCAATAACGGTGTATTAAACAGCTCTGGAAACATGATAAAATCTGATTTGTAGCCACTTAATGCATCTACAAAAAATTCTACCTGTTCATAAAAAACATCCATATCAGGAAATAAACGCATTTCCCATTGTACCAGGCCCAAACGGATCGTCATTGCAGAACGAGCAGAAGCATCTACGCCCTGATAATAAATATTATTCCATTCGATGAGCGTTGCATATTCTTTCGATTCTTTGTCGCCAGGCAAATAATTTTTTAAAACTTTTCTTACGTGAAAATCATTAGAAATCTGGAAAGTCAGGGTAGGGTCGTAAATTTCCTTTGCTTTAACTTTATCAATGTATTGCCTCGGCGTTAAAGTTTCTGCAAAAGTATGGTAGCCAGGAATTCTTCCTCCAGCAATAATACTTTTTAAGTTTAAACTTTCGCAAAGCTCTTTACGGGCTTCGTATAATCTGCGACCTAAACGTAAACCGCGAAAATCGGGGTGAACAAAAATTTCAATCCCATACAGTGTATCTCCGTTAGCATCATGGGTAGTAAAAGAATAATCGCCTGTAATTAGTTTATATGTATGTCTGTCGCCGTATTCATCATATTCTACAATAATTGATAAAGAACAAGCAACAACTTTATCATCGACAGCTATACAAAGCTGACCTTCAGGAAAAATATTTAGAAGTTTAGCAATACTTGATTTTGGCCAAATCGATCCGCCCATACTGTCGTAGGCCTGCAACATCGATTCCTTTAAATCAGCATAATCTTCGAGCGTTAACTTACGTAATTCAATATTCATATTTGTTGGTTTTACATTTAATGAACAGAGAAATGAGGTTAATGTTTTTGAATCTTCAGATGATTTAGATTTTTACAATTCTTTTTGATGATTCAGCATCACTCTTTTTAGGAATGTTTTGTTTAAGTTTTAGGATGAATGAAAATGAAACCTCATACATTATTCGAGGAGGTATATTAAGGATTACAATACTTTATTAGCAATTGCAGACTTATTTGTTTCCCGCAGATTTTCTTAGATGAGGGAGCGCAGATTTAAAATGATTGTGTTTTTATCAACTAAAGAAATCCGTGAAGATCTGCGGATTTTATCATTTTAAATCTGCGTGAAAATATTAAAACAATTTACCCGTTTGACCTGGATAATTCTTTTTTAAATGTTTATAAGCAGCCTCTGTAACCTCACGTCCGCGAGAAGTACGCATAATGTAACCTTCCTGAATTAAAAATGGTTCGTAAACCTCTTCAATCGTACCTTCATCTTCACCAACGGCAGTTGCAATTGTTTTTAAACCAACTGGCCCACCTTTAAACTTATCGATAATGGTAACCAGAATTTTATTATCCATCTCATCCAAGCCATGTTCATCAACGTTTAGGGCATTTAAGGCATAACGGGCAATTTCAGTATCTATGTTTCCATCGCCTTTTATCTGAGCGAAATCTCTCGTTCTACGTAAAAGCGCATTGGCAATACGCGGTGTACCACGGCTACGTCTGGCAATTTCATAAGCACCTTCATCGCTAATTGGCGTTTTTAAAATTTCAGATGAACGAAGTACAATCGTTGTTAGAAGCTTTGCATCATAATAAGCTAAACGAGCATTAATACCAAAACGAGCACGCAAAGGCGCCGTTAAAAGGCCTGAGCGAGTTGTGGCACCAACCAAAGTAAAAGGATTTAAGGATATTTGTACCGAACGAGCATTTGGGCCAGTTTCGAGCATAATATCGATCTTAAAATCTTCCATTGCCGAGTATAAATATTCCTCTACTAAAGGTGATAAACGATGTATTTCATCAATAAATAAAATATCACCTTCATCTAAACCTGTTAATAGTCCAGCTAAATCACCAGGTTTATCTAAAACAGGACCAGAAGTTACCTTAATACCCGTAGCCATTTCATTGGCTATAATGTGCGACAAAGTTGTTTTGCCTAATCCTGGAGGGCCATGTAACAAAACATGATCTAAAGCTTCACCGCGAAGTTTTGCTGCCTGAACGAAGATTTTCAGGTTTTCCATCACTTTTTCCTGCCCAGTAAAATCTTCAAAAGCCTGCGGACGCAAAACCCTTTCAATATCTCTATCGGTAGGTGTTAAATTGCTTGCTTCTGGATCCAGATTTTCATTCATAGAGCAAATATAAAATTAAATGCTAAAAAAATTAGGATTTTTTAAATTTGTTAGCAACAACCAATTCTTTCGAACCTGGAGTATATTGATAGAAACCTTCGCCGGTTTTGATACCTTTCTTACCTGCAGCAACCATATTAACAAGCAATGGGCATGGTGCATATTTTGGGTTTCCAAAACCATCATGAAGGACTTTTAGTATCGCTAAACAAATATCCAAACCAATAAAATCAGCTAGTTGTAACGGCCCCATTGGATGAGCCATTCCTAATTTCATTACGGTATCAATTTCGTATACGCCTGCAACACCTTCAAACAAAGTATAAATTGCTTCATTTATCATTGGCATTAAAATTCGGTTGGCAACAAAACCAGGATAATCATTTACTTCAACCGGTGTTTTTTGTAGGCTTTCTGAAAGTTGCATTATGATTTTTGTTGTTGCATCGCTAGTTTGGTAACCGCGGATAACTTCAACAAGTTTCATTACAGGAACAGGATTCATAAAATGCATTCCAATTACTTTATCGCCCCGATTGGTTACCGCAGCAATTTGAGTAATCGAAATTGATGATGTATTTGATGCTAAAATAGCATCAGCTGGAGCATGGGCATCTAAATCCTTAAAAATTTTAAGTTTTAAATCAACATTTTCTGTCGCTGCCTCAACAATTAAATCAGCATTTTTTACACCTTCTTCAATTGATGTATAGGTTTTGATGTTGTTTAATGTTTCCGTTTTTTGAGTTTCGGTTAATGTGGCTTTGCTCACTTGTCTATCCAAATTTTTGGTAATCGTTTGCAAAGCCTGATCTAATGCTACCTGATTAATATCAATTAGATTTACCTCATATCCAAACTGGGCAAAAGTGTGTGCAATACCATTTCCCATTGTTCCCGAACCTATAACTGAAATTTTTTTTATCATTTTGGTTAGTTTTATTAAAAGTATTCGCTAACTATTGCTAATACTTTGTTTCAATACTGATTTAATATCAAAATTATCTTTATTTTCTTTACGAAAGGGCTTCATAATAGAAAAAAATGTTCTTTTTAAATAAAAACAGTGATTTAACATTAATTTAATTATTTATCGACACAAATATTCAGTTCATCGTTACTTAACACTTTATATTTTTCGAATCAACTTTATTAGTTCTCGAATTATTAATCATCGCATTTGTTCGTAAAGAACAGGAAATCCTCTCAAGCTTTCCAATATGATGAAAAATACTGACTAATCATTTTAGTGGTACAGTTAAGCAGGACTTTCTCCAGTTCTTCAACGGCTATGCTATGATTAGTTCTTCAAATGTATTATTAACTATTTAAACTAAAATTAAATGTAAATGAAAAGAAAACTACTAAAGTGTTTGTTGTTCTTTATGGTATTGCTGGTAACAAAAGTTTCGGCGCAGGAGAGAACTATTACTGGTGTGGTAACCTCAAAAGATGATGGTTTACCAATTCCAGGTGTGAGTGTGAAAGTTATTAATAGCAAAATTGGCGTTTCTACAGGAGCTGACGGAACTTATTCGATTAAGGTTGGCGGATCATCGGTTCTACAATTTTCATCAATTGGTTATTCAACCCAGAATATTTCTACTGGAAAATCTATTAAACTTAATGTATCGCTAGTATCAGATACAAAAGCTTTAACTGATGTTGTCGTAATTGGTTATGGTACAGCTAAACGTAAAGATGTTACAGGTTCGGTCGCGAGTATTAAAGGCGAAGACTTAGCTGGAAAACCAGTTGCCAGTTTCGATCAGGCGCTTGCTGGTAAAATTACCGGCGTACAGGTAACAAATTCGAGTGGCATACTGGGTGCGGCACCACGTATTCGTATTCGTGGTACTAACAGTATATCTTCAGGAGCTGATCCATTATATGTTGTTGATGGAATGGTTATTATTTCTGGCGGTTCTAGTAGCGTTGCATCTGTAAACCCGTTAGGAGATATTAACCCGAATGATATTCAAAGTGTTGATGTATTAAAAGACGGTGCAGCTACGGCTATTTATGGTTCAAGAGGCGCTAATGGTGTAATCATTATTACTACAAAAAGAGGTACAAAAGGAAAAACCCAGGTTAATTACAACTCCTGGTTTGCCTGGGCAAATGTTGCTAAACGTTTTGATTTGTTAGATGCACAAGAATTTGTAACCATTGCAAACGAAAAACTTTATAATTCTGGTACAACTACACCACAAGCGGTTTTAGGTTACGATGCATCAGGTAATGTAATTAATACCAACTGGCAAGATTTGGTTTTTAATAAAGATGCTTTCCAACAAAACCATAACATTTCATTTAGCGGAGCAACGGATTTATCTAACTATTATTTCTCTTTAGGATACGCCGATTTAAAAGGCACAACTGTAGGAAACAATCAAACTAAGTATCAATTTTCGGGCAAATTTGAGCAAAAAGCTTTAGATAATTATTTAACTTTTGGAGCAAGTATAACTGGCTCTTACGTTAAAAATACAGGTTTAAATTCAGGCACAAGTTCGTTATCTGGCAATATTGGTAATGCAATTAGGGCCTTACCGAATGTTGGTGCTTTTAATGCTGATGGTTCTTACAATTTAAGTTCGGATAATGCTCGTTTGGGTAGAGGCGCCAACTTAAAGGAAATTGATGATAACTATACAAATATCAAATACGTATTGGATCATAATATTTTCAGTAATCAAACATTTAGTTTGCTGGGAAATGCTTTTGTAGATGTTAAAATTATTGATGGTTTAAATCTTCGTTCGCAAGTTTCTACTCAAAATATGTTTGGAGAGGACTATAGATATTTAGATCCTTTACATGGAGATGGAGGTAGCGCAACCAAAGGGTCGGAGCTTCAACAATATATTCCTGTTTCCAGATATAGTTGGACAAATACGGCTACTTATAACAAAACGATTGGCGATCATTCATTTGGTGCAACGGTTGGTTTAGAATATCAAAAATCTAGCAGCAGGTATTTTTATGCAAGTGGTTCTCAATTGTCGAGTACATTTTTTAGCGGAGAAAATATAATTAGTAACTCGCTAACTCAATCTACTTTCGATATTGGTGGTGGAGTATCAGAAAATGCTTATAAATCGTATTTCGCGAGAGCAAATTATGCGTACAAAGATCGTTACTTAGTATCTGGAACCTATCGAATTGATGCAATTTCTTCACTTCCATTAGGGAATCAAAGTGCAAAACTTCCCGGTGCATCTATCGGATGGAGAATTTCTCAGGAGGATTTCATGAAAGGAAATTTAAAATTCATTAACGATTTAAAAATTCGTGGTGGATATGCTAAAACTGGTAATACAGATATTGGTAATTATCCGTTTGCTGGAACTTTTGGTGCAGCTACTTATGGTGTACAAAGCGGTTTAGCTTATACTCAGGTTGGTAATAGTTCATTAAAATTTGAAACAAGTGGTAAATATGATGTTGGTATTGATGCAACAATGTTTGATAGTCGCATTACGTTAACAGCTGATTACTTTAAAAACAATATCGATAATTTGATTCTTGCTGCGCCAACAGCTCCTTCGTTAGGTGTTCCTGGTAACTCTATTAATCAAAACGTCGGTAAAATGTACAATAAGGGTTATGAATTTGCGGTTAGTGCAGATATTTTTAGAGATAGTCCGTTTAAATGGAATACATCTTTTAACATCACTTTTGTTAAAAATAAAATTACGCAACTTTCTAACAACAATTCTGATATTACATATACCTATAACGTTAATAGAGTTGGCGAATCAATTGGTTCTTTATATGGATATGAATATGCTGGCGTAAATCCTGCGAATGGTAATCCACTGTATGTAAAATCGACTGGACAAATTATTCAAGGTAACATTGCTAATCAAACGTACTATGTTTATGATGCTGCTAATCCGACCGCTTTAACTACCGCTACCACTTTAGCAGCTTCAGATAAGAAGATATTAGGACAATCTAACCCAACTTATTATGGTGGATTAGTAAATACTTTCCGTTATAAAGGTTTCGATTTAAATATCAATATGGTGTTTTCTGGTGGAAACAAAGTGATGAACATTACCCGTCAGGAAAGTCTTTTAAATCAAAAATTCTTAAACAACGGTACGGAAATTTTAGAAAGATGGACCACTCCAGGACAAGTTACCAATGTGCCAAAAGTTTATTATGGAAGAGATGCCTTTACAAACTTAACATCGAGTACTTCATCTCGTTTTGTTGAGGATGGTAAATTTATCAGAGCTCAGGATCTTGTTTTAGGCTATACTTTCCCTAAATTATTTACTGATAAAATCAAGCTTAGCCGATTACGCCTTTACGCACAAGTACAAAATGCTTTTGTGATAACTCCATATTCTGGTTTAGATCCTGAATTAAATTATAGTACATCAACTAATAGCCAGGCTGGTTTGGATTACAATACCAACCCGAAAGCCAGAACATTTTTAATTGGTTTAAATGTTGGATTTTAAGAACATACTGATATGAAGAATTTTAAAATAGAAAATAAATTTATTTACGCAATCTTACTCTTAATTACATTTTCGGTAAGTTCTTGCAAAAAATACACAGAGTTAAACCCAATTAACTCCCTTTCTGAAGCTACCGCTTTCGACACGCCTGCAAACATAGAACTAGTAGCTGCTGGAGTTTATAATACAGCAGCGGTGGGTACATACAGTGGCGGTTCTGGTCGTGGTTATCCTTTTGGGGCAGCCTCAATAGAGCAAGGCGAAATGAGAGGTGAAGATATGGTGAATTTGGCAACATTTTTTCAGATCACTTACGAATCTACTTATACTTCTACAACCGCAAATAACATTAATCTTTGGAGTAATTTATATGCTTTAATAAATCAATGTAATATACTTATTGCTGGGGTAGAAGCTGCTGCAGCAAAAGGAACGATAACAACTGCTGTATCTACTCAATATTCTGCCGAAGCTCGCTTTTTAAGAGCATTAGCTCATCACGAGTTGGTTATCAATTTCTCACGTCCTTATGTTGATGGAAATGGAAGTAATGTTGGCGTGCCTTACCGTACGGTAGCAGTTAATTCAACTGATGCCGTAACGTCGCAGGTTTTAGTTCCAAGAGGAACAGTTGCAGAAGATTATACTAAAATTTTAGCTGATTTAGATTATGCCGAAACAAATCTTCCTGCAACGAGATCTACCTATGCGATTACAAGAGCTACAAAAGGGGCTGCAATTGCATTAAAAACTAGAGTTAAACTTCACATGAATGATTTCGCAGGTGTAATAACCGAAGGTGCTAAACTGGGTACTTCTGCAGCAGCAGGACCATATACAAGTGCTATTGGTAATTATGCTTTAACAACATCACCTGACGGGCCTTTTACGAGCTTTAGTAACAATACAGAATCTATTTTTTCGATAGAAAATAGTGCTGCTGCGAACGGTGGCGTAAATGGCGCATTACCAAATATGTTTGGTCCTGCTAGTTTAGGTGGTCGCGGTTTGGTTGCAACAAGTCCTAATTTGTATAATGCTGCATTTTGGGTAACTGGCGATACCAGAAGAACACTTTTACAAATTCAGCAAACTACCACAGGTGCAAAATATTTCTTCAATTATAAGTTTAGAGATTACACTAATAAAACAGATTACGCACCAATAATTCGCTATGCTGAAGTTTTATTAAATGTTGCAGAGGCTTATTCGAGAACTATTGCGCTAGATACAAGGGCCTTAAGCCTGTTAAATGCAGTAAGAAACAGGGCAGTTCCAACTGCTAGTCAATATACTATTGCTAGTTTTACAACTCAAAATGCACTTACCCAAGCCATATTAAATGAGCGTAGAATAGAATTTGCTGGTGAGGGTAGAAGATGGCCAGATATTACAAGGTTATCTCAGGATGCTAATTTCCAGGTAGCTGGGGGTGGAATTCCTGCTAAAATTTTAGTTACAGCCTTAAGTGGAACTGGTACTAATTGGGATGTTACTTTGAGACCAACAACAGTTGCAGGAAAAGCATCAATAGCTTACAGCGATTACAGGTACATTTGGCCGATTCCGACCGATGAACTTAACGCAAATCCAAACATAGCCAAAAACCCAGGTTATTAATATTGCTTATTTTACCAAATGCAAAAGTCATTCTGTTTACAGAATGACTTTTGTCGTTTAAACAATCATATAGTTTAATTTTTATCAAATTTTCAGCAAAACTAATAAGCTTTAATTAGTTGATTAACAAAATTTTAAAGTTAAATTTTGTTAAAATAACTGATGAAAATATAAGCTTTATTTTTAATCGATACATACCAATTATTCATCGATACTAGCTATAAAAATGCTCGTTTTCTTATGATATTTGATTCATCAAGAAAAACAAATAAGCTTTTCAATTGCTTATTAAATAAAGAAAATAGCCGTTAAGATTTTTAAAAATCGAAACGTTTTTATAAAGATACTTCCTAGTAAATTTAGGTTAGTTAATGATTAGTTAAAAAATAGAGATATGGCTGGATAGCGTATCTCTATTTATTTTTACAGGCTTTTTATGGTGCTAATCTGTTTTTTACCCAACTGCCTTTAACAAATTCAAAATTTATCCTATCATGCAACCTGCTTCTTCTTCCTTGCCAAAATTCGATTCGGGTGGGTTTAACAATATAACCACCCCAATGCGCTGGTTTCGCAATCTCTCTGTTTTCGTTTTTAGATTTTAATTCCTCAAATTTTTCTTCCAAAACTTGTCTATTTGCTATAACCTGACTTTGAGGAGATGCAACTGCACCAATCTGACTTGCAACTGGACGGGTTTTAAAATATTCTTCAGAAGTTTCCTTATCTAACTTTTCAACTACGCCTTCAATACGTACTTGTCTTTCTAAATCAGGCCAAAAGAAAACCAAAGCCGCGTAAGGATTTCTTTTTAGCTCTTTACCTTTTGCACTTAAGTAATTAGTAAAAAATCTAAAACCGTCTTCATCAACGCCTTTTAGCAATACAATTCGGGCATCTGGTTTGCCAGCTTTATCGGCTGTAGCCAAAGTCATAACATTTGGCTCATAAACTTCTGCTTTAACAGCTTCATCAAACCATTTCTTAAATTGAGTAATAGGGTTATTATCTACGTCAGCTTCGTCTAACGTGGCGCTTTTATAATCTTGGCGCAGGTTTTGTAGAATTTCATTTGTAACTTGCATAAACAAAAATAGGCATCTTTTATGGTGCAACAAATGATTATCATCATGCTGAACAATATAAAACCGAAAACAGGCCGTTTACTTATCTCAGAACCGTTTATGACTGATCCAAATTTTAAAAGATCAGTTGTTTTATTAACCGAACACGATGAAGAGGGTTCTGTTGGTTATATCCTAAATCAGGCAGGAAACCTGCTTTTAAAAGATGTGATACAGGATTTATGGGCAGCTGATAATCAAATTTACTTTGGTGGTCCAGTTGCTTCGGATACCCTGCATTTTATACACAGAAGCTACGAAAAGCTACAAAGTGGCGAAGAAATTGGAAATGGAATTTATTGGGGCGGCAATTTTGAAACCCTGAAAATTTTAATCAATACTAATGCTATTGAAGAAAATGAAATCAAATTCTTTATGGGTTATTCTGGATGGGATAATGGACAGCTGAAAAAAGAGATTGAGCAAAACGCATGGATGGTAAGCGATATCTCAAATCCTGATATCATTTTTGGAAATGATGATGAACAATTGTGGCGTGATGTTATTGTAAATTTAGGGCCAAAATATGCTCATGTAAGCAATTTCCCAACAGATCCAAGTTTGAATTAATTAGGTTTCCAATTAATAAATCCTAATCCATCGGGATAATAGAGAAGTAAATTGCGTTTTCAAAATTATTTTCTGCTAAAACGAGATTCGAGCCTCATAATACAAACTCCAATAATCGTCATCAGAATTTGTATCAAAACAATAAGCTTTATTTTGACCAGATTTGTTAAAATAATAATTAGGTTATAAAGTCTAAAAGCCGATGCTATCACAAATAATAATAATCCCATCTCTGAGAGCATTTTTTTAAGAATTATTATTTACTTTCTAACTCAGCTGCGCTGTCTTCAACTTTTTTTCTCAAATCATCTTTATATTCTTGCATTTTAACTGTTAAAGATTCGTCGGCTGTTGCCAAAATCTGAGCAGCCAAAAGACCTGCATTTTTAGCTGCATTTAGTGCAACAGTAGCCACAGGAATACCATTTGGCATTTGTAAGATAGATAATATACTATCCCAGCCATCGATAGAATTTGATGATTTTACTGGAACACCAATAACTGGAAGCGTAGTAATAGAAGCTACCATTCCTGGTAAATGAGCAGCGCCACCTGCACCAGCAATAATTATTTTTAAACCTCTGCTATGCGCTTCTTTAGCATAAGTAAACATACGTTCAGGAGTTCTATGAGCAGAAACTACTGTGATTTCAAAATCGATTCCAAACTCTGTTAATATATCAGCAGCATCTTGCATAACAGGCAAATCAGACTTGCTACCCATAATTATTCCTACTTTCGCATTCATTATATTTATTTTAATTTTTAAATCTTTAGTGCTTATTTAGTTAAGCGATTACTTTTAATGTTTTTTGAACGTATCTGGCTTTTTCAATAGCTTTTTCCCTATCGATATCTACTATGGTTACATGGCCCATTTTGCGAAATGGTTTAGTATATTTCTTACCATATAAATGAACGTAAACGCCATCGATGCTTAAAATCTTTTCCAGGTTTTCATATTTAGCTACACCTTCCGAACCTTTCTCACCCAATAAATTAATCATAATTGCGTTTGTAATGCTCGAAGTATCACCTAAAGGTAAGTTATAAATAGAACGTATATGTTGCTCAAATTGAGAAACATAGTTTCCTTCGATAGTTTGATGACCACTATTATGCGGCCGAGGAGCAACTTCATTAACCAGCAACTCGCCATCTTTACAAACAAACATTTCCACAGCTAAAATCCCTGTAATATTCATTGCCGAAGCAATGTTCTTTGCGATGTTTTCTGCTTTTTGTTGTAAGCTTTCTGCGTAAGTAGACGGTGAAATCAAAAACTCAACCAAATTTGCCTCAGGATTAAACTCCATTTCCACCATTGGGAAAGTTTTCATGTCACCTTTGGAATTACGTGCAACAATTACAGCAATTTCCTTATCAAAATCAACAAGTTTTTCGATAATACAAGGTGCATCAAACGCATGTTTTAAATCTTCAGTACCATTAATTTTCATTACACCTTTACCGTCGTAGCCATCTTTACGCAATTTTAAAATGTATGGAAATTGGAATGGACTATTTTCCATATCCTCTTTGGTGTTTACAATTTGAAAAGGAGATGTAGGGATGTCATTTTCTTTAAAAAACTGCTTCTGTACACCTTTATCTTGAATTAAACGAATTACTCGAGATTGAGGAAAAACCTGTTTACCTTCTTTTTCCAATTGTTCTAAGGCATCAATATTTACTTTTTCAATTTCTATGGTAATAATATCCGCTTTCTTTCCGAAATTATAAACGGTATCAAAATCGGTTATAGAACCATTTTCGAAGTAGTTTGCGATATGTTTACAAGGCGCATCTGGGTCTGGGTCTAAAACTAACGAAGTTACGTTGTAGTTAATTGCTTGTTGAATGAGCATTCTGCCCAATTGTCCTCCACCTAATATACCTAATTTTAATTCGCTGATCTGTTTTGCCATGAGGGGTTGAAAATTATGCTAATTTTGCACAAAAGTAACAATTTTAGGTTTAATGATGGATGCAGAAGCGATAATTATTGGAGCAGGTGCTTGTGGATTGATGTGTGCCGTGCAAGCTGGCTATCTTGGTAAAAAGGTTATCGTGCTCGAAAAAAACGAAAAACCTGGTGCTAAGATTTTAATTTCTGGTGGTGGTCGTTGTAATTACACCAATCAATTTGCATCAGCAGAGCAGTTTATCTCTGCGAATCCTAATTTTATAAAATCTGCTTTCAACCAATGGACCGTTGATGATACAATTAGTTTTTTCGAAACTTACGGCATACGAGGTAAAGAAAAAACTTTGGGACAATTATTTCCTGATGAGAAAAATGCTAAAGATGTAGTTGAGGTTTTTACTTCTATTTGCGAGGATTTTGGACAGGAGATTAGGACTAAAGCAGATGTTAAGGATATTGAAATTTTGCCGGATGGCTATAAAGTAACTTACGATAAGAACGGAAAGCGTATCTCAATAACCGCCGAAAAGTTGGTGATTGCAACAGGCGGTTTGCCTATTCCTAAAATGGGTGCTACCGATTTCGCTTTGCGCTTTGCTAAGAAACACAATTTAAAAATTGTAGAAACTGCTCCAGCTTTAGTTCCTTTAACAATTACTGGTAAAGATGAGGAATGGTTTGCCCAGCTTTCTGGTAATTCTATTTTTTGCGAAGTAAGTAATAACGATATTTCTTTCGAAGAAAATATTTTATTTACACACTGGGGCTTAAGCGGACCTGCAATTCTGCAAATTTCATCATTTTGGCGTAGGGGCGAGGTCATTAACCTCAATCTTTTACCCAACGAAAATGTTGTTTCATTATTAATTGAAGAACGTAAATCGAATGGTAAAACTATTTTATCAACTTTGTTGAACCGCTATTATACCAAAAAATTTACTGATGCATTGGGTAAGTTTTTGCCTTTAACTAAACCTGTAGCTTCTTTAACAAAAGCAGAAATAGATTTAATTGAGCAAACTATTCATCAATTTAAAGTTAAGCCAGCTGGCGATAAAGGTTACGATAAAGCCGAAGTAATGCGTGGTGGAATAGATACTAATGAGATTTCTTCGAAAACTTTAGAATGTAAGAAAATACCAAACTTGTTTTTTGGTGGCGAATGCCTGGATGTAACTGGTTGGCTCGGTGGATACAATTTCCAATGGGCTTGGGCAAGTGGTTTTGTAATTGCACAAAATATTTAATTGCAATCAGTTAAAAAGAATTATTTAATGTCGAAACAATAAATCAATCAAATTAACCACAAAAAATAAATATATCGATTGATCTTTAGGCATAAGCGTTTATCGATTAAACAATAAACAATCTCCCAATTTTTCAACAAAACAGCCATACAAAGTATATTCGTACTATCTTTATGGCTTTTGCAAATTAATTTCAGTTTTGGCTAAAGATACGAATAAGGAAACCCCATTAATGCAACAGTACAACGCTATTAAAGCGAAGTATCCAGGCGCATTGCTACTTTTTAGGGTAGGCGATTTTTACGAAACCTTTGGCGAAGATGCCATAAAAACATCACAAATTTTAGGCATCGTATTAACCAGGAGAGGTACTGGACCGAATGGTGGTGCTTTAGAGCTGGCAGGTTTCCCACATCATTCATTAGATAATTATCTATCCAAGTTGGTAAGGGCAGGGCAACGTGTTGCCATTTGCGACCAACTGGAAGACCCAAAAACAACGAAAACCATTGTTAAACGCGGTGTTACCGAATTAATTACGCCTGGTGTAGCTTATGGTGATAATATTGTAAACCAAAAATCTAATAACTTTTTAGCTTGCGTTTTTTTCGATAAAACACAACTGGGTGTTTCTTTTTTAGATATTTCTACAGGCGAGTTTTTAATCGCTCAGGGAAACAGCGATTATATAGATAAACTTTTACAGGGTTTTCAACCTAGTGAAGTTATTTTTCAGAAATCGAAACGCCAAACTTTTACCGAAAACTTTGGAGATCGCTTTTATACTTTCGGCTTAGATGAATGGCCTTTCACTTCTGATTATGGAAATGAAACCCTGATGAAACATTTTGATGTTACATCGTTAAAAGGTTTCGGTGTAGAGCGTTTACAAAGTGGAATTATTGCCGCTGGGGTTATTTTGCACTATTTGGGCGAAACCGAGCATCGCAATTTGCAACACATAACTTCGATTAGTCGTATTGAGGAAGACCGTTACATGTGGTTAGATAGATTTACAATTCGTAATTTAGAATTGGTGAATTCTGCTAACGATAATGCCGTTACTTTATTCGATGTTCTCGATCATACCTGTACGCCAATGGGCGCTCGTTTGTTGCAAAAGTGGATTATTATGCCACTTAAAGAATTGAAACCCATCCAAGAGCGTTTAGGAATGGTAGAGTATTTTGTTGCTAAAAGTGAATTGCAGGAAGAATTTCTAACTCACATCAAGCAAATTGGCGATTTAGAAAGATTGATTTCTAAGGTTGGCTTGCAAAAAGTTGGCCCGAGAGAATTAGTAGCTTTGAAAAGAGCACTTTATCACATTGAATCCGTTAAAAAATTAGCGGCTGATTCTAAAAACCCTTTCTTGATTAAAATTGCCGACCAGCTAAACCCTTGTTTAACAATTCGTGAGCGCATCGAAAGAGAGTTGCAACCCGAACCGCCTGCTTTGCTGATTAAAGGAAATGTGATAGCTGACGGCATTGATGAAGATTTAGATCGTTTGCGTAAAATCGCTTTTGGTGGAAAAGATTATTTAGTTCAAATTCAAAAACGCGAAGCGGAGGCAACTGGCATTCCATCATTAAAAATTGCCTTTAATAACGTTTTTGGTTACTATTTAGAGGTTACACATACGCATAAGGATAAAGTACCTGAAGGTTGGATTCGTAAGCAAACTTTAGTAAATGCAGAGCGATACATTACACCCGAACTTAAAGAATATGAAGATCAAATTTTAGGTGCTGAAGAAAAAATTCAAGCAATTGAGATTCGTTTATATAATGAATTGATGTACGAAACAGCAAGTTATATCAAACCGATTCAATTGGATTCATTTTTAATTGCACAGTTAGATTGTTTGTTGTGTTTCGCTCAACTGGCTGATAAAAACCATTACAATAAGCCTAAGGTTACCAATGATAAAGTGCTGGATATTAAAGGTGGTCGCCACCCGGTTATCGAAAAGCAGTTACCTGTTGGACAAGAATATATTACCAATGATGTTTATTTGGATACCGACTCGCAGCAAATCATTATGATTACTGGACCCAACATGGCGGGTAAATCGGCAATTTTACGTCAAACAGCTCTAATAGTTTTAATGGCACAAATGGGATCATTTGTACCTGCAAAAGATGCTGAAGTTGGTATTGTAGATAAAATTTTTACGCGTGTTGGCGCATCGGATAATATTTCTTCTGGAGAAAGTACATTCATGGTCGAAATGAATGAAACAGCTAGTATTTTGAATAATATTTCGGATGATAGTTTGATTTTATTAGATGAAATTGGGCGTGGAACAAGTACGTATGATGGTATTTCGATTGCATGGGCAATTGCAGAATTTCTGCATCAACACCCAACTGCAAGACCGAAAACTTTGTTTGCAACACACTATCACGAGTTAAATGAATTGGCGAATACAATGCCTCGAATTAAGAACTTTAATGTTTCGGTTAAGGAAATGACGAATAAGGTTATTTTCCTCAGAAAGTTAGTTCCTGGCGGAAGTGAGCATAGTTTCGGTATTCATGTGGCTAAAATGGCCGGTATGCCACCGAAATTAATCGGTCGTGCAAATGAAATTTTAAAGAAACTTGAAATTGATAGAACCGAAGGACAAAGTATAAAAGACAGTATTAAGAAAGTTCAAAACCAAGCATATCAATTACAAATGTTTGCTATTGATGATCCTGTTTTAGTAAAAATTAGAGATACCCTAAATAACTTGGATGTAAATGCGTTAACTCCTGTAGAAGCATTGCTAAAACTCGATGAAATACAAAGATTAATTAAGGATAATTAATTGATTGCCGTTAAATTTAGTTTTGTTGAGGCAACTAAAAAAAGATAAAAATTTGCCTTTGATTTCTTTGGAAACAAAAATAAAAATATGATTAAAACAAAACAGCTTAGTTCTTTTTGGTTAACGTTAATTTTTGCGCTTGTTTTAACATCTTGCGGAACTCGGAAATATACTGTTAAAAGCGATACAAAAGCTGCAAAAGCAGCTGACGCCATGTCGAATCTTCGAAGTAAACAATTATATCGCTTTATTACGGATTGGACTGGAGTTAAATATAGATTAGGTGGGTTAGACAAAAACGGAATTGATTGCTCGGGATTTGCATTTTTACTGGAGAAAGAAATTTACGGTGTTACTTTGCCAAGAATCTCGCGTGATCAAGCTAAGTTTGCTCGTAAAAAAGATATAGATAATTTAAAAGAAGGTGATTTATTGTTCTTTTCTTTTGGTGGAAATGACGTAGACCATGTCGGTATCTATTTAAACAGTGGTTTTTTTGTACATGCCAGTACAACCAGAGGAGTGATTGTTGATGATTTAAATTTACCAGCTTATCAAAGGGTCCTGGTTAAAACGGGCTCTGTTAATTAGCAATTTTCTCTACCTTGAATCTTTTTTATTTGAAAACCATGCGTACATTTTTTATAATAATCTTGTCCTTAGTTAGTTATTCTTTAAAATCTCAAGTAAAATTACTCACTCTTAACGATTTGGATAGGCGTATTGCTAAAGGAAAAGATACAACATATGTTATTAACTTTTGGGCAACCTGGTGTTCACCTTGTGTTGCAGAATTACCAAATTTTGAAAAACTAAGAGTAGAAAACTTAAATAAGCCCGTTAAAATTATTTTAATAAGCTTAGATTTTAAATCGAAATTGCAAAAAGCTGTCATTCCATTTGTGCAAAATAATAACATTAATGCAGAGGTTTTTCTGCTAAACGAACCCGATAAACAAATTTATACTCAACGAATTGATAAAAAATGGTCGGGAGCCATACCAGCAACATTATTCGTTAATAAAAAAGTAAGGCATTTTTATGAAAAAGAATTTACCGAGGATGAGTTAAGAAAGGCATTTTTGAATTTGTAAGATAAAATCGTTATTGCGAGACACGAAACAATCTCTACTGTAAAATAGATCGCTCCGTGTCTCGCAACATCGAACTATACAAAGGTCAATTGCTTAAAATTTGTAGCCGTTGCTAAAGCTTTCCAATCTTCCATATCTTTTTGTACATCAGCTATTTTAGCACCTGCAACTGCGTAAGCGTCTGGACCTAAAAATAAGTGTAATGGTGCATTTTCACTCTCAGCGGCTGCAATAATTACGTCGCATCCTTTAGCTGGATCACCAGGTTGCTGGTTGTTAATGTCTTGCTGGTGCGCAATTTGTGTGTCACGAACTTCTTTGTAAGCATCAATTGGATTTGATGGTACGGCCAATGAACCTGAAGAAAGAAACTCTGTTCTGAAATAACCTGGCTCTACAACTGTAGCTTTAATACCTAAAGATTTAACTTCTGCTGCTAACGATTCTGTAAAACCCGTTACTGCAAATTTAGTAGCACAATAGATTCCAAAACCAGGGAAATTTCCAGAAAAACCACCAATTGAAGAAATATTAAAAATATGCCCTGATTGTTGCTTTCTCATTTGAGGTAATGTTTTTCTAATCACATTAAGCGAGCCAAAAACATTTACATCAAAGTTTTCACGAGATTCTCGATCACTCAACTCTTCTAATGCGCCAATCATGCCATAGCCAGCGTTATTAACCACAACATCAAGTTGCCCAAATTTACTAATGGTTTGACTTACTGCTGCTTCAACACTATTTTCATCGATCAAATTAACTGAAAGTGGTAAGAAATTTTCATGATTACCAACAGCTTTTTCTAATTCTGAAATATTTCTTGACGTAGCTGCTACGCGATTACCATTGCTTAATAATTTTTTTACTAATGTTAGTCCCAGGCCTTTTGAAGCACCCGTTACGAACCATACTTTTTTATTTTCCATGATTTTTGTTTTTATGATTAAATTCTTTTAACCCGTACTGCACACACACTCAGTTTTTTATAGACACAGTTTATTTGCATCTATCATTCCTTTCCTTTGGAGAGATGGCTGAAAGGCGGGGTGGTTATTTTTTTAATATTTCTTTTTTTACCATCTGAGTCACGTAAGCTCGTAGTGTTTTAGGTGATGATTTCAATTATTTATCAAAGTCTGTTGAAATGGTAATGGCTTTCCAATCTTGATATTCTTTTGTTAGCGCCTGAGTTTTTGTAGTTGCTCTTGTTAAAGCATCGTTACCTAATAATAAATGAATAGGAGGGTTTGGCATACTTACCAAAGAAATCATTGCAGCTGCTGCCTTTTCAGGATCGCCTGCTTGTTCACCATCCATTTTTAAATATTTGGCGTGTACCGCCCGAACATCTTCATAATCATCAATAGGATTTTTTGCTAAAACCAAAGACTCTGGGGTTAAGAAACTGGTTCTGAAAGCACCAGGAGCTACAACCGTAACTTTAATTCCGAATGCCTTAACATCATCGGCCAAAACTTCTGATAAAGCAATTACTGCGGCTTTTGCAGCAGAATAAACCGCCCAGCCTGTTGCGCCAACAATGCCTGCAATTGATGCAATGTTTATGATATGGCCAGAACGTTGCGCTCTTAAATGCGGACTGGCTTTTCTAATTACGTTTAATGTTCCGAAAACATTAACATCAAAACTATTTCTGGTTTCTTCGTCACTTAATTCTTCAATACTACCACCAATGCCATAACCTGCATTATTTATAATAACATCAATTCGTCCAAATTGAAGAATAGTTGCATTAATGGCTTGCTCAACACTTAATTCGTCGCTTAGATTTACAGCTAACGGAAGAAATCTTTCAGAATTTGAATTAACTGCTGCTGCTAAATCATTTACATTTCTGGAAGTCGCTGCTACAGATTGACCTGCTTTTAATAATTGGTTTACTAAACTAAGTCCTAATCCTTTTGATGCACCAGTTACAAACCAAACTTTTTTAATTCCCATAATTTTATCCTTTTTGTTAAGACAAAATTACGCTGAGAATTTAGGTTAACCATTACGCCATTCAAACTGATAATTACGAAATTCAAACAATTCGATAAGCAGTAGGCGTATGGTTGGTTAATTTCTTAAAAAAGTTGTTAAAATGCGTTGGTTCTTCAAAACCTAAACAATAACCAATTTCGGATATATTCCAATCTGTATGTTTTAGCAAAGCCTTTGCCTCGCTTAATAAACGTTCGGTAATATAATGCGTTGTGGTTTTACCAGTGGTTTCTTTTATTGCCCGATTTAAATGATTTACATGGACAGAAAGCTGCGATGCATAATCTTTTGCAGAACGCATGGTAAATCTTTGCGAGGTTGTTTCGATAGGAAATTGACGTTCTAGTAATTCAGTAAACACAGAAGTTATTCTAGAATTCGCATCGGTATGTTTAAATAAAGCTTCTGATGGTTGTGTTTTTAAAGCAAAGTGGGTAATCTCGGTTACATAATTTCTTAATAAATCATATTTATAAATGTAATCGGCGTTAATTTCCTCAAACATTTTAGTGAATATCGATGAAACCACAGCATCTTGTGTTTCATCTAATACATACGCAGGCTTGCCTCCAGGCATAAACATCGGTAAGTCGCCAATATTTCCACGGATTTTTTCGGTAAAGAAAGCCTCGGTAAAAATACAGAAGAAACCTGTTACATCACTTTTTTTTCCGCTGGCCAACTCCCAGGTATAAGGTACTAACGGGTTGAAGAACATTAATGCGGTTCCATTTATTTCAATGCTTTTATCTGCATAATGGTAGATGTTATGTCCACGATTGAGTGCTATTTTATAGAAATCTCTGCGATTGTAGCTCATTTGTTTACTATCATCACGAAGACAATCTTCTAGCTTAAAAACGTTAAAATGGCCAACACCATTCTGTAAATTTTCAGGCAGAAAGCTAAATTTATTTTGATAGAAATCTTCAATTGTTTCTGTAGTACTCATAAATCAAAGTTACAAAATTCAAACGTAAACGAAAATCCGTTATAGAATGGCGAAGAAACAGTAATAGCAAAACAATAGAAGTAACATAAACCTGATTGAAATGGTAGCCCCGATTTTAAGCATTTGTCTCTGTTTTGTTATTGCTACACTTACTTGTTGCACAGGTTTTCATCGGGGCTAAAATGTAAAGCAGGGCTGAAGAAGCCGATTAGCAACAAACTTGCTTTTCTAAAAAAAAAACACTTGAATGTTGAGAAAATAGAAACACAAATTTATTTGCATGATTTCTTTAATAGCTTGCTAAAAAAAATACCCAAACATGACAATTAAAAATACCAATCGGTATATATTTGTGCTGTCAATTTATTAACCTATGACCAAAGCAGAAAAAACGAGGAATTATATTATTGAGAAAACCGCACCGATTTTTAATATGAAAGGTTATGCAGGTACGTCTTTACATGATATTACCGCGGCGACTGGCTTAACAAAAGGTAGCATTTATGGCAATTTCGCCAATAAAGATGAGGTGGCTTTGGCCGCATTCGATTATAATTTTAACAATAATGTACTGCAGATAGAGTCGTCAATGAGAGCCCAAACAACCGCTAAGGGTAAACTTTTGGTTTATGTTAGTATTTATCAAAATTTTATAACTGGAACGATTTCATTAGGTGGTTGCCCAATTTTAAATACCGCAACCGATGCAGATGATACGCACCCAGCTCTTCGGGAAAAAGCCTTGAAAGCTGTTTTATCATGGAAAAAAAGAATTATAAAGCTTGTAGAAGAGGGTATTGAAAATAAAGAAATAGCCTTGGATTCGAATGCCGAACAAATTGCATTAACTGTAATTGCTATGATTGAAGGTGGAATAATGATTTCTACATTAACCAATAAGCTCGACAATTGGGATTTAATAATGGATTCTTTAAAGAAATACGTGAATAGCTTAGGCTAAAAAATTTTAAACTAAAATATACCGATTGGTATAAAAAAAACAAATTACAAATATGAAAACTTCACAAAACACCGTATTAATTATCGGCGGAACAGCTGGTATAGGTTTAGAAATTGTTAAACAATTAACCGCGTTAAATAACCATGTTATAGTAACTGGCAGAAATAAGGAACGGCTGGATGCTGCTGTAGCTGGTTTAAAAAATGTTACCGCCATAACTTTTGATGTAAGTAAAGCCGACGAGGTGGAAAATTTGGTAGATCGAGTTGGGAAGAATTTCCCTCGTTTAAATATGGTAATTAACAATGCAGGCCGAGCTATTTTATACAATCTTGGTGATGAAAAAGCCGACGCTTTCGAAAATGCAGCCGATGAAATGCTGACCAACTATTTGTCAATCATTAGAATAAATCAAAAATTTTTACCACTGTTAAAAAGTCAGGATGAATCGGCTATTGTAAATGTTTCTTCGGTTGTGGCCTACGTTCCTGGTATTACCTTGCCAACTTACGCTGCCAGTAAAGCCGCTTTGCATTCTTACACAACATCTTTAAGATTAAGCTTAGAGCAGACTACTGTAAAGGTTTTTGAGTTGATGCCACCTTTAGTTGATACTGAATTTTCGAAAGAAATTGGTGGACATAATGGCATTAAACCATCGGTAGTGGCCCATGAGTTTGTAAAAGCATTGGCAAATAATGAATTTGAGATTCGGGTAGGCGATACAGCCAAAATTTATGAGTTGTTCCGCCAATCGCCGATTGATGCTTTAAATGTAATGAATGCGAATAGAAAAGCCTGGATAGAAACAGTTTAGCTAATCGATTGGTGCGAAAATGAAAAAGAAACTGGCTTTCGCTATTATTATGGCGATATTTACCACGGGAATAGTAACCTTTGCGGCCATTAGCGTAAATATTGGATTTACCCAAAATTTTATAAAAATATGGTTAAAATCGTGGGGCATTTCGTACATCGTTGCCATTCCATCAATATTAATAATCGCCCCTAAAGTTCAATCGTTGGTTGATTTTTTATTTAAAGAAACCGACAAAAAAATAACATAATGAAAAGAGTAGTTGTAACAGGATTAGGTGCAATAACACCGCTTGGTAACACAGTAGAAAGCTTTTGGAAGAACATTGTAGCTGGTAAAAGTGGCGTTGGCCCAATTACCAAATTCGATACTTCGAAATTTAAAACCCAGTTTGCTGCAGAAGTAAAGGATTTTAATGCAGAATCTTTTATCGATAAAAAAGAAATTAAGAAATACGATTTGTTTACGCAATATGCAATTGTTTCGACGGATGAAGCTATTGTAGATGCTGGTTTAGATTTTAGCACTTTTACCGACGATGAACTTGCAGAAGTAGGTGTAATTTGGGCAACGGGAAATGGTGGTATTTCTACTTTCGAGCAGCAATTAACAGAATTTCATAAAGGTGACGGTACGCCAAGATTTAATCCATATTTCATTCCGAAAATGATTGTAGATATAGCTGCAGGTGTGATCTCTATTCGTCATAAACTTCGTGGTCCGAATTATTGCACAGTTTCTGCTTGCGCATCTTCAAACACTGCCATCATTAGTGCTTTTGATACAATTCGCTTAGGAAAAGCAAATATTATGGTGGCTGGTGGTTCTGAGGCTGCAATTACCGAAGCATCGGTTGGTGGTTTTAATGCTGCACAGGCATTATCAAAAAGAAATGATAGTCCAGAAACTGCATCGAGACCATTTGACGAAAGTAGAGATGGTTTTGTAATGGGCGAGGGTGCTGGAGCTTTAATTTTAGAAGAATTAGAACATGCATTAAGTCGTGGTGCGCATATTTATGCCGAAATTGTTGGTGGCGGAATGGCAGGTGATGCTTATCACCTAACAGGAACACCTCCAGATGGGATTGGTGCTACTTTAGGTATGAAAAAAGCACTAAATGATGCAGGAATTTCTGCTGATAAAATTGATTATATTAATGCACATGCTACTTCTACAGGCTTAGGTGACATTAGTGAGCTTGTGGCTGTTAAAAATGTATTTGGTGATTTACCAGTAATTGTTGGTGCATCAAAATCGATGACAGGCCATTTGCTTGGCGCAGCTGGCGCAGTGGAAAGCTTGATTAGCGTTCTTTCCATTAGAGATGGAATTATTCCACCAACGATTAACACCGAAAAGCTCGATGAAAAAATCCCTGAGGGTTTAAACATCATTCTTGGTAAGCCAATTAAAAAGGAAATCAACTATGTGTTAAATAACACTTTTGGTTTTGGTGGCCACGTAGCTAGCACAATTTTCAAAAAATACGAGGCATAGGTTATTTATCCATTAACAGGTTTACCAACTCCTTTAAATCTTCAACTTCTTGTTCAAGTTTTAAAATACGATTTTCCAACTCTTCATTGGGTTGGAAAATTGTTGTTTGTGGAGTAGCTATTTCTGTTTCAATAATCTCAGCCTGTTCGCCCAATAAATGAATAAACCTGGCTTCTTTCTGTCCTGCCTTTTTTGGTAATTGCTTTACAAAAGCGGGTTCTTCATCCGATAGTTTCTGCAATTGCTCTAAAACTTCTTCAATACTTTCGAACTCATATAACCTGCCCGAGTTACTATTAATTTCACCTGGTGTTAACGGCCCACGTAAAAGTAGTAAACATAGAATAGAAAGTTCTGATGGAACCAAAGGATATACAATTCCTAGATTATGTTTGTATTTAATTACACGACTAGAACCACCTGTAGCTGTGGATATTAAACCTTTAATTTTTAACGAATTTAAAGTTAGCGTAACTGTTTCCTCATCATAATTTACAACTGGATTTCTGGAGCTTTTTTGATTACAAGCTGCAGTTAAACTGTTCAAAGTCATTGGGTAGTAGTCGGGCGTAGTTCTACTTTTCTCTATTAATGAGCCTAAAATACGTTGTTCTTCCGTTGATAAATCGGGTAATGGTTTAATATCTTCCATTTGATAAAAATAGAAATTGAACCGAGATTATGAAAACTAATTATGTAAATTTAAGATGTTGAAATGAATTAAACATGACGAACGCTAAAAGCTAATCTTATAGCTTTGAGCAAAATTTAAAATAATATGATTGCTGCAAAAGGATACGCTGTTCACAACCAAACCGATAAATTGGCACCATGGAGTTTCGAAAGAAGAAACGTTGGACCGAAAGATGTTTTAATAGAAATTTTATTCAGTGGAATTTGCCACTCAGATATCCACCAAGTACGTAGCGAATGGGGACCAGCTCGTTACCCAATGGTTCCTGGACATGAAATTGTAGGCAGGATTACTGAAGTTGGTTCAGAAGTAACCAAATTTAAAATCGGTCAACTGGCAGGTATTGGCTGTATGGTTGATAGTTGCAGAGAATGTCCAACATGTAAAGGTGGGCAACAACAGTTTTGCGAAAAAGGAGAAACTGTTTGGACTTATAACAGTGTTGAACGCGATAAAACTACACCGACGTATGGTGGCTATTCTAACAAAATAGTTTGTACAGAAGAGTTCGTAGTGAGTGTTTCGGAGAAATTACCTTTAGCTGGTGTTGCGCCGTTATTGTGTGCAGGTATTACTACTTATTCGCCAATTAAAAGATGGGGAATTAAAAAAGGCCACAAAGTTGCAGTTTTAGGTTTAGGTGGCTTAGGCCACATGGCTGTTAAATTTGCAGTTGCTTTTGGTGCAGATGTTACAGTATTAAGCACTTCGCCCTCGAAAGAACAAGATGCCAAAAAACTTGGTGCTCATCACTTCGTGATTACTAAAGACCCTGAGGAGTTAACAAAATATGCCAAGCACTTCGATTTTATTATCGATTCGGTTTCTGCACCGCACGATTATGAAATGTATTTGAAATTATTAAATGTTAATGGTGTACATATTTGTGTAGGTATACCTCCTGAACCATTGAAATTTCCAGGCTCGGCATTAATGCATGGAAACCGAGTTTTAACAGCTTCAAGTATTGGTGGGATAGAAGAAACTCAGGAAATGCTTGATTTCTGCGCTGAACACGATATTGTTTCTGATGTTGAAGTTATTAACATTAATTATGTAAACGAAGCTTACGAGCGTGTTTTGAATAGTGATGTTAAATATCGTTTCGTAATTGATATGGATACAATTTAATTAACAATCCTGGAATAAATTCACGATTATTAAATTAAAGCAAAGGGCGAATTTCTAAAAGGAATTTGCCCTTTTTCATTCAGTTTCTTTCAAATAAAGTCGTTTTAATTAATAATGAAATACACTACAGCTATCTCTGAAATTTAATTAAAGAAATATTAAATTTACAGAATGGCTAAGAAAGTTAAATCAGGTTCTGTTATTTCAAAAAAAATTTTCGTTTTGGATACATCAGTCATTTTGTATGATCATGATGCAATAAATAACTTTCAGGAGCACGATGTAGCAATTCCAATTCAGGTTTTAGAAGAGCTAGATAATTTTAAAAGTGGTAATGACACCAGGAATTTCGAAGCAAGAAGCTTTATCAGACTTATTGATCAAACTTCGAAACAGAAACTAATAAGTGATTGGGTTGCTTTAAATCGCTTAAATTCGGGCATGTTTAAGGTTGTTTTAAACGAAAGTCCGTTAAAAACAAATGCTGAAGAAATATTTGGAAAAGGCAAAACCGATCATAAAATTTTAAATGCAGCATTAAGTTTAAAAGAGCAAAATCCTAATAAAAAAGTGATTTTGGTATCAAAGGATATATGCCTACGTTTAAAAGCTAAGGCGCTTGATTTAAATGCAGAAGATTACGAAACTGGCAAGATTAAAAACGTTGATGAACTTTATGCTGGTAAAACTGAAATCACTAATTTCGATGAGGCGATTATAGATGAAGTAAAGCAGAAAACTTTTGCTAATGTTGCAGAATCAGGTCTTCCTTTAAGAAATGGAAATCATTTTTACATCCTTAAAAACAAAAGAAAAACCGCAAATGTATTTTACAACAATAGCTTAAAAACAATTTCTTCAGTTTCTACTGATGCTGTTTTCAAAATAAAACCAAAAAATACTGAACAAGCATTTGCAATTAATGCCTTGCTCGATCCTAACATTAAGCTTGTAAGCATCCAAGGAAATGCAGGTACTGGAAAAACACTTTTGGCTTTAGCGAGTGCGCTAGAACAACGAAGAGATTTCAGACAAATTTACGTAACCCGACCAATTGTTTCTTTAAGCAATAAAGATATCGGCTTTTTACCTGGCGATGCTAAGTCGAAAATCGATCCATTTATGGCCCCAATATGGGATAATTTGCGATTTATTAAAGAACAGTTCGCTGGTGATGAAAAAATGGTGGCAAAAATAGATGAGTTAATTTCTACAGAAAAAATTGCTATTGCGCCGCTAGCCTTTATAAGAGGAAGAACACTTACCAAAATATTTTTTATTATCGACGAAGCTCAAAATTTAACTCCTCACGAGGTTAAAACTATAATTTCGAGGGCTGGAGAGCAAACTAAAATTGTTTTTACAGGAGATATTTATCAAATTGATACACCTTATCTCGATTCAGAAAGCAATGGGTTATCATATTTGATAGAACATGCAAAAGATCATCCACTTTATGCCCATATTACTTTACATAAAGGTGAGCGGAGTGAGTTAGCAAATTTGGCTAATGATTTGTTGTAATTTATTATATTGCTCCAAAAAAAAGTAAAAACTAACCTCTTCTACACCAAATGTTCTCATTATTTATTTTGCTTGTAGGTATTCGTATGATGAACAAATACCTGGATAAAGACGCTGAAAAACTAGCGCTAACTCAAAATCCGAATACAGAAAATGGCATTATCGAAAACTATTTCCCCATAATTTTTCATTCGACAATCATTTTTTTAATTCTTATTTCTTTTCTTAAGCCAGGGATTTTGGGCGATGAAAAAATTAAAGTTTTAATAGCTGATGGAGTATTTCAGTTTGTAAGTACACTAATCATTTTGATTATCGGGATTATAAACCCTTTCGTATCCTTCTCAAATGAAACAAGGCAAAAATTACAGGAAAAGGCGGCAGAAACAGGTTTTGAATGGTTGAATTGGTTTTTAAAAGATAAAAACTGGCAACTTCTTAAAGCATTTGTTTGCTTTTTAATTGTTGCTTACTTCATCCACAGCGGTTATTTAGTAATTCCAGACTTAAATCAAGGTCTAGTATCTGGAATTACAGTTATGCTAATACTATTTTTTGTTTTTGGTAATATTGTTCAATTAATCAAAAATCCGTCGCTATTTAAGAAAAAAACATTATTCCGATTATCCATGCTTTACCGTTCATTTAAGCTCTCGCTTTTTATATCTATAGGCTTACTTGTTACACTGTTCCTTTTAACAGCCTTATTGAATCTGGATTTTGAGAAACTTGTTAATGTTGGAGGAATAATTTTACTTGTTTACAATGTTGTAATGGCTTTTAATGAATACAAAATATTGAAATCACACAATTAATGATATTTCCTCAATGCTCTAATCGCAATAAACAACCCAATTAATGTTAAAAATGCGCTTAAAATAAATGGTGCGCCAGGAAAATAAAACGGTGTTCCATCTTGAATAAAGTACACAAAAATATGGCTGGCTAAAAATGGACCAATAATGGCTGCCAAACTTTGTAAGCTGGTTGTTATACCTTGAATTTCACCCTGTGCATTTTTTGGAACCTGATTTGAAATAATGCTTTGCATAGCTGGGCCGCCAATCCCAGCTAAACAATATGGAATTATAAACAACATCATCATTAGTCCGTTAGCGGCAAACGCAAAACAAATAAATCCAACGATGTATAATATCAGTCCAAAATAAATGGCCTTTCTATTACCGATTTTAGGAATAATAAAACGGATTAAACCTCCCTGAACGATTGCAATCATTAAACCAACCACACCTAAAGAATAGCCGATCATAGTAGAATCCCAATTAAATTTTTCAATTACATAGTAAGACCAGTTTGATTGTACAGAATGACTAGCTACATATAATAATAAGAGTGTGGCAAGTAAACCTAAAATTGCAGGATATTTTGACGCATTTATAAAGGAACCAATTGGATTAGCTCTTTTCCAGGAAAAGTTTCTTCTATTTGCTACAGATAATGATTCTGGAAGTATAAAATATCCGTATAACCAGTTTATCAAAGCTAGTCCAGCAGATATCATAAATGGCACTCTTAATCCGAAGGTACTAAATAACCCGCCAATTACGGGTCCTAATATAAATCCTATACCAAAAGCAGCACCTACCATACCAAAATTCTGAGCTTTCTTTTCAGGTGTTGAAATATCTGCTATGTAAGCCATTGCTGTTGTAAAACTTGCTCCAGTTACTCCAGCAATGATTCTACCAATAAATAACCAGAAAATTGTCGGTGCAAAAGATAAAAATATATAATCGATACCTAGGCCAAATAATGAGAAAAGCAACACAGGTCTTCTGCCATACTGATCGCTCAAACCACCCATAATTGGAGAAAATATAAATTGCGCCAAGGCAAAAGCAACCATCAAATATCCTCCATAATCTGCAGCAACGCTAACACTGCCTCCAGTAAAATCTTGAATCAGCTTAGGCAAAACAGGAATGATAATACCAAAACCTGTAAAATCGATCAATAATGTGATCATGATAAATATCATTGCTGATTTCTTTTCTTTTGCCATATTATGTATCCTTTGATACTACAAATGTAATTAAATCAATAAATTGTTTTCAGGTTTAACCTTGCAACTTATTTACGTTATATAATAAGTGACGTAAACCACCCTAAAATAATGTAAAAAAAGTGTGGCACCTAAAAACCTTACCACAGGGCTAAAACTTTTCCACAATGCCTTATTTCGGCATATTTTTGTTAAATTCGCAAGGTTATAATAATACCTTTTTGAAACATCGTTTTTGATAACGAGAATAATAATTTATGGCAGAAGATTTAGAAAATCAACAAAACGACAAAATCATCCAAATTAATATAGAGGAGCAGATGAAATCGGCCTACATTGACTATTCAATGTCGGTAATTGTATCGAGGGCTTTGCCTGACGTACGTGATGGATTAAAACCGGTACACCGCCGTGTTTTATATGGTATGCTCGATCTTGGTGTAACAAGTAATAAACCACACAAAAAATCGGCCCGTATTGTGGGTGAGGTTTTAGGTAAATATCACCCACATGGTGATGCATCTGTGTATTTTACCATGGTTCGTATGGCTCAAGATTGGAGTTTACGTTACCCAATGGTAGATGGACAAGGAAATTTTGGTCACATTGATGGTGACTCTCCAGCTGCAATGCGTTATACCGAGGCACGTTTTTCTAAGATTGCCGAAGAAATGCTTGCCGATATCAATAAAGATACTGTAGACTTTCAGTTAAACTTTGATGATACCTTACAAGAACCGACAGTTTTACCTGCAAAAATCCCTAACCTTTTAGTAAACGGTTCTAGCGGTATTGCAGTAGGTATGGCAACCAATATGGCGCCACACAACTTAACAGAATGTATTGATGGTATTGTAAATTATATCGATAACAGAGATATTACTATCGAGGAATTGATGAAGTTTGTAAAAGCTCCAGATTTTCCTACAGGAGGTATTATTTATGGCTATACTGGCGTTAAAGAAGCTTTCGAAACAGGCCGTGGCCGTATTGTAATGCGTGCTAAAGCAGAAATTGAAACTATTAAAGATCGTGAAGTAATTATTGTTACTGAAATTCCTTACCAGGTTAATAAAGCCATGATGATTGAGCGGACTGCTGAATTGGTTGGCGAGAAAAAACTAGAAGGTATTTCGAACATTAAGGATGAATCGAATAAAGACGGTATTCGTATTGTTTACGAAATCAAACGCGATGCAAATGCTTCTATCGTATTAAATAATTTATATAAGTACACAGCGTTACAAACTTCTTTCAGTGTAAATAACATTGCATTGGTAAAAGGTCGTCCGCAAATGCTAAATCTAAAAGATTTAATTGTTCATTTTGTAGATCACCGCCATGATGTAGTTGTTCGTAGAACTAAATACGAATTAGCAGAAGCTGAAAAGCGTGCACACATTTTAGAAGGTTATTTAATTGCTTTAGATCATTTAGATGAAGTAATTAAATTAATTCGTGCTTCAGAAACTCCAGAAGAAGCTCGTGTTGGCTTGATGGAGAAATTCGGATTAAGCGATCTACAAGCTCGTGCTATACTTGATATGACATTGCGTCGTTTAACAGGACTAGAGCGTGATAAGATTAAAGAAGAGTATGCTGAATTAATGAAAACTATTGAATACTTGAAATCTATCTTAGATGATGAAGGTTTGCGTATGCAGATTATCAAAGATGAATTAGAGGAGATCAAACAGAAATTTGGCGATGAGCGCCGTACAACTATCGTTCACTCGGCTGAAGATATGAGTATGGAAGATTTCATCGACGATGAAGAAGTGGTCATCACCATCTCACACGAAGGTTACGTTAAACGTACGCCAGCAACAGAATTCAGAGCACAGGGTAGAGGCGGAAAAGGGTCAAAAGGCAGTACTTCAAGAAATGAAGATTTTATTGAGCACATGCTGGTTGCAACCAACCACAATTACATGTTATTCTTTACCGAAGCTGGAAGATGTTTCTGGTTGAGGGTTTACGAAATTCCAGAAGGATCACGTACGAGTAAAGGAAGAGCGATTCAAAACATTATCAATATTCCAAAAGACGAGAAAATTAAGGCTTACATTAAAGTGAAGAACCTTAAGGATCAAGAATATTTAGAGAACAATTTCATCATTATGTGTACTAAAAAAGGTACCATAAAGAAAACTTCTCTTGAAGCTTATTCTCGTCCGCGTGTTAACGGTATTAATGCAATTAATATCAATGAAGGCGATGTATTATTAGAAGCTTGCTTAACTAACGGGCAAAGCGAGATTGTTATGGCATTACGCTCTGGTAGGGCAATTCGCTTTAATGAAAGTACGGTTAGACCAATGGGTAGAACTGCTACCGGGGTTCGCGGTGTTCGTCTTGCTCACGATAAAGATGAAGTTGTTGGCATGATTGCTGTTAATAATCCAGAAGTTACGGTGTTGGTGGTTTCAGAAAAAGGATACGGTAAACGTACCGACATTGAAGATTACCGTGTTACAAACCGTGGCGGTAAGGGTGTAAAAACTATTAATGTTACAGAGAAAACAGGACAATTAGTTTCGATTAAAGACGTTACAGATAGCGAAGATTTAATGATTATTAACCGTTCAGGTATTGTAATCAGAATTCCAGTATCTGCTTTAAGAGTTATGGGTCGTGCAACGCAGGGTGTTCGCTTAATCTCATTAAAAGGCGATGATGAAATTGCATCGGTAACTAAAATCGACCATGAGGAAGATGAAGAAGAAACAGTAGATTTAGCTGATGTATTAGTTGTGGATGGTGAAGAATTAGAAGCCGATACAACTGCTGAAACGGAAGAAACTGAGGAGGAAGAAGGTGAATCTGATAACGAAACAGAAGACGAAAATTAATCCATATTAAATAAGAATAGAATAATAATTTTATGAAAAAAGTAGTTCTAAGTATAATTTTAGCAGGTGTAGTTAGCTTTGCGTTTGCTCAGAAAAGTGAAGTAGCCGATGCTAAAAAAGCATGGGGTATTTTCCAAATTACAGGCCAATCGGCCTCTGTTCCTCTAGCTAAAAAATTAGAGTCATTATCTGCAGGTTTAGCACATACAGATAAAGCCATCGCTGATGAAAAATCTAAAATTATGCCAGAAGCTTGGTCTTATCGTGCATTATTCGCATCTGCAGCAGCATTAGTTGATACTGCAAATGCACAAAATGCGGATGCAAATTTAAAAATTGCTCAAGATGCGGTTGCACAAGCTAAAACAGTAGATACTAAAGGTGCAGAAAAAGAAAATATCGCTTTAGCTGAAACCAACATCGCTAATGCTGTTAGAAATGCTGGTATTTCGGCTTATAATAAAAAAGATTATAAAACTGCGTATGAGAAATTCGTTGCTGCTACTGTAATTAATCCTACTGATACAGCAATGTATTTAAATGCAGGTATTGCAGCTAGAAATGTTGAAGATTATCCAGGTACAATCACACAATTCAAAAAAGTTATTGCACTTAACTCACCACAATCAAAAGAATTGTATTCTGAGTTAATTGGTATTGCTTTGAGTAAGCAAAAAGATACAGTTGCTGGTTTAGCTTTAATTAAAGAAGCTCAGGCTAAATTCCCTGAAGAGGCTGATTATATTAAAACAGAAACTCAAATTTATATTAATAAGGGTGATGTAGCTAAATCTGAGCAAATGTTAAATACTTTGGCCGCAAAAGAGCCAAACAACGCAACTTACCAGCTTTTATTAGGAAATGTTTATTTTACTCAAGCGTTAAAACTTCAGGCAGATAGAAATAAAATTGATGCTAAAAAAGTAAAAGAGTTTAATGAGGTAACAACAAAGATGAATGGTTTACTAGATAAATCTTTACCTTTCTATAAAAAAGCATTAGATATTGATGCTAAAAACGAAGGAGCATTAGAAACACTAAAAACCATCTACGCTTTTAGAAACGATACAAAAAACTATGAGGAAATTAAAAAACGTTTAGACGCACTGCCTAAACAATAATTAATTACCGAAAAAAAGGCCCTGAAATTTCGGGGCCTTTTTTTTTATGTTTATTTTTACCTCGTCATCATTACTTTATTTTATGCAAAATTGTTCACGTTTATTATTCGCCATCTTAATATCGCTATCATTTAATAGTTTCGCTCAGAAAAGCCAAATGTTAATTGCCCGCAACTCAGTTGGTAAATTGCAAGCATCTTTTGCAGGAAAAGAAGATCCTAAAAAGCAGTTAGGTATTATAACCGAGGGCCTTAAATCTATAGAATCTGCAGAGCAGGATAACAAAACCAAAAACTGGACAGAAACCTGGGCGATTAAATCGTATCTGACTTCTTATGCTGCTATTATCGAAACAGATGTTACAGCATCTTTTAAATATTTTGATAGTTCGGTTAGCGCAATTAAAAAGGCAAAAAGCTTAGACAAATATGAAGATCCATCTGGATTAATTAAAGCTTCTGAACACAATATCTTAATCAAAAAACAGGAGAGGGGTAACCTTGCTTATTTTAATAATGATTTTAAAGAAGCGCTTGATGATTTAAAAGAAGTTAGTGATAATTTCCCTGCTGATTCTACATTAGCATTAAACACTGCAATTTGTGCCCAAAATGTACAAATGTATGATGAGTCTTTAAAATATTTTAAAAGAGCTAAAGAAGATAGTATTAAAAATCCTGCTGTATTTCAAAAAATGGCGCAATTGTATATTGCTAAATTTGATAACGAAACTGCGGTTAAAACATTAGAAGATGGTTTAGCTTTAAATCCGTACAACCACAATCTAACCAATGATTATATAAATCTTTTGCTTGATACAGAGAATTATAATAAAGCTCAAAGCTTAATAGAAAATAATTTAAAAGTTGAGAAGGGAAATAAACTTTTATTTTTCTTATACGGTTATTTACAGCAAGTTGGTGGTAATAATTCTACCGCGGTTTTAGCTTATAATAAAGCATTAAGTACTGATCAAAATTACTTTGATGCATTGTACCAACTTGGTTTAGCTTATGTAAATATAGCTAACGATGCGTTAAAAAAATCAGAGGCTGATAAAAATGCTCAATATGATTCGTTAATAAACCGAGCACAATTTTCTTTACTTCGTGCAAATGAAATTAATCCGAACGATAAGCGAACTGTTCAATTGCTAATTGAAATTTACACCCGTAAAAATGCACAAGATAAAGTGCAGGAATTAAAAAGAAAACTACAAGAGTTTTAAGTAAAGTTTATCTGTAATTATAAGATAAAGTATATGTTTAAAATATACAACTTAACATAATATTAATTATAAGACTTATTCAATTTGATTCTCGAATTGTTTAAGAACTTCAATTAGTCCATCTGTTTGTGCTTATAATTCAAGTTTTAATTTAAAATTTTGAAAATAATTATCATTTTCATTTGTTATGTAGTTATGTACGATCAATTTTCTTTTGAAGATGCAGATATTTTGCAAATTGAACTGGCTAAAAAATTAAAGTTTCAGCCAATTAATAACGTTAAAACAATTGCTGGCGCCGATATTTCATTTAATAAAAATAGCACTACAATGTACGCTGGGATTGTTATTTTGAACTATCCAGAAATGAGTTTAAAAGCTTTTGCTTTAGAAACTTACGAAACATCTTTCCCATATAAAGCTGGTTATTTAGGTTTTAAAGAGGTTCCTGCGTTAATGCGAGTTTGGGATTTGATAAGTATTAAACCAGATGTTGTAGTTTTAGATGGAAATGGAATTTTACACCCAAGAAGAATGGGTGTTGCTTCACATTTTGGAGTTTTAACCAACCAAGCTACAATTGGCTGTGCAAAGAGCATTTTGTACGGAGAAAATCATGTACCAGAAAACTCAAAATATAGTTCTTCTGAAATTAACAGTCGCGGTGATTTATTAGGTTTTGCTTTACGCACAAAAATAAATTGCGCACCAGTTTATGTTTCGGCTGGCCATTTGATTACTCAAGAGCAAAGTCTTGCAATAATGAAAAAATGTATTGGAAATTATAGAATCCCAGAACCAACAAGAATGGCGCATGAAATTGTAAACGATTTCAGAACAGGCAAATTAAAGGCTGGTTTCCATTTGGTTGAACAGCCTTTAACACTATTTTAGATCCAGTTAATCCCTTTTTTAAGTAATTGTAGGGTTTTGTATTCTTCAGAATCAGTTTCGGGTTGAACGTTGTAACCCCAATTAGCCTGCGGCGGTAAACTCATTAAGATTGATTCGATTCTGCCATTGGTTTCCAAGCCGAATTTTGTGCCCGAATCGTAAACTAAGTTAAATTCTACATATCGGCTACGACGCTGATATTGCCATTCTTTTTGAATTTCTGTAAATTCTTTATCGTAATTACGTTCGATTAGTTCGGTGTAAATTGGCAAGAAAGTTTCTCCAATAGTTGCAGAAAAGTTCAAAATTTCTTCCCAAGATAAATTTGTGTTCTCAGGTTTCAATCTATCGTAAAAAATACCGCCAATGCCACGAGTTTCTTCGCGGTGTTTAATAAAGAAATAATCATCGGCATGCGCTTTAAATTTGGGGTAAAAGTCTTTACTAAATTTATCGCAAGCATTTTTTAATTGATGATGAAAGAAACGGGCATCATTTTCAAAAATATAATGTGGGGTTAAATCGATACCGCCACCAAACCAACGTGTTTCTTCGTTTAATTCAAAATAACGAATATTCATGTGTATGATTGGAATCAGCGGATGATTTGGATGAATTACAATAGAAACTCCAGTTGCAAAAAACTCATCCTCGGTTACATTGAAAGCTTTTTTTATGGTTTCGGGTAACTTACCATAAACTGCAGAAAAATTTACCCCCCCTTTTTCAATAATCGCACCGTTTTGCATTATTCGGGTACGTCCACCTCCCCCGCCGTTACGCTCCCAAAGTTCTTCTTCAAATTTCCCTTTGCCATCTGCAATTTCCAAACCTCGGCAAATTTCATCCTGTATTTGCTTATATCTTTCTGCTACTTTTTCTTTAAACATGATGATTTTTTTTAACTCCGTACAAATTTAAGGGTATTAGCATATCTATACCCATTTATGTTTATATAGTACATTTTGTTGACAGTCGAACTTGCTTACGGTTGTTAAACGCAATTTCTGACTTTATTAAACCTGATAGAAAAGGAAATACTTTTTGTTGTATACAAACTGACCTTATCGGAAACCAGTGACAAAAAGATTGTAGTGATTAGCAGGACTTTCGTAACCGATGAAAAACAGAACCTAGCTTTTCTAATTATTTTATTCTTCGAGATAATCTAAATCCTTGTTAAAACTTTCTTTTAATTGGCTTAATCCGAAAATAGCAATAGCTGTTAAAATGGCCATAACTAAATAGCCAGCAGTTATTAAGCTATATTTTTTAGCTAAAAATTCGAATAAAAAAGTTATAGGAATTAATGCCCCACGAACGAAATTTGGTGCTGTTGTTGTTACTGTTGCTCGAATATTTGTTCCAAACTGTTCTGATGCTATGGTAACAAAAGTTGCCCAATAACCTACAGAAAAACCCATAAATAAGCATATCCAAATAAATAAGCTACTATTAAGTCCGAAACTAGTTAAGTAAACCACCACGCTTACAACGGAAAGTAGGTGAAAAATGAAAACTGTTTTTTTTCGTGATTTTAGGACTTGAGATAATAAACCAGTAACCACATCGCCAATTGCGATACCGAAATAGGTATACATAATACCCGTACCTGCTTTTAAAGGCTCTGTAGCACCTAGGGCTTTACCAAATTCTGGAGCTAGTGTTACTAAAATACCAACTACAAACCATAGTGGTATACCTATTAATATACAATACAGGTATTTTAAAAAGCGTTTTTTATTGTTAAAAAGCATAAAAATGTTGCCTTTTGAAACTTCGGTTTTGGCAGCCTGTTTAAACATTCCCGATTCGAAAGTGCCCACTCTTAACAAAAGTAAAACCAAACCCATCCCGCCGCCAACAAAATACGAAGTTTGCCATGTGTATTTAGAAGCTACGGTTGCTGCCACCGCGGCTCCTAACAAACCGATTGCACCAACTATCATGGTTCCATAACCACGTTTTTCCTTATCCATGGTTTCGGCAACTAAGGTTATGCCCGCACCTAATTCTCCTGCCAAACCAATACCCGCAATAAAACGGATAATAGCATAGCTGTTAACCGAAGTAGCGAAACCATTTGCAATATTTGCCAATGAATACAATAGAATTGACCCGAAAAGAACTTTTATTCGTCCAAGTTTATCGCCCAAAATACCCCAAAGTATTCCACCAAGCAACAAACCAAACATTTGCGAATTGATAATTAAAAAACCATCGTGCTGCATGTTTTCTGGTGAAACTCCAATTTCGGTTAAACTTTGAACACGAACAACAGAGAATAAAACAAGGTCGTAAATATCAACAAAGTAGCCTAGTGCAGCCACTATAACCAGGAAAATTACATTTCGGTTGTTGCTTTTTATTTGAGAATCCATTTATTTATTTGGTTTAAATGCTGAAAGTACAAATTAGTACAAATAAATAAAAGCATTACAAACAAAAAAGGCTTCCGATTGAAATCGGAAGCCTTTTTGCTCTACATTTTAGGCATATTCTTTGTTGTGTCTGGCACTTTTGTTTTCATTGTATCGGGCGGTGTCGTCTTTTTAGTGGTATCTGCCATTGGTGTTGTTGTAGAATCCATCTTTGTACTGTCTGAAGAACCAGCCATATTTTTAGACGAATTGCATGCTGATGCGGCTATCATTAATGAGCCAGCGAAAGCAAGACTTAAGATTATTTTTTTCATAGTTTTTATTGTTATCTCTATTGTTAACAACCTCGTAGTCATTTGGTTTTATTTTTTTGATTTGAGATTACAATTTTAACAGGTTAATACGCAGACAAACAATAAATTAGTTGACTTTATTGGTGATGAATTTTAAGTTTATTTAATAATTCTGGTGAAATATTTTCGGCATAAACACCATAACCATCCACCAAAACACCTTTTAAATTGCCCAAATTTGATGAAATAGCATAAACTACTGAGCTATCCGCAGGATCAGTCATTCCTTCAAAATGGTAAACCTCTTCTATTTCAAACTCTTCAGGCATTAATTGCAAATTAATCGATTTACATTCTAATGCTTCTGAGGTTAAATTAAAATCTAAATTGTAGCCACGATTATCTAAGTCGGTAAGGGCGGCGGTTACGGTATCGTAAATATGCATGATGTAATTTACTGAAATATTACCAAAACATCATCTGCAAAACTTTAAAACATCGCAAATCTTTCTGATATTAGTAAGTATGATTATTTCTCAAAATACCCTAAAATGGGTTATGCGCTTTTACCCTCCATTGTTTTTTCAGCGCATTTGGGTTCAGAAATTCGATAATGATTTTAGAAGCTGCACGGTTAAATTAAGTAAAAGCTTTTTAAATAAAAATTACAACGGCTCTATTTTTGGAGGCACAATTTATGCAGCAACAGATCCTTTTTACGCATTATTATTCGATCAATTGATGCAAAGAAGAGGTTATAAAGTTCGAGTTTGGCTCAAAAGTGCTTCAATACAATATTTAAAACCTGGCCGTTTTAACCTATATTTTACCATTACAGTTACCAATGAAATGATTGCTGAGGCCGAACTGGCCTTGAAAACCGTTGGTAAGTTTGTTAAAGCTTATCCGATGGAAATTAAAAATAAACAGGGTGAACTTTGTGCAACAGTAATGAACGAAGTTTATATCAGAAACCTGCATCAAGGCGAAGAGCCTAGAGTTGCTTACTAACATGTAAATTATGCCGAGTATTAAGAGTTTAATTTTGCAGGGCGAAGGTGTTATGCTCGATTTTAAGAAAACAATTACAAATACCGAAAAAATTGCTAAAAGCCTGGTTGCTTTTGCCAATAATAAAGGTGGCAAATTACTAATTGGCGTTGCTGACGACGGCTCCATAAAAGGAGTGAAATCTGAAGAGGAAGAAAAATACATGATTCTTACCTCCGCTAATCAATATTGTAAACCAGTTATTGAACCTCGTTTTGAGGAAATTTATGTTGATGATAAACTTGTTTTGGTTGTAAACATTCCAGAAAGCGACACTAAACCTCATTATGCACTCGATGATCAAAAAAAATGGTGGGCATACATTCGTATAGACGATAAAAGTGTTTTGGCCAGTAAAATTATTGTTGAGGTTTTAAAACAAGACCATACGGATAAAGGTGTATTAATTTCTTATTCGGACAATGAAAAAAAACTGCTCCAATATTTGGAAACAAATGAAAAGATTACGCTAAAAGAATTTAGTAAGCTTTTACGATGCTCTTACAGAAAAGCGCAAAAGATATTGGTTAGCTTAATTTTAACCAATGTTATAAAATCGAATACAACCGAAAAAGAAGAATATTTTACTGCTGTTAAGTAGCAGCTAAATTACCTCATATCTTTTTGCCAGGTTGAAAAATATCTTTGATAGACTTGGTATTTATTTGCAATGAAAATGCTAAAATACATTTAGCATAATACTTCGCTTGTAGGGTAAAGTTCAGTATTATAATAAATTCTTCTTTATCTTATCGATAAAAATATACTCCGCCAATCTCTTTTTTGAGGTTTTAAAAACCGACCTTTGCAAGCTTATGTTTTCCAAAATTTACAAAAAATACAAACCTTATTATAAAGAAAATCTTCATTTGGCTTTGCCAATTGTTGGTTCTCAGCTTGGGCATACTCTAGTGCACATGGCCGATAGCATTATTGTTGGCCACTTTACAGATACGGTTCAACTTGCAGCTGTTTCATTAGTAAACAGTATTTTTATGCTTATTCTCGTTATTGGATTAGGTATTTCTTATGGCATTACCCCTTTAATTGCACAAGAAAATGGCCGAAATAATTACAACGAATGCGGTAAGCTCTTATCAACAAGTTTAATTATTAATATTTGTGTTGGCATTATTTTATATATTCTTGTTCATTTTGGAGTTTTATTAATAATTGATCATTTAGACCAAACTCCTGCCGTTGTTGGATATGCAAAACCATATCTAAATTTACTTTCCATTTCGATAATTCCCCTCTTAATTTTTCAAACATTTAAGCAGTTTGCCGAAGGGTTAGGTTTTACTAAACAAGCTATGTTTGTTTCTATATGGGGAAATTTGTTAAATGTAATTTTAGGAATTATTTTCGTTAAAGGCATTTTTGGCATAAAGCCGATGGGTGTTAGCGGAGTTGGTTTAAGCACCTTAATTGATCGTATTTTGATGGCAATAGTAATGTGTATTTACGTTTTGCGCTCTCAAAATTTCAAAAAATACCTTATCAATTTTAAAGCAACCTTCATTGATCAGGTTAGAGCCATAAAAATTATAAAAATTGGCGCTCCTGTTGCTATGCAATATTCTTTCGAAATTAGTGCTTTTAGCGGTGCTGCTGTATTAATTGGAACCATTGGTGCAGTTGAACAGGCGGCGCATCAAATTGCAATTAGCCTCGCTGCAATGACTTATATGATTGCCAGTGGTGTTGCATCTGCTGCTACTATTAAAACAGGCAATAATTTTGGTAAAAATAATTTTGATGATTTACGTAAGTCGGCCATTGCCAGTTACCATGTTATTTTAGGTTTTATGGCGATTACTGCAATTATTTTTATCGCTGCTAATAATTTACTGCCTTTCATTATCACTGATGATTTAGCTGTAATTAAAATCGCTGCTCAATTACTAATAATAGCAGGCTTTTTCCAATTGTTTGATGGAACACAGGTTGTCGGCCTGGGTGTCCTTCGCGGAATTGGTGATGTTAATATTCCAACTTTTATAACCTTTTTAGCTTATTGGGTAATTGGTATTCCTGTAGGTTATTTACTAGGTTTTAAACTTGGTTTGGGTGTAGATGGAATATGGTACGGCTTAACACTTGGTTTATTAAGTGCCTCTATCCTATTATTTTTACGTTTTCAGAATAAAACAAAAGCTTTGAAGGGATAAATTTTATAACAGAAACAATGCTAATTCGTAAAAATCGGAAGTTTCTGTTTAATAAATTAACAATGATTTATTTTCCCCCAACGTTTACCACAACTCCAATGGTAAAGATGGAGTTTCCAGCCGACATATATTTTCGACTCTTTAAACCAATATTTGTACTGGTTGTATATTGCAGTTGAAAAGTTTTACTAAGTGCCATACGTGTAAAGAAAACAGGCTCAAAAAATATATTATCTTCTTTAGGCTGAACAACACCATTTATAAAGAATCTATCCATTGTAATATGGCTAATTCTAAGTGCTGTACCATAATTTATTGGAAAGTCTGTACCGAAAAGGTGAAGATTGTTTTTCTTTTTGGAACTGTAGTTTACCTGTAGAAATGCCTTTCGGTAATCAACTTCTTGCACTTCACTACTGATTAAAAGATCATCTTTATAATCTCTAAACGTGATATCGCTCCAACCCTTTCCAACGCCACCATAAATTTCAATAATTCGATTGTTATCTGGTCCGAAAGTATCGAAGTAGCCGCCACCAATTTCTATTAGCTTATGACCAAAGTCTTTTGATTTTCTTTCGTTATTCATTGTTGAGCCACTAAAAAGAACACCAATATGATCGGAAACTGCGTAAGCACCATTAATGCTTGCATTACCTTTTAACGAAATATGTGCACCGCCGCTAAATTCGCCTTGTTTACTCAACATTGGAGTATTTGGGACATTTGGCATGTAAACTGAAGAACAACTCGCTAAAAAAAGCGCTAAAACTGGGATGGTATATTTTAAAGATTTAATCATAGATGCTTTATAAACAGAATTTCTAGACAAAAATTGTGCTAGAGTTTAATATTCATGAAATCCATTACTCGTTTAAACTCCTCATGAAGATTTGCCTTTAAATGAATTGGCTCGGAAGTTATAGGATGTTTAAAACTTAACTCAGAAGCGTGCAAAAGCATTGTAGTCATGTTCCATTGCTCCAAAAAGAATTTATTTTGCTTATTACAGCCATGAGTTCTATCACCAATAATTGGGTGTAAAATATGACTGAAATGTCGGCGAAGCTGATGCATCCTTCCTGTTTTTGGTGTTGCCTCAATTAACGAATATCTTGATGTTGGATGTTTTCCAAAAGCTACATCTACTTCAGCTCTCTGCAGGGTTCTAAATGCGGTAAAAGCATCTTGTAGAGTTCCATTCTCTTTTGCCAAAGGATAATCAATATCCATTGAATCAGGAGTGAAACCACGCAAAATAGCTAAATATTTTTTATCAGTTTCAGTATTCATAAATTGCTGATGCATAGCGATTTCAGATTCCTTGTCAAAAGCAAAAAGTAATATTCCACTAGTTTTTCTATCCAATCTATGCACAGGACTAACATGTTTCCCAACCTGATCGCGAAGCATTTGTAAAGCAAACTCCGTAGCATCTCTTGCTATTGATGATTGATGAACCAATAACCCATGTGGTTTATTTATGGCAATCAAATTTTCATCCTGGTAAATTATCTCCAACATATTGCCGCGAAGATAAGCATATTGTTAAGTAAACAAATCAAAAGCTAATCTGTAAGTATTACAATGCGCATCAACAATATCTTTTATGTCTGTAGAATAACCGCCTCCCATACTAACCTGAACAGGTAAGTTTTTAGCTTTGCAGGCTTCGATTACAATTTGATCCCTTTTTTTGCAAGCTGCCTTGCTAAGCGAAAGCTTTCCTAATTTATCTGTAGTGAGCACATCAACACCTGATAAATAAAATACGAAATCTGGTTGCGCTTTTTCGAAAGCTTTTTCTAAATTTTTAGTTAAAAGAGAAAGATATTCAAAATCTTCCATTCCATCACCTAGCGCTACGTCTAAGTCAGAAATCTCTTTTCTAAAAGGAAAATTTTTATCTCCATGCATTGAAAATGTAAAAACTCTTGATTCGTTTTTAAAGATTTCTGCAGTTCCATTGCCTTGGTGAACATCTAAATCTATAATTAATATACGATTAGATAATTTGTTATTTAACAAATAGTTAGCAGCAATCGCTTGATCATTTAACAAACAGAATCCTTCTCCCCAGTTACTTCCTGCGTGATGCGTTCCCCCTGCAACATTAAAGGCAATTCCATTCGTTAATGCAAATTTCACACCATCAATTGTACCTTGTGCAATCCTTAATTCGCGTTCTATTAATTGCAGATTTAACGGAAAACCAATCCTGCGCTGATCTTTTTCAGAAAGCGTTAAATCTTTAAGTTGCTTCCAATAATGTTTATCGTGTGTTAATAGAATCTCCTCTTCTTTAGCAGGCACTGGACTAAATAAATTACTTTGCTGAATGGTTCCTTCGTGCAGAAGTTGTTCAGGTATTAATTCATACTTTAACATCGGAAAACGATGTCCTTCTGGTAAAGGGTGAGCATACAAAAGATGCCAGGCAATATAAATCATCAGTTTAAAATCTCCTCGACATGCTTCTCAATATTGTCACAAATTTGAGCTACTGGCAAGTCGTTTGCATCTTCGCCAAATGGGTTTTCTATTTCTTCAGCTATAAGCTCTAAACTCGCTAATACATAGAGGATAAAGGGCACAATTAAAACCAAATAGTAACCTAAACTAAATACCCAGCCAATAGGAATTGTAAGTACATAAATAAATATGAATTTCTTTATAAATGCGCTATATGAAAAAGGAATCGGGGTATTTTTGATTCGTTCACAACCACCACAAATATCTGTAAACTGATTTACATCATTGGTTAAAACAATTAGCTGCTCCTGCGAAATCAAACCTCTTTCTAATAACTCGTAAAGGCGGGTAATCATACTGCTGGCAATTTGATTCGGAATATGTTTGCCGGCATCAACTTCAATTAAAAAACTGTTTTTTCCGAAGTATTGCTTTTCGCGAAGATGCTCTTTTAAAGCAAAAGCATATTTAGGAATACCGTATTCAAAGAAACGCAAATCATCTTCTGGTAACTTCAATGCTTTAATTTTCATTGCAAAATTGCGGCTAACATTGGTTAATCCACCTAATAACTTACGTCCATCCCACCATCTATCGTAAGAAGTATTGGTTCTAAACACCAATAACATGGAGATTACGAAACCTAGTAAGCTGTGCATCATTCCAATATTGCTTACATAATCACTTTTAGAAAGTTTAAAAACGTTGAGCTCTAAAAAGGCAACTAAAGCAGAAAAAATTGATACGCTAACCATTAAAGGCCATAACTTTCGGATGGTATCGGCCTTATGAACTTGAAAAATAAAAGTAAACCAATCTTTAGGGTTATAATTAATCATTTGCTAAGCGTTTAGTATTTTTTGGCTCACTTTTAAAAGTGCTTCCCCTGTTAAATAAATATCTTCAAAAGAATTGTAAAGCGGAACTGCACTTAAACGAATAACATCAGGTTCACGCCAATCGCCCAGTATGTAGTTTTCGAATAAGCCATCAAAAACTTCCTTGCCTTTATCTTTTGCAATTATGGATAACTGAGCGCCTCTATCTTTCGGATTTTTAGGCGTAATAATTTTATATTGCTCAAATCCTAATTCTTTATTTACTTCATTTATAATGAATTCTAAATAATTAGTTAAACTAATACTTTTATTCCTAAGCGGCTCTATAAATCCTGCTTGCTCAAAAATTTGTAGTGAAGCATGATACAAAGCCATAGGCATTACCTGTGTGCAGCTTATCTGCCAGCCATCGGCGCCAGCTTCTGGAATAAAACCTTTTTCCATTTTAAAACGCTGGTTTTCCTGATAACCCCACCATCCTGCAAAACGATTTAATTTGGTATTTGAAAAATGTTTTTCGTGAACAAAAATACCGCTAATACCGCCTGGACCAGAATTTTGATATTTATAAGAACACCAGCAAGCAAAATCTACATCCCAATCGTGGAGTTTAACGGGCACATTTCCCGCTGCATGAGCTAAATCCCAACCTACCATAGCTCCAATTTTGTGCCCAGCTTTGGTAATTGCTTCCATACCGTACCACTGACCAGTATAATAATTTATTCCTCCGAAAAGAACCAACGCTATTTCGTCGCCATTTTCTTCGATTTTAGCAACGATATCTTCAGTCCGCAATGTTTCTTCGCCTTCAATTGGAAAAACCTCGATAATCGCTTCTTTCGGATCGAAACCATGAAACCTCACTTGACTTTCTATTGCATATTGATCTGATGGAAAAGCACCACCTTCCATTATAATTTTAAACCGCTTTCCCTTTGGTTGATAAAAACTAACCATCAATAAATGTAAATTAACCGTCAAGGTATTCATTGGACAAACTTCTCTAGGAGAAGCGCCAACAATTGGAGCCATAAGCTTTTTTAATTCTTTATGATAAAACATCCAAGGCTCTTTGCCTTCAAACCATCCTTCTACTGCATGGTTAGCCCAATTATCTAATTGACGTTTTAAAACCTCACTAGAAACTTTAGGTTGTAATCCTAACGAGTTACCACATAGATATATAAATTCTTTTCCATTCTGATTTGGAAACAAAAACTGATTCCTAAAATCTTTTAATATATCTGCTTCATCCTGCGCTTTCGCGAAAGTTAAGTTGTTTTCAAAATTCATTTTTCAATATTACAAAAAAAGCAGGTATTGTTGCCAACCCTGCTTGCTTTGAAGTTATTTTTAATTAAAACTTTATTGTATCATGCTTACCTAAATCTGGGGCGTCGCCAGTAACAACTGCTTTTAACATACTAAATAGCACAACTATTTTTGACGATGAAGCATCCCAATATTCAGCCTCTTCAGGAGTAACCTTTATCAATATTAATCTCGGATCTTCAATACCAGCAGGAAACCACGCTTTAACGAAAGGCGAAAAGTAAGCTTCTTTTCTAACTCGATCATCAACCAGCTCGGCTTTACCTTTTACAGTTAAATAAGTGTTTTTAGATGGATCGCTGTAAGCCAGTAAAACATTATCGTCTTTAGAGATTTCTTTTGATTTAGGCGAATATTCATTGGTATAAAACCATACACTTCCGTCGTCTTCTATCTTTGCTGTTCCCATTGGTCTACTTCCAAATTCATCATCTGATGAAAATGTGGTAAACATACAAGTGCGAACACTTTCTGCCATTTCTTTTAAAATTGATATATTTTTCTCGTTTTTCATAACTATAGATATTTATGAAAGAACAGATACAATCAATGAAATGTTTCAAAAAGCTAAACCTTATTTGGCTTGCTTACATATTTATTACCTTTAACAAAGAACCGTAGAGGCAAAAGAGCGTGTTCCTGAGCATAAGCGACACCAACTCTTGGCGATATAGAAATTTGATCAGGATTAAAATAAATTTGATGATCCTCGATCCAAATCTCATCACCACTCAAATCTTTAGCATTAAACGTTCTATCAATCCCTAAAGCCTTTGCAGCAGACCCTGGACCAGCAGAAATTGCTGCCTTAGTGCGAGGCATACTTCGTCGTTCTTCAATTATTTCTACGCCAATTAATGGCTCAATACTTCGAACTAATACTGCATTCGGATTATCTTTGGGAGATGTTACAACGTTAAATAGATTATGTATTCCATAACATAAGTAAACGTAAGCTATCCCACCTTGAGCAAACATTGTTTCAGTCCTTGCTGTTCTCCTACTGCCAAAAGCATGCGAAGCTTTATCTTTAATTCCGAAATAGGCTTCGGTTTCAGTTATCACACCTGCAGTAATTTCGCCCTCAATCTTTGTATACAAAACCTTTCCTAGCAAATCCTTCGCAAGTGAAATCACATCTTCATTAAGGTAATAATCTGAGTTTAATTTCAAAATAATTATTTAAACTATTTATTTAATATAATTGATATAACTTGCTCTAAATAAATTTTATCCATTTTATCAAAGTGATTTAAAAATTCACTATCAACATCAAAAACACCAATAACTTTATCATTTTTAATTAGAGGCAAAACGATTTCAGATTTAGAGGCAGAAGCGCAGGCAATATGCCCTGGAAACTCATCAACATCGGGAACAATTATAGTTTCTCCTTGCAGCCAAGATGAGCCACAAACTCCTTTTCCCTTTTTAATTCGCGTACAAGCTACTGGACCTTGAAATGGCCCTAATACTAACTCATCATCCTTAACCAGATAAAAACCTACCCAAAACCAATTAAACTGCTCTTTTAGGGCAGCACAAACATTTGCTAAATTTGCTATAAAATCGGTTTCTCCATAAAGCAAACCTTCAATTTGAGGAATAAGTGATTTATATTGTTCTTCTTTCGAAGCATTTCTGGTTATAGTTAAATCTTCTGCCATTTTCTAATTTCTAATTAAAGACAAAATTAATCAGGATTTACCATATTTAACGCATTTAGACAATATATGACTAAATTTTGAACGACACTATATTCTTAAAATCATTAGTTTTGACCAAATTAATCCTAGTTAATATGATTGTAGCTTTAACCATTACCAAGTACCGCACCCTAACTATTCCATTTGCCTTTTTAGGCATGGTAGTTTTGCGCTTACCGCTTTGGTTAAACAAAAAGTGCAATTTCTGGAAACTTATGGGAAGCGGCAAAAATGCTCAGGTCGATTTAGCACCAAACTTTAAACATTGGGCCATTTTAACAACCTGGAACAACAAAACGGATTATGAGCAATTTAAAATAAATTCCTTATCGATGAAATGGTTTCGCTTTTTCGGAGCTGAAGAATTTACAATCTTACTTAAACCTTTATCCAGCCATGGCTTATGGTCAGCTAAAGAGCCTTTTAAAACTAAAAAAATTAATCAAAACCCAAATGAAAGAATCGCAGTAATTACCAGGGCAGCGATAAGATTAGGTAAAGTAAAGGAGTTTAGACAAAACATAAAGAGAGCCGCAATTAGCATGAGAAAAGCTCCTGGTTTTATTCTTTCGGCAGGGATTGGTGAAAATCCGTTTTTAGATCAGGCTACTTTTTCGGTATGGGAGAATGAAGAAAGTATGAAAAATTACGCATACAAGTCATTTGACCACTCTGACGTAATTAAGCTTACTAGAGAAAGAAAATGGTATTCAGAGGAACTGTTTGCTCGCTTCGCTATTATCGAAACACATGGAACCTTAAACAACCAGGGAATTTAAAATTCAATCAAGTAATAATTTACAAATTAAGATAATGAGAGTTATAGCAGAACTTCCACACCCAGAATGTAAGATTACCATCTTTTCAATGAATCAAAAGTATATCGCCAAATTTGAGCAAGGCACATTTGAGCAAAGTTACAAGTTAGCAGAACTTGACTTGAGTGGAGGAGGTGTTAATGATGTATTCGAAATTTTAGACGAGGATTTTATTAAAACCGTTATAGAGCGTTTTAAAAATATGCGAAATGATTTTACAGCAGCATATAAAAGACATCAATTCTAATAATAAAAATATATAATATACTGATAGTAAGGTATTTAAATACGTAAACAGAATTTAATTTTGTAAGATTTACGCCTTATGGTCTTAAGATTTAAGTATATTTCAACAAATTGATTAGAAAGATTAATATAACTAACTGACATTATGATTATTAAGCAAATAAAAAGAATATAATTTTGTAGCCTGTTTTTGCCAAACATCTAGGAGGTTTGGGAATTTACAACATCCAAATAGGATTTTACTCCTACTGTTAAACTCAACAATAGTTAAAATGCTTTCTGTAGTAAAAGCATGAAAAATGCCCTCAACTCCTTAAAGTTAAGGGCATTTTTTTATATAAAATTTATTTAGAGATTAAAGCAAATAAAGGAACTGCAGCATCTAGAAATAACTCTTGCTTTTCTAAATATTTTATGAAATCACCGTATCGTGAACCACTACCCGATACCAATTTTTAGAAAATTTTTCTACAGCATCTAAATGTGTTTTATCTTCCTGATAAGCATTGTGATCGTCAATATTAGCAAACGTTATAGTAAGCGAATAAGTAAATGAATTATCGGTAACTGGGCGAACTGGCGTATTTGCCGCCAAGCCATAGTTTAATGTTTTGATGTATTTGATTGGCTTTAAGCTTTCGAAAAAATTTGCAAATTCTGTTATTTCGGCTTTTGTTAATTGTGGCTTTAGCCAAAACATTACGAAATGCTGAATCTGGCCTTTATCAATATTCTTATCTTCAATCATGGGTCTTTTTTCTTTAAATATAGAAATGATTCTTTCAGACACAAAAAAAGCGTTCTGATTTAAAATCAGAACGCTTTTAAAATATTTATGTGAAATTAGTTTTTAGGTTGCACACGGCCAGATTTCCTGTCTTCGCCTCTACCGATTAAATAACCGCCACCAGCTCCAACTAAACCGCCAATAATTGCTCCTCTGCCTTTTTTCTTATCAATTAATGCACCGCCAACTGCGCCAGCTGCACCACCAATTACCGAACCTTTTGCAGCATCACTCCAACCTTTCTTTTTTGCAGTTGGTTGTGCACCACCATAAGCACTCGAACTACCACCAGAACTTGCATAAGAACGAGATGAATTAGCACCTGCTCTTCTTGCTGCAGCTAGTTCTGCCTGATGTTTTGCTTCTTTTTCGGCTTCAACCTTTGCAGTTGCAGCTCTGTTAAAGCTATCTAATCTTAAACTATCCTTAACAGCTTTAACTGCTAACTGTTTTTCGGCTTCTTGTTGTTTTAGTGCAGCTTCTTCTTTTGCTTTATTATTACAAGCAAACATTACTGAACTCAATGCGATTACTACAAATATCTTTTTCATAACTTAATTTTTATTTGAAATTCGTTTCAGGGTTACCTAATTACTGAAACAGGCTTCGTTCATGTGTTTTAGTTAATTTACATATAGTAAAGAAAAAATGATGCCAAAAAGTTTTAATTTGTATAATTAATTTACCAAATCAATATACCAGAAACCAAAATCGTCTGATTTTGAACCACTTTCCTTATCTGATTTTGGATTGTTGTAAGTTCTATAGACTAGCTCTCCTAACTCGAAATTGATTATTTTTTTAAATATTGGTCCTTCGAAAGCAAAAGTATGAAACTCACCATTTTCTCCGCAAGGGTCGATATTTTTGGGTAAGGAGCTAATTAAATCCTTGTCGATTACTTTTCCACAGATATATTGAAGACTTTGTTGAGCACAAACAATGATGGTTTTATAGTTCAGTTTAAGAAATTCATCAATTAACAACGTTGTATCTTTTTTCCATAGAGGAAAAATGGCTTTTAAACCCATTTCTGAAAGTTTTTCTTCACGATACTTGCGCAAATCTTCTAAAAAAATATCGCCAAAAATAGAATACGTAATGCCTTCATCTTTAAATTTTGATAGATAATTACGCATGGTATTGTCGTAGGTTTCCATATCTGGCATCTCTGGCAAGCGAATTTGACAAAGTGGAATACCAATACTTTCGGCTTGTTTAAGCAACAAGCTTTCTCTTACACCATGCATAGAAACGCGATTATATTTTTCGGTAACTGTGGTAACAAGATACTTTATTTCTATAGTTTCGTCTTGTAAGGCATAATGTAAGGCAAGTGTACTATCTTTTCCGCCGCTCCAATTAAATATACAAAGTTTCTTATCGGTCATTTGAAAGAATTTCTTTAAGATATACTACACCATTCACGGCAGTTTGTTCTATAGTTATAATATTTCTGTAACGACCGACATTGGGTATTTTAGGATCGATTATATATTTTGGAACTAATGTAGGCACAAAATCGATTAAACCTGCGGCTGGATAAACGGCAAGGGATGTACCAATAAGCACAAAAAAATCTGCCTGTTTACAAATTTTAGCGGCTACTTCTATCATTGGAACAGATTCTCCAAACCAAACAACATGCGGTCGCAACTGAGAACCTAACTCACATAGTTCGCCCATTTGTAGTTCAGAACCTTGAATTGGATAGGTTAAGTTCGAATTTCGATCAGATTGTGATTTCGTTATGATGCCATGAAGATGCGTAACTTTTGTTGAGCCTGCTCGTTCATGCAAATCATCAATATTTTGAGTAATAATTTCGACATCAAAATCATTTTCCAGTTCGGCTAAAATGGTGTGCGCCTGATTTGGCTGCGCTTTTAGTACCTGTCTCCTTCTTTCGTTGTAAAACTCCTGCACCAATTCAGGATTTCTTTCCCAGGCTTCTGGTGTTGCCACATCATAAATATTGTAGCCTTCCCAAAGTCCATCAGAATCGCGAAAAGTTTTTAGATCACTTTCTGCACTAATCCCTGCTCCTGTTAAAACAACTAATTTCATTATCGATTTAAAACTTCAATCTTCGAGTAGTTTACAAATTTACTGGCAATATGCTTGTTTGCAGTAAATATTTCCGGATGAAACATACAAGCCAAAGCTTCTATTCCATCAACCAAAGTGCCGATACTTGGCTGTGTAAACATATCAAAATCGGCAATGTAAACCTGATTATTTATAACCGCTTCCAATTCATCCCAGCCCTTTTTCGAGGTAAGTAATGGCATTTCTTCTATACTTCTGGTTACATCAAACCCGCAGGGTGCAATAACCAAAACCTGTGGATTGTATTTAACAATTTTGTCCCATTGAGTTACAATAGAATCTCCTGCTGGATTAGAAAGCATATCTACCCCACCTGCAGCTGCAATTTGAAATGGAATCCAATGTCCGCAATTGTATATTGGCTCAATCCATTCCATTAACATAATTCGCTTTAGTGGTGCTTTATTTGCTCTTAATTCATCAAGAATATAATCTGTTTTCTTTTGTAGGCTAGCCAGATAGTTCAAAGCAACTTCTTCCTTCCCCATCGCTTTTGCAATTGTTATGGCGCACTCAAAAACATCTTGTAAATTATTTGGCGATAAAGGAACAAGTATTGGTGTTTTACTGAGTTTCATTACAGCAGTTTCAGTACAAACCGTGTCGATGTTGCATACCTCGCAAATATCTTGTGTAAAAACGATATCAGGCGCAATGCTTTCCAATAATTCATCATCAACCCAATACAAACTTTTTCCCTGCGCTTTTGAGGCTGAAAATATTTTATCAATTTCTATACTTGTGTAATTCTTTCCTTCTAATATGCAACGAACAATTTTAGGTAGATCTGCGGCTTCTTTAGGGCACTCGAAAGTAACGCCATAAAGATATTCTTGCAAACCCATATCGTAAATCATTTTGGTAGCGGCTGGTAAAAAGGATACAACTTTCATAATATGTTAAAGGTAAATGGGTGATGGAATGTATGTAGCGCTGTTAACGCTCAATGTTAAAGATAAAAAAAATCCTCTTTTGAAATTAATCAAAAGAGGATTTTTATAATTCGTTTAAAGAATAATTATACTTTTTGTGTTTGTAACTTAAGTACAGGATATTTTGCTTTTAATATTTCGAATGCTCCGAAAAGAATTGCGCCATAAATTACCGTTCCTTCTAAAAATCTAACTTCGAACGGAATTGCTCTTTCCAAGCATAACCAAAAACCTGCTAAATCTTGTGTATAAGATGGGTTTCTAAACCAGATCGGGAAATCGGTTACAATCCAATGAATTAATACAATAGTTAAAGTCGAAGCTAATAAATTTGCAATAGTTATGTTTTTAAGCATTAATCTTCCAACTAAAACCATTAATGCAAATGCAAAGTAAACTACGTACCAGCCTTCATATAAAAACCCACTGCTGTATTTACTAAAAATGGTGGTCGATAAAACAAAATCGCTTAAAAATAAACTTAACAACGGAAAAGCAAATGCCTTTAAATTATCCTTAAAGTAAGCACCACCAAAAAGCGCAACCGCACCAATTGATGAGAAATTAGCAAACTTTAATTCATCTGAATTAAATGTTACCAGTAAGCGGAAGCCCGTGAGCACCAATATCATTAATAATAACAATATTGTACGTGGGTTAAATTTTAAGTGAGCCATGTTATTTCAAGTATTTAGTATAAGGCATTAAATATTAAATATTAAATTTAATGCCTTATTGCAAAGTTAATTTTTTATTAGCGGATATTAAAACTTACGCCTGTATTAAAATTGAAACCCAAGCTGTTATAACCGATAATTTCATTGTATTTTGTGTTTAATATGTTTTTAGCATCGAAAAATATTTTAACACGTTTATTAGCTAACGAATATTCTGCATAAGCACTTAATAATTTGTAAGCATTTAAAGTATCAACAGTGTATGTGCTAAAGTTACCATCAGTACGATTACCGAAATAACGATAATTGGCACTAACATATAAATCGGTAGTTGCCTGTACACCAGCAGTTATGCCGAAAGTATTTTTCGGTCTGCGGAAAAGATAATCTGCAATTGCATTATCCACGAAGTTAAATTCATTTCCTTCAACATAAGCGTAATAGCCATTTAAGTTAAATTTACCGAATTTAATTGCTGGTTCAACCTCAAAACCTTTAGTTTTTTGGCTAACTTGGTTAACATAACCTGCTGGAAAAGCATAAATAATTGCATCTTTCAAATCGCGTTTAAAACCGGCTACTCTTAAAGTGAATTTTTCATCAGCAAAGCTGAAGTTTACACCAGCTTCGTAATTTTGAGATTTTTCTGGTTTCAAATCTAAATTTGCACCGAATTGACCGAATAACATATTCAAAGTAGGCACTTTGAAAGCTGTTGAAACTGTACCAAATAACTTTACTTCTTTAATAATGTTTATGCTTGGCGTAATTGAATACGTATAGTTTTCGCCATATTGTTCGTGTTTATTGTATCTACCACCTACCTCTAAGTTAAAAACACTTAAATCATGCAAAAACAATGAACTATAAGCCGCAAATATATTTGCTTTAGGCGCTGCAGCTGCCGATGAAAGTTTCATTACTCGGTTATCAATACCCACCAATAAATCTAATTTATCATTTAGTTTTTGGTTGTAAAATACATCTACGATAGAGATTTTTCCTTGAGAAAAACTAGGAAAAGAGCTATGCGAATCGTTCGAAGTGCTTTCGTAACTGTAGTTTAATGTAACTTTTCCTGTTGCAAATTCATATTTAGCGTTTGTACCTGCAGCAACATTTTTCAGAATAGAATAATTTCCAGCATCTACAAAAGCACCACCATCAAAACTATAGTTTCCATAATAATAACGCACAAATGGATTTACTGAAAAATGCTTATCCAATTTGATTCCGAAATTTGCATTTAAGGCACCAGTTCTGAATCCATCTTTATCAAACTCTGCATTGTTTCCTACTGGATTAGCCGCTTCAGAAATGCCGTTTGTTTTATTCTGAGTGTAATTAACATTATAAGTAAACCCATCAACACCACCATTTAAACCAATAGTTCCTTTTAAAGTTTCGTAACTACCAATACTGGCAACTCCGTAAATGGTATTGCCTTTTGGTCCGCCTTTTTTAGTGATGATATTAATTACACCAGCAACTGCATCAGAACCATAAATGGTCGATTGACCGCCTCTTAAAATTTCAATATGGTCGATTTGATCGATAGATAATAAGCGTAAATCGAATGCACCACCGTTTCCTGATGGATCATTTTGTACAATTCCATCGATTAAAACAACCGCATAAGCGCTACCTGCCCCACGGAAAAATACCGATTTGTTTAAACCTGGATTGCTACTCGAACCTGCTACAATAATTCCTGCTTGCTCGCTAATTAGTTCGGGCAAAGATTTACCATGGCTACGCTCTAAAACTTCTTTACTGATAATGGTTACAACTTTACCAGTCTGAGATTGTTTCTGATCATTTTTTGTTGCAGTAATTACAACATCTTTTAGTTGTAAACTGTCTTGTGCATTAGCCGATTGACTAACTGTTAATTGAACAAGCCCCAGGCCTGCAGCAATTAAAATTCTTTTTTTGTTCATTTGATTGTGAGTTTTGCCCACAGCCAACAGATTAGGAAAGGAAATGAAAATACGAAAAACGTTAAGTACCTCAATCCTAGCTTCAATCCCCGAAAGCTATGAAATTATACGCTAAGGCAGGTCTTCTGACTTGCTCCCGTTTTTTGCTGCCTTCCCGAATCAGAATTGAAACAGTGGCTTTTTGAATGAAAAAACGTTATAGAGCTTACAGCTGCGGGACAGTTGCAGAATTACACTGCATTCCCTTTTAATTCTGGTTGTAAGGCCAGAAACCAAAAGCGCTGCAAAAGTAGACATTAAAGCTGAAACAGCAAACACTATTGCGAAAAGCTTTTTATTCTATTTTAATAAACGATTAAGAAATGATTATTTTAACTTTATTATCAAACCCGAGCTATGAAATATATCTTCCTTTTGGCATTTTCTGTAATGAGTTTATCTACTATGGCACAGCAAACAGATACTGTTTTTCTAAAAAAATTAATGCAAGCTAAACCTGAATTATTTAGCAATATCTTAAATCGTCCAGATCATAATCAGGTTCAAATACTTTATACACAGGTTAATCGCGATATGAAAAATAAACCGAGCTTTAAAAGTTACAGTTATAATTTAAATACACAACATTACTTCTATCCTGCCAGTACCGTAAAACTCGCAGCTGTAATTTTTGCATTAGAGAAAGTGAATCGCTTAAAAAGTTCAGGAATTACAGTTAAAAGTACCATGATTACCGACAGTGCTTTTAAAGGTCAAACAAAAGTATTTAAAGATACTTCTTCAAAAAATGGGCTACCATCTATAGAGCATTATATTAAGAAAATTCTTTTAACCAGTGATAACGATGCTTTTAACCGTTTGTTTGAGTTTATCGGACGGGCAGAATTGAATGAGAAATTGAAGAAAAATGGCTTAATAAACAGTAGAATATTAAATCGTTTGGCCATCGGTGATGCGGGTGAAAGTGCAAAACATACAAATCCTATTAAGTTTTACAATGGCAACAAACTTGTTTACAGTCAGCAAGCGCAATTCGATCCAAAGGAATATGATTTGGTTTTAACGAATACCGTAATGGGAAAAGGCTATTTAGATAGTGCGGATAAATTGGTCAATAAGCCTTTCAGTCTGGAGAACAAAAATGCGTTTCCCATTAACGATCAGCAAAAGTTGATGCAGAAACTTATTCTACCTGAAGCATTTCCAGCTTTAGAAAGATATAATTTAACTACTGCTGATTATAAATTGATCTATACTTATATGAGTAAATTACCTACTGAAAGTAATTTTCCAAAATACGATGAAAAAGAATTTTGGCCAACATATGCGAAAATGCTGTATTACGGACGAGAAAAGAATGTTGAATTAGATCCTAATATTAGAATATTTAATAAATATGGAGATAGCTATGGCTACATAATCGATAATTCTTACTTCATAGATTTTAAAAACGGTGTTGAATATTTTTTAACAGCTGTTATTCAAAGTAACGATGATGGAATTTTTAATGATAATAAATACGAATATGAAACTGTTTGTTACCCTTTTATGAAAAATTTAGGTAGAAGTATTTATGAAGCAGAATTGAAAAGAAAAAAAAGCAACAAAGCTAATTTGGCCAAATTTAAAATGGATTATAAATAAAAAAATTAATAAAAATTGACTTACAAAATTTTAAATATTTTGTAAATTTAATTCAAATCGTCCCCTTAAAATAGTAATAATTAATTTTTAACTTAATAATTCAGTAATGGGAAAATTTGTAATTAGTAAAAGAACAAACGGAGAATTTCAATTCAATTTAGTAGCAGGAAATGGTCAGATTATTTTATCGAGCGAAGGCTATTCTGCAAAGCCAAGTTGCGAAAACGGAATCGAATCTGTAATAAAAAACTCACAGGATGAAACAGAATTCGAAAAGAAAAAATCAAGCAACGGGAAATCTTACTTTAATTTGAAGGCTACCAACGGACAAATAATTGGCTCAAGCCAGATGTATGAAAGTGAAAGTTCGAGAGATAATGGAATAGTATCTGTTCAGAGTAACGCTCCCAATGCAACAATAGATGATCAAACACTTTAAAAACAAAAAAGTCCTGATTTGCATCAGGACTTTTTTAATATTATAATCGCCGAAGCGAAAATTTCTATTTTACTGCATCAATTACAGCTTTGAAAGCCTCAGGATGATTCATTGCTAAATCAGCTAATACTTTACGGTTTAAACCGATTTCTTTTGAAGCTAGTTTACCGATTAATTGAGAGTAAGAAATACCGTGTTGACGAGCACCTGCATTAATACGTTGGATCCATAATCCGCGGAATTCTCTTTTCTTAACCTTACGGTCACGGTATGCATATTGCAAACCTTTTTCTACTGTGTTTTTAGCAACAGTATAAACTTTACTTCTTGCTCCCCAATAGCCTTTGGCCATATTAAGGATTTTCTTTCTTCTTCTTCTCGAAGCTACTGCGTTTACCGAACGTGGCATGTTGTTGTTGTTTTTTGGCAAGCGGCGTTCCGTTTAATCGGAAACTTAAAGCCTGATACCTGGTGAATTAATAAATTACTTTCCGATACAAAGCATACGCTTAACGTTACCAGTATCTGCTGCTGTTACCATGCTAGCATTTCCTAGTGCACGTTTACGTTTAGTGCTCATCTTGGTTAAGATGTGACTTTTGTATGCGTTGTTTCTTTTGATTTTACCTGTTCCAGTAAGCGAAAAACGCTTTTTAGCACTGGAATTGGTTTTCATTTTTGGCATAACCTGTTTTTTAATTTATAAACCTATTTTTATTTTTTTGCTACTTTAGGCGCAACTGTTAGGAACATACGTTTACCTTCTAACTTAGGTAATAACTCTACTTTTCCTACATCTTCCAAAGCCTGGGCAAATTTTAATAATAAAATCTCTCCCTGCTCCTTGTAAACAATTGCTCTACCTTTAAAATGCACATAAGCTCTAACTTTTTCACCGTTCTCTAAAAAGCTTATTGCGTGTTTAAGTTTAAACTGGAAATCGTGATCGTTCGTATTAGGACCGAAACGAATCTCCTTAATAACTGTTTGCTTAGCGTTTGATTTAATCTCTTTCTGCTTTTTCTTTTGCTCGTAAACAAACTTGCTATAATCAATAATTCTACAAACTGGAGGAACAGCGTTTGGAGAAATCTCTACCAAATCCAATTCCAGTTCATCAGCAAGTGCCAAAGCTTTCGCCAAAGGATAAATCCCTGGTTCAACATTATCGCCAGCTAAACGCACTTCGGGCGATTTTATGTACTGATTAATGTTATGCTCTGCTTCTTTTTTCTTAAAAGGTGGACGTGGTCCCCTGTTAAATCCTGGTCTTCCTAATGCCAAATGTGTACTATTTTAATTTAAACTGTTATTTCTTTTCTTAATAAATTGTTGAATTCCTCCAACGTCATTTCACCTAAATCGCCTTCGCCATGTTTTCTAACCGAAACTTTTCCTTCGGCCATCTCTTTATCACCGATAATGAGCATGTAAGGGATTTTTTTAACCTCCGCGTCGCGTATTTTACGACCGATTTTCTCATCACGAAAGTCAATCAGCCCGCGAATATCGGAATTATTTAGTTCATCTAAAACTTTTTTTGCATATTCTTCATATTTTTCTGAAATAGGAAGGATTGTAAACTGCTCTGGACTTAACCATAATGGGAAGTTTCCTGCGCAATGTTCAATTAAAACAGCAATAAATCTTTCTAAAGAGCCAAATGGAGCACGGTGAATCATTACTGGTCTATGCTTTTGATTATCGCTACCAGTATATTCTAATTCGAAACGCTCTGGTAAGTTGTAATCTACCTGAATAGTTCCTAACTGCCATTTTCTACCTAAAGCATCTTTAACCATAAAATCTAGCTTCGGACCATAAAAAGCCGCTTCACCATATTCTACAACTGTATTTAATCCTTTTTCTGCTGCAGCTTCTATAATTGCATTTTCAGATAATCGCCAGTTTTCATCAGAACCAATATATTTCGACTTATTCTCTGGATCTCTTAACGAAATTTGAGCAGTAAAGTTTTCAAAACCTAAAGATTTAAATACATAAAGCACTAAATCGATAACTTTTTTAAATTCTTCTTTAACTTGTTCTGGCATGCAGAATAAGTGTGCATCATCTTGAGTAAAGCCACGTACACGAGTTAAACCATGTAATTCACCACTTTGTTCGTAACGATAAACTGTACCAAACTCTGCAAAACGAACTGGTAAATCTTTATAAGAACGTGGTTTTGTTTTATAAATCTCGCAGTGGTGCGGGCAGTTCATTGGTTTTAAGAAGAACTCCTCTCCTTCTTGTGGAGTTTTTATTGGCTGAAATGAATCTTTACCATATTTCTCCCAGTGACCAGAAGTTACGTACAAATTTTTGTGTCCAATATGTGGCGTAACTACCTGCTCATAACCAGCTTTAGCTTGTGCCTTAGTTAAAAAGTTAACCAAACGCTCACGCAAAGCAGTTCCTTTGGGTAACCATAAAGGCAAACCCATCCCTACTTTTTCAGAAAAAGCAAATAACTCCAACTCTTTTCCAAGTTTACGGTGATCGCGTTTTTTTGCTTCCTCAATCATTGCAAGATATTCGGTAAGCTCGCTAGCCTTTGGAAAAGTTACGCCATATATACGTGTTAACTGTTTTTTAGTTTCATCGCCTCTCCAATATGCGCCAGCAACATTCATCAGTTTTACTGCTTTTACAAAACCAGTATTTGGAATGTGCGGGCCACGACATAAATCGGTAAACTGACCTTGAGTATAGAAAGTAATTTTTCCGTCTTCTAATCCATCAATTAAATCAAGCTTGTACTCATCACCTTTTTCGGTAAAGTATTTAATTGCATCAGCTTTGCTTACACTCTCTCTAACAAAAGTTTCTTTTTGCTTAGCCAATTCAATCATTTTAGTTTCGATGGCTTTGAAATCATCCGAAGAAAATTCTTTCTCACCAAAATCTACATCATAGTAGAAACCAGTTTCAATTGCTGGTCCGATACCAAATTTAGTTCCTGGATAAAGTGCTTCTAAAGCCTCAGCCATTAAGTGAGCAGATGAATGCCAGAAAGTTGATTTTCCAGCTGTATCATTCCAGGTTAAAAGTTTAACAGTAGAATCTGCTTCGATTGGACGTGTTGAATCCCAAACTTCGCTATTAACTTCGGCTGCTAAAACGTTTCTTGCTAAACCCTCAGAAATTGATAATGCAATTTGATGGGCAGATGTGCCCTTTTCGTACTGACGAACTGAGCCGTCAGGTAAAGTAATATTAATCATCTACAACTATGATTTTGTTCCTTGTTCTATCTAAACTTCGGAACGGTTTAAAAAAAAGTTATTTCTTAATCACATACAAAGTGATTTTATTTTGTGCAAAGATGCTGTTTTTTCCACTGAAAAGCAAGTTTTCCTATAATAAATCATCACTAAAACAAACCCATAATTATTTTACGACTTAACTTTTAGCCACTTATTTTTTAAATAATTACGTAGAGGAATATCTAAAAACACCATAACCAGATAAGCAAAAACTACAAGCAGGATTACAGAAACTGGAATTATCAATTTCAATAAAGACATATCGGGCTTGGTGGTTGTAACATAAGTTAGAAAAATCCACAGGAAAGGATAATGCGTCATATATAATGGATATGAAATTTCTCCCGATAACTTACAAAGCTTTTCGAATGATGATGTTAAGGTTGCACCAGAGCCTAATGCTACTAATAATGGAAAATAAATTAATACGATAATCGGTTCGGTGATCCAATTGTATTCATTTGAATATGGCATCAAAAACGCTAAAAGCAATAAAATCGAAACCCCTATAAATCCTAATTTGTTTTTAATAATCCAATTGAAGCGATAAACCAACATTCCTGCCAAAAAGGAATAAAATACGCGAGCACCGCCATCCCAAAATGTAGTTCCACCCCATCCACCAGATAAATTAGTTGTTTTAGTGGCAACATAAAAAAGTAAGCCCGCCGCAATTAATGTTAAAATCAATAAATATTTCTTGCCGATTTTATAAAGCAAAAATATGTAGAAGATGTTGGCAATATACTCCCAAAACAAGGACCAGCTAGGCGCATTTAGGTTAAATAAATTAAAAAAGCGCTCTTCTACTATTGGATACGGAATAAGGAAAAGTGACGATAAAAACAATAATGCCGTTTTACCAAAGCCGTACACAGGATATAGGCTAACAAAAGGATCGAAAATAAAAGTTAATAAACCCAGTACAGACCCAATAATAACTAATGGATGTAAACGAATAAGTCTTAATTTGAAAAACTGTGTTATTCCGACATCTTTAGCTCGTGCATCGTAGGCGTACGCGATAACAAAACCAGATAAACAAAAGAAGAAATCTACTGCCAAATAGCCGTGACCAATGAAATTCTTACTATAATCAGTAATGGCTATTTCCATAAAATGAAAAATCACAACTGCTATTGCAGCTAAACCTCGTAACCCATCAAGAATTTCAAAATGTTTCTTCGTTTTAAGTAATGTATTATCGTTTTGCATTAGGTTGTTTTTAATCTGCATCAATAATAATCATTTTGTATTTGGCTTAAAAAAATCAGAAGCATTAAAGTCGAGTGTAACTGGAAATATACATTCTATTTTATGATGAAATTTTCCGCATAAAAAAAGCCTGCTCAATTAAATTGAGCAGGCTTTCCAAAAATTTATAATTTTTGAAACTAGTTAACCATAATAACTCTTTGTCCGCCACCTGGTCTGTTGTTTCCATTACCACGGAAACGTTTCATCATGTTTTCCATTTTAACTTTATATTCTGCATCAGTTATTGGAGTTGCTTTTTTCGGAGCAGTTACATCTTTTACACTTACATTTCTGTATTCGATACTTTTTGCAATTGTGCTAGTACCTCTGCCTTCTATAGCTAAAACGGCACCTTCTGTCCACATATTTGGATTTGGAGAAAAATCAAAGCCTAAATCTTTTGTATACCAAATATGAGTTTCTTCCGTAACATCTTTATCCATATCTAAAATTTTTACAGATCTGGTTGATTTTACGATAACTTCATGGCAAGTAATACCAGCAATTTGCTTAGTTGCATCGGTTTTAACTACTTCTATTTTTGGAGGAACAACTGGTTTGGGCTTAGTTGTGTCATTTGGGTTGTTTCTTCCCATTCCACCACCAAAACCAATTCCTGCGGTTGTGTTTAACTTTAAACTACTTTGCATCACGTAGCTTGTATCGCTAAGATCAAAAACTTCGACTAATTTTTTATCAGCAAATGTGTAATAATATTCTCTATTTCCACCTGCGCCACCAAAACCTCTCATCATACGACCCATACCACCACCACCGCCGCCAGCACCATTACTATCTTCTGTTTCTTCTACAGGCATATAACTTGCATTAGTTGCATTAAACAATAATTCGAAGTTAGATTTACTTGTTGAAGGCATTCTTGCAGCCATTTGCTCAGGAATTTTAACGCCACTTGCCGCCATCATTGCAGCAGGATCAATTACGGTTTCAAATTGTATTGCTCCAGAAGTTTTTTTTTGCGCACTTGCTACTGATGCGATTGATAAAACTCCTAGTAAAGCGAAAAGTATTTTTTTCATCTTATTTATATTTGATTTTTAAAGGTGATGAAGCTGTCAGGGTTTTATTTTAACATTAGTTTTGCTAAACCATAATAGCTTCATTGTTTTGTGTTTTGTTGTTTAGATGCTAAATCGCAAAAAAGGTTTAATAAAGGTATTTTAGATTTAACGTAAAGCTTGTTAAAAAGTGTTAAATAACTAGAAATCAGAGGTAATAATCTTGTTAGTATTCGGTACTTTCTAACCAGCCATTACATAAAACATCTGCAATGTGCATGGTTTTTATTGGTAGATTATTTTTATCGATATAACCTTGAAGATGTAATAAACATGATAAATCGGTTGAAATAATGTAATCAGCTTGTTGATCTAAAGCATGATTTACCTTTTGCTCGGCCATTGCCGAAGAAATTGCATCGAATTTAACTGCAAAGGTACCGCCAAAGCCACAACACATATCAGTATCTTTCATCTCAAGCATTTCTAAACCATGAACTTTCGATAAAAGCTGACGAGGTTCATCTTTAATTTTGCATTCGCGTAAAGCACTACAAGAATCATGGTAAACAGCCTTACCTTCTAATTCTGCCCCGAAATAATCTTTTTTCGCAACATTGATCAGAAAATCAGAAAGTTCCCAAATGTTAGATTGCAGGCTACGGCATTTATTATGAACGATTGTGTTAGTGAATAAATCGTTATAACCACCTTTTACCATACCTACACACGATGCTGATGGCGCAACGACATATGTATTTTCTGTAAAATCACTTAAAAATTTAGTACCAACTTCTTTTGCTTCATCCCAGTAACCAGCATTGTAAGCTGGTTGGCCACAACAAGTTTGCTTTGAGTTGTATTCTACTTTACAGCCAGATTTTTCTAATAATTTTAACGTATTAAAAGCGGTTTCGGGATATAACTGATCTACAAAACAGGGAACAAACAATTCTACTTTCATCTATTATAATTACGATTCGAGCTACAAACTTACAATTTTACAGCTTCTTTGCTTTCGATTTTTTTCAAGATTAATAAAAACACTAAACCAATTACGAAAAATGATGCAAGTGCAATTATAGATTTACGCATGTCATGCGTAATTCCCTCAATTAACGCAAAGCTGAATAATCCTAATACAATGGCTAGTTTTTCGGTCGCATCATAAAAGCTAAAAAATGATGCTGTATCAGTAGTATTTTCGGGAATATGTTTAGAATACGTAGAGCGAGATAAGGACTGGATCCCTCCCATAATTAACCCAACCACTGCAGCTAAAGCATAAAACTGAGTTGAATTGGTAATAAAATAAGCCAGTACGCAGCAAGTTATCCATACTACAACTACACCTGATAATACATTTATATTTCCAACCTTTTTAGCTAAAAGCGACATCAGCCATGCGCCTAAAATGGCAACCAGCTGAATAATTAAAATTACGGCGATTAAACTTCCAGATTCTAATTTCAGAACTTTAGCACCAAAACCAGCGGCTGCAAGCATAATCGTTTGAACGCCCATTGAGTAAGCAAAAAAGGCTATTAAATAGGTTTTCAAAAACTTCATTAGTTTCAGCTGATTCCAAACTTTAACAAATTCACCGAAACTACTTTTAATTATTCCTTTGCCTGATGAGCCTGCGCTTGGTTTATCTCTCGGCAGCACCTTAAATGGAATTTGAGCAAATGCTAACCACCAGATACCAACTAATAAAAATGATATTTGCGCAGGAAGCGCTGATTTTTCGGCAATTCCAAATAAACCTGGTTTTAAAACAAAAACGAAGCAAACTAATTGCAAAATTACACTTCCTATGTAGCCATAACCAAAACCCTGAGCACTAACTTTATCTTGTTTATCTACTGACGCTATTATAGGCAAGTAAGAATTATTAAACATTACACCGCCTACATAACCCATTGCGGCTAAAACAAAACAAATTATTCCTAACTCCAAATGTGCTAAATCGAAGAAGAACAAACCCATACATGCAATCGAACCAACATAAGTAAATAATTGCATAAAAAATTTCTTTTTGCCTTTGGCATCGGCGTAAGAAGATAGCAAGGGCAACAAAACAACCATTACTAAATAAGCTAATGCCAATGCATAATTAGATAGAACTGTATTTATAAATGTTTTGCCAAAAAAAGTAACTTCATCTCCATGCTCTTTTGTTGTAGTTATGGCAACATAATAAACTGGAAAAATTGTTGAAGTTATAACCAAATTATAGGCCGAATTTGCCCAATCGAAGAAAGCCCATGAACGGATGGTTTTCTTATTATCTTTTTCTATCATTTGAATTTTAAGGAGGTTAACTATTTCGAATGCATTAATTTTCTTAACTGTTGTAGCTGTTTAACCAATTTCTACAATTATTATGATAACCATATGGAGGTTAAAGATAATACTTCTTCCCATCAGTTTTAATTTTGCCAGCATCTAATAATTCACGAATAGCCTCGATACGTTCGTTTTCAGTGCCACTTTTTGTATTGATAACTAAATCATCTAAACTCAAAGCTTGTTGTTGAAGTAAAGAAACAATTTCAAAATCTATTTCATCATTAATTTGGCTTTCATTTTCTACTCGCTTTTCTGCTAAACAAACATCGCAGACACCGCATTTAGAAGCATTATGCTCGTCGAAATATGATAGTAACTGAATATTGCGGCACACATTTGTAGATGCATAACCAACTACAGCATTTATCTGTTTAAGCAAAATTTCTTTGCGCAATTCCAGGTATTTTACGTCTAAATCAAAATGATCCATATCTACGCGTGGCCTAACATATTGCAGTTGTGGTTGATCAGTTTGTTGGATATAGGTTAGTAATTCTATCGATTGTAATTTATTAAGCAGAGCGATAATATCTTTGTAGGATAAACCCGTTTTCTTTGCTAAATCGGCTTCATTAATTTTTACGAAACCATCGAATGCACCACCGTGAGACCGTAAAATAGTCTTGATAATGCTATCGTAAGCTTTATTTTCAATCTGGAAGCGATAAATATCTTCGTGACTGGCAATAAACATCATCCTTGAGGGAAGAAAAACACTTTCGGATAGGGTAAGATAACCGTCATGTTCTAAGAATTTTAAAGCTGAAATAGATTTTAAAACACTAATATTAAATCTTTTACAGAAATCAGCAATATCAAAAGTAAAGGTCAAACCCTCGCCTGCACCAAAAGCCAATTGAAAGTAATTCCCTAAGTAATGGTAAACTTTTCTAATTTCATCTGGCGAAGGAAAACTATCGATGTAACGCGATTCAAGGCTTAAAATATCAGATTGATTGGCCAATAAAACAGCATAACTTCGTTTTTCGTCTCGACCTGCCCTACCTGCCTCCTGATAATAGGCCTCCAAACTTTCGGGTAAATCTAAATGCACAACAGTTCGAACATCTGCTTTATCAATACCCATTCCGAAAGCATTTGTAGCTACCATAATACGGGTTTTATTAAGTTTCCAATCTTCTTGTTTTTGAAAACGAATATCGCGTTCTAAACCCGCGTGATAGAAATCGGCCTTAATTTGATTGCGATTTAAGAAATTAGAAACCTCTGCTGTTTCCCTTCTGTTGCGAACATAAACCAGTCCACTTCCTTTTACATTTCTACAAATTTCAATCAGTTTTTTATATTTATCTTCCTTATTAAAAACCACATAACTTAAATTATCTCTAGCAAAGCTTTTAACAAAAACCTGCGGATCTTTCATATCTAATTTATCAACAATATCTCTTCGAACAAATTCAGTTGCCGTTGCCGTAAGTGCTAAAACTGGTACATCTGGATGGATTTCTCTAAGCTTTGCAATTTGTTGGTAAGGCGGACGAAAATCGTAACCCCATTGCGAAATGCAATGCGCTTCATCAACAGCAATTAGGTTAACGTTCATATAAGAAATCCGCACGCGAACTAAATCAGAAAGTAATCTTTCGGGTGATAAGTAAAGAAATTTGATTTTGCCATAGATACAGTTATCCAGCAGAATATCGATTTCGCGTTTACCCATTCCTGCATAAATAGCGATAGCCTCAATTCCTCTCGATTTCAGGTTTTCTACCTGATCTTTCATCAGCGCAATTAATGGTGAAACTACGATGCAAATACCTTCATTTACAAGTGCAGGAACCTGAAAACAAACAGATTTACCACCACCAGTTGGCAAAAGCGCTAAACTATCATTTCCTTCTAAAACGGAATTAATGATATCTTGCTGTAACGGTCGAAAAGCTGGGTAACCCCAATATTTTTGTAAAATCTCTATTGCTGTCATAAATCAGGCTTACCAAAACTATAAAAAAGGTTGTTATATTACTAAATTGCGCCACAATTAATAAAAATTTAGATGAAAAAACTCTACTTTCTATCGGCGCTTTCACTCCTATTTTTCGCTTCAAATGCACAAGAAAAGAAATGGGATGTAGAAAAATACATGGGAACAACCAAAAACTTTACTTTAAATACTGATGAAGGAACGTGGATGAATCTGGATGTGAGTCCAGATGGCCAAGAGATTGTTTTCGATTTATTAGGCGATATCTATACGATGCCAATTGCTGGCGGCCAGGCCAAATTAATTAGTGGTGGTATTGCATACGATGTTCAGCCTCGCTTTAGTCCTAACGGAAAATATATTTCTTATACCAGTGATAAAAGTGGAGGCGACAACATTTGGATTATGAGTCGCGATGGTTCGAACAAAAAACAAGTTACAAAAGAAACTTTTAGATTGTTAAATAACGCAACCTGGATGCCAAACAGCGAATATGTTGTCGCTAGGAAGCATTTCACGGCAGGTCGCTCTTTAGGTGCTGGCGAAATGTGGATGTACAGTATTAATGGTGGCGATGGTGTACAATTAACTAAACGTAAAAATGATCAGCAAGATGCTGGAGAACCAAACGTTTCGCCAGATGGCAGATATCTTTATTTTAGTGAAGATGTAACTCCTGGACCCAATTTCGAATACAGTAAAGACCCAAACGGAACAATTTATGCTATTCGCCAATTAGATTTAACTACGGGAAAATTAACTACATTAATAAACGAACAAGGAGGTGCTTGTCGTCCTCAGGTATCTCCTGATGGAAATTTAATTGCTTTTGTAAAACGTGTTCGTTTAAAATCTACTTTATATGTTCAAAATATAAAAACTGGCGAAGAGTGGCCTGTTAACGAAGAGTTATCTCATGACCAACAAGAAACCTGGGCTATTTTTGGCGTTTATCCCAATTTTGCCTGGATGCCAGATAGCAAAAGCTTAGTGTTTTATGCGAAAGGAAAAATCAGAAAAACCGAGATTGGAACCCTTATTAACTCTACAATTCCGTTTCAGGCAAACACAGTTCAAACTGTTCAGCAAGCTTTACATTTCGAACAACAGGTTTTTAGCAATGATTTTTCAGCAAAAATGTTGCGTCAATTAACAACATCGCCAGATGCTAAAACAATTGTTTTTAATGCTGCAGGATATCTTTATAAGCAAGAATTGCCAAATGGTGCACCAGAAAGATTAACAAATGGTACTGATTTCGAGTTTGAACCTTCTTTTAGTCCAGATGGAAAGTTTGTAATTTATACGAGCTGGAGCGATGAACTTCGCGGAGCGATTAAAAGAACTGACTTAAAATCTGGTAAAACAATTACGCTGAGTGATGAAAAAGGATTTTATTATTCTCCTCAATATTCTACCAAAGGTGATAAAATTGTTTTTAGAAAAGGAAGTGGAAACGATGTTTTAGGTTACAACTATGGCCGTGGAACAGGAATTTTCGTTATGGCTGCAAATGGTGGAGCCAAATCTTTGGTTTCAGAAAATGGTATAAAACCATCTTTCAATAATACAGATACCCGTATTTATTTCCAAAGTTACGCAGATGGAAAAAAAGCTTTAAAAAGTATCGATTTAAATGGGGCGAACGAAAGAACGCATTTTACTTCTCAATATGCAAATCAGTTTGTGGTTAGTCCCGATAATAAATATGTAGCTTTCAGTGAACTTTTTAACGTTTACATTACTCCAATGATTAACGTTGGCGTTGCTCAGGATGCATCGGCTGGAAATAAAGCGATTCCAGTTACAAAAGTAACAACCGATGGTGGAACTTATATACAGTGGAGTAACGATAGCAAGAACTTACACTGGACATTGGGTCCGAAATACTTTACCATTGATGTTAATGGCGCCTTTAATTTTGATGGCACTACCCCAAAAACTCAGGCAACTTCAATCGATATTAATCTTAAATTAAAATCGGATGTGCCTAACGGAATCGTTGCCTTGAAAGGCGCAAGGATTATCTCGATGAAAGGCGATGAAGTTATAGAGAACGGAACCATTTTAACCGATGGAAACAAAATTACTGCAATTGGTAAAGCTGATGCCGTAACTATTCCTGCAAATGCGAAAGTAATTGATGTAAATGGCAAAACAATTATGCCTGGAATTGTAGATGTACATGCGCATTTACGCACAAGTCCTGATGGAATTTCGCCGCAAAGCGATTGGAGTTATTTGGCAAACTTAGCCTTTGGTGTAACCACTTCTCATGATCCATCGAGTAATACGGAGATGGTTTTCAGTCAGAGCGAGATGTTAAAAGCTGGTAGAATGATTGGTCCACGAGTATATTCAACAGGTTCGATTTTATACGGCGCAGATGGCGACTTTAAAGTGGTTATTAATAGTTTGGATGATGCATTAGCGCATTTAAAAAGACTAAAAGCTGTTGGTGCATTTTCTGTAAAATCTTACAATCAGCCTCGAAGAGAGCAACGTCAGCAAATTTTAGAAGCTGCACGACAGTTAAAAATGGAAGTCGTTCCTGAAGGTGGCTCAACATTTTTTCATAATATGAATATGGTTACTGATGGACATACTGGAATTGAACACAGTATTCCAGTTTTACCAGTTTATAAGGATGTAACCACACTTTGGAATAATACAGATGTTGGTTACACACCGACTTTAATTGTTGCGTATGGCGGTCAATGGGGAGAGAATTACTGGTACGATAGAACCAACGTTTGGGAAAACGAAAAGTTAATGACTTACACTCCTCGTTCAATTATCGATGCAAGAGCAAGACGTAGAACTACCTCAGAATATAGTGATTACAACCATATTGATATTGCTAAAGCAACCAAACAAATTGCCGATGGCGGTACAAAAGTAAATCTTGGTGCCCACGGACAAATTCAAGGATTGGGTGCTCATTGGGAATTGTGGATGTTTGTTCAAGGTGGTTTTTCTCCACTACAAGCCATTAGAAACGCAACCTTAAATGGTGCAAGTTATTTGGGTATGAATAAAGAAATTGGCTCTTTAGAAGTTGGCAAATTAGCTGATTTAGTAATTATGGATGCAAATCCTTTAGATGATATTCGTAACTCTGAAAAGATTAAATACGTGATGATTAACGGTCGTTTATATGATAGTGCAACTATGAATGAGATTGGCAATAGAGACAAACTTCGTGGTAAACTATGGTTCGAAAATGCCAAAGGTAATGGTTACATCGTTCCGAACGGTGAATCAGAAACCTGGACTTATACTGTTCCACATTGTGATTAATTAAGCCATTTGACCATATAAGGAATGTGAGAAAATATAAGATTTGAGATTTTATGTGTCTTATATTCCTAATCTGGTTGATAAACTTCGGACACTAAGATGCTGAAGTGAATTCAATTATAAGGAACGGCTTCGGAATATGGCGGAAAGTATAAAAATTACAAAACCAATAATCCGAATTCTCGTAAAGTATTTATTGGTTTAGAATACCAGAACAATTCAAAATTCTCCATTTCAAATTCGAAATCAGCTTTAATTTCCTGAAATGAATAAATTTTATCTCCCGAAACCTTGATTTTTTCTAAAATCGAAACCAGCCATTCGCCTTCGTTTTTGTTAGTTTGAATAGTAAAACTTTCTTTCTTATCATGGAAGGTTATCGAGGCCATTTCCCATGAATTACCTTTTTTAGTTTTCGTAAAATATTCTGCATCAGGATTACTTCCTAACCAAACAACCTTAGCTGTGGGCTTCGTATTAAAGTTATTGTCTTCATTTATTGCTTTCTCAATAAAATCAGTTGGAATTTTAGTTCTTGGAATTTTGAAGTCGAACCAATCTTGCAATTCATAATCAAAACAAATTCCATGCATAAAATTGAACAGTGATTTCTTTAACCCAAAACTAAATTTATTATGATCGATACCAGTTTTATCGATGTAATTGATATCGTTGTTCGCAAATGTTCCAATGGTTTCCGTTTCTTTAATCACTCCAAACTTTTCTGGGTACATTCCCACTGGACTATGTGCCGTCATTGCAAATTGGTGCCAGAAACCAGATTGTAAAATTCCAACTTCGAATAATTGACGAACCATTTCTAAACTATCGACAGTTTCCTGAACGGTTTGCGTTGGATAACCATACATTAAATAAGCATGAACCATAATTCCTGCCTCGGTAAAGTTTCTGGTAACTCTGGCTACTTGTTCAACGGTAACACCTTTATCAATCAGTTTCAATAACCGATCGGATGCGACTTCTAAACCTCCCGAAACTGCAATACAACCAGAAGCTTTTAATAATAAACACAGATCAGCAGTAAAACTTTTCTCAAAGCGAATATTTGTCCACCAGGTTACCGCCAGTTTTCTTCGAAGAATTTCTAGCGCAACTTCACGCATTAAAGCTGGTGGAGCAGCTTCATCTACAAAGTGAAAACCATTTTGACCTGTTTTTAATGATAATTCTTCAATGCGATCTACAATTTGTTTTGCTTGAACAGGCTCATAAACCTTAATATAATCCAATGAAATATCGCAGAAGGTACATTTGCCCCAATAACAGCCATGTGCCATTGTGAGTTTGTTCCAGCGACCATCGCTCCACATACGATGCATTGGATTAACAATTTCGATAACCGAAATATATTTGTCCAAAAGCAAGCCCGAATAATCAGGCGTGCCTACATCAGCTTGTTTGTAATCTTTGCGAAAAGAATCATTTTTATAAACAACTTCTCCATTTTCGAGCAAAAAAGTCCGTTTATACATTTGCATTTCGGCAGGAACATTTCCGCTAATATTTTGAATTAACAACTCAATTGGCAGTTCACCATCATCCAATGTAATAAAGTCGAAAAACTCGAAAACCCTTTGATCGGAAAGCGAGCGCAGTTCAGTATTTGGAAAACCACCACCCATCGAAATTTTAATTTCTGGATAATTTTGTTTAACCCATTGTGCTGAGCGAAATGCACTATACAAATTCCCTGGAAAGGGAACTGAAATTAAGAATAGTTTCGGCTGAACAGTTTCAATATATTCTTTTAGGATAGAAATTAGAATATTATCAATGTAGCTCGGCTCTTTACTCAGCGCATCATAAAGCTCATCAAATGAATTTGCACTCCTACCTAAACGCTCAGCATAACGGCTAAAACCAAAATTTTCATCAACGCATTCTACAATGAAATCAGAAATATCTTCGAGATAAAGAGTTGCTAAATGTTTTGCTTTATCTTGGGTTCCCATGGCGCCGAATGCCCAATCTAATTCTTCCAACTGCGCAAATCTAGAAGCCTGAGGAAGAAAATCATCGCCACAAATTTGTAGTGCCAAGGTTGGATTTTTCCCTTGCAAAAAATCAATTACAGAATCTATCGTTTTTAAATATTCATCTCTTAAAGCCAAAATGCGCTTAGAATTTGCACTTAAGGGTTTAGTATTTTTTGTTTGAAACATATGTGTTAAACCCTGTTTCGAAAACATCTTGAGGATTACTTCAATACCTAGATCGGCTTGTGTAGAACTGATGTTTTTGGTGTTTAAAAAGCCTTTTATATACGCCGTTGCTGGATAAGGTGTATTCAGTTGTGTAAAAGGTGGCGTAACGATAAAAAGTTGTGTCTTCAAAAGAAATATTTAAAATGCAAAAGTAAAGGAATTTTAGAAGATTAATTGTTTTTAATGCGGTTATTACACTCTAATCATTTCAAGCGAAGCCGACAAATCTTTGTAATTGGATTCCTCGTTTAAAAATCTCTCCGTTTCACCGTGCTCCAGCCGAAAAGAAGCCAGCTTAAAAACATGTTAAACTAAATCAATAATCCAAACGTTTTACAATTACATCAATACTTTTTTTACCTAAATGAAAGTTTTCAATTTCCTTTTGCTGATGCTATTTGCGCAAAGCGCTTTTGCTCAAAAAACATTCTTATTTCCAAAGGTAAAACCGCAAGGTTCATCTATCGAGCAACTTACTCCTACCAACTGGACCGTTATTGAGACTGCAAACGGCGATTTGAATGCTGATGGAGTTGATGATTTAGCCGTGATTTTCGAATCAAATAAAATCATAGATGAAACGAGAACCTACGGCGATAATAATTCGGAAATTATAAAAGAAACACAGAAACCAAGAATTTTGGCTATTTATTTTAAAGATAAAGCGACAGGAAATTTAAAATTATCTGCTCAAAACAACGATTTTATTCTGCGTTCGGAAGAGGGAGGCAAACTTGGTGACCCGTTGCAACAAATTGCAATTAAAGATCAGCAATTATTTTTAAGGTTTGCAGGCGGCAGCCAGTGGCGATGGGAATTGGGATATACCTTTAAATTTCAGGACAAGGATTGGTTTTTAACCAACGCAATAAACTTGTATTTTAACCAAAATACTGGCGATATGACGGAAAGAATTTACGATTTTAACGGTCGACAATTATTTACTACAGTTGGTAATTTGCATAGAAGGGATATTGAAAATCGAAAAACGAGCGAGGTTTTATTTTTTAGTCAGCTGCGAACTTTTAAAACCTTTAAAAAGCCTTGGGCTTGGGAAATTATGCCTAATGTTTATTTGTAGAAATAGCTAAATATAAATATATTTTCAAATGAATTTCAAATTGCTAAATTGATATAAAGCAGTTAAGGGAGAATTATCAAAAGATATTCTGTCTTGATTAAAATAAACCAGATTGAAGTGGTGATATTTTTTGGTGCAATACTTTAATATGATTATAACATAAACAAAAAATATTAAAACGAAAAGCGGGGCTACCGCAACCGAAAAATTACAGGAACTTGCTTTTCAAATTTTATTCAATTTTTATACTTTTCGCCATCAATTTTCCATATTCCATATTCCATTAAAAAGCATATCTTTGCGCAAAGATGAAGCATATACGTAATTTTTGCATTATTGCACATATTGACCACGGCAAGAGCACTTTGGCCGATAGGTTATTAGAATATACAGCGACAATTTCGCAGCGTGAAGCGCAGGCGCAATTGCTCGACAACATGGATTTGGAGCGTGAGAGAGGCATTACGATTAAAAGTCATGCCATACAAATGAACTACAAAGTTGGTGATATTGAATACAATTTCAATTTAATTGATACACCTGGACACGTAGATTTTTCTTATGAAGTTTCGCGTTCAATTGCAGCTTGCGAGGGTGCGTTGCTAATTGTTGATGCATCGCAAGGGATTCAGGCTCAGACGATTTCGAATCTATATTTAGCTTTAGAGCACGACCTTGAAATTATACCGATTTTAAATAAAATGGATTTACCTGGGGCAATGCCTGAGGAAGTAAAAGACCAGATTATTGATTTAATTGGTTGTAAGCGTGAAGATATTATTCCTGCATCGGGTAAAACTGGGATGGGTATTCCTGATATTATTCAGGCTATTGTAGACCGCGTTCCTGCACCAGTTGGTGATCCTGAAGCGCCTTTGCAAGCCTTAATTTTCGATTCAGTTTTTAACTCTTTTAGAGGTATTATTGCTTACTATAAAGTGGTTAACGGCGAAATTAAAAAAGGTGATAAAGTAAAATTCATTAATACGGGAAAAGAATATCTGGCTGATGAAGTTGGCATTTTGAAACTGGATATGTCGCCACGTAATGTGGTTAAAACTGGAGATGTTGGTTACATTATTTCTGGGATTAAAGAAGCCAGAGAAGTAAAAGTAGGTGATACGATTACAACTACTGCAAGACCATCGTTAGATTCGATTCAGGGTTTTGAAGAGGTTAAACCAATGGTTTTTGCTGGGATTTATCCAGTTGATACTGATGAGTTTGAAGAACTTCGCGAAGCCATGCACAAGTTGCAGTTAAATGATGCATCTATTGTTTTCGAACCTGAAAGTTCTGCTGCATTAGGCTTTGGTTTCCGATGCGGATTCTTGGGCATGTTGCACATGGAAATTATCCAGGAACGTTTGGAGCGTGAATTCGATATGACGGTAATTACTACCGTTCCCAACGTATCTTACATTGCTCATACAACCAAGGGAGATGAAATTTTTGTAAATAATCCATCTGATTTGCCAGACCCAAGTAAATTGGATTCGGTTGAAGAACCTTATATTAAGGCTAACATTATTACCAAAGCTGATTTTGTTGGGCCTGTAATGTCACTTTGTATTCAGAAAAGAGGAACGATTGTAAACCAATCATACTTAACATCTGATCGCGTTGAGTTGGTTTTCGAAATGCCAATGGGCGAAATTGTATTCGATTTTTACGATAAATTGAAAACCATTTCTAAGGGTTATGCATCATTCGATTATCACCAGGTTGGTTACCGCAAATCGGATTTGGTTCGTTTAGATATGTTAATTAATGATGAACCTGTTGATGCTTTATCTTCATTAATCCACCGCAGTAATGCTTACGATTTCGGAAAGAAAATTTGCGAGAAATTAAGAGAGTTAATCCCTCGTCAGCAATTCGAGATTAAAATACAAGCATCAATTGGCGCTAAAGTTATCGCCCGCGAAACGCTTAGTGCTTTACGTAAAGATGTAACAGCTAAATGTTATGGTGGCGATATTTCTCGTAAACGTAAGTTATTAGAGAAACAGAAAAAAGGTAAAAAGCGCATGCGCCAGGTTGGAAACGTAGAAATTCCACAATCGGCGTTTATGGCTGTTTTGAAATTAGATTAGATATAGAATCAAGATACAAGTATCAAGTAGCAAGATAAATTGCTCTTCTTGATACTTGATACTTACTACTCGATACTTTAAAAATGAAATTATTAGACGGTAAATACGTATCAGAAAAAGTTAAAGTTCAAATTGCAGAAGAAGCAGCTGATTTTTTGAGTACAACTGGCAGAAAACCACATTTAGTAGCTATTTTGGTTGGCAATGATGGTGGTAGCGAAACTTACGTTGCCAGTAAAATGAAAAATTGTGAAAAGGTAGGTTTTAAATCTTCGCTTCACAGGTATGATAATTCGGTTACTGAGGCTGAGCTATTGGCTAAAATTGAAGAAATTAACCAGGATGATGATGTTGATGGATTGATTGTTCAATTACCTTTACCAAAGCATATCGATCCCGAAAAAGTTACCGAAACGATAGATTATCGTAAAGATGTAGATGGCTTCCACCCTGTAAACCTCGGTAGAATGATGCGCAACTTACCTTGCTTTATTCCTGCTACACCATACGGTATTTTATTGATGCTGCAAGAATATAATATAGATACGACTGGAATGCATTGTGTTGTAGTTGGTAGAAGTAATATTGTGGGTAGCCCGATGAGTATTTTAATGGCTCGTAATGCAAATCCTGGCAACTGTACGGTAACACTTACACATTCTCGCACAAAAGACTTAAAAGAACAAATTCTTCAGGCAGATATTGTTATTGCAGCAATTGGTAAAAAGAATTTTGTAACTGCTGATATGGTTAAACCTGGTGCAATTATTATTGATGTAGGTATTAATCGTGAAACATCTACTGAAACTAAATCTGGTTTTAAACTTTATGGCGATGTAGACTTTGATAATGTAGCCCCAATTTCTTCATACATCACTCCTGTTCCAGGCGGTGTTGGTTTAATGACAATTGTTGGCTTACTTAAAAATACGTTGGCGTCAGCAAGAAAAGAAATTTATAAGTAAGAATAAAGATAAAAGCTTAAATACTAAAGATAGAAACCAGCTTAACAATGTAAAAGCAACTCAATCAGGGTTGCTTTTTTGTTAGGAATCAGAACTTGATTAGTATTTATCGTTTAAATACTACGTCATTACACTAAAATCAATATGCAAATATCAGTGTTATTTCATCTTTCGATTAAATTTTAAATACAGAACGGTTACACCATATTTTTTTAGGATATTTGCATCCTCAAAAATGAAGCAAGACATACCAGAAGACGGCACTTTACTTCCTTTAATGGAAGAATTCTATACCATACAAGGCGAAGGGTTTAACACAGGCAAAGCAGCTTATTTTATTCGCTTAGGCGGATGCGATGTAGGTTGCCACTGGTGCGACGTAAAAGAAAGCTGGGATGCAGAAATGCACCCTTTAACACCTGCAGATGTAATTGTAGAGAATGCTGATAAATTTCCTGGCAAGGCCGTGGTTATTACTGGTGGAGAACCATTAATTTATAACCTCGATTATTTAACTAATAAGCTTAAAGAAAGAGGAATTCTTACCTTTATCGAAACCTCGGGTGCTTATCCCCTTTCTGGAAACTGGGACTGGATTTGTTTATCACCTAAAAAATTCAAAGCACCGCGACCAGATATTACGCCTTTTGCGCATGAATTAAAAGTTATTGTTTTTAATAAAAGCGATTTCAAATGGGCCGAAGAATATGCCGCAATGGTATCACCAACCTGCAAATTATATTTACAGCCAGAATGGTCAAAATCAAAGGAAATTACGCCGATGATTATTGAATACGTAATGGCTAATCCGAAATGGGAAATTTCTTTACAAACGCATAAATTTTTAAATATTCCTTAAAAACAATACATTAGCTTAATAACCAATGTATTTTATGAGGTTTTGTTTATTCATTTTATTTAGCCTATTAAGTTTTGAATTGCTTGCGCAAAATTCAAGCAATAAAAAAGCTCAAAATTTCTTCGAAAGAGCAAACCCATTTATTGAAAAACAAGATTATATATCTGCTGAGCAGGTTTTGAAGAGCGCTATTGAAGCCGACCCATCTTTTCAAAATGCATTTATAACTCTAGCAGGTGTTTACAATGCCCAAAAGAAATATGCTGAAGCAAAATCTGCATATCAAAAAGCAATTCTAATTAACAAAAATATTGCTCCAGCTGTAATTTATGGATTAGCAGAAACCGAATTTGCTACTCAAGAATATGATAAGGCTAAACAACATTTTGAAGAATTTCTTGCACTCGATTCGTCTTCAGATCGAGCTAAAAAAGCAAAAAAATATCTTTTAGATTGCGATTTTGCCGCCTTTGCTATTAAAAAACCCGTAAAATATAGTCCAACCAACCTTGGTCAAGGTGTGAATACTACCGATTCAGAATATTTTCCAGCACTTACTGCTGATGGAGAAACGTTGATTTTTACTCGTCAGGTTAATGGAAATGAAGATTTTTGGACTTCGCAGTTTAAAAATAACACTTGGAATTCGGCTACGCCTTTATCAACAAAAATTAACACGACAAAATATAACGAGGGCGCCCAAACGATTTCTCCAGATGGAAAATATCTGTTTTTTACAGGGTGTAATCGCCCAGATGGATTAGGTAGATGTGATATTTATGTTTCTCATCGCGAGGGTAAAGATTGGGGTGAGCCGTACAATGTAGGTAAGCCTGTTAATTCTGAATATTGGGAATCGCAACCAGCTATTAGTCCTGATGGTAGAACTTTGTATTTTATTAGCAATCGCCCTGGTGGTTCTGGAGGTTACGATATTTGGAAAAGTACCATAACAGATGATGCAAAATGGGGTCCAGCAATAAATCTTGGTCCCGAAATTAATACACCATACGACGAGAATACTCCATTTCTACATGCCGATGGGAAAACGCTATATTTTTCATCCGATGGTTGGCCAGGATTTGGAAATAAAGATATTTATTACAGCCGAATGGATGATAATGACAAGTTTCAAAAACCAATAAATTTAGGTTACCCAATAAATTCATTTGAAAATGAAAGTGGTTTAATTGTGAGTGCCGATGGAAATCTAGGAATGTTTTCTTCCAACCTAAAAGATGGTTTTGGCGGACAGGATATTTACAGTTTTGGAATTCCTGAGATCGCCAAGCCGTTAAAAATTTCTTACGTAAAGGGAATTGTAAGAGATAAGGATAGTAAGAAAACGATTGAAAGCAATGTTCAGGTTATCGATTTAAAATCGGACAAAACTGTTTTTGATGACTATACAGACCCCGAAACTGGTCAGTTTTTAGCAGTAATGCCAATTGGAGGTAATTATTTATTTAACGTAAATGCCGAAGGTTATATGTTTTATTCAGAAAATTTTGAGTTAAAACAAGGCAATATTAATAATAAACCTTATCAAATTGAAGTTTATATAGAGCGAATAAAACAAGGTGGAAATGTTACTCTAAGAAATATTTTTTTCGATACGAATAAGTACAACTTATTGCCTGCATCAATAAGAGAACTTGATTTACTAATAGATTTCTTACACCAAAATCAAACAGTCAATATTGAAATTCAAGGTCATACCGATAATGTTGGCGATGATAAATTAAATGAAAAGTTGTCGTTCAATAGAGCAAATGCTGTGTATGAATACCTGGTTAAAAATGAAGTTGATGCAAAAAGACTTACTTTTAAAGGATTTGGAGCGAGCAAACCCATTGCAGATAATAAAACTGAAATTGGTAGAAAAAATAACCGCCGAACTTCATTCGTGATTACAAAAATTTAATATATGAATTTGCTTTTAATGAAAAGTAAGCCTGAAACTTTTTTATTTTGTTTTTGCTCGTATTCAAAAAGATTATGCAAATAATTTCAGGATTCTTTTTCAAATAGAAATCAAAATAAATTCATCGTGGTTTGGGGTGGAAATTATAAAATCTAAAACTTCTTCCCTTTCATAACCCTAATTTCAGAACCTTCTGCTAGCATAACCGAATTTGGCTTAGTATTACTTAGAAACGCAAACTCTCTTCCATAATTGATTCCAAAATCAACATCAATCGAATAATCTTTAATTGGATATGCCTCCCAACGAGGGTGTTCAACTCCATATTCAGAAGTTCTATTCGCCCCAATTTTAGTATAACCCCAGTAATGTTCAGTAATAAATTCTTCTTCGCTACCAATTAAAATTTCTTGAGCTTTTGAAGATGTAGTTACCGAAAATTTATTCCATTTTTTATTGCTCTTCCAAAGATAATCAACTTCCAACTGGTGCTCCTGCTCTATCCAAACATGATTCATTGGTAACGTTTGATAGTTTTCTTTGTAAATGGTATTTGCAACAAAAGTTATAGCAGGTAAAGGAACAATTTCCTTTATAAAGACAACTCCTCGTTTCCATTCTTCACCATCTTTATATCGAACGTAAAATCTTAGGTTAACCTCTTCAAAATTGGTATGAAACGGAATATTAAGGCCACGTAATTTTACATCAATAAACATAAAACCCACAAGGCTCACATAGTATTTACCTTGCCACTCATCCAATTCAGTATTTGGTGGAAGATATTTTAAAAGAATTTCCCGATCAACCGCATATTGGGCCAAAGCAAGTTTTCGCCATTCGGCTGTGAGAAATACTTTTGAAGTTATCAAGGTTATAAAATTGCTTGTCTGATACGGATTAACTTTGTTAATGTTTCTTCAAGCAAATCCAGGTGCAACATATTAGCACCATCCGATTTTGCATTTGCAGGGTCAGGGTGAGTTTCGATAAACAAACCATCGGCACCGACCGCAATTGCAGCCTTCGCAATAGTAGAAATCAATTCGGGTTTACCGCCCGTTACACCACTGCTTTGATTTGGTTGCTGCAAGGAGTGAGTACAATCCATTACAACAGGCACACCAAAACTTTGCATTTCTGGCAAACCGCGATAATCAACTATTAAATCCTGGTAGCCGAAAGTATTTCCTCTATCAGTAAGAATTACTTTATCATTTCCTGCCTCTTTAATTTTTTCGACAGCAAATTTCATTGAACCTGCAGATAAAAACTGACCTTTTTTAACATTAACAACCTTACCTGTTTTAGCAGCAGCAATTAATAAATCGGTTTGGCGACAAAGGAAAGCGGGAATTTGCAAAACATCTACATAAGCAGCTGCCATTGCTGCTTCATCACTTTCATGAATATCGGTTACTGTTGGTACACCAAATTCTCTACCAATTCTTTCTAAAATCCGTAAGGCTTTTTCATCACCAATTCCTGTAAAAGAACTGCCTTTACTTCTATTCGCTTTGCGATAAGAACCTTTAAAAATATATGGAATTTGAAGTTTATCAGTTATCGAAATAATTTTTTCTGCAATTCGCATGGCGATATCCTCGCCCTCAATTGCACATGGACCAGCCATTAAAAAGAAATTTCCCGATTCGGTATTTTTTATATTATCTAAATAGTTAAGCATGTAATGTGGATTTTGTGAAATGGATGATGGTAAATGGAATCAATGATATATGTTTTACTATATATTCAATCTTACATTTACCATCTTACATCAAAGCCTAGTTTCCTAGTTCTGACATAAATTTAATTCTCATTAATTGAATTTCTTCTCTTGTGTAGTCGGTTTCTCCAAGCTCATTAAGTGCTTCATCAATAGAATCACTTTCGGCGGCACGGAAATAATCAAAAACTTCGTCTTGTCGATCATCATCAATTACTTCATCTATAAAATAATTTAGATTAAGCTTAGTTCCTGAATTAACAATCGACTCAACTTCTTTCAAAATCTCTTCGTAAGTAATACCTTTTGAATCTGCAATATCTTCTAAACCAATTTGTCTATCAATATTTTGAATGATGGACACTTTCATTTGAGATTTATTTGCCTGTGTTTTAATTATTAAATCTATTGGACGCTCTATATCATTATCTTCAACATATTTTTTAATTAGTTCGATAAATGAAGATCCAAATTTCATTGCTTTACCCGATCCTACTCCAGAGATTTGTTTCAATTCTTCAGAAGTAATTGGATAATGCGTACACATTTCTTCTAAAGATGGATCTTGAAAAACAACAAAAGGTGGAACATTTTTTTGCTTGGCAATTTTCTTACGTAAATCTTTAAGCAATTGCAACAAATGCGTATCTAATGCACCAGTACCTTGTTTTACGTCATCATCATCGTCTTCAACATCAGTTTCAATAGGTTCGTTCAAAATAAATTTCAAACTATAAGGATTAACGATAAAATCTCTTCCTTGCTTGGTTAATTTTAATAAACCATAATTATCAATATCCTTGAAAAGATAATTGTTTAAAACAGCCTGACGAATAATTGATTTCCACATCAGCCCTCCATCTTGCTTACCAATTCCAAATTCGGGCACTTTACTATGTTCGTAGGCAATAGTCTGAGCAGTCTCTAATCCTAAAAAAACGTTCAATAAATGGGCATCATCAAACTTTTCTCCCGATTTTTCGATAAATTTTAAAACCGTTGACAGATGTTCTTCTGCATCGAATTGTTTTTTAGGTTTTTTGCAGTTATCGCACATGCAATTGCAACCTGTTTCATTAAAGTTTTCGCCAAAATAATGCAGAATTTGCTTCCGACGGCAAACGCCAGATTCAGCGTAATCAATTACTTCTTTTAATATTTGAGTGCCAATTTCGCGTTCCGAAACGGGCTTATCTTTCATAAATTTAGCAAGCTTATCTACATCTTTTTGAGCATAAAAAGTAATACAAACACCTTCACCTCCATCACGGCCAGCTCTACCAGTTTCCTGATAATAACCTTCCATACTTTTAGGTACATCGTGGTGAATTACAAAGCGAACATCTGGTTTATCGATACCCATACCAAAAGCAATTGTAGCCACAATTACTTCAGCATCTTCCATTAAAAATTTATCCTGTGTTTCTGCTCTAACTTTAGGTTCCAAACCTGCATGATAAGGCAAGGCGCTAATTCCATTTAAGTTTAGTGCTTCGGCAACTTCCTCTACTTTCTTACGGCTTAAACAATAAATAATGCCCGATTTACCAGGATTGGATTTAATATATTTGATGATCTCCTTGGTAATGTCCCTTTTTGGGCGGATTTCATAAAACAAATTCGGCCTGTTAAATGATGACTTAAATAAAGTAGCCTCAGACATGCCAAGGTTTTTCATTATATCTTGCTGTACTTTTGGCGTTGCTGTAGCCGTTAAAGCAATAATCGGGATGTTATCTCCTAAGCCAGCAATAACTTGCTTAATTTTGCGATATTCAGGCCTGAAATCATGCCCCCATTCTGAAATACAATGTGCCTCATCAACCGCAACAAAAGATATTTTAATCAAATTTAAAAATTCGATATTATCTTGCTTTGCCAGAGATTCTGGTGCCACATAAAGTAACTTGGTATGCCCAGCAAGTAAATCGGATTTAACTTGGGTAATTTCAGATTTGTTTAGGGATGAATTAAGAAAATGAGCAATACTATCATTTCCACCAAAAGCCCGTAATTGGTCTACTTGGTTTTTCATTAAAGCAATTAACGGAGAAATCACAATTGCTGTTCCTTCACTCATTAAAGCAGGTAATTGATAGCAAATAGACTTTCCTCCGCCCGTTGGCATAATAACAAAAGTGTTATTGCCTTCTAAAATATTTGTAATGATCGACTCCTGATCACCTTTGAAATTATCAAACCCGAAGAAATTTTGTAGGTTATCAAATAACGACTTTTTCACGTCCATTTTGTGTAATAAAATATGCGATGCTATTTTTCTATCCAAAATAACATAATTTTACAAGAAATTCAAGTATCAACCAACAATTTTTTTCTCTTTGAAAAGTAAAAAATCAATTATCCAATCAGCTGTAAGCACTTTAGAGCTCGAAGCAGCAGCAATATTAAATGTTGCGAAGAATATAAATGACGATTTCGAAAAAGTGGTATCAACCATTTTACAATGCAATGGTCGCGTAATTGTTACTGGCATTGGCAAAAGTGCAATTATAGCACAAAAAATTGTTGCAACTTTTAACTCTACAGGAACACCTGCAATTTTTATGCATGCTGCAGATGCCATTCATGGCGATTTAGGTATGATACAAATAAATGATGTGATTATATGCTTATCGAAAAGTGGTAACACACCAGAAATTAAAGTACTTATACCATTACTTAAAATTGCTGGTAATGTATTGATTGGAATGGTTGGTGAAACGAATTCATTTTTAGCACAGCAATCTAATTTAATGTTGGATACATCAGTAGAAAAAGAAGCTTGTCCGCATAACCTTGCTCCTACAACCAGTACAACAGCACAACTGGCTATGGGCGATGCCTTGGCTATTTGTTTGCTTGAGTGCAGAGAATTTAATGAGCGTGACTTTGCGAAATATCATCCTGGTGGTTCACTTGGTAAAAAGCTTTATTTAAAAGCAGGAGATTTAGCACTTGCTAATGAAAAACCATCAATTAAATTATCAGCATCTGTTAAAGAGGTACTGATTGAAATAAGTAAAAACCGTTTGGGTGCTGTTGCTGTTGTTGACAATAAGAATGAAATTTTAGGTGTAATAACAGATGGTGACATTAGGCGAATGTTGGAAAATAATACCGATATTGCACATTTAAAAGCTGAAAATATTATGGGCAAAAATCCTAAAAGTATTCAGCATGATGCGCTTGCTGTTGATGCTCTTGATATTATTAAAAAGAATAATATTACTCAACTTTTAGTTCTCAAACAAAATACATATTTTGGAATCATTCACTTACACGACCTGTTAAATGAAGGTATCGTGTAGTTTTAAATTATAAAATGAATAAAGATTTTTATGCTTTAATTATGGCTGGTGGCGTCGGAAGTCGTTTTTGGCCAGTTAGTCGTACAGAACATCCCAAGCAGTTTATTGATTTTTTCGGAGTTGGAAAAACATTAATACAAAGTACTTACGAACGATTCTTACGAATCTGCCCTCCTGAAAATATTTTTATTGTTACAAATGAAATCTATTCCGATCTCATTAAAGAACAAATCCCCGATATAACGGATAATCAGATACTAGCAGAGCCTTTATTAAGAAATACAGCACCTTGTATTGCTTACGGTTGTTTAAAAATCTCAGAACTGAATCCAAATGCTGCAATTGTTGTTGCGCCCTCAGATCATACTATTGCAGATTTAGATGGCTTTGTTACTGCTATTGAGCAATCTTTAATGGCAGCATCGAGTAACGACTGTTTAATTACATTAGGCATTAAGCCAAATCGCCCTGATACGGGTTATGGATACATCCAGCACACTGATCACGTTCTTAATACAGACCAGGAGTTTCATAAGGTTAAAACCTTTACCGAGAAGCCAAATCTAGAATTAGCTAAATCTTTTATTCAAAGTGGCGATTTCTTATGGAATGCAGGTATATTCATCTGGTCGGCAAAGGCAATTCTTAAATCGTTCCAGAAGCATTTGCCAGATATGTTCGAAATTTTTAGTTCAGGAAAAAATGAATTAAATACAAATAGGGAAAAAGCTTTCATAGGTAATGCTTATTTGCAATGCACAAATATTTCTATCGACTTTGGAATAATGGAGAAAGCCGAAAACGTGTACATACTTCCAGCAGATTTTGGTTGGTCTGACTTAGGTACGTGGGCATCGATATACGAGATGGCAGATAAAGATTATGTTGGCAATGCCGTAATACCGTCAGAGCAGGTTGTAATGTTCGATTCATCTAACTGTATGGTTAATGTACCGAAAGATAAACTTGTTATTTTAAATGGTTTACACGATTTTATTGTAGTAGAGAACAACAATATGTTAATGATTTGTCCTCGTGATGAAGAACAGAAAGTTAAAGAATTTGTAGCAGAAGTGAAATCAAGATTTGGAACTAAATTTATTTAGTTTTTACTACTTCTTGTTAATTATAAGTCCTGATTATTCTAAAATTTTATAAAATAGAATAATCAGGACTTTTATTTTACTGATGATTATAAAGTTCTTTGTCTTACTGCTTCGTACAAAATAACACCTGCTGAAACCGAAACATTAAGAGATTCTATTTTGCCAGCCATTGGGATTTTAGCTAAATGATCTGCAACGCGTAATAATTCGTTAGAAATACCTTCATCTTCTGAACCCATTACAATTGCAGTTGGCATTGTATAATCAGGAGCATAAATTAAGTCGTTCGTTTTTTCTGTACAGGCTACAATTTGTAATCCACTATCTTGAAGAAATAAACAAGTTTTATTCAAATTCGAATGTCTGCAAATCGGAATACTAAATAAGGCTCCAGCAGAAGTTTTAATTGCATCGGCATTAATTTGAGCAGCATTCTTTAGCGGAACTACGATTGCATGAACCCCTACGCAAGCAGCTGTACGAGCGATTGCTCCCATGTTTCTAACATCAGTTACACTATCTAAAACTAAAATTAATGGCACCTCTCCTTTTTCGAAAATAGCAGGAACAATATCTTCAATGTTTTGATAAGTAATTGGCGAAATCACAGCAATAACGCCTTGATGATTCTTTTGAGACATTCTATTTAATTTCTCAACTGGAACTGAATTTAAAGGAATTAAGGTTCCTGATAATAAAGCTTTTAATTCTAAAAATAAATCGCCACCCAAACCTCTTTGCACATAAATGGTTTCGATATCTCTTCCTGCCTTAATGGCTTCGATTACTGCTCTGATACCAAAAACAAATTCGTTATTCTCTTTTACGCGTTGCGGTCTTCTAAAATTATCCATGTTTAAAAATTGTTACGCAAAAGTAATTGTTTTGACGGGAAATTTGTTGCAATTAGGAAATTGATTACTCTTAGAGCGGAGAATAGGAAATTCACTGATCTTTAGTTGGAAAAAGGAAATTGATTGATCATTTAACTAAGAAAAAGAAATATTTCCACCTGCCTGTCCTATCTATCCATTTCCAGTTACCCTATTCCCCATTCCCACTTAAGCTTCCTTATCAACATTTAATTGTTTAAAAATTTTTCATTTTCACTAAATCATCAAAAATTTAAATCTGATTAGATGTCAATTTGTTAACAAACAACTAAGAACTTGTTCAAACAAAGCGGGTAAAATTTAACTACTTTTGTTGTATGAGTTTCGAAAACGAACAGGGCGGAAAAGGCAATATCACAGCAAGAAAAGCAAGGCTAACCAATACAGTAAGTTCAATGGGCAAATTACCGCCACAAGCATTAGACTTGGAAGAAGCGGTTTTAGGTGCATTAATGCTTGAAAAAGATGCTTTATCTGCTGTAATTGATATTTTAAAACCTGAAATTTTTTACCAGGAAGCGCATCAAAAGATCTTTGCAGCAATTCATATGCTGTTCGAAAAATCGAAACCTGTAGATATTTTAACAGTTACTTCTGAAATGCGCCAACAAGGTACTTTAGAAATGGCTGGCGGTGCTTACTACATTACAAATTTAACTAATCGTGTTGCTTCTGCGGCAAATATCGAGTTCCACGCTCGAATTATTTCTCAAAAATATATTCAACGAGAGCTGATTAGAATTTCGACAGATATTATTACCAATGCTTACGAAGACACTACAGATATTTTTGATTTATTAGACCATGCCGAAAAAGGCTTGTTCGATATCGCCCAAAACAATTTACGTAGAGATACGCAAAAAATGGATGATATTATTAAACAATCTTTAGCTACGCTAGAAGAATTAAGAACCAAAACTGATGGTTTAACGGGTGTTCCGACAGGATTTACTGGCTTAGATAGAATTACTGGTGGCTGGCAAAAACAAGATTTGGTAATTATTGCTGCTCGTCCTGCGATGGGAAAAACAGCTTTCGTTTTAACCTGCGCCAGAAATGCCGCTGTTGATTTCGCAAAACCTACTGTAGTTTTCTCTTTAGAAATGTCATCTGTTCAGCTGGTAAATCGTTTAATATCTGGCGAAGCCGAAATTGAACAAGAGAAAATCAGAAAAGGAAATTTACAGGAATGGGAATGGCAACAGATGCACAGCAAAATAGGCCGTTTAACTGAAGCTCCACTTCTAATTGATGATACCCCTGCTTTGAATATCTTTGAGTTTAGAGCGAAATGCAGAAGATTAAAATCACAATACGACATTCAATTGGTAATTGTCGATTATTTGCAGTTAATGCATGGTAAAGGCGAAGGAAAAGGTGGTGGTAACCGTGAGCAAGAAATTGGTAGTATTTCACGGGCCTTAAAATCTGTAGCGAAAGAACTCGACGTACCTGTTTTAGCACTATCTCAATTAAGTCGTGCTGTTGAGAGCAGACCTGGTTTACAAGGTAAAAGACCAATGTTATCCGATTTACGTGAGTCGGGTTCGATTGAGCAGGATGCGGATATGGTATTATTCCTTTATCGTCCTGAATATTATGGAATTACCGAAGATGAACAAGGAAGATCTCAAGCTGGTATTGGTGAAGTAATTATTGCTAAACACCGTAACGGTGAAACGGGTATTGTGCCACTTAGATTCATTGGTAAGTTTGTTAAATTTACCGATTTGGAAGAAGATTTTACAGCACCTACTTCTTTTGCAGCAGCAGATCCATCAGCAGGAATGTATCCTTCACAAGATTTTGAGAAGCAAAGTAATGTAATTATTCGTCCTTCAAAAATGGATGATTATAGCGACGACGATCCACCGTTTTAAATTATACAAAACAATATTTGATAAGGGAAGCATATGTGTTTCCCTTTTTTGATCAATAATCCTAAAAAACATAGCCAATCAATATTCCAAACAACACAATAATTGGCGGACTAATCTTCGTGTAATTCAACAACAGAAATGTTGCCAGCATTATTCCAAGAAAAAGCCAGTTAAAACCTATCGGGATAATTAACAGAACAAAAGCTGCAATAATAAAACCAACACTTACAGCATTAATACCTGATAAACTGTGACGAATTCTAGATATTTTTTTCAAATCATCCCAAAAAGGAACAATAAAAAGAACCAAAATTAAACCTGGTAAATTTATACCTATTACTCCAATTACACCACCAAGTATTTGTCCCCATACTCCGTAACCAAAGTTTTTCATACTTAATGCACCGAGATAACTTGTAAATGAGAACGTTGGCCCTGGTAAAGCTTGTTGCAATGCAAAGCCAGATAAAAAGCCAGAGGCTTGTAAGTAATGTTTCATTTCTACAAATTCGGTGTACATTAAGGGCACTAAAACCTGTCCACCGCCAAAAACTAAAATTCCGTTACGGTAAAAATTTTCTAATAAACGAATAGGCAAACTAAAAGGAGAAGTTCTGTTAATAATTGCGCCGATCAATGCAAACAATAACAAAGCACCTAAAAAGTAAATTAGCTTTTTCTGGTTTATATTCGAAAATAAGTTGATTCTTAAATCGCTTTCTTCTTTTGGCGTTTCAATAGCCGAAGAAATCATACCACCGATTAAAATTGCAAGAGGGAAAACATAAGCATTTTTTAAAACTAGAGTTGCCACAATTGCCGCTACCGAGAGAAAAATAGATACCTGAGAAGTTAACACCTTTTTACCCAGTTTAAAAGCCCCGTAAGCTACTATACCTAATGCAATAGGCTGAATATATTCCAGAATATCTACAAATTTTTGCTTCTGATCCAACATTGCATAACTTATCGCCGCGAAAGTCATTATTGCCGCTGTTGGTAAAATCCAGATTAAAAATGTAATAATTGCCAATCGTAACTTACCAACCTTCCAGGCAATTCCAACCAAAGTTTGTGTTGATGCTGGTCCAGGTAAAACTTGGGCTAAGGCATTTAATTCTAATAATTCTTCTTCAGAAATAAATTTAGTGTTGTGAACAAAATATTTCAAAAGCAACGCCAAATGCGCTTGTGCCCCTCCAAAAGAAGTGAACGTAAAAAAAACTACATTTCTTAAAAACAGCCATTGCTTTTTAGCTGAGATAGGTTTTACCTGCATTTATAATTCAAACTAAAAGTCTTTTAATAATAAGGTTTAGTCGTCTTCATAATCTAATCCCGCGGCCGTGTTGTAGGCGCCTTGTAATTCAGAGAAAGCATGCATATCTCTTTTATTTCGGGCAACAGCCATCCCCTTTTGATAGATTTCGATTGCTTTCTCTTTCTGATCGTCCTTTTCTAATAATTTCCCTAAATGATAATAAGTACCAACATAATCAGGGTGTTTATCAGTTAACTGAAGGTAAAAAGAATAGGCTTTTTCTTTATTATTTTGAGTGTTATACTCTGTGGCTAAGGCATATAGTATAAATGGATCGTTAGGATCACTTTCTAAAAACTCTAATAACTTACTTAAACGGGTAGTTGACATTTTAATTCCTTGCTTTTTTAATTAAATTTGCAGAAAGACCTTATATATAAAACGTAATTATATGAAAATATTAGTTTGTATCAGTAACGTGCCCGACACGACGACAAAAATAACTTTTACCAACGATAATACCGAATTCAATACTGCTGGTGTACAATATATCGTAAACCCTTATGATGAAATTGCTTTATCTCGTGCTATTGAGTTAACTGAAGGTGGAAAAGGTACAGTAACTGTAATTAATGTTGGCGAAGCAGCTAACGACCCAACAATAAGAAAAGCTCTTGCAATTGGTGCCGATGATGCTGTAAGAGTAAATGCGGCTCCTCGTGATGCTTATTTTGTATCAAAACAAATTGCAGAATATGCAAAAGATAAAGATTTTGATATTATTTTAACTGGTCGCGAATCAATTGATTATAATGGTAACCAGGTTGCAGCTATGATTGGCGAATTTTTAGATATTCCATCCATTTCAATTATTAAAAAACTAGATACTGATGGAAATTCTGCAACGGTAGAAAGAGAAATAGAAGGCGGTAAAGAAGTGGTAACGGTTTCAGGTAAGTTTGTAGCAAGCTGTGCTGAAGGTGTTGCTGAACCAAAAATACCTAATATGCGTGGCATTATGTCAGCAAGGACAAAACCTTTAAACGTTGTTGAAGCTGTTTCTATAGAAGAAGTTACTAAAGTTGCTAAGTATGAAACACCTGCTCCTCGCGGCGCTGTTAAATTAATTCCTGCCGATGGAGCAGAGCAATTAATTGGTTTATTACATAGTGAAGCTAAAGTTATCTAACTATTTGTTTCATAAACACAAATAACTAAATTTTACACAAATCCATTTAAGGATACAGAAATAAATATATGTCAGTATTAGTATATGTAGAACAAGCTGAAGGCAAATTTAAAAAATCGGTTTTCGAAGCCGTTTCTTATGCCAAAGCAATTGCCGATCAACAATCAACCAATTTAACCGCTATTTCTATTGGCAATGTTGCCGAAGGCGAACTAAAAGAATTAGGTAAATACGGCGCATCAAAAATTTTAAATGTAAGTGCCGATCAATTAAAAACCTTTGTTAATCAAGCTTACGCAAGTGTTATTGCTGCTGCTGCTGAAAAAGAATCGGCTAATATAGTAGTACTTTCAAACTCTTTTTCTGGTAAAGGTTTGGCACCACGTGTTGCTGTTAAACTTAAAGCAGGTTTAGCAGATGGTGCTGTAGAATTACCAAAAATTGATGGTGGTAAATTTGAAATTAAGAAAACTGCATTTTCTGGTAAAGCATTTGCAATTACAGAGTTAACATCAGCTAATAAAATTATTGCTTTAAATCCAAATGCTTTTGGTGTTAAAGAAAATCCAAGCGACGCTGTTATCGAAAATTTTGCAGCTGATATTAAACAATCAGATCTTGGAACCGTTATAAAAGATATCGTTCGTGCAACGGATAAAGTTTCTTTACCTGATGCAGAATTGGTTGTTTCGGCTGGTAGAGGTTTAAAAGGCCCTGAAAACTGGGGAATGATTGAAGAATTAGCAGGGTTGCTTGGAGCGGCTACCGCTTGCTCAAAACCTGTAAGTGATGCAGATTGGAGACCACATTCTGAGCACGTTGGCCAAACTGGTATTGCTATTAGCCCGAACTTATATATTGCTATTGGTATTTCTGGCGCAATTCAGCATTTAGCTGGTGTAAGTTCTTCAAAAGTAATCGTAGTAATTAATAAAGATCCAGAAGCACCTTTCTTTAAAGTAGCTGATTATGGAATTGTTGGTGATGCATTTGAAGTTGTTCCAAAATTAATAGAAGCCTTAAAAGCACATAAAGGATAGTTTTTGTCAGCATGGGATTGTCGAACATTTGAAAATATTCGAAAAGCTCAACACGACATAATAGAATATGAAAAAAGTTAAATTAGATATCGTAGGCTTATCCTATAGCCAAACTCAATCTGGAGCTTATGCTTTGGTTTTAGGTGAAGTAAACGGACGTAGGCGTTTGCCAATTATTATTGGCGCTTTCGAAGCTCAGGCAATTGCCATTGAGATTGAGAAAATGACGCCGAGCAGGCCACTAACACATGATTTATTTAAATCAATGGCCGAAACTTTTCATATTAATGTTCAGGAAATTGTTATTTACAATTTAGTAGATGGTGTTTTTTATGCAAAATTGATTTGCAACGATGGAAAAAATACTCATGAAATTGATGCAAGAACCTCTGATGCTATAGCATTAGCTGTTAGATTTAATGCAATGATTTATACTTACGAGTTTATTTTAGCTTCGGCTGGAATTGTAATTGAAGGAAATGATTTCTTGTTTCTTGAAAACATGGACAGTATTGCGAAAGAACCTGATGCCGACACCATTCCTATTTCTACAAAGCAGGAAGGATTTGGAGATTTAACCTTAGAAGAATTACAGCAAAAACTTCAGGAAGCAATTGCCGATGAAGCGTATGAAAAGGCCGCAAGATTAAGAGATGAGCTTAATAAAAGAGGAACATCTTAAAAACTTAGAGTAAAAATCTTTTAAAATCACCAAATCATTGTGTTTTTAACACAAAATATTCTTAAGAAAAGGTGAAAAATTAATAGAACCCAAATTGTTTAAAATAATTTGGGTTCATTTTTGAATTATGTTTTAAAATAGTTCTATATTCAGCTTTTACTTTCAAAAATCAAACAAAACAATTATGATGAATGTTAAGTTTCGCTTAACTATAATGAGTTTCATGCAATTCTTTGTGTGGGCTGCTTGGTTAATTACCATAGCAAATTATTGGTTTGGAACCAAGCAATGGGACGGCGCCGATTTTGGAATCATTTTTTCTACAATGGGAATTGCATCTTTATTTATGCCAACTCTTACTGGTATTCTTGCCGATAAGTGGATTAACGCAGAAAGGCTTTATGCAATTTTACACATATTATATGCCGCAACTATGTTTTATTTGCCGCAGGTAGAAAATCCACATAGTTTCTTTTGGGTAATGCTTGTGGCAATGTGTTTTTATATGCCAACAATAGCACTTAGTAATTCGATCAGTTACACTACACTTAAAAATGGAAATTACGATGTAGTAAAAAGCTTTCCTCCAATTCGAGTATGGGGAACTGTTGGTTTTATTGTAGCCATGTGGATTACCAATTTAACAGGCAATAAAGCAAGTGCAAACCAATTCTATATCGCTGGTATTAGTGCCTTAGCCTTAGGATTTTATTCTTTTACTTTACCAGCATGTAAGCCCTCAAATTTAATTAGCGAGAAAACTTCATTTATACAAAAGCTTGGTTTAGAATCTTTTAAACTTTTTGCCGATTACAAAATGGCTTTGTTTTTCGTTTTCTCTATGTTTTTGGGAGCAGCTTTGCAACTAACCAATGCTTATGGCGATGTTTTCCTGGATGAATTTAAGTTATTTCCAGTTTTTGCCGATTCATTTGTAATTAAGTATTCGACTATCATTTTATCCATATCACAAATTTCTGAAACTTTATTTATTCTAGCTATTCCTTTCTTTTTGAAAAAATTTGGAATAAAATGGGTTATCGTAATTGCAATGTTTGCGTGGGTATTAAGATTTGGACTATTTGCTTATGGCGATCCTTCATCAAATTTATGGATGATTATTGTATCGTGTATCGTTTATGGTATGGCTTTCGATTTCTTTAATATCTCAGGCTCATTATTTGTAGAAACCTCTACAACGCCCAAAACCCGTTCTTCTGCTCAAGGCTTATTTATGATGATGACAAATGGATTTGGAGCTGTATTTGGTAGTTTAGTATCTGGTTTGATGATAAACAAATATTTCACAACCTATTATACTACAATTGATTCTTTGTCTAAATATGTGAAAAGTGAAGCTGATAACACACATTTGCTAAAATTCTTACAAAATAAAGGAATCAGCGTATTAGAAAATGGAAATTTGAGCAGACCTTTAGATGTAAAGGATTGGCACAACATATGGCTGACTTTTACCATTTATGTTTTAGTAATAGCTGTTGTTTTTGTTATAGTTTTTAAACACAAACATACAAAAGCCGAAGAAAAAGCTATAGAAGCAATCAGTCACTAATATAATTTTCAAAATCCCCTATGTCAGCTGGTAAGTACAGGAAAGAGCATAATTGTTTAAATTGTGGTTCTCACGTAGAATCGCATTATTGCAGTAGTTGTGGTCAACCTAATTTAGAATTAAAAGAAAGTTTTTGGGGCTTTATAAGCCATAGTATAGCGCATTATTTCCACTTCGATAACAAGTTTTTTCAAACACTTGTCCCTCTTTTAACTAAGCCTGGGCAAGTTACACTTGATTATTTGGCAGGAAAACGTGCCCGATATATCAATCCGGTGAGCATGTACATTTTCGTATCAATTGTTTACTTCTTAGTTGCCTATTCTCCGAAACACGTTGAAACAGAAAATAAACACAAACCTGTAACTGCGGCCCAAGCTCAAAAAAGAAAGGCAGCTCTTGATAGTGTGCAAAAAAAACTTAAGGAAGCTGGATTAACTAATGCTGTACCAGGCATAGTGAACGAAACCACCTCTCGGATTACTGAAAATATGGATCGTGAAGATTTCAAAAGTTTAAGTTTTAAAGAACAGAAAATTACCTTAGAAGACCTTAAAAAACATAATAAAGCAAATCAGTCAGATTCACTCACTAAAGTGATTGAAAAATTCAGTGAGATTCACGATGATCGTAATGATAGTACTTATGCGGCTTATTTGGCAAGACAAAAAACACTTCAACCCCAGAATCAAGACAATTGGTTTGACCGTTTAGTAAAAAAACGGGCCATTACCATTGGCGAGAAATCTGAAGTAATTCAGGAAACTTTAGAACATAACCGCCCAAAGCAATACTTTTTATTAATGCCACTGCTGGCATTATTCATCATGTGGAATTTCAGAAAAAACCACATATATTATCTTGACCACCTGATATTTACAATACATGGAATGACTGCTTATTTCGTCGTATCTATAATTACAAATCCGCTAAGTAAATATGTATTCGGGGAAGATTCAACATTTTCAACCATTATTAAAGTTGGTTTGTATATTTGGATCTGCTGGTACATGTTTAACGCCTTGAAAGTATTCTATCAGCGCAAAAAAGTAATTGGTAAAATGATAATGATTTTTATTCTTTACGCGATCTCGGTTGCATTAACCGAGATGGTAATGTTGAACCTCATCTATTATGTAGCAACATAAAAACGCAAAGGTTATTCCATAAAAAAAGCTTCAGAAATCTCTGAAGCTTTTTTTATGGAATAGTAAATTAAATTATTTTCTGTCTTTTAATGCAACGAAAGCTCTATCAGTTTCGCCAACATAAACCTGACGTGGACGACCAATTGGTTCCTTATTTTCGTGCATTTCTTTCCATTGAGCAATCCATCCTGGTAAGCGGCCTAAGGCAAATAATACCGTAAACATTTCTGATGGGAAACCTAAAGCACGATAAATTATACCTGAATAAAAATCTACGTTTGGATATAATTTTCTATCGATAAAATATTGATCAGTTAAAGCAGCTTCTTCTAATTTCTTAGCAATTTCTAAAATGGGATCATCAATACCTAAATTCTCTAAAATATCATCGCATGCCTTTTTAATGATTTTAGCACGAGGATCGAAGTTTTTGTAAACTCTGTGTCCGAATCCCATCATACGGAAAGAATCGTTTTTATCTTTTGCTTTAGCGATCCATTTTTCAGTATCACCACCGTCTGCTTTAATAAGTTCAAGCATATCAATTACGGCTTGGTTTGCACCACCGTGTAACGGACCCCAAAGTGCAGCGATTCCAGCTGCAATAGAAGCATATAAATTACAATCAGAAGAACCAACAATACGAACTGTTGAAGCTGAACAATTTTGCTCGTGGTCTGCATGTAGAATAAGTAATTTATTCATTGCATTTACCACAATTGGGTTCACATCATAATCTTCAGTACGTTGACCAAAAGTCATCCAAAGGAAATTAGTAACATAATCGTATTTATTTTTTGGATAAATAAGTGGGTGCCCTAAAGATTTTTTATAAATGAATGAAACTATTGTAGGCAACTTAGCTAAAAGCTTTATAATAGTTAAATCCTGTTCTTCAGCAGTTTGGTTTGGCTTTAAACACTCAGGATAAAATGTAGAAAGAGAGAAGATCAACGAACCTAACTGACCCATCGGATGAGATTTTGAAGGATATCCATCAAAGAATTTCTTCATGTCTTCATGAATCAGCGTATGCTTGCTAATTTCAGACTGAAAGCCATCTAACTGTTCTTGTGTTGGAAGTTCTCCATAAACAATAAGATATGATACCTCTAAAAAGCTCGATTTCTCGGCAAGCTCTTCAATAGAATAACCTCTGTATTTTAAAATACCTTTCTCACCATCTAAAAAAGTGATTTTACTTTTCGTTGATCCTGTATTTTTAAAACCAGTATCTAATGTTATAAAACCGCTTAAATCTCTTAATTTAGAAATATCAATCGCCTTTTCGTCTTCAGTTCCTGTAATTACGGGTAATTCTATCGTCTTACCATCAACTTTAATCTCTGCAATATCTGACATATTATTGTATTGTGTTTATAGCTTTCTAATTTATATAAAATTAATATACATGCATAGCAAATCTGTTAAATTAATATGAAATATTAGTCAGTATGACGTAACAATCATGATTAAAAAAGTCAGATTTATTTATTTATTTTCCTTTAATTTCCTCTACTACCCGACCGCATTCTAACATTTCGTCGCCATAATAAGGGTTTTTAATTTCTTTTTCTGTTGATAACCAATCTCCTCCATCGCCTTTATTTGCCATTGGGCAGTGCTGCACATATATTATTCCTTTTTCAACTTCTCCCGATTTAATAAAAGCAATTAAATCCATACTTAAAGTAGTGAAATTTTTTCGTTGAAAAACAATGTTATTGGTTTCTGATATTTTTTTTGCGATACTAGCCGTGCTTTCACAACCCTCGTAAAGCGCTAAGCTTTTTTCTAGTTTCTCAGCTGCTTTTTGAGCTTCTGATGAGTCTGATTTGACCAAAGCATTTTTTAAATCCTCGTATCGATTAAAAATATCCAACTTTTTGGCATCCTTTATAATAACTTGTGATTTAGACAAGGTATATGCTTGAATCGAATCTTTTGTTTCAGCAGTTTTTCTCTCTGATTGATTGCAGGCCATTAAAACTGATAATATTGCGATTCCGAGTATCCTTTTCATTGTATTTGGTTTTGGGCTCAAATTAGCAATTAAAATATTAAATAAATAAAAAAAGCCCCCGAAAATTTCGGAGGCTTCCATTATATGATGTTTTAATTATAATTTAAAATTATATCCTAAACGTAAAGCAAACTGGCCAGTCCTCATAAAATATAAATCAGACGAACTATTGTTTACATAGCCTTCGTATTTAGCACCAACTTCTAAACCATTATTCCATTCGTAACCAAGGCCACCTGTGTAAATAAAATTCATAGTAGCACCATCTTTCAAAGCTAATCCTGTTCCAAGGCCACCAGTTAAAAACATTCTATCTACCACAAAAGCTTTAACACCACCCATTAAAGGGATAAATTCGAAATTTAACGGACTGCCTTTCCATTTAAGTTTTGTGTAACCACCAGATGCTGTAATAGCAACATTTTTGGTTAAATCGTATTGAAGTCTCAAATCTGCACCGTAACCATAATCCATTTCAGATTTATCTGAAAAAAAGCCTGCCTGTGCACCTACTCCAACCTTAAACGCCATTCCATTATCCGTTGTCATGGTAGTTGTAGAAGTTTGAGCCTTCAAATTTGTTGTTGTTAATATTGCTAATGCCGAAGCGACTGCAAAAATTTTAGTAATTGTTTTCATACTGAATGTATTTAAGTTATTTATTAAGGTTTTGGTATATATACGACATCCAGCAATAAACAGATTTTATAAAATTATTTTTTTTGAAATTTCTGAAAAATAAAAAAGCCCCCGCAATTTCGGAGGCTTTCTATTATTGGTTTGAAGTTTTTCTATAAACCAAATCCATAAGCTAAACGCAAGCCGAAGAAGCCTGTACTAGTGCTATTTTGAGCAAGACCTTCGTATTTAACTCCTAAATCTAAACCATTGCTCCAAGCGTAACCAACTGCTGGAGAATAAACGAAAGAAGTTCCGCTACCCGATTTTGTTCCGAAACCAGCACCTAGTTCTGCTAAACCATAAATACCTGAACCTGATGGATCGAAAAAGTATTTAGCACCTACTTTTACTGGGATGTATCCATAACTAGGGAAATCAACACCAGTATTGCCAATTTCTTTACCGCTTAAATGAGTATAACCAGCAGTTACAGGAATTGATAATTGTTTATCCACATCAAATTGATATCTTAAATCTGCACCTAATGCAACGCTGTAAGCATCGCTTGTTGGAATACCAGCTGTTATTCCTATTCCTAATTTTTGAGATTGAGCATTTACACTGGTTGTAAAGAATAATGCTACTGCAGCTGCTGAAGTAGCAATGATTTTAGTAATTGTTTTCATTATAAAGTATATTTTTGAGTTAATCAATATGTCTCAACAAATACAAAACCTATGCCAAATAAGTCTTTTTACCTTATTTTATTAGACAAAAACGTCATATTTAACTCACAAAAATCTTATTTAATTACTTTGAAACCTTTTCGAGAATTTGTTGTTTTACCAGGTTGAGTGGTGCTAATGCATCGAGCCAATTTATTAGTACACCATCTTTTTCCATCTTTCTAAAAAAAGTATTTTGTCTTTTTGCAAACTGGCAAATTGCAATCCCTAATTTCATTGTCAATTCATCAAAACTTAACTCACCAGATAAATGGCTTACAATAAATTTGTATTCCAAGCCATAAAAAACTAATATTTCTTTACTTATCCCCTGCGCTAATAAATTTTGAACCTCCTCAATCATTCCATTTTGTAATCTGGTATCTAACCGTTTCAAAATATTAGATCTCGTTATCTCAACTTTGCTTTTAAGTCCGAAAATTATCGGCTTAATTTCAGGTCTTTCAACAATTTCCAGCTTATTGTATTTTAAGTATTCTGCTATTTCAATCGCCCTGATAAGTCTTTTCTTTGATGATAAATCTACACTTAAAGCAGAATCAGATTGATATTTACTCAACACATTAACTAATTCATCTTTAGATAAAAACTCTAACTCGTTTCGGAAATTAATATTTACAGGAACAGCGGTATAGTTTTGATTTTGTAAGAGGCTGTGGATATACATTCCAGTTCCGCCACAAAGAATAGGTTTTTTCCCCTTTTCTATAATGGATTGAAAAGCTTTGTAGAAATCGTTTTTAAATGCATCAACATGGTATCTTTCACCTGGTTCAAGAATATCAATTAAATGATGTGGAATAATTTTATCACCAATTGAATATTCATTCAAATCTTTACCAGTACCAATATCCATTTGTTTAAAAATCTGACGGCTATCGGCGCTAATAATTTCTCCATCGAGTTCAGTAGCCATTTCAACCGCTAATTTTGTTTTACCAGATGCAGTGGCCCCTAAAATAATAAGTAACGAATTATCGGGCATATCAGAATTTTAAGATGAATTTTATGCTCCCTGTATTAAAGACTTGGCTATTTTTTGTTTCCTGAGAACCTTTATTTAAGCTACGATTTAAATCTTCATCCAAATTAAAATATTGAGGTTCGATCACATCAACCTGGTTAAAATTTAGTTTATAATAAGCTGCTCCAGTAGACCAGTCTTTATCAGCGTATGTCATTAGATCATTAGGTTTTAATAATAATGATAAATGCTTAATTAATTTACTTAAACCACCAGTAATCGAAAAACGGTCTTTTACAGCAAACCTGATCAACTCAATCGATTTATAATTTTCTGTATGATTCATTTTCCGAAGTGCTGAAAATGTTGCGACAGCTAAAAGTTCATCATTTACAAAAAGACCAAATTTATACCTGCTACTTACAGCGCCTTGCAAATGGTTTTCATTTAAAAACAAATCGGCAGTAGGTTTATCGAGTTTTAAAACTTTGGTTTTCCGACCATGAATTCGCTTATTTTTACCCGAAAGCGAAAGAATTCGATTTAAAACTTGTCGAGGTTTTTTACTCCACACATCTTCCCAAATATTGATAAATTTTAAACACTTATCTTTATTAAGTTTTTGCAGCAAAATAAATTCCTGCGGTGTAAAATTATTATCAATATCGATCAGGTTGATAATAACTTGATGTTCTGTAAGTAAAACGAATGTGAAATCTTTATCATATTTCAAGTCAAAAGCGATATTATTTTCTGTTAGTGCAGATAAAAAATTGCTACGCCATTTAGTTATCGATGGCTTTGAATGTAATATAATATTATCCAATTAAATTTTTGTTAGGCAAGTTTAGTACTCATCCGCAAATTTAACTGTTCATATTTATAATCGACTAAATCCACTCGTTTTCTTTGAAATTAACATGAGCAATCTCAACCAAGGTATTAACGTCTTTATGCTGCTCATTTGTTAATTCTGATATTTTTATTCCCGCCTTATTATCACCAAAATCGCTCAAATTTAAGTCAGAGTTATTCAAGTTGGTCGTATTCAGCTTCAATTCAACATTTTCGCCATTAATGTAAATGCCAACAAAAAAACGTTCAGTAACTTTTTCTTCTGTGGTTTCAATATTTTTCTCACTATATAAATCGTAACCAGTTTCTGAATTTTCGTGAACGGTATATCCTCTAGAAGCATAAGGTTGTAAATCGGCTCTAATGGTCTGAAAAATTTCTACAAGGTTGGTTTTCATAATTTACAGTTTAAAATAATAAACACAATCAGTAAGATATTGTTTATTATTTAATCTAACCACCACTTATTAGTAGGAAAATCTTGATTCAAAATAACTGTTTCACCCAATTTAGGTGTTATAATTTCAACGTCTTTTTTTTCTGCGGCAAGAGTAACCCTTTTAATTGGCTCATCCCACGGATGAAGCGCCAAGCTAAACTTGCCCCAGTGTATTGGCATTAAAATTTTGGCATTTAAATCAATAGCAGCTTGAACTGTTTCTTCTGGAAACATATGAATATAAGGCCAAAGCTCATTGTATTGGCCACATTCTAGCAGCGCAATATCAAACGGACCATATTCCTTACCTATTTCCGAAAAATGTGTATCGTAGCCAGAGTCCCCACCTAAAAATAGTTTATGGTTTTCGGTTTTTAAAACAAATGCCGACCAAAGAGTTTGATTTCGCTTAAATTTTCTTCCAGTAAAATGACGGGATGGAACAGCCGTAAAATTAAGTTTATCGAAAACATTTAAGCTTTGATTCCAGCAAAGTTCATTTATTTTATTAGAGCTTATACCCCATTTTTCTAAATGCGAGCCTACTCCTATCGAGGCAACGATTGTTTTGGCTTGTGGTGCAATTTTTATAATACTTTGATAATCGAGGTGATCGTAATGATCGTGAGTAATTAATAACACATCGATATTCAAAAAATCATCTGCCTTAACAAAGTCAGTTCCTTTAAAGTTTTTGCTACCGATAAACGAAAAAGGCGAAGGCGTTTTACTGAAAACAGGATCTACCAGAATTCGTTTTCCATCAACTTTAATAAGGTAAGAAGAGTGTCCAAACCAAATAATTTCGGGTGCATTGCTTTTTGCATCCGTATTTAAATCAGGTTTAACAAAAGGTAAAGGTTTTAATGGAACTTTATTTGGTTCTTTATGAAATAGAAAAACGGAAAGAACCTTAAAAAAACTCACCCCTTCGGGCTGCATTGGTGTAATGGATAAGTTCTGTAATGCTCGATCGCGGTAATTGGCTAAGCTCCGAATCGAATTTAACCTTGCACCTTTAGGAAGCCTTCCAAAAACAGGTAAGTTGGTAATAACAAAAAAAAACAGGACGAAAATTACTAGGATATAAACAGTTATCATGGTTAATTTAAATATTCGGCTAAATTAGGTGGAAAAATTAAAAACAAAAAAATCCGATTATTGCTAATCGGATTTTTATTTGAATGCTTATTTAAGATAAGCCTTTTTTATTTTTATAAGTCATTTTGGCTTTTGTACCAGCGCTGTAATTATAGTTTTTCAAATTACTTGCTTTCTTTTCATGAAATGCAGCACCACGTTCAGAAGTATCTTCTTCTTCAGTACCTTTCTTTTTCTTAGGTTTAGATGCAGCATCTACAATCTTTAAATCCTCAGGCAGTTCCATTAAATCCATTCGTTGGCCAATTGCCTGTTCAATTTTTTTAACCTCAATAAGCTCAATATCAGTAGAAAAAGTTATTGCAACCACTTCTTCATCGTTATGCTTAACAATACGTTGAATTAAAGTTTCCTTTTGTTCTGGTAATTCTAAATGAATAATAAAAGGAATACCTTGAATATCTAAATCGGTTAAATTTTCATTGGCAACAATTAAAACTCTGGCTTCTGGATTTGCCTTAAAATCTTCGATATCATCGTAACCTTTATCATCAAAAAACAATGAACGATAAATGCTGTACTCTTCCTCGTTAGTATGGTTAAAATTTTTATAAACAGTTTGAGCTGTTAAACGCGTATTTACGAAAACTACAACTTTGTCAAAAAACTCTACATCGCTAAGTAATAAGGTTAACAGGTTTAGTTTTGTTCTAAAATTCGGCACCTGATATAACATTTGCTGATAAACCTCAGCTTGTTTTTCGCCAATTTCATCAACTTCGATAGTAGCTGTAGAATCCTTCATAAATGGAGAAATCATGTGATTAAGCTTTTCGTGCAAAACCTCAGTAAACACAACGTGTTGTGATTTATATGCACTCTTTGCCAATTCTACAACTGGTAATTGAAGACCTTTTTTTATAATCAGTTCAGCATTATCAACAATAAATAATTGAATTTTATTAGTGTTAAGCGCTAATTTTAAATATAAAGCACGAGCTCGGTCTGGCACTGCAACAATAATATCGCAACCATCGGTAATCTCGTTCATTTGAGTATCTACTGCACCACGACTGTCAATCCCTAAAATTCGGAAGGTATTGTTGCGATTTAAAAGCTTAAATTGCTCCAAAACATGATCTACATGTTCAGCATCTGGCACTAAAATTATTGCTCTTGGTGCTTCCTCAAATGCATATTTCAACTTCATTAAAGTAGCTAAAACATAAGTTGTTGTTTTTCCCGAACCCTCTGGTCCCACCGCTATAACATCCTGGCCACCTAAAATACGCGACATAGTTTTAGCTTGGATTTCCTTTGGAGTTAAAAATCCTGCATCAGTCATGGCTGCAATAAGTGGTTTGCTTAGTTTTAATTTATCTAAAGACACTGCTTAAATTTTAATGTTTGAAAATACAAATATCCTCAAAATAATTAGCTTTTAAGAAATTGAATTTAAAGGTTTGGAAATGAACGTCGCTAATTCTTAGATACTTCAGTCCTGCTATCCATTATTTCCGATGAAAAATCGGAATCATTTCTATCAGGTTTAGCTAACTTAAACCGCTACTTTTAATACAAAAATGAAAATATTAAAAAATTAATAAACTGAATTACAGTAAATTAAATAGAAAATTAAAATAATAACTACTAAATCTATAGATTTTATATACAAATTAATATATTTGCTCAACATTAATCAATAACTAAATAAGTATGTTAAACAATTAAACGTTAAAATCATGTCAATCTATTTTCAATATCCAACCATAAATGAATATCCAGATTTAGCTAATCCGCTAAAAACCGAGAAAATTGAAGTAAACAATAAAGATAATGAAGGTAGCATTAATTTACTTCAGTTAGAGGAATTAAAGGATTTTTTAGCGTTAAAACCAGTTTAGCATAAATGGCCAGTTGACCGATTGGAAGGTTGAAGTTTCATAAACTTTTAAATGTTGGTTCGAATCCATCACTAGGCCGCTAAGTGTTTCTCATATACACTTATCCTGATTCTGCTCAATCAGGTAAGATTTGGTTATCTTATATTTGTTTTGTTGTTAGCAAAGGCTATCCGCGATGGATAGCCTTAACTTTTTCTGAAAATCATAATGCTCTCCGAAATGTAGAAATGCTAGTAATCCATATTTTAATATCTAAGATTTCCCAGTTATAATACACATCAAACAAAATAAAATAAAAAAAATTAAAATTCTAAAAACTTTTTAATCCTTTCATGGTTATCTATACAATTCACATTATACTAATCTTTTACAGATTAATTTGTTTGGTTTAAAAAGGGGATTTATGGATATAAATCCCTTTTCTTTTTTGCGAAATTTTTAAATCATATATTCGCTTCTATAACCTAACATTTTCAAGTTTTAATGAATAGAAAATATTTCCTTTCCTCATTTATTGCAGCTACAACGGTTTTACCTGCATTTAAAAGTTTAGCTTATGCCGTTGAAAATGAAAATCCATCATTCAAAATCCCGCCCTATTTAAAACAAGGCGATACAATTGGTATAACTAGTCCTGCGGGCTATATTACTTTAGAGCAAGTTCAGCCATCGGTTTTACAAATGCAAAATTGGGGATTTAATATAAAGATTGGTGCCACTATTGGAAAACGTGATTATACCTATGGAGGCACCGATGAAGAACGTTTAGCTGATTTCCAACAAATGCTTGATGACCCAAACATTAAAGCTATTATGTGTGCCCGAGGTGGTTATGGGTTTGTTAGGATAATTGATAAGCTAGATTTTACCGCCTTTAAACGTAATCCAAAATGGATAATCGGTTTTAGTGATATTACGGTTCTACATTGCCATTTGGCTAAAAATTATGGGATATCATCTATTCACTCGAAAATGTGTAACAGCTTTCCTGATGATTGGTCCAAAGCAGAACCTATTCAAATTGACACCATTCTATCTATAAAAAATGCTTTAATTGGCGAGCAGATGAATTATACAGCTTCTTTTAACACCAGCAATCGTTTAGGGAAAGCTGATGGGATTTTAGTTGGTGGCAATTTAAGTATTATCGAAACCTTGGCTGGAAGTGATTCTGATTTAGACACACGGGGAAAAATTTTATTTATTGAAGATACTGGCGAATACTTGTATAGTATTGATAGAATGATGTGGAATTTAAACCGTAGTGGTAAATTAAAAAACTTAAAAGGTTTAATAATTGGTGGCTTTAAAGTTAAGCCAGATGATGTTGGAGAAGAATTTGGCAAAACAATTTATGATATTGTTTTGGAGAAGATAAAGGAATACAAATACCCAGTAACTTTCGATTTCCCTGTTGGCCATCAACGCAATAATTTCGCTTTAAAATGTGGCGTAAATCATATTTTAGAAGTTACTGAAACAGCTTCTATTCTGAAAAGTCTTTAAATCAAACAGAAATTTAAGGAACAAACAACTTCCAGATTAAATAGCAAGCTAAAGTTCCAACAGCAGCGATAATAAAGCCACTTAATCTTTTCTTTTTTATAAAACAGATTAAGATTATGCCTGATATTGAAACCAACGTCATCAGCACCGCTGAAATATCAATGATCCACGACCAGGCTTTACCAGAATCGCGACCCTTATGTAAATCGTTAATTACTGCAACTGCACCAAAACGCGTTACTGTTAATTCATATTTGCCAGTTTCCCGATCAATAAAAGAATCGGCCAAATAACCTGGACCATTAAAGGTTAAGCTTAGTTCGCTATCATCTATTCTAAAATCGCTTAAAGCACCTTTAACTTCATGTTTACTTCTTAAAAACTCAACAATTTGCAATTTATTAATTTTGTTTGTATCAAGTTGGTTAACCCATTTGATGTTTACATTTCCCAAATCTTTAGTCACTACTTCTTTACCTGAAGTAAACCAATCGGCGTGATTTAACGTTAGTCCAGAAACGGCAAAGAATAAAAGTATGGTAAAACTTACCATCGATAAATAGATATGTAACCAGCGGGATAAGCCTGCAAAACGCTTTTTACCCTTACCGTTTCCAGCTGGTTTTTTAACTGGTTTTTTACCTAAACCTGCTGGTGCAGAAACGATATTATTTTTTTCTGTAGTCAAGAGATGCTGATGTAAGTTCTGTATTTGGGGTTAATTCGAATTTTTGAGCGGTACCAGTAAATTTCATTTGCTTAGATATTATTTGATAAGTTCCATGTTCGCGGGCAACTTCGATATAAACCGTATAACTACCAGCCTTTACTAAATTTCCAGCGTCATCTTTGCCATCCCAAGATAAGCTGTATTTACCAGGCCCACGCGTTGCAGAACTTGTAGAACTTAATACACTATTTTCTTTTTTAAATTCTTCACCATTTGTACGATTCCAAGATTTTAAATCGGGTAACCAACGTGGTTTATTATACCAAATAGCCAAATTACGAACTGGCTTTTTAGCCGCATCTTCTACCCATACAGCCACAAAAGGGCGGCGTGTACGGCGACCATCCGCCGATTCTATATTTGCCAATTCTAAATTAACAAGCAATTCGAACTTGGTGTTCCAAAGTTTATCCGCTTTGCTGCTAGTTAAAGCAACTTTAGGTTTTTCTGTTTTAACCTCGTATTTGGTCCAGTCTTTACTTCTAATCTCTTCACCATTTTTGGTAACCAGTAAATACGCAACATCATTTCTGGCAGCTACCAATTTTTCAATTTCATTAACCGATAAAACGTTAAAAGAAGTAGCCAAAGCACCTGCTTCGCTTGCATTTGCGGCAATTACAGTAGCGCTAATTATTTCAGAAACAGGGTTTCCTGTTCGTGGATCTACAATGTGCGAATACCATTTGCCATTTACATTGTAACCTCTACGGTAGTTTCCACTGGTGGCTACAGCCATGTTCGATACTTGTATGGTCGTTAAAGCGGCGTCATTTTCAGCATCGGCTTTCGGATTTGCAACTTGAATTCGTTCAGTATTGCTACCTTTTACAACCATATCGCCACCAATATTTACCACTACATTTTCAATACCAGCAGAAGTAAATGCTTTTTCTGCTGCTTTATTAATAATGTAGCTTTTAGCAAAAGAATTTAAAGCTAATGGTGCGTCATCCAATCGGGTTACAGTTTTATTTTCAAAGTTTAAAGTATAATGTTTTTGCTTTACAGTAGCCACCGCATGCTGCAATTCAGTAACAGATGGCAAAATATTTTCTATTGCCGCTTTTTTCCAAACTTTCGAAATTACTTCTGCTGAAGCATCTACAGCGCCATTTGTAATGCCTTTGTAGTTTTCAAACTGTTGCAAAACTTCAAATAAATCGTTCGAAATCTTTGTGGTTTGCTTACCGCTCTGCATCCATTTGCTAAATTCACTAGTCTTTTTGTATGCGCTTAAAATATTATCCAATCTATCAATTTCATTCAAAGCAATGTTTTCTGCAACATCTGCATCTGTTTGGTTTGCAGCCTTAAATTTCAATTCTAAAGATGTTCCTAAAACATTTTCAAAATTAGATACAAAAGTTTTAGTGGCTTTTTTTGGGTTAACAAACGCTGAAAATGTGATAGCCAGCAAGAAAATGGCTACAATGTGCTTAAATTTCATATTTGAACATATTTTATTTAAAGGCAAAGAAAAATTTTATTTGGATTAATTAAGAATAGTGAACAAATTATATTAAAAATAATACATGTAATATGATTTGAAAATTTATGCCTCAATTTAATCGGAAACTACACTCCCGCTTTTTGTTTCAACAAAAGCAGAAAAAGCTTTTGGTTTCCACTACAATCGGGTTTATAAACTTTGGATTGTGATTCTTTTGAAAGGTTTAATTGCTGATTGTAGAAGTTTTTATAGCAAACTATTTTTTGTAACCACAGATAGGTTTACAAATTTAGTTTTTTAAACCCGACAAAAACGGAAATACTTTTTGTTGCACATCTTCTATAATCCCAACTAACAATAGCAAAAAGATTGAAGTGTATGGCGGGACAACAGGAACCTATTGGCTACTGTAATTGCTTTTCAAAAAACATTACGATTATATAATAAGGTAGAAATGTAGGTTTAACCTTTTAGTGCGCTAATCTTTCAAGCTTTTTTTACTATTTTCGCTTATAACATGTTAAATATACAATCGAAACTTCCTGGCGTAAGTACAACCATTTTCTCGGTTATGTCTAAGCTTGCTACAGAATATAATGCAATTAATTTATCTCAGGGTTTCCCTGATTATCCTTGCGACCCGAAGCTTGTAGAGTTGGTTAATAAAGCCATGAAAGATGGATTTAACCAATATGCACCAATGCCAGGTTCGCCATTATTGCAGCAAAATATTGCCGAAAAGGTAGAAAAACTTTACAATGTAAAATATAATCCGAGTACAGAAATTACAGTTACTGCTGGTGGTACCCAAGCCATTTTTACAGCCTTAGCTACAATTATTAATAGCGGCGATGAAGTTATAATTTTTGAACCTGCTTACGATAGTTACGCACCAACAATTAGGCTTTTAGGTGGTTTAGTAAAAACATACGAACTTGCTCCGCCGAATTATTCGATTGATTGGGATATGGTTAAAAAGCTATTTACGGCCAATACCAGAATGATTATTTTAAACTCTCCGCAAAATCCAACTGGCAGTATTTTATCAGAAAATGATATGAATGCGCTTATTAAATTAATAAATGGAACCGATATTTTGATTCTGAGTGATGAAGTTTATGAGCATTTAATTTATGATGAACAAAAGCATCAAAGTGTTATGCTTTACCAAGAATTAAGGGAAAGAAGTTTTATTGTAGCATCGTTTGGTAAGCTTTTGCATGCTACTGGATGGAAATTAGGTTATTGCCTTGCACCCGAGAAGTTAACGAAAGAATTTAGGAAAGTACACCAATTTAATGTTTTTAGCGTTAATAGTGCAATGCAACAAGCCATTGCCGAGTACATTAAAGAACCAGCAAATTATACAGAAATCGGAACTTTCTTTCAAGAAAAGCGTGATTACTTTAGGGGGCTTTTAGCTGAGAGCCGATTTAAACTGCTACCTTGTAACGGCTCGTACTTTCAATGTGCAAGCTACAGCGATATCAGCGACGAAAAAGATACAGATTTTAGCATGAGGCTAATCAAAGAGTTTGGAGTTGCCACGATCCCTGTTTCGGCATTTTACCAAAAAGCAACAGACCATAAAATTATTCGTTTCTGCTTTGCTAAAGAAAAATCAACCCTGGCTTTGGCTGCAGAAAAATTAAAAAATGTTTAATCATCCCGCAAAACTAAACATATGGAAGCACCTGTTTACACTCAAATAGAAAACCTGAAAGTAACCATTTTTCAGGCTTATCTTTTTTGGGAAAACATAGAAAAAAATCTTGTAAACCTAGCCTTGCGCCTATCGATGGGTGTTAGGGAAAAAACAGACTTAATCATTTTACCAGAAATGTTTAATAGTGGTTTTAGCATGAACTCTGAAACGCTCGCCGAGGAAATGGGCGGACCAACTATGCAATGGATGCAAAAAATAGCGCACCAATATAATTGCGTAGTTACAGGCAGTTTGATTATTAAAGAAAACGGGCACTATTTTAACCGTTTAATTTGGATGAATCAGAATGGTGAACATGAGCACTATGATAAACGTCATTTGTTTGGTATGGGAGATGAAGATAAACACTTCAGCCCAGGTAAAGACAAACTAATTGTTGAACTTAAAGGTTGGAAAATAAGATTGGCGGTTTGTTATGATTTACGTTTTCCAGTTTGGTTGCGTAATGTTAACGAAGAATACGATATTTTACTTTTGGTAGCAAGCTGGCCCGATAAACGTTCTGCCCATTGGAAGGCCTTGATACCTGCCCGAGCAATAGAAAATCAAAGTTATGTTATTGGCGTAAATCGTGTCGGTCATGATGGAAATCAAGTTTATCATGGTGGCCATTCTATGGTAATCGATCCATATGGTAACACAGTTTACTACAAACCAGAAGATGAGGATATGTACACGGTTACCATTAACTACGAAGAATTAGTTAAAATTAGGCGCCAATTCCCTTTCTTAAAAGATGCCGATACTTTTAATATTAGTTAAAAGCAAAATTTAATTCCAAACCCTTACACAAACAAATAATTACTTATTACAAAATGTTTAACCGCCGTAAATTTATAAAAGCCTCTGCCCTTTCTGCGGGTTTATTAGCCATAGATAAGACAAGCATGGCTGATGCAATTCCTGAAAAACCTACTAAAGCTAAAAATTTTCCAATCGTAATTTCTACCTGGGATTTTGGTATTGCCGCAAATGCTGATGCATGGAAAGTGTTATCGAAAGGTGGAAGAGCTTTAGATGCCGTTGAACAAGGTGTTTGGGTGCCAGAAGCTGATGAAAAAAATCAATCTGTTGGTTATGGCGGTTTACCAGATCGAGACGGAAAAGTTACTTTAGATGCTTGCATTATGGATGAAAATGGCGATTGTGGTGCAGTTTTAGCATTAGAACACATTAAACATCCCATATCTGTTGCCCGAAAAGTAATGGAAAAAACGCCACACGTTATGCTAGCTGGAGATGGTGCATTACAATTTGCCTTAGAACAAGGATTTAAAAAAGAAAATTTACTTACCCCTGAAAGTGAAAAGGCTTGGAAAGAATGGCTGAAAACAGCTAAATATGAGCCTGTAATGAATATTGAGAATAAACTTTACGATAAAGCTGCTCCTCAAAAACTTCCAGGAAATCAGTACAATCACGATACTATTGGGATGCTAGCAATTGATGTTAAAGGAAATATATCGGGGGCTTGTACCACAAGCGGAATGGCTTATAAACTTCACGGAAGAATTGGCGATAGTCCTATTATTGGAGCTGGTTTATATATAGATAATGAAATTGGTGGTGCAACATCTACAGGCGTTGGCGAAGAGGTTGTACGTAATGTTGGTTCGTTTTTAGTAGTAGAACTTATGCGACAAGGTTATTCGCCAGAAGCGGCTTGTAAAGAAGCAGTTATGCGCATAATAAAGAAAAAACCAGAAACTGCGAAAAATATTCAGGTCGGTTTTCTAGCCATAAATAAAAAAGGCGAATATGGTGCTTATGCCATTCAGCAAGGGTTTAGCTATGCAGTTTGCAACGCTGAAAAACAAGACTTACTAATCAACGGAAAAAGTTATTACTAAATTATAAAATCATCCCAAATCAAATTATTAACCTTAAAAATTAAAAAATGGGATTATTATCTAAAATCTTTGGCAAAGAAAATGTCGAAGAGCGCAATGGTGAACCTGACATGGTTTACGTTCCGAATGAAGATGAACGTATGAACTGGGCAATTGAAAAAGCTAAATTAACCCTTTGGTATTTCGAACAAAGCCTTATTAGTCCTCAACCTCACCAGGTTTATTTCTCAATTAAAGTACACATAATTGATGGTGAAAATGGCGAGCATATTTGGTTAACCGAGCCTCATTTTGATGATGAAGGAAATCTTTTCGGAACAGTTGGAAACGAACCTGTAAATGTTAATACCGTAAAACTGAATCAGAAAATAGGCATAGATAGAAATTTAATTTCTGACTGGATGACCATTGAAAATGGAAAATTAATCGGTGGATATACGATTAGGGCTATTAGAGATGGTGTTCACGACAAAGAGAAAGCTGCATTCGATAATAGTATTGGTTTGTTTATTGACGAAGGGATTGACCATTTCAAAACCAATTTTGATACACCAGAAGGTGCAATACTTTCTCTCGAAAAAGCTTACAATGAAAAGAATTTAGATGCTGCAATTGCTTGTAAAGATTTTTATGAAGAAGCGAAAATGATGATTTCCGGCTTCAACACCAAATTAGATGAAGAAACAATACGAAGCACAGCCGAAGTTTTAGAGCTCTCGTTTATTAAAAATATTGAAGAATATGGCTTTCCGAATTTTGAAGAATTACAGAATGCTTTCGAGAGAGAAAAAATTGACGACAATCATTATATCATTACCGAAATCTGTTGGTTTCTAGATGGAGGAAAATCAATTCAAAAGCTTAATACTTTTAAATCAGCTACTGGATGGAAAGTTTTAGGGCCAATAAACGATAAAGAATAATAATGAACGGAATTTTAGAGGTTTGTGCAAATGGCTATGAATCGGCTTTAGCTGCACAAAATGGTGGAGCAAAACGAGTTGAATTTTGCGATAACCTGGCCGAAGGTGGAACGACACCAAGTTACGGTCAGATCGCATTTGCAAAGAAAAATTTAACGATAGAAATTTGGCCAATAATTCGCCCACGTGGTGGCGATTTTTTGTATTCTGATATAGAGTTCGAGTTAATGAAAGAAGATATAAAAATCTTTAAATCATTAAATTGCGATGGAATAGTTACAGGAATACTTAAAGCTGATGGTTCTATAAATAAAGAAAGAACTGCCGAACTAATTGAGCTTGCCAAGCCTATGAAAGTTGCATTTCATAGAGCTTTTGACATGAGCAATGATATGGAAGAAGCTTTAGAAGATTTAATTGATTTAGGAGTTGTTCGTATCCTTACTTCCGGCGGAGCTTCTTCTGCAATTGGTGGTGCTCAAAACTTAGCCAAGCTTGTAAAACAAGCAAACGAAAGAATCTCTATTATGCCTGGTGCGGGCATAAATCAAAATAACATTCAAGAACTAATAACTAAAACAGGTGCTACAAATTTCCATGCATCAGCCAAAATATTTATTCAAAGCAAAATGGCTTATCGCAATGCCGAAACAAAAATGGGCAGTATTGAAGATGAATATCAATATGAATTAACTTCAGAAGAAAAAGTTAAGGCATTGGTTGATGTTATTAATCAAATAAAATGATGAATCGTTTTATCTAATAATTATCTCCAAGTAATAAAAAAGGGAAATGCTAAGCATTTCCCTTTTTTATTATTAATTAATTTATTTAAATATTTAATTTTCAGATATTTAGTATATTTAATTAACCTTTCATATAAAACAAACAAAATGAAAAATTTATCTTTCTTATTATTTGCGGCAATATTTATTACCTCTTGCCAAACTAAAGAAACGAAATCAACTGCCTCTGTAAATACCGATACCACCAAGTATCCTTACACAATTAAAAAGATGCAAAGTTGGGAAATGAATTCAGATGTTAAAAACGCTCAGACCGCAATGGCACTAATCAAAACCTTTGAAAATTTAGACACGGCAGGTATGGGAAGAATTCTGGCAGATAGTGTTTCGTTTGATTTAGATGGTTATAAATTTAAAGGAACAAAGCCCGAATTTCTTAATCAGATACAAAGCGAATTTTCTAAAATGAGTGGTTTTAAAATCGAAATGCAAGATATGGAATCAGTGATAAATAAAGATAAAAGTGAAGAATGGGTAAGTCTTTGGTATAGCCAGGTTTCTACCACAAAAGATGGCAAAAGTGATACAGTTAGCTTGTACAACGATATAAAACTAAAAGATGGAAAAGTTTTTCGACTTTCAGAATATATACAACACCCTATGAAAAAATAAACTAATATATCCCTCCAAAGGGGACATATTTATAAAACTATTTTTTATCTCCACTTCCAGGAACATAACCCAAACCTGGTGTTAACCAATGTAATAAGATTACTCTCGAGTAACGGTAATTAATTGGAGATAGTAGAAAAACGCCAAATAAAATTAAACCAACATAATACCAAAGATTTTCGTAAACAAGCGCTAATCCTAAAATATACGAAGCCACTCCTATTGTAATAATTTCGGCAACATTCATTGCATAACTAACAAACATGGCTACATAGAAAAAGCCTGGTTCGCGTTCAAATTTCAAATTGCAGTATGGACAGTTTATATTAGTTTTTTGAAGTCTAAAAGCATAAGCACTACCCGTAAAAATATCACCTTTACGGCAACGTGGGCACTTGCATTGTAATACCGCCTGAAATTTTGTAAGCTCTGCCATGATTTTAATTGTTTAATAGCGCAAAGATAAGATAAGCAAATTCGTTAAAACATGACCTATGTCATATTTTAAAAACGATAAGAACTCAAGCTTTATCTTAATTAGAAAAATCTTAGCGTTTAATAATCTTCCCACTTTTTAAAACGAATAAATCTTTGCTGGCTAGTTGCTTTACAACACGTATTACAGTTTCCACTCTTAAGCCAGTCATATCAGCGAGATCTTGTCTGGTAACTTTAAGGCTTTCGCCAGTAGAAATATCAGCAAATAAAAAGCTAATTATTGTTTCCAATCTGTGTTCGGCCTTTTCGTTAGCAAGCTCTTCCAGCATCATCGATTTATAGAAAAGTCTTTTACTCAAAACCTTAATTAAATCCATACTAAATTCAGAATCATCTTTCAAGAGGTTGAAAAAATCCACCCTGTTAACTAGGATAATTTCAGAATTCTTACTAGCAATTGTGTAAGCCAAGTATGGTTTATTAATTAACAAGGCTGGTTCCCCAAAATATTGTCCCGTTTTAAAAACGCCTTGTATAAATTCCTTACCATCGTTGTTAACGGTAACCATTCTTATCTCGCCGCTTTTAATAAAATAAACAAATCTTGGTTGCATATCTGGCTCGTAGATTATCGTATCCTTTGGAAATTCTTTAACTGAATAACCTTTCTCTAAAAGCTGTTGAATATACATTAGCAATGTTATAAAAAAACTAACCTAAGGTTTCTTTCATTAATCCTGAATAAAATTCTTTTAATGAAATACCCATTGCAGCAACTTGTTGCGGAATAAAACTTGTAGCAGTTTGGCCAGGAATGGTATTTATTTCTATGAAATAAAACTTATTAGTTTCATGTTCAAGGAAATAATCTACACGCACAACACCTCTACAATTCAGTTTTTTATATACATCTTTTATAATTTGATGAACTCTTTGATACTCTTCATCACTCATACTACCTGGAGTAATTTCCTGCGTAGAACCTGGAGTGTATTTAGCTTCAAAATCGAAAAACTCGTTAGAAGGTATAACTTCGGTAGTAGGTAAAACGGTTATTGCTCCATTTGCGCTATAAACCCCAATCGAGAACTCCCGTCCGCTTACAAATTCTTCAATTAAAACTTGTGTATCTTCTTTAAAAGCCTTTTCAACTGCAGCGTCTAAATCATTTGCGTGTTTAACTTTGCTCATGCCAATACTGCTTCCACCGCTATTTGGTTTAACAAAATAAGGAAGTTTTAAATCTTGTTTGATTTGTGCTAAACTGTAATTTCCATCCTTAAATATTTGAACAGATTTGGCTACAAATAGATTATCAATATCACTTACAATTGCTTTCGTATAACCCTTATTCATTGTAATTGATGAAGTTAAAGCATCGCAGGTAGTATATGGAATGCTCAACATATCGAAATAACCCTGTAACTTACCATCTTCACCTGGCGAGCCATGAATGGCAATAAAAACTCCATCAAATTTTATTTTTCGTCCTTCTAATGTTAACGAAAAGTCGTTTTTATCTATATCAATTTTAACAGAATCGGCAGGTTCATAAAACCATCCCTTATCGTTTAGCATTATTTTGTAAACCTCGTATAAATTGGAATCAATATTTTGAGCAATTGTTGCTGCGCTTTTAACCGAAATTACCCATTCACCTGTGGTTCCGCCTGTTAACAATGCAATAGTTTTTTTCATGTCGATATAAATAGAAATTGAATATAAATATATCCTCAAAAATATAAATATCTTTGTGCAATATTTAATTTTGACGAACAGAATAACAAATGATTAACTTCAATCGTTCATTAAAACATTAATATAATTACATTTGAATTTACTGACTTAGCCCCATATTTTAAGATTCATGTCTAAATTTATAGATTATTTAAAAACCAAATCATTTAGAAATACCATTATAGCTGCAGCTATTACGGTATTTATACTCCTTCTAATAGCATTTTTTAGCTTAAGATTTTATACCAAACATGGGCAAGGGTTAAATGTACCGATGGTGAAAGGACTATCTTTTAGCGATGCTGTTGTGAAATTAGAAGAAGCTGGCTTAAAATATGAAGTTGATTCTGTTTTCATTTTAGATCAGCCTGCAGGTATTGTAATTGATCAGGATCCCGATCCAAATACTTTTGTAAAGGATAATCGTACAATCTATTTAACTATAAACGCGGGCAAAACCCCTAACACGAAGTTTCCAGATATTGCATTTAAAACTTTAAGAGAAGCACAAGCAATTATTGAAAGCTCGAGATTAAAACTTGGTGATACTACTTACAAAGCCGATGTAAGTCGTGATGTGGTTTTAGAGGCTTCTTTTGGTGGTCAACCTATCCAGGCCGGACAGACACTGCCAGTTGGCTCGAGTATTAGCCTGGTTTTGGGAGATGGTAGAGGAAATCAGGAAGTAGATATACCGCAATTGGTTGGCCTAACAATTGATGAAGCAAAATTTAGTTTAAAAGGTTCGGCTCTAACTTTGGGTAACATAATTTACGAAGGCGCAATAACAGATAGTTCAAATGCGGTAATTACCAAGCAAGATCCAATGCCTGCCGATTCGTTAACAAAGGTAACGATAGGCACAAAAATTAACATTACATTATCCAACAAGCAACTTTAAAATACGCATATTACGACAATGACTGAAGTAGAAAAAAAGAAAATGAGTACAGGTAAAAAAGCTGCAATGATTATAGCAGTTCTTATTGTTCTGATTGGTGGATATTTTGCATTAAATCTTTACAAAGTTTACTTCGCTCCTAATGTTACCGAAAATCAGAAATATTTATATATCAAAACTGGATCTAATTACGATGATTTAATTACAAATTTAAAGACTAAAGATATTCTAAATAGTCCATCCTCTTTTGCTACGGCAGCTGGTAAAATGAATTTACCAACAAGCTTGAAACCTGGCCGTTATCGCCTTAAAAAAGGAATGACTAACCGTACTTTAGTGAATATGATTAAAGCTGGAAACCAGGAACCAGTAAAATTAAAGTTTCAAAATATTCGTAAAAAAGAAAACTTTGCGGCCTACTTAGCCAGCAATTTAGAAGCCGATTCTTTAGGTTTTATCAGTGTTTTAGATTCGACTTCGTTAATTAGTAAATACGGATTCAATCAAGATAATGTTTACGCAATGTTTATTCCGAATACTTATGAAATGTATTGGAATGTTTCGCCTAGTGAATTTATGGAGCGTATGCATAAAGAATATGATAAATTTTGGACTGCAGAACGTAAACAAAAAGCTGCTAGCTTAAACCTTACTCCTGCCCAAGTTTACACTTTAGCTTCAATTGTTGATGCAGAAGCTCTTTATGATAAAGAGATGCCAATAATTGCTGGACTGTATTTGAACAGATTAAATAAGGGAATTTTATTACAAGCCGATCCTACCGTAATTTTTGCCAATAATGATTTTACAGTTAAACGTGTTACTAATAAATTACTTCAGGTTCAATCACTTTACAACACGTATAAATATGCAGGATTACCACCCGGACCGATTATGATGCCGAGCATTAATGCAATTGATGCTGTTTTAAATCGCCAGCAAAATGATTTTATTTATATGTGTGCCAAAGAAGATTTTTCGGGATACCACAATTTTGCCGCTACTAAAGCAGAACATGAAATTAACGCGAAAAAATATCGTGAGGCTTTAAACAAGAGAAACATTTTTAAATAATGTTTATACACGAAACTAAGGTTAAGGTTCGCTACGCAGAAACGGATCAAATGGGCGTTGTCCATCATGCTAATTACGCATTATATTACGAACTTGCCAGAACAGAGTGTTTTGAAGCCTGCTCAGGAATAACATACGAATCGATGGAATCGGATGGAGTAATGTTGCCATTGCTGGAATTACAATCTAAGTTTTTAAAACCTGCACTTTATAATCAGGTTTTAACGGTGAAATCTATTGTTAAAGAATTACCTACTGTTCGTTTAAATGTAGAATACGAAATTTATAACGAAAAAGAAGAACTGATTAATATTGGAAAAACTACTTTGGTATTCGTAGATAAGCAAACACGCAGACCTTGCCATCCTCCAAAAAATTTTATGGATGGAGTTACTCAATATTTTATTTAACAATTAAATGGAATGGTTACACAGGCAATTATTAAATCTTAAACTCTATTCTAAATTTATCGAATGGAGCAAAACTTGTGTGTTACCAGGTTTTAGTCCATTACCACTTTATACAGTTGCAACTTTCTTTTTTAAAGAAATCGGTAAGGATTCGCTTGTTAATAAATCCTCTTCCTTGGCTTACAGCTTCATGTTAGCCATTTTCCCAGGCATTATCTTCCTTTTCACCTTAATTCCCTTCATACCAATTAAAGGCTTCCAGGATCAGTTATTAAGCTTAATGGAACTTGTACTACCCCACAATGCATTTGATGCATTCGAAACGACCTTAAAAGACATTATTAAAAAACAAAATGGCCGTTTACTATCCTTTGGTTTTATATCTGCTATTTTCTTTGCAACCAATGGTGTTAAAAATTTAATGAAAGCATTTAATAAGTCATCATTAATTATTGAAACAAGAAGCTGGTTAAAGCAACGTTTAATTGCTTTGATATTAACCTTGGTAATTTGCTTTTCAATAATAATCTGCATTAGTGCAATGGCTTTAGGCGAAATTTTATTAAACTATATTAAAACAGAGTTACACATTAAAGATAGCTTGGCTGTATATGCCATTCAATTAACCAGATGGGCTTTACTTGCTATCTTATACTTTATTACCATTTCTGTTCTATATCGTTATGGGCCTTCGCATGCAAAGAAATGGAAGCTCTTTAGTGCAGGTTCTTGGTTGGCCACAATTTTAGCTTTTTTAACCATGTGGGGATTTTCGTTTTATATCAACAACTTCGGTTCTTACAATAAAGTTTATGGCTCTATTGGTACTTTAATTGTTGTAATGATTTGGCTTTATTTAAACTCTTTAATTTTATTAATCGGTTTTGAGCTTAATGCGAGTGTTGATGTAAGTAAACGAAGTGTTAAAATTATTCGCCCTACATTCAATCTATTCAAAAAAACAGATCGGATTGAAGAAAATATCAGAAAAAAATAATTTTTTCTCCCTCTGTGTTAAGCAATTATCAACTTTATATAAAAAAAAGCACATTGGAGTTTGCAGATTTAAACTGGATTCGTACTTTTGCCGATGGAAAGCTGGCAGAGTGGTCGAATGCGGCAGTCTTGAAAACTGTTGACTGTCATAGGTCCGGGGGTTCGAATCCCTCGCTTTCCGCTTCACAGCGTAAAAAATCCTGCATCGAGAGATGGCAGGATTTTTTGGTTTATAAATAGCCGCATTTATTAATTACATCGTTTTTATGAGCAATTCGAACTGATTTTTGTTGAGGAAATATTCAACCTACCATTTAAATAGCTTAAACACTAGGGATCAAGCAAAAAAGTTGGGGAGTTGAGAAGTTTATTTAATTTTGTTCAACATTATTATTTTGGAC
>NZ_BAABAK010000019.1:0-247613 GCF_039537385.1 Pedobacter ginsengiterrae
AGCAGAAATTATTAACTTCTACTCCTTTTTTCTAACCCAATCTTAAAGGGACTTTTTCAGTGCCCTCCCGAAAGGTGGCCATTTTTTTTGGGTATTAGCACGATTATTATTACTTTACGATATTGCTATATTACCCTATCCATAAAATAAATCTTATGAATATTAAGAAATTTTTAACGACAGCATTTTGCCTTAGTCTATTGGTAAGCAGTGTTTTTGCTCAAAAAGATAAAAAATTACCAGGTCAGGTTTGGTCTGTAGAAAAAGCGAATGAATGGTATAAAAATAATCGTTGGCTAACAGGCGCAAATTATATTCCTGCAAACGCAATTAACCAGTTGGAAATGTGGCAGGCAGATACTTTTAGCCCTGATTTAATTGATAAGGAATTGGGTTGGGCAAATGACATTGGCTTTAACACTTTACGGGTCTTTTTATATAGTAAGGCTTATAAACAAGATCCTCAAGGATTTTTGAAAAGGGTAGATCAGTTTTTGGCTATTGCAGATAAACATCAAATTAAGCCAATGTTTGTATTCTTTGATGATTGCTGGAATAAAACATCAGAAATAGGGAAGCAGCCAGCACCCAAAACAGGTATTCATAACTCGGGTTGGCTGCAGGATCCTGGTGATCCTGCTTTCAAAGAAGAAGCTAATTTTCCTGAACTTGAAGTTTACGTAAAAGCGGTATTAACACGTTTTGCAAATGATAAAAGAGTGCTTCTCTGGGATTTGTATAATGAACCAGGCAATAGCGGGAAATTAGAAAGTTCTATTCCATTGTTAACTAAAACAATAGAATGGGCCAGAGCCGTTAATCCAAGCCAGCCTATTAGCATCGGTTTATGGAGTTGGGGTTTCGAAAAACTGAACAAATTGCAACTTGCCAATTCAGATATTGTTACCTATCATAATTATGAAGCACCTGATTGGCATCAGCGTACAATTGATTTGCTAAAAGCGAGTGGTAGGCCGCTGATTTGTACAGAATACATGGCCCGCACCCGTAATAGTCGTTTCTCGAACATTATGCCCTTACTTAAAAAGGAAAATGTTGGTGCGATAAACTGGGGCTTTGTTGCGGGTAAAACCAATACAAAATATGCCTGGGATACGCCATTGGCAGATGGTAGTGAGCCAATAGAATGGTTTCATGAAATTTTTAATCAGGATGGAACGCCATATCGTAAAGATGAAACGGATTTGATTAAAAAGCTCAATGGTAAATAAGTGTCGGTATTCTATCAGGTAAAGCAGGTATTAAGATGGTAAGAGGCTGTAAGTGTGCATAAATCTATTGAGATTAATAGTTTCTCATTAAATACTCTATTTAACGTTTTCCAAAGCCGAGTTAAAACCTTAATTGGTGGCTTAAATTACTTCAGATGAATCATTGGTTTGTCAAGTCATAACTTTGCCAACTTTTTGCGGCGGGATTGACTTATGTCAATTTCTTCAACGGTTTTGTCACTCAAAATTTTTTGCCAATTGCTTTTATACTGTTTGCTGAGGTTTTCATATCTATTTTTCGGAATTTCCAATTAGCTGGATAATCCAATCTATTGGACCCCATATCCCAAATTTATAATTGCAAGATAATTAATGATTTAATAAAAATTTTAGTTTAGGCGAGATGGGGGGCATCCACTTGCGGTTTATCCACTTTGGGCAAAGATGATTCTGAAAATCAAACTTTTGAAATTTTAGCTAAGCATTTTAATTAAGTCCTGTATGGATTCTTCCGTCGGCGCTGCAAAGTCACTTATACCTTCAATGGTTTCTTTACACAATGGCGCTGCCCTTTCAAACATGATCATTTCATAAGCTGCAATGGCGTCATTAAGGTTTGTAAAGTCTGTATTAGTCAAACAAGTTGATAGGTTTAAGGCATCAAGCATAGCCAAATTAACACCCTCACCATTGGGTGGCATCAGGTGTGCGGCATCACCAATAAGCGTAATGTTAGCTTTGGTCTCCCACCTATTTTCCAGAGGAAAATAATTCAGTGGCCGGGGAACAAAGTGTTGGCAAGCTTCAAATAAGCTGAAAAAAACAGGGTTCCAATTGTTGTAATGATCGATAAGGTAGTCTTGAACTTTTTTTGTATTATTAAAATCAATCCCACTATCCTTTATCCAGTTTTCCGGGTACATTGAGGCAGCATAAAACGTCAAGCCGCCATCGCCACGCGGTTGTACAGCTAAGGTAGCTCCGTTCCCCATCGCCATCAGGTTCGCCTGATTAACTAACTGGTAAAATTCCGGGCAAGCTGTTTCTGGTTGTTCTATTTCGCCCTGGATAATTGTAGCACCCGAATATATTGCTTTAACGTCAGTAAGATAAGGGCGAATCAGGGAGCGGTAACCGTCTGATCCGATAACTATATCTGCCACAGCGGTAATTCCATTCTTAAATTGCATTTCCCACCTTTTGTCCACTTCTTTCATACTGACGAATTGGCTGTCCCATACTATGGTATGCGGCAGCAACCCGTCTATCAACAGATCTCTCAGTGCACCTCTGTCTATCTCAGGCCTGAATTGTGGATTACCAAATTGTGACTTGCCTGACTGGTTCCCTTCATCTAACAAAATATTTCCCTGCGGATCTAGTATGCGATATTTATCTGCATCCGGCATGTAGTTCGCTTTGAAAGCCTCCATCAGCCCAGTCGCTTCCATTGCTTTCAGGCCAGATTCAAAATGCAAGTCAACAATTGCGCCTTGCACACGTGCTGCCTGGCTGTGGTCTCGTTCATAAACTTTAACTTGTATTCCTTTAAGCTGCAAAAGCCTGGCAAGTGTAAGGCCACCTGGGCCACCACCTATTATAGCAATATTTTTATGAACCAATAGCTCTGGTATTTGTATCTTTTCCATTGTGTATTTTTATAATCACAAAGAAACGCTCGAAATTAACTGCATACAATGACAAGAGCCTGGAAATGTAGGACTATTCGCGGTTTTTGTCGCGAAAAGTAATTGGTGCTATGCCAACCACCTTAGTGAACAGCCGTGTAAAATAGGAATAATCATCGTAGCCTAATTCACCAGATATCTCTTTTACAGATTTTCCTGAATGATAAAGCAAGCGCTTAGCTTCCAATATCACGCGCTGATGAATGTGGGAGGAAACGGACTTTCCGGTAGTTGCCTTAACGCATTCATTCAAATATGAAGGCGATATATTTAATCGGGAGGCATATTCAGATGGATTTTTAGTTGAATTATAATGATTTTCCAATAAGGTTTTAAACTCCTTTGTAATATCCTCAGATCGGGTATGATGCTCAGCTGATTTAGATAATGCGAGGTATTGTGAGAGGATCAATGCAACCAACGTATTAATACTTTCCTTTAAAATAGAATGGTAAAGTACTTCAGTTTTCTTTTCAGACAGTGTCATGCATAATGTTGCAGTTTCCGTGAGGACAGCAATTTTTTCCAGATTAACTGGCAATACGTTCACGGGCGCAATACTTTCCAGCAGCCTTAAATACTCCTGGAGGAGGTTTTCTTCTGTTATTATCCATGTAGTAATCATAGCATCTTCGAATGCCAAAACCCTGTGCACCTGATGAGGATGAATAAAAGTAATAGCAGGCGCCTGGATATAATGAGTCTGGAAATCAATTTCGATGATGGTTCTTCCTTTTTCCTGGATAATGAACGTATAGCCGCCATCCCGGTGAGACCGTTCTACTTGTTCGGAATTGGGTGATCCGTTAAATGTTTCCCGCAACAACATGATTCCTCGGCTGCTTTCTTCAGGCAGCGTGTTAACAGGGATATGATCGACTTTCTTACGCATCGTATAAATTATAAAGATAGCTAAGGAACGGATTATAGCTTATGAATACAAGATTTAGGATTTTACTGAATCCCTATCCTACAAAAACAATGCTTAACGTGTCGTTCCTTAAATATATTGTATTTATCATCATATCTGTAAATGTATAAATTTAGTTTTTGGAAAATATAGATGGGTTAATGATACAGAATCAAGATGTGAGTGTGAAGCCATCCACATTCAAATCCGAAATCGTATTTTTTACAATTGCTAGCAGCAATCTCCTGACACCACTCGACGATCCATTTTTTTTATCAAAAGATTAGAGGCGGAGTCGATATTGGTCTGACAAAGTTTAAAGAGGTAATGGCTTTATCTTAAAAAAGGACCCAAACCATTAAGCGTTTTAGGCGTTGATTAAGAAATAGTTTTTTTTAAAACATGAAAATACTTGTTAAATATCTTCTCCCGCATAAATGGTTGATTATTTTATCCCTTGTCCTCGCCGCAACTGCGCAGCTTTTAAGTTTGCTCGATCCTGTTATTTTTGGAAAGATTATAGACGATTATTCTACTAATAAATATGGGCTGAGTCAGCGAGCGCTCGTTTCGCAGGTTATATATTGGCTGTTGATTGCCTTGGGAATTGCCTTACTCTCCAGAATGTGCAAATCGGTTCAGGAATTTCTTACCCGCAGAGCCGTTGCCAGCTTTGGCATGAACATTTTCAACGACGGATTGAAACAGACCCTAAGGTTGACCTTTCAGGAGTTTGAGGAAAATAGGAGTGGAGCAACGCTTTCTGTGCTTCAAAAAGTAAAAACTGATGCGGAGCGTTTTATTAACGCTTTTATCAATATTCTCTTCTCCTCCCTTGTTGGGATCGCTTTTCTTTTATGGTACAGCATCAACAAAAATTGGCTACTGGTACCGGTTTTCTTTATCGGTGTGCTTGTCTTGGGATCGCTTACTGGCCTGGTATCCAAGAAAATAAAGTTTATTCAAAGGTCAATTAACAGACAGGCCGATAATCAGGCAGGAATTATTACCGAAAGCCTACGTAATATTGAACTGGTTAAAAGTCTTGGCCTCACCTTTGCGGAAATCCGAAGGCTCAATGAGCAGACTAAACGGATTTTTGATCTGGAAATGCTGAAGGCCAAAAAAGTGAGCACGCTCTCTTTTTTGCAGGGGGGACTTTTGATTTTGCTTAAGCAATCGGTGCTCTTTATTTTGTTGTGGCTGATATTCAGGAATATTCTCAGTACTGGTGAGCTGATAGCCATGCAGTTTATATCAAGCGCTATATTTACGCCCTTGCAGGATCTGGGCAATATGATCATTCTGTACAGGGAGGCAGATACCTCACTTAACACTTTCGATACGCTAATGAAAAAGCCCGTCGAAACCCGTCCAGAGAATTCTGTCGAGGTGGCCAGCTTGGAAACCTTAGAATTTAGCAAAGTAGTTTTTCGCCACAAAACAGCCTCATATAATGCGATAGATGATCTATCCTTCTCTATTAGTAATGGGCAAACTGCGGCATTTGTCGGTCCATCTGGTTCGGGAAAATCAACCTTAGTTAAATTGTTGGTGGGGCTATATGCTCCAAACGAAGGTGAGATTTCGTTTAATGGAATTTCATCCAGAAAAGTACGCTATAATCCGCTTCGTCGACAAATCGGCTTTGTCACTCAGGAAACCCAGCTTTATGCCGGATCTATCAAAGATAATATGTTATTTGTAAATCCAGCCGCTAGTGATGAGGACATTATTACGGCACTCCAGAAAGCATCTGCCACAAACCTGATTGCTAAAGCCGCGAATGGCATTAATACGGTTTTGGGAGAGAACGGGATGAAGCTTTCAGGTGGTGAAAAACAGCGGATTTCCATAGCAAGGGCATTGCTCAGAAATCCCCGGCTTTTGATATTTGACGAGGCAACTTCTGCACTTGATTCCATTACTGAAGAGGAGATTTCCAAGACGATCCGTAATATATCTGATAGACGGGAGCAAATGACCATTTTGATTGCACATAGGCTTTCGACCATTATGCATGCGGACACTATATATGTACTCGAAAAGGGGAAGATATCTGAGGTAGGTTCGCACGAATCTCTTCTTGCTAGACGTGGATTGTATTATTCGATGTGGCGGCAACAAATTGGGGAACGGAGATAAATATTCAGGTTGGTTACTGATCCCAGCGGAAGTAAGCAGTAATTTCATAGATTTTGCTAGAACAATTGTTCTTGTGGAGGGGTTACTTTTGCCAGCCTAAGGTACACGGTGGTCTGTCCCCTGTGGTGGGCCTGATGTTCCATTACCTTTTCAAGCGCAGTCTGCCTGTTCATCTCGAACTTGTCAAAAAGTTTTATCTTTTCATTCAATTGGGCAGTAGTCATCTTTCCGGCTCCACTGATTACAAAGTCATAACTGGCCATAACGATCTTGATGACATTTGCCTTGGAATGGTCTGAGGACTTTTCAAGTTCGCCCGGGGCAGATGGGGCTTTGGTTCCAATGGCCAATGCGCCAAGACCATAGTTTGCGTCAGCTAGATGTAGCATCTGCTGGGCGAATGTACGCATCTCAGGAGTTGGTTTTAGGCTATAGCCGGCTTCTGGCATAGCCTCTAAATATTCTTTGGTATAGGCTTTCGATCTTTGCCATTCCTTTACGATCTCGGCGGAGGTGATCTGGGCTTTTGCGCCCATTATGCATGTGATCAGAAATAGGGTAGTGGTGAGTATGTTGGTTTTCATATTTTTGTTCTGGTTGTTAATCAAATCTAAGCTGGATGTATAACATTTACGCGGTTATAAAAGGACATTTTGAAGGGGTGTTTGAGACAGTTTAATATAATGTCCCTGGAACACTAACAAAATGCCTGATTAAATCTTTTCATTATTGGCACAGTCAATTTCGACACCCAGTGATTCCATTTGTATGAAACCTTCGCTGAAGCTTTTTAAGTTTCGATTCTTTACATCGGAGTCAAAGTCGGTCAAAATAAAGTTGTTTATTAATTTTAATCTTAAAGAAATTTATCGTGGAAATATCGACAGCAAAGATTTAGACCGATTGAATGAAACTAACAATTGATAAGTTAAATCCTTTAAGATACTATAATCAGACTAAAACGGTATTTTAGCAATTTGTAATATTATAAAAAGTTCATGTAATGAATCCTTTACCGAAAAGCCCAATAGAAAAAATAATAGCCCCTGTCAGTCGTTTTAAACACATGATTGGGGTTGCGCTGCTTGCCGGAATAGGCTTTACCATGTCGCTTTTTATTAGCGGCCTTGCCTTTTCAAATCCACAATATGTTGAACAGGCTAAGTATGGGGTACTGATTGCCTCTGTGCTGGCTGGCATATTGGGAACCTTGGTATTAAGAGGAACTGCAAAGAATCAAATTGGATTAAAAAAATAGTTTTATGAAAGAACACGAATCAGGACTGGGCGCTTATATTAGATTATTTTTTCAGCGCAGGTTCAACCTGCACCTCGATAAGGCCAATGAAGAAGAGGTAGTTACGGCAATAAAGGCCAATACGGTTTTTGTCGGTCCAAGCTTATGGACGCTTATTTTTGCGATATTTATCGCATCGATAGGTCTGAATGTGAACTCGACTGCCGTAATTATAGGGGCAATGCTCATCTCCCCGCTCATGGGGCCAATCATCGGGATTGGGTTGGGTATTGGAACCAACGACCTTGCACTGGTAAGACAGGGCGGAAGAAACCTGCTGATTGCGACACTTATCAGTATCGCTACCTCAACACTTTACTTTTACATCACGCCATTGCATGATGCGCAGAGTGAACTGCTGGCCAGGACAACGCCTTCTATATGGGATGTATTCATCGCCTTTGTTGGTGGCCTGGCTGGAGCAATAGCGGTGACAAGAAAAGAAAAAAGCAATGTCATCCCTGGGGTAGCCATCGCAACAGCTCTGATGCCGCCGCTTTGTACCGCTGGATTTGGGCTTGCCTCGGGCAACCTGCTTTTCTTCGCTGGGGCAATTTATCTCTTTTTCATTAACAGCTTGTTCATTTGCATTTCCACCTACCTGATCGTCCGTTTTCTGAAATTCAATAAAAAGTATTTTGAGGACAGAAATACGGAGAAAAAGGTGTCGAGATATATTCTTATCACCGTTTTGGTAACCGTTCTGCCGAGCATTTATCTCGCTTATGGAATAGTACAAAAAAGTATCTTTGAAAACAGCGCACAGCGATTTATTCGGGAGGAGTTTAATTTCAGCAATACCCAGGTAGTAAATAAAAGTTTTAAGTATTCCAGGAATTCAAAGGAAATTGATTTACTTTTAATTGGTTCGGAACTGCCAAAATCAACTGTTGACAGCATCCGTTCTAAATTATCCACCTATAAACTTAAAGGTACAGAACTCATTATTCGCCAGGGACTGGATGCCAGGGCAAATGTCGACTTTTCACAGATCAAAGCCAGTATTATGGAGGATGTATTCAACCGCGATTCGCTCGCTAAAAAGGTTGTGTCTTCGAACAAGAATGAGAAAAGCATTCCCGACATACGTGAAGAACTCAGGAGTTTATTTCCAGCTATAAAGAGTTATAGCTTAGCCAATACAGTTATCATTAATACTGATACCCTTAAAAGAGATACCGCTCTTCAGTTTACAGCAACTTTTAATGCGACGATGTCGGATTCGGATAAAAATAAGATGGCAAAATGGCTTAAGGCAAGGCTTAGTACCGATAAGCTTAAGGTTGTTTTAGAATAAAGGATAAACCATTTAATCTCGATGAAAATTACTCCTTTTCACTTGACAACGACCGCCTTTTTCTTAATAGAGATCCGTGTATCTTTTACCCCGCCGATGCCACCTTTCCTTGCCCTTTCTATGGTGGCATAATTGTCTGAATTCGGCCAATAAAAATATATAAAAGGTTTGTTGGAATGTGTTATTTTTGCCGGGATCGACAGATTGAACTCGGTTCCATTCCATTCCTTTATGAAATGATTTTCGGACTGTGGTTTGGCATTACTTGCTTTCATATTCCTATAAATTTCTAAGGTTTAAATCGTACGCCTTGGGGAGATGTGAACGGGATTGTTAGCGTTTTTGTCAACGGTTTTGTCAACGATCGAATAAAAACCCCCCTTTTAAACTACTTTAAACATGGAAAAAACAAAATATTGGCTAGTCAAATCGGAACCTTTTAAATATAGCTGGGAGAAATTTAATGAAGACGGTCGTACTTTTTGGGATGGTGTTCGTAATTATCAGGCCCGTAACAATCTCCGTGATATGCGTGAAGGAGATTTAGTTCTTTTTTACCACAGTAACGAAGGTAAGAATGTGGTTGGTGTGGCTAAGGTTGTTAAAGAATCTTATCAAGACCCTACTACAGATGATAAAAACTGGGTAGTTGTAGATTTAGCACCAGTAGAATCGCTTAAAAACCCTGTATCTCTAGAGCAAATAAAAGCAGAAGAAAGCCTTAAAGATATTTCATTGGTTCGCCAGGGCCGTTTATCGGTTATGTCTTTAAAAGCCGAAGAGTTTGATAAGATTTTAGAAATGGGGAGCTAATTGCTCTCATTTCTACTTATTTGAAAATTTCAAATCATTTAAATTAATGGTATTTCCTCTTTTTTACTTTCGGTGAGGGTTATTCCTAAAGTCATTATAATACTAGTTCCTAATACGACCAGGAATAGGAATGATGGACCAACTTCGGGTATTTTAAGCGATGCAGGTAGATTAAAGTAAAGTAATATACTAATTAATCCACGCGGTGCAATGTACAGAATAGGTGTAATTGTACCATTTTTAAAGAATCTAAGGAAAACAAAACGCATGGCGTAGATGGTAACTAATATAAAAAAGCCATTGGCTAGAACAGGCTTGTCGTTCAGCTCATTTAAATTCATGGTAAAGCCAAAAATAACAAAGAAAAAGGTTCTTAAAATAAAAGCACTTTCTGCTGATAATTGATAAAGCTGAGACAAATCGGCTGTTAAGTTCTTGTATATAAATACGCCTCTAAACCAGGCATTCTGAATCGTATCTGCATTGTTTAAAAATAAACCAGTGCTTAAAATTAAAACTAAAGAGGATAGGTGGTAAGACTGGCCGATTGCGTAAACTAAAATCAATATGGAAATAATTAAGAAGAACTTAATGTGATGTACTAACCGCCCCATTATATAAAGCAAAACCACACAGGCAATAGCCGAAAGCAGAATAATAAGAAAAGTGCTTAAACCCAAACCGATAAATGCTGATGTGGTAATAGAATGATTCGCAATGGCAAAATTGAAAATAATAATAGCCAGAATATCAGAAAAGGAGGATTCGTAAATTACAAATTCTCTATCCTGTTTGCCTAAAGCTGCGGCCGATGGAATGGCAATTGCAGAACTGATTACACTAAAAGGTATGGCATTTGCTATACAGGTATATAAATCCTTGTGCGTAATCTGATATATAATTAGGGTAATTATCGTTATGGTTCCGAGCAAAATGGTTAACGCTGACAGAAATGCCGTCTTGATAACTTTGTTCTTCTCGCGTTCGTATTTAAGTTCTAAAGAGCCTTCGAAAACTATTAAAATTAAACCAACCGTACCCAGTGTCGGTAATATGGATAAAAAGTTGAAGGTTTGAATTTTTAGGTAATCAACCAAAAAACGAAGGCCTATCCCAAGCAGCAGTAAAAGTAATACCGATGGTATTTTAGTTTTACTGGCCACTAAATCAAACAGATAGGAGAATATTACTAATCCGCTTAAAATAATAAGTATGGTATATGTTGTCATATTTACAGCGTATGGTAAGCCGCTAAAATAAAACAAACATATTAAGCAACAAGAAGTTTTATGTAAAAGTTACGGTTTAAAGAACAAGGCTTTAAGCTCGCTTGCATCATCTGGACTCATTTTGCCACCTAAAACTAAACGTAACTGCCTGCGGCGCAGTGCACCATCAAAAAGCTCGGTTTCTTCTTCTGTTTCGGGAACTAATTCAGGTACAGGAATGGTGCGTGCGCTTTGATCGACGGCTACGAAAGTGTAATAAGCTTCGTTACTTTTTTGGCGGGCACCACTTGGAATATTTTCGGCCCAAACATCTAAACGTACTTCTACCGAGGTATTAAAAGCACGAGTTACTTTAGCTTCGATTGTGATTACGTCGCCAAGTTTTATAGGGTGTTTAAATGAAACATTATCAACTGATGCGGTAACAACAATGCGGTTACAGTGTTTTTGAGCTGAAATTGCTGCTGCAATATCCATCCAGTGGAGTAAACGACCTCCCATCAAATTATTTAATGTGTTGGTATCATTTGGTAATACCAATTCGTTCATTATCGTAAAACTCTCTCTGGCAAATTTCTTTTTCAAACTCATAATAGAGCGCAAAAGTAAATAAAATGTGGGTTATAATGGTATTAAATTAAGATTTAGAAAGGCTTAAAGCACAGGCTTATGCTAAATAAACCCGATTGAGCGGAGTAGCCCACAGCGAAGCGAGGACTATAAGCGAAAGCGGGGCTGATGTTACCGAATATTATGTGGCTTAAATTTGCTAATATTTTTTAAAATCTATTTACTCAAGGCTTACATTTTGAAAAAACAATTGCATGGGTATCATGTTATCTTAGCATAAAAAATAAATTAATGCAGAATCAAACCATCATCCAATTTTTCCATTGGTATTATAACGAAGAACAAAATTTGTGGACTAAAGTAGCGGCAGAGGCTGCTCATTTAAAGGAAATTGGGGTTACAATGGCTTGGTTACCGCCAGCTTATAAATCGAACAATGCTGCTTACGATGTTGGTTATGCCGTTTACGATTTGTTTGATTTAGGCGAATTTGACCAGAAAGGTGCAGTTAACACCAGGTATGGCCATAAAGATGAGTACATTAATGCTATTGATGCCTTGCATGATAATGGAATTAGTGCGCTTGCTGATATTGTTTTTAACCACAAGGCTGGTGGTGATGAATTGGAAAAGATTAAGGTTAGAACTGTAAATCCAGATAATAGGGAAGAATTTACCAGTGATGTATTCGAAATTGAAGCCTGGACGAAGTTTACTTTTCCTGGAAGACAGGGGAAATATTCTGAATTTATTTGGGATCACATGTGTTTTAGTGGGGTAGATTGGGCTGAAGATTTAAAGCAAACTGCTATCTATTCTATTCAAAATTATTTGGGTGAAGGTTTTGAGAAGGTACCATCTACCGAACTTGGCAATTACGATTATTTGATGTTTAACGATATTGATTATAGAAATAAGGCTGTAATTGATGAGTTGAAATACTGGGGAGAGTGGGTAGTTGAAACCACAAAAGTTGATGGTTTTCGGTTGGATGCCGTTAAACATATTAATCCAGATTTTATTATTGAGTGGCTTGATCATTTAAATACGAAATATAACCGCAAATTTTTTGTGGTGGCCGAGGATTGGAATGTGGTAGATATTGAGGGGCAGCTTGAATATATTCAAATTACCGATGGAAGAACACAGATTTTTGATTCCTTGTTGCACCATAATTTTTATCTGGCAAGCCAGGATGATAGTGAGTTTGATATGAGAACCATTTTCGATAAAACGCTGGTACAGATAAATCCTGAACTGGCTGTAACTTTTGTCGATAATCATGATTCTCAACCTTTGCAGGCTTTAGAATCGTATGTTGAGTTTTGGTTTAGACCACTTGCTTACGCGATGATTCTTTTGCGTGAGCAGGGAATTCCTTGTTTATTCTTCCCCGATATTTATGGTGGAATTTATGATGATAAGAATGAAGCTGGAGAAGATGTACACATCGATTTGGCAATAATTCCTGATGTTATAACAATGAGTAAAATTAGAGCCAGCCTTGCTTATGGTTTACAACGTGAGCACTTTGATCATGGTAATTGTGTGGGGTGGACACGCGAAGGGGATGATGAGCATGAAAATAGTGGTTTAGCGGTTTTAATGAGTACTGGTGAAGAAGGATATAAGGAAATGGAAATAGGTAAGAAATTTGCTGGCAAAACCTTTATTGATGCATTAGGTAATAGAGAAGGGGAACTTGTTATTGATGAGAATGGCTGGGCTGAGTTTCATTGTAATGCTGGGAGTGTTTCGGTTTGGGTGTTGAAAGGGGAGTAGTTGATTTTTTTCTATAGTTAGATCGGAAAATGAGGCTGTTCGAGCATAATTTACAAATTCATTTTATTATGCTGAGCTTGTCGAAGTGCCAAAATAGGCTTTCCACAAGCTCAGCATAACAGATTTTAAAATTTGACACCTCTCTCTAAGTTAAAAAGTTATCCGCTTCTCGATATGCTTTAATTACGGCAAGTTCGCCATCTTTTCCGCTTTGCGAATTTCCATGTTCCATACCCATTACGCCTTTGTAACCTTTGGTGTGTAACCATTTAAAAAGATTTTTATAGTTTATTTCGCCTGTTCCTGGTTCTTTTCTGCCTGGGTTATCACCAATTTGGATATATGCAATTTCATCCCAGCAACGTTCCATCGTTTTAATTAAATCGCCTTCAGTACGTTGCATGTGGTAAATATCGTAAAGTATTTTACACGATGGACTTTGAACGGCTTTACAGACAGCATAAGTTTCGTTTGTTTTCTGTAAGAAAAGTTCGGGTGTATCACTTAAGGTTTCTAATACCATAATTAGTCCGTGTGGTTCTAAAATTTCAGCTCCTGCACGCATGGCATCAATAACGTTGGCAAACTGGTTTCCATAAGGTAATTTACGTTCGTAAAAGCCAGGTACAACGGTCAGCCATTTTGCGTTACAGCGTTTTGCAGCTTCAACTGATTTTTTGCAGGTTTCGATAAATTTATCTTTAAATTCCTTTTTACCTGTTGTAAGTGAAGTTTTCCAATTATCGCCACCATCTACAACAAAAACGCCCATTCTCATTCCGAGTTTCGTAAGTAAACTTCCAATTTTTTCTTGTTCATCTACTGGCCTGTTTAAGTAGCCGTTATCTTCGATCGAGCGAAAGCCTTTATCATACATAAACTGAATCTGATCTAAAAAGCTTTTACCGCCATGGTTTTCGAACATACCCTGATGAGGGGCATAATCCATGTTGAAAGTTTTATCACCTGCTAAGAGATTGTTGTTTTCTGAAGCCAGTGCGCTTGATAAGCCGCCTGATGTAGTTATTGCACCTGCAGTTAGCAAAGTACTTTTAATGAATTCACTTCTTTTCATCTGTTTGGTTTTTAAACTGATTTTCGGGAATAATTAATTTTTTGAAACCTGAGGTCAAGGTATCAACAATTTTCCCTTGTTGATTCTTATAAACAAAATATGCTTCCAGGTTTTTTCGTTTTTCAACAAAATTAATGGCTTCGTTAATATGCATCGACATTAAACTATTATCATATCCATCGGCAGTAATGGCATCATTAGCATAAACAGTAACACTGATCATTTCGTTGTTTAATGGATAACCCGTTTTCGGATTGATTAAATGTGATATGGTTTTTAGGCCACTTTGGTGAAATTTACGATAATTACCTGACGTTGTTATTGCACCACTGTTTATTGCTGCAATGTGTCTGATGGTTGGTGTACCGTTGTCTCCTGGTCCCTCGATACCAATTTTTATCGATTCGCCATTTGGCTTTGGTCCAGATACTCTGATTTCGCCACCGAGTTCGGCAACATATTGTTTTAAGCCCTTTTGCTCTAAATATCTGGCAATTAAATCTACACTGTAACCTTGTGCGATACCGTTTAAATCGATATTTATGCAAGATTTTGATTTAAGAAGCATATCGCTTTTAAAAAAAAGATTTTGCATGCCAACACATTTCAATATGCTTCTAATTGTTGTGCTATCTGGCTCTTTTCGGGTTTCTTTTGGCCCGAAACCCCATGCCTGAACTAAAGGTGCAACCGTAATATCGAATAATCCTTTTGTATCGGTATTTATTTCAAAACTTCGTTTTAAAACATCACGAATAAACTTATCGGTTTTGATTGATTTATTCGCATTGTTAAACTGGTTAATTAATGAATTTTTCTTGTAAAGAGACATCGATAAATCTATTTTATTTAATAGATTATCGATGTCTGTTTTGCTAACCAAACTATCGGTTGCAAAGTATGTTATGGTGTAATCCGTGCCCTGTGCTTGTCCTGCTAACTCATATTTCCTGATTTCTTTCGAAATGGAAAACGATGTTAAAGTGAGCAGACAAATAAAAAATAGGAGTAAGCGCATTATATCACCTTAGTTTTTCCAGGCATTGCGTATGGATATAAGCCGTTTGCATCGGGCAATAATTTAGGCATTGCATCCCAGGCAAGTTTTTCGGGGAATAAGCTATTATCTGCTGCTAAAGCTTCATCCCATTTTATGGTTTCACCAGAATAGGTTGCATAGCGGCCAATAATAGAAGTAAAGGTACTGGTTGCAGCGTATTCTACATTGTTAAACTTATATTCACCTTTAGAAATGGCTTCAAAAAGTTCATCATGTTCGGTTTGATAAGGATTTGCATTTCCTTTTGTATTGTGATTGTATAGTTCTTTGCCGCTGTAATCTTTCATAACGGCCTGGTTGCTGCCAGATAAATAAATTTTGCCTTTTGTACCCATAAACGATTCGTCAACACGGTTACTTATGCCCTCGAAGTGACGGCATTGACTGTGGATTACTGCACCATCAGCATAAGTGAGTTCGATAGAGTGATTATCGTAAATCTCGCCATAATCTTTCCCCGTTCTCCAGGCTCTGCTGCCTGTGCCCTGAACAGAAACTGGATGTGCATTTTTAATCCAGTTGGAAATATCGATGTTGTGAACGTGTTGCTCTACGATATGATCGCCACATAACCAGTTAAAATAATACCAGTTTCGCATTTGATATTCCATTTCTGTTTGACCAGTTTTACGAGGATTTACCCAAACGCCACCGCTGTTCCAATATACCTGACCCGACATAATATCGCCGATGGCACCATCGTTAATGCGTTTCATCGCTTCGCGATAGTTGGTTTGATATCTTCGTTGCAAACCTACAACAACGTTTAATTTTTTCTTTTTAGCTTCTTCTGCAGCAGCCAATACTTTTCTAATTCCAGGCGCATCAACAGCAACAGGTTTCTCCATAAAAATCTGTTTATTCTGTTTAACAGCTTCTTCAAAATGTATAGGTCTGAAACCTGGAGGCGTAACCAATAAAACTACATCTGCAAGCGGAATTGCTTGTTTATAAGCATCGAAGCCTACGAACTGACGTTCTTTAGGCACATCCATTTTGGTAGAAAATTTACTTGAAAGTGCTTCGTAGCTTTTATCGATTCTATCTTGAAAAGCATCAGCCATTGCAACTAATTTTATGTTGTATTTTGTGCTTAAAGCCTGAAATGCCGCACCTGTACCACGATCGCCGCAACCAATTAAAGCAATTTTTATGGTATCAGAGCCCGATGCATAGGCGCCTACCAATGGAATAGTGCTTAACATTGTCCCGCCAGCAAGAAGTGCCGAGGTTTTTAAAAATTCCCTGCGTTGCTGCAGGGTGAGTATAGACTTTTTCATATATGGTTTTATTTGGTTTAGGTTAATAATCTGATATGGGCTTTTTGTTGTAGTAAGCTTCAATTTCTTCTTTCGATGGAGGCGTAGCAGGACGAACCAATCTTAATCCAACAAAAGGCGCTTCAGGAAACCACCAGTTGCTTTTTGGAATTTGAGGGTCTAACTGTTTCCATGATGGATTTGAAGCTAAACGAACTGAAGCAGTAAGTTTATCGCCAGTTTCATCGTAAGAACCGCCTCTTACACTATTTGGGTAGAGTTTATCGGGAACTGCGACAGGGTTTTGAGCAATTTTATCTTTTTGCCTGGTGTAAAAATCTTCTAAGTACTGGTCGTAAGTCCATTCGGCGACATTACCATGCATATCATATAAACCCCATGCATTTGGTTTTTTCTGGCCTACCTGATGTGTTTTATTTTCGCTATTTTCCTTATACCAGGCATATTCTTTTAACTTGCTTTCATCATCACCAAAGGAATATTTAGATTTACTACCAGCTCTACAGGAATATTCCCATTCGGCTTCGGTAGGCAAGCGATAAAAAACACCTGTACGAGCATAAAGCCACTTACAAAATTGTATGGCGTTGTATTGGGTCATTGCAATGGCGGGCTGATTGTCTTTACCCATTCCAAAGGTCATATCGAGATATGGTTTTGTTGGCCTGGTTACGGCATCTACATTTGCTGGTATTTTTCCGTTACTGGCTTTAAGTTCGTAATCGCGATAAAGGAAAGGTTCAAACAAGTTCCAGGTAACTTCGTGTTTGCCCATGTAAAAGGCATCAACCTTAACCTTATGCACTGGTTTTTCGTCGTTAGCGCCAGTATTGCTTCCCATATCGAAAGTTCCTGAAGGAATGGCCAACATTTCGAATTTTAAAGAAGTTCCTTCTATATTTTGAGTGTAAGATTTTGTTTGGGCTTGTACATAGCTTAGCGGCAAGCATAAAAAAGCAAGTGCAGTTATTTTTTTTAACATAGATATTGGTTAGTGCAGATTTGGTAGCTTTTTTATATCGCTAAATCGTATTACTAATTTAATAAGTATGTTTTAAAAGGAAGAAAGATTTTGTAACAAAAAGATTAGGTTTCAGGATTATCTTTTATCAGTTATCCGATTTGATAGATTAGTAAAACCAACCAAGGTATCCCATCTTGCTCCAGGTTTATGGTAATAAACAAAAATCTGATAAGTATTCTCTGTTTGAAAGAAAGAGCCTTCAAAGGGTTTTGTTTCTGTATTTTTTGATGTTTTATCGAGCCAGGCATATTCATAATCATATAATCCCTGTTTCAGTAAAATATTGCCGTAAAATTGTTTTCGATTGGCATCGTAAACCAATTTATTTTCTTTGCCAAGTGTGTAGTTATTAAAGCGTCCCACTACGTAAGCATCGCCATCGGCGGTAGGAAGAACAGAATTTAACATAAAGAGCACACCCATATACTCTGCTTCAGTTTTATCATCGCGGCCATCGGTATTGCGGATAAAGAAGTTCCCATTTTCGTCAAGTTGGTTGGCGAAGGTTCCAGTGTTTCTTGAAATATCCTGAAAAAGCATCACATTAACAGATTCATTATCCCGATAAATATCCTTTACATTATCGCCCTTAAAACGTAAACTTCTGGTATCGAATTTTCTGAATTCATTATCTCCCCAAAAATCATTTGTATTGATATCATTATAAACCAATTGATTTGGGCGAACAAATGAAGGACGAGTATTGAGCTGCACTGTATTTGAATTGAAATTTTGCATTACAACAGCTTTCAAATCCTGATAAGGATTTGGTATTGGCATGCTGTGATTTAAGGTGAAATTTATTTTCTGCTTAGAATTTCGATCAGCAACCTGTAAAGAATTTGTAATTTCTGCGGTAATAGCGATCTGACTATCCAGTACATAAAAACGTTGCGATATTACGGGTTGGTTTTTATCTCCGTTTAAATAAACCTTAAGAATATAGTTGCCGCCAATTTTTGGTTTAACCTGCGTGTTAGGCAGGTTTAGCTCATAGTGGGTATATTTTCTGGCTGTGTTCGATGAATAATGGTAATTAATTATTCTATCATCACTAAAGCCATCCAGGTAATCGATACTTGTAATTTTTGAGGTTTGCCAATCCGAAGTACAATGCTCTACCGTGTACCAGTAATTCTTAGTTCCAGCCAATAAATCATCAAAAGAAAAGGTAATGGTTTCTGTTGAGTTGAGCATAATTACGGGAATACTTTGCTCTTTATTACTGTTAAAACATAAAACAGTTTTGATATTTGGGAGATAAACTTTGTTTTCGTTGGTAAAGGCTTTATCGTTTTGGTCAAAGGTTAGGATAGGGAAGATGAATAGTAATACAGCGATTAGTTTTTGCATGACTAAAAGTACATAGTATTAAGCAATTTTAAAAGATTTGCCTTTGAGTGCTTATTATCAGAGATAAATTTCTGCATCTTCCGTGCTTTTGTAGCCAAGAATGAACTCAAATAGTGCAACGGAAACGTAGATTACACGGGATATTATTCCTTTGTATACATTACGTATTTCATTGACAAAAAATAAATCATAAAAAAGCCGCAGAAAAAATCTGCGGCTCCAATATTCTAATATTGCCAGAGCCGAGAAAAATCGGCTTCTCCATAAAGTGATTTGTTAACCTTCCAATTCCATAATTTCAGCAGCTAAAGTTTCCCATTTAGTCTGGCTGTTATCTAAATCTTGTTTTGCGGCTAAATAACGTTTATTTGCTTCAGCTAATTTATCGGCCTTCGAGTAAACATTTTCATCGGCCAATTCTGTTTCGATATTTTTAACCGAGGTTTCCAAATCAGAGATTAAAGTTTCTACCTTTTTTAATTCATCATTCAGCTTTTTTAACTGACTGGCTGTATTAGGCGCAACAACTTTCGGTTGTTCTTTTGCTTTTTCTGGTATTTTTATCGGGATGGGCTTTGCAATCGGAATCTCACGTTTGCTATTCCATTCCTCATATTCTTCGTAAGTACCAGGATATTGTTTAATTTTTTCGCCTTCGATAAACCAGATTTTGTTGGCTACATTATCCAAGAAATACCTATCGTGAGATACTGCAATAAATGTACCTTCAAACTGCTCTAAAGCCTGAATCAAAATGTTAACCGATTGAATATCCAAGTGGTTGGTCGGCTCATCCAGAATCAGGAAGTTTGAATCGGTAGTTAACGATTTCGCTAAAGCCACACGAGATTTTTCGCCACCAGAAAGCACTTTAATTTTCTTGAAAACATCATCGCCCGTGAACAGGAAACAACCTAAAATACTACGAAGTTCGGTATCGCTATGTTTAGGTGCAAAAGCCTGTAATTCTTCTAAAATAGAATTCTCCAGATGCAACGATTCTAACTGGTGCTGTGCAAAGAAAGTGGTGGTTACATTATGACCCGTTTCGCAGAAACCATCAAATTTTTCGGTACCAGCAATCATTCTTAACAAAGTAGATTTACCTTTACCATTGGCTCCAATTAAAGCAATTTTATCGCCTTTTTCGATTACCGCTTCGGCATCTTCCAAAATGTGAACATTCGGATAATGTTTAGTTGCGTGCTCAATACGAACAACGTGACGGCCAGATGGCTTAGTAAATTTAAAACTGAAGTTTACCGTCGGGTTATCATCATCAACATCGTCGATTCGCTCCATTTTATCTAAAGCTTTCATACGTGATTGCGCCATTTTTGCTTTAGATGCTTTAGCCTTAAATCGCTCGATTAAACGTTCTTCCTGTTTAATTTTAGCTTGCTGGTTTTTAAATTCACCTTTTTGGATTTCGCCACGTAAAGCTTTTTCTTCTACATAAAAACTGTAGTTACCTGCGTAAACCGTTAATTTACCTTTACGGGATTCAACTGTACGGTTAACAATTTTATCTAAGAAATACCTATCGTGAGATACAATTACAATGGCACCTTCAAAACTCGCCAAATAGTTTTCCAACCATTTAATCGAAGGTAAATCCATGTGGTTGGTCGGCTCATCAAGTAATAAAATATCAGGATCTTGTAAAAGGATTTTTGCCAGCATTACACGCATTCGCCAACCTCCCGAAAAAGTATTTAAAGGGCGGTGTTGATCTGCAGTGCTGAAACCTAAACCTGCTAAAATTTCATTCGCTCTGTATTCGATGTTGTAACCATCCAAAGCCTCAAATTCTTGCTGTTTATCACTCAGTTTATATAAAACCTCTTCACTATAATCCGTTTCGATTTTTTTAAGCAGTTCTTCTATTTCATCATGTAGTTGATTTTGGCGTTCAAAAGCCTCCATTGCTACATGCAAAATGCTATGGTGCGAATCGTAGGAAAGTAAATCCTGGTTTAAGTAACCAATTTTCAAGTCTTTAGACATGGAAACCGTACCCGAACTTGGTGCGTATTCGCCTACAATTATTTTTAATAGTGTGGATTTTCCTGTTCCATTGGCGCCAATTAAACCTGCTCTATCTCCAGGTTTAATGTGCCAGTTTGCCTCATCGTATAAGGCTCTCGAGCCAATCAGGAATGTTAAATTATTTATTGAAATCATTTCGGCTGCAAAAGTACGCATTTTAAGGGCTTTTTTCTGCTCGAAATTCAAATAGACTGGAAGGTTAGTTTCTTTACTTATCCGAGGAGGATTACAAAAGGAATGCAGGGGTGAATTATATTGTACAGATTAACGCACTACAAATATTATTGCTTGATGAAACTGAAATCAAGTAGAGTTTCCGAATTGTAGTTCATCTGAGCCAATCACTGAATAAATAGTCCTTCATAATCACCATTCGGGATGTTTTAAATTTTATTATTTTGGCATTGATGTGTTTTCTTTCTTCGAAAATAGATTAGTCATATTTACAGAAACTGCAACACCTGTTGATGACAACCTAGAATTTCCGTAGCCAATATTTGTTAATGGAATTTTAGCAAATGGCGTAATACCCAAGCTCAGTCTGCTATTTATTTTACGCTGAAAAGTTACCCCGATGTTTGCAATGCCTAAATAATGTTGGTTCTCATTTTTGACTTCGTATGATTGTGGCCATTTTGAGTTTGGAGTTTCATAAGAATAGTAATAATCTTCCTTGAGCATTAAATAAGTCGATAATCCTGTGGTTAATATCAGAGCGTTTCGGTTATTTCCTAAAATTTTATAGTTTACATTTAATGGTATATCCAGTACATCGCAATTGGCATGGATATTTAAGGGTTGGTTTTTAAATACATAATTAGATTTCGGGTTATATAAGCTAAAATCAGAATCATATATTTTTTTGGCATAAGCTGCACCCGTAGTAATACTTAGTCTTTTGGTAAGCATTAAGGTTGCTTCAATACCGATACCGCCACTTAAACTGCTTCTTCCCGATTTTTGAATACCTGTTAAATCTGGAGCTGCAATAATTGCCAATACAAATCCAGGTTTGGTTTTAGTGGTTTTGATAACGCTGTTATTCGCTTTTTGTAAAGCTAAATTTGTATTGATAGCTTGTTTTGAAAAAGTAATTGAACTTTTACGATCTTCAAATTCAATACTTGATTTGAGTAAAACAGGTAATATATTATTCTGGGCAATACTTTGGATTAGATTTTCCTTTGGAAGCATATTAATACTTTTGGTAGTACGTTTATAATCAGTTTTTTTAGTCTGTGCGCTTAAACTGATTTTATCATCCGTTATTACAATTGGTTTAGGCAATTCATTACTTTTTTCAGCTTTAGAATCAGTATTTACAGGTGTGCTTTTTTGATTGTATTTGCTTTTTTGTTTAACGATAGCAGGCACAGATAATCTATTATTTTTACCTGGCAATAGAAAAATAACTATTAACGTAGCTGCAATTCCAGCTGCGGTTGACCACCAAAAAAACGGCACTATTCTGCGTTTTGGCTTAGGATGCAATTGTTTATCTAACTCCTCCCAGTCAAGTTCATTAAAAGGAATATCGGGTTTCCCTAAACCATCCTTAAATAACTTATCTATATCATTATGCGCTTTCATTACATATTTGTGTTTAATCTAACCTGAACAAAATTTTTATGATCGTCTGCAGGCAGAATTTTATAACTTTTTTCTTCCAAGGCTTTTATCATTTCCTGTAATTTTAATCTGGCCTTAAAAAGATTTGATTTTGATGTTCCTATAGAAATATTTAGTAATTCGGAGATTTCTTCGTGACTATTTCCATCTATGGCAAAAAGGTTAAAAACCGTTCGGTAAGCTGGACTTAAATTCTGTACCAGATTTATTAAGTCTTCGTAAGCGAGTTTTTCATAAACCATTGTAACTTGTGCGGGGCCTTCAATATCATCGATATCCATATGGCCTGCAAACTTCAGGTTACTTCGGTAAAAATCAATGGCGGTATTAGTCACAATTCTGCCAAGCCAAGGCAGAAATGCTTTGGATGATTCGTATTTCGAAATGTTTTTAAATGCTTTAAAAAAGCTATCGTTTAATATCCCTGCAGCATCCAACCTATTATTTGCATAACGCAAACAAATACCCATAGCAAAGCTATAGAAATGTTTATATAGTGCTTTTTGACTATTTCTATCATTTCTACGGCAGCCTTCGATATACTCTTTTATAAGATGTTCACTATCGCGATTAGTGGTCACAGATTCTCCTTTCAGCATACATTACGATAGCCACAGGCGAAAGGTTGCCTGCATAATAATATTTTTTTAATAGAGAAAAAACTTCGCAATAGGGAGCAACCATTTTCATTTAAGGTGCGTAATGATGACAAATAAAGATACTAAAACCTAAAACAAAATCTTATGATAAGCTACCTAAAAAAATATCTGATTGTTACGACTTGCCTGGCCATGATATTAATTACTTCGTGTAAAAAATCAGTAATTGATGAGCCTCTTGTCGAAAAGAAAGGAATTCAACTTTTTACCAATGCTCAGTTCGGATCATTACTTACGGATAAAGAAGGGAAAACACTTTACTTTTTTGCAAACGATGTTAACGGAACCGCAAATTGCACGGGAGGATGCGAAGCGGTTTGGCCCTTGTATTATTCGGCAGATGCAAGTACCGATTTGAATTTAGATAAGTCGCAAGTGAGTGAAATTACTCGGGCCGATGGTAAAAAGCAGAGCACTTACAAAGGTTATCCACTCTATTATTATGCGAGTGATGTCGCATCGGGTGATACGAAGGGTGATGGGGTAGGCGGCATTTGGTTTGTAGCCAAACCCGATTATTCTTTGATGCTTGCTAATGCCCAGTTAATTGGTTCAAATGGCAAATCGTACACTTCTTTGTATGTAGAAGGAACTGGCAATACAAAGTATTTTACTGATGCTGCTGGCAGAACTCTTTATTCATTTTCCCCTGATAAAAACAATAAAAACACATTTACTAAAGCAGATTTGAGTAATAATAGCATTTGGCCAGTTTACGAAATCGATACTAAGGTTTTACCATCGGTAATTACAAAAGATTTGATCAGCGTTATTGATGTGTTTGGCAAGAAACAAATGACTTATAAAGGCTGGCCACTTTATTATTTTTCTCAGGATGCAAAGCGGGGAGATAATAAGGGTGTAAGTATTGGAGCTGTGCCAGGATTTTGGCCTGTACTAACTCCAACATCTTTAATCGCTCCATTGCCTTAAAAATATGGGGGTTAGGTAAGTGTGGTTTGGTCGATCGGCATTGCTGATCGACCTCATTATTCAGCGTTGCGTATAACAAAAGCGGATAGCTATGAAAAATCTAATCCTATATCATTTAACTAACTAAACTAATTTCTTAAACATGAAAGCTAAAAATACAGTAATGGCAATCTTATTGGTCGTGTTTTTTTTAATGCGATGCATAGCGGCCAATGCCCAGAATTTTGTTTCGGCGAATGTTAAAACCTCGTTTTTTTCTTCAACACCAATCGAAGATATTAAAGCCTCGAGCGATAAAACTTCTGCTGTTTTGATTTCGAAAAGTGGTGAATTTGCATTTCAGGTGCCCATCAAAAGCTTTGAGTTTGAAAAGAAACTTATGCAGGAGCATTTTAATGAAAACTACATGGAAAGTGATCAATATCCTGTGGCAGCATTTAAAGGGACGATATCTCCCAATATCGATTGGACTAAAAATGCTGAATATGCGGTAACAGCAAAAGGCACACTTACTGTACATGGTGTAAGCAAACCGCGAACTATTTTAGCGAAGATTCTAATTAAAGATGGCTCTGCAACCATTTCATCTGCCTTCGATGTAGCCTGCGTTGATCATAATATCAAAATACCAACTTTAGTTTTTACTAAAATCGCCAAGATCATCAGTGTAAAAGTAAGCGGAAACCTAAATCCTAAACCCTAAATATATGTTACGAACTTTTACTTTAATAAGCTTTGTTTGTCTTTTAGCAACAAACATTTATGCGCAATCAGCAGATTCATTATTAAAATCGGTAACTGATAGCAACGCATTCAAAATTCAGAACCCAGCCTTTAAATCTACAAGGATTGTGTTATCACATTCTACCGAAACTCAAAAAAAGCATGATCTGGATATGCGTATTCGTCATCATTTTGGAGATATTGGAGGTGAATTTGGAAGTGCACACACGCTTTATGGTTTAGATGTTGCCACCGATTTGTTTATCGGCTTCGATTACGGTATTACCGATAAATTAACGGTGAGTATTGGGCGAAGTAAGCATGATGAACTTTATAATGGCTTTCTTAAGTATAAATTATTTGAGCAAAATGGAGGCAGTAGCCATAGCTTTCCATTAAATGTTACCCTGTTAGCACAAATGGGCTGGATAGCCAGAGCGCCCTTTACAACAAATGAATTCTCTAATTATGGCAATCGTTTTTCCTACTTTCTTCAACCCATCATTTCAAGAAAAATTACACAACGAATTTCATTACAAGTGGCGCCAGCTGTTCTCCTTAGAAAAAACACAACAGAAGCCAGGGATCCTGAAAATCTTTTTAGTATAGGTTTTGCAGGGCGTTTAAAACTAACGAAACGCCTATCATTTATTGCAGATTATACGTTGGTAAACGGTTTAAATCGACCAACTAATTTAGCTCAACAGTTTTATAACCCTTTGGGAGTTGGACTGGAAATTGAAACTGGCGGGCATGTTTTCTCTCTTAATTTCATGAATTCGGAATATATTTCGGAGAACAGCTTTGTTCCCGATACCCAAAAATCGTGGCGTAAAGGCGGGGTTCGCTTTGGCTTTACCATTTCCAGAAACTTCACATTATTTAAATCGAAGGATAAAAATATTCAATCTAAAATTTACTAACAAAACAAATTATGGAACGTAATGAATTTCTTAAATCTTTGGGGCTAGGCGTAGCGCTGGCTTGTACAGGTAGTTGTTTCTCATCTTGCGGAAAAAAAAGTGATGCACCAGGACCGACAAACCCAGGTGGCGGCACAACACCGCCAGGTTCTACTGTAAGTGTTGATTTAAATAGTCAGTTGCTTGCAATTGGTTCTTCTTTAGTACTCAGTGGAATTTTATTTATTCGTACTGCGAGCGGAAATGCAACCACTTCCTTTGCAGCTACGCAAGCTACATGCCCACATCAAGGCGGCTCGCTAGGTTTTATACAAGCTAACAATTACATTCAATGCAGCTTGCATAGTTCGAGATACACAACTACAGGAAGCATTTTAGCACAACCAAATGACGGCGGAACAACGAGTGCATTGAAAGTTTATCCATTAACCATTTCTGGAACTACACTTACTGCAACGGCTTAATTGAGTAATAATCGCCAAAAATTATTAAAAATGCCTTAGGCGATTATTTGATTAACACCGATCCGAAATTTAAGTGGGTTGAGCTCAATCTCGCACTTTACACTATAAGGAGCTACAGCAATGTGGCTCTTTTATTATAATTGATTTCCAAGCGGGAGCATTTGATGATTAAAAACAGAAAGTTATTTTTTTGCCTGATTGACAATATTTTTATCATCAGCTGAAATAAAAAAACTAATCCAATAAAAGCTATTGTATTTAACTGTGATGAAAAAGGAAAAGAAGATAAGCTGTATTGTCTTAAAGGAATTACAGGCATTGAAATAGGTGCATTTGTAAAGCCTAGCCATCTTAAAAAACTAAAATCAGAATTACGTATAACCTTTAGTTGATCTATAACCAGCATTTAGCGCATAAAAAAACCCTCCAGTTTTCACTGAAGGGTTGTGGGCCCAGCTGGGCTCGAACCAGCGACCAAAAGATTATGAGTCTTCTACTCTAACCAACTGAGCTATAGGCCCTGAAAAAACATTTGTTTTTTGCGAGTGCAATGTTACAAAATTGCATTCAAATTCGGAAAAAGTTTTTCATTAAAATTTCAAATAAATTGTTTCCAATTCATTTTCAGTTATTTGACGATTTTTAAAAACAAAAACCCAATTCGTACATTATAAATAACATTAATAATGAATAAACAGAATTTAATTAGTTATCGCTAGCGTGAATCATTTTATGAAAATTAATGTAATTTTATAACAATAAACGCAATCAGCTTGTTTTTTATCTGGAAAATATTTCCAAATTAGATTTATATTTTAGCAACACCCCCATGGATTATAAGCAACTACAAATTGATGTAGAAAAGCATGTTAACGATTATTTTAACACTCATCACGATTCAAGGCTGGTTTACCACAACTTTCAGCATACTAATGATGTTGTAAAAGCCGCACAAGAAATAGCCAATCATTATCAATTAAATAACGAAGATTTCTTTGTGGTAACTGTTGCAGCCTGGTTTCACGATACAGGTTATTTTGTAGATGTATTCCATCACGAAATAAAGGGTGCTGAAATGGCTAGTGATTATTTAAAAAGCCTCGGTGTTGACGAAACCATCAGGGAAAAAGTTTCCAACGCCATTTTAAGTACCAAAATTCCTCAAAAGCCCAAAAATTTATTAGAAAACATCCTCTGTGATGCAGATCTTTTTCATCTTGGAACTACCGATTTTAGGGAAAAAGGCAAATTAATGCACAAAGAGGCTGAGTTAATTTACAATAAAGACATCAGTAAAAACGATTGGCGGATTAATGATATTCAGTTTTTAGAATCTCAGCATTACCATACCGATTATGCTCAGCTATTGCTTAACGATCAAAAATCGAAAAATATTGAAAAGATAAAAAGTAAGTTATCGAAAAATGATGAGCAGATTAACTTTGTTAAGCCCGCTTTACATACTAATTTATCGCAGGAGGTAGAAAATACTAAACGTAAAAAAGACAAAAAAGGTAAAGACGATAAACCTGATAAGGGAATTGAAACCATGTTTAGGATTACTTCGGCAAATAACCAGCGATTAAGCGATATGGCTGATAATAAGGCGCATATATTGATAACTGTTAATTCCATCATGCTATCCTTAATTGTGAGTTTACTTTTAAGAAGACTGGAAGATCATGGAAATTTAATCATCCCGACTTTTATTTTATTGATGGTTAGTTTAACCTGTGTGGTGGTATCAATTTTATCAACTCGTCCATCCATCCCGCAAGGAATTTTTACGCCAGAAGATATGGATAACAAAAAGGTAAATCTGTTGTTTTTTGGCAATTTTTATAAAATGTCGTTACCAGCATATACAGATGGTATGCTAAAGGTAATGAACGATAAAGACTTTTTATACGGCACCTTAATTACTGATGTGTACTCACAAGGTGTGGTTTTAGGTCGAAAGTATAAATTAATTAGGTTGGCTTATAATATCTTTATGTTCGGTCTTATTGCTGCGGTTTTAGCATTTGTTGTTGCTTATGCAGCTTACGGTAAACTTTAATGGAAGAATTAGTAGAAACCAGGCTGTTTAACAGAGATTTAAGCTGGCTTAAATTTAACGAGCGCATTTTAATGGAAGCCGAAAGGGAAGCTGTTCCGCTTTTAGAACGCATTAAATTTTTATCTATATTTTCTTCCAATCTGGATGAGTTTTATCGGGTAAGGATGCCTGTTCTTTTGGCTCTTGAGAAACTGAGCGGTAAAACAGATAACGATATTCATATTGAAGCGGATTTATTAAACAGCGCAAACAATTTAATTTCCGATCAGCAGCAGCGTTATGGAAAGGCTTTAAAACAACATATTATTCCGCATTTAAAAGAAAATAACATCCACTTGCTTTATGGTGATGTTTTTCCTGATGAAATTAAACAACAGATAAACAGATATTTTTTAAGTCAGGTTTTGGCTTTTATGCAACCTGTTTATGTTGAAGAAAACACAGATTTCTTTCCGTCGAATAATGAGCTTTATTTCCTAATTACTTTAAAGCAAGATAAAATCGAAAAAACGGTTATTCTGAATATTCCTTCGAACGAGTTACCCAGGTTTTATAAAATTGAGCACGAAGACAAAGTATTTATAGTTTTTCTGGATGATATTGTGCGTTTTAATCTCGATTCTGTTTTTAAGAATGAGGAAATTACAGGCTGCTTTAGTTTTAAAATTACCCGTGATGCAGAAATTGATTTAAAGGATGAATATTCTGGAAATTTATCAGATCAGTTAGAAGCACAGCTTTTAAAACGCGATTCGGGCCTGGCTACAAGATTTCTTCATCAACCAGGCATTCCAGAAAACGTTTTAGCTCTATTGAAAAAACTTTTTAGTCTTAAAAAGGCCAATATGGTCGAAGGTGGACAATACCATAATCTTAAAGATTTGATGAGTTTCCCTGTCAATAAACCAGGGCTGTCCAATCAATCGTGGCCAAAAATATGTAATACTGATGTTGTTAATGGCACCTTAACGCAAGCCATCGAGAAAAATGATATCATTATTCATACACCTTATCAAAGTTACGATAGTGTATTAAGATTTTTTAATGAGGCGGCAATTGATCCAGATGTTAAGGAAATTTACCTGACAATTTACCGTGTCGCCAGCGATTCTAAAATTATTAATGCATTAATCAGCGCTGCAAAAAATGGTAAAAAAGTGTTTGTTTTAGTAGAGTTAAAGGCAAGGTTCGACGAGGCAAACAATATTAAGTGGGCCAAGAAAATGAAGGAAAAAGGGGTGGAAATTGTTTATAGTGTTACCGCCTTAAAAGTTCATGCTAAAGTTGCTTTGGTAAAAAGAAAAATTGGCGATAGAACAACCTATACTGGTTTACTTGCAACTGGGAACTTTAACGAAAGTACGGCGGCTTTTTATACCGATCATATTTTAATGACAGCTAACAAAGCCATTTTGCGAGAAATAGAGTTATTATTTATTTTTCTGGCTAAAAGAGTAAAACCATCATCGCCCGATTTAATAAAGTTTGAACATATCCTGGTTGCTCAATTTAATTTACAAACCAAATTTCTGGCGCTTATCGATCGCGAAATTGAGTATGCAAAGGCAGGGCGAGAAGCTTCAATTACAATTAAACTTAATAATCTCGAAGAGAAAATTTTAATAGATAAACTTTATCAAGCATCGCAGGCAGGCGTAAAAATTACCATGCTTGTGCGTAGTATTTGTCGCTTAATTACTGGTGTTGATGGAATGAGTAAAAATATTAAAATTATCAGAATTGTGGATCGATATTTAGAACACGGCCGTGTTTTTATATTTCATAATTTGGGTAAGCAGGATGTGTACTTAGGTTCTGCCGATTGGATGAACCGAAATATTTATAGAAGGATAGAGGTTTGCTTTCCAATTTATGATGAGAAAATAAAGACAGAGATTTTGGAGATAATTAATATTCAATTACGCGATAACCTACAAGCTGTGCGTATTGATGAAAATATGAATAATGTTCCTGTTGAAAAGGATGGAACACTTATTGCATCACAGCACGCTATATACGAATTTTTAAAAAATCAATCTTAATTTTTATCCGATGAGAAACTTAAAAAAACAAATATCTTCTGCACTTATAATTCTAGTTATGGCGTTTTTCTTCATTTCATGTGTTAACGAAAAACATGATGAAGCAAAATCTGAAACAGAAACAGACAAAGGGGCAGCGGTCGAAAAAACAAGTTTACCCTACGATTTAGAAAATCCAGTAAAGTACAATATGCCTCATAATCTGTTCGAAATTTCTGGAATTGTGTTTCATAATGGGAATCCAAAACAAGTTTTTGCAATCCAAGATGAGGATGGAGATTTGTTTTATCTTGGCTTAAATGACAAAGAATCTAAATTTACCAAGTTTGGCGGTAAAGGAGATTATGAAGATTTAACAATAATCAAGGAACAGATTATCGTTCTTAAAAGTAATGGCGAATTGCATATGTTTCCAATGTCGGAACTAAATAAAGCTGAAGCTCTTAATGTGGTTAAACTAAAAGGTATGGTACCGAAAGCTGAATATGAAGGACTGGCCGCCGACGAAAAAGCTGGCAAAGTTTATATATTAACAAAAGGCAGCAAAGCTGATGAACAGAATAAAGCAACAAGTATTTATGCATTCGATTTTGCGGCTGATAACACATTAAAACCAGCAGGTACTTTTAATCTGGCTTTTAAAGAAATTGAAGCATTAAGTGGAGAGAAAAAAGTGAAATTTAAGCCTTCTGCTTTAGCCAAAAATCAACGCACAAATGAGTGGTACATTCTGTCTTCAGTTAATAAATTATTGGTTGTTGCTGATGAAAATTTCAAAATTAAAGCAGCATATCCGCTAAAAGGTGGTAATTTTAATCAACCAGAGGGAATCGCTTTTGATAAGGATAACAACCTTTACATATCAAACGAAGGTGGGACTTTAGCTGCAGGTAATATTTTGCAGTTTAAACTTAAAAATTAATGATTAACGTTTTATTAAACGTAAATTTTATCGTGTTGAGTTAGTAGGGAATTTTTTAAGTTTTTTACGAACTCAATACGACTTTTGAATATATAATACCTTTTAACAATTTCAGTTTGGAAACCGTTTTAAACCAACACTATGACTAAAAATTTTACGCTATCAATTTTTTTTACACTGATAAGTTTTGCAGCTTTTGCTCAAAATGATGTAAAGTATCGTGTCATTTTGTTTGGCGATGCGGGAGAAATGAATCCAGGGCAAATGCAGGATTTAAAAAATGCAGCAAAGCAAATTATTCCTAAAAAAACTACTGTAGTTTACCTTGGTGATAATATTTATCCAACAGGAATGGGATTACCAGGCAGCCTCGAAGAGGAAGAAACTAAAAAGATATTGCAATCTCAGTTCGCACCTATGCGTGAAAAAGGAGCTGCTGTATATTTTGTTCCAGGCAACCACGACTGGGATAAATCAGGTCCGAAAGGTTTGGCCAAAATAAAAGCTCAGGATGATTATTTAAAAGCACAAAACGATCCTTTGTTAAAGCTTATTCCTGAAAATGGTTGTCCTGATCCTGTTGTAATAAACCTTACCGATAAATTAACCATAATTGCATATGATAGCGAATGGTGGTTATTTCCCTACAATAAATCGAATCCAAACGGAGAATGCGAATGCCGTACTAAGGATGAGGTATTAGTGAAAATGGAAGATTTGCTAGAGAAAAATAAGAATAAGATTATTCTGTTAGCTTCTCATCATCCTTTTCAAAGTTATGGGCCACATGGTGGTTATTTCAATTTAAGGAACCACTTTTTTCCGTTAACCTCGTTAAATAAGAATTTATACATCCCCATGCCTGTTTTGGGTTCTGTTTATCCGTTTTTACGTTCTACTTTATTAAGCCCCGAAGATTTAAATCATCCTGCCTATAAAGATATGATTAAGTCGGTTAATGGTGTTTTTGGCGATTATCCAAACGTTACATACGTGGCTGGTCATGAACATGGTTTACAGCTTATCAAAGGTAAGCAGTTACAGATTATTAGTGGCTCGGGCTCTAAGATATCGCCAAATAAAAAGGGTAAAACCTCTTTGTTTCACGAAATGGAGCAAGGTTACGTAGTTGCGGATCAGTTAATGAATAACGATATGCGTTACGAATATTATGTTTATGCCGATACAGGTGTTAAACGGGTTTACAGTTATACCAAGAAGTTTGAAACTATAAGCCAAAAAATTAAGGCTCGTGATAAGGTTATTACTGCAGATAGCATTATGGTGAGTGTAAAACCAGAATACGATAGTGTTGGACGTTTCCACAGATATGTTTTTGGCGAAAATTACCGTAAGGAGTATGCCGAAAAAACAAAAGTTCCAGTGCTTAGAATTTCTGAAATTGCTGGCGGATTAAAAGCAACTCAGCGTGGTGGTGGTAATCAATCGAGATCGTTAAGGTTAGAAGATAAAAACGGCAAAGAATACGCTTTACGAAGTGTAGAGAAATTTCCAGAGGTTTTATTGCCTGCCGCCTTAAGAGAAACTTTTGCAAAAGATATTATTAAAGATAATATGAGTGCACAGCATCCGTTTTCGGCTCTTGTTGTACCCGAATTGGCTAAAGCCGCAGGAATTGCACATAGTAATCCGATAATTGGCTGGGTTTCTCCTGATGATAATTTGGGTGAATATGAATCTGCCTTTGCTAATACTTTATGCCTTTTGGAGGAGCGTGAGCCCGTGGGCGAGTCGGACAGTTCTCCGAAGATGGATAAAAAATTAACCGATGATAACGACAATACTTTAGATGGACCTGCCTGGGTTAAGGCAAGAGCATTGGATGTTTTACTTGGCGATTGGGACAGGCATGAAGATCAATGGCGTTGGAAAGAAACTAAAAAGGATGGAGGTTCGCACTATACACCAGTACCAAGAGATCGGGATCAAGTGTTTTTCCGATCAGATGGTGCCTTACAACGCTACACACAGTCGTCTTCATTATTGCCGATGATGCAAGGTTACGAACGAAAAATTAAGGATATTAATTGGTTTTTGTGGGAGGGAAGAGAGATTAGCAGTCGTTGGACAGCAAATATTGGGGAAGAAGAATGGGATAAGATTGTAGCAGATTTTTGTTCTAAGTATAATGATGATGTTTTTGAAAAGGCATTACGTAAACTTCCTGAGCCCAGTTATTCTTTACATCATGATGCCTTGCTTGCTCAAATGCGCTCGAGAATTGAAGAATTACCAAAGTTGATGAATGATTATTATCATTTCTTTAATCGTATTGTAGATATTGAGGTAACCAATAAAAATGAGTTAATTCAGATAACAGATGCATCGGATAAGGGTTTAAAAGTTAAAATCAATAAAATTTCGAAGGAAGGGAATATTAAAGAAACACTTTTTAACCGAACTTTCGATCCGAAAGTAACCAAGGAGCTTAGGGTTTATATGCACAATGGTAACGATAGCTTAATATTGGATAACAAAAATTCGAATATTAAAATCAGAATAATCGGTGGTAAAGGTGAAAAGGTTTACGATTTTGCAAATAGTAACGGCTTGGTAAAGCTTTACGGTAGAACTGATAAAGCAACTTACAATGGAGAAGACGCTAATAAAATCAGGAAAATTATTTCTAACGATACCTCAAACTTTAGCTATATTCCAAAAGATATGTATCGCAGAAGTTCGTGGCTGTTAAATGCAGGCTATAATAACGACGATGGGATATTACTTGGCTTAATTTATAAGCAAACCAATCCTGGTTTTAGAAAACAACCTTACGGTAATTCGCAGACTGTTTCATTCTTGCATTCGTTTTCTTCAAAAGCATTTAGATTTAATTATAAGGGCGAATGGCTTAAGGCTTTAGGAAAGGCAGATTTTACAATCAAGGCTGATGCTTTTGCACCCAATAACACTCAAAATTTCTTTGGAGTAGGCAATGAAACCGCTTTCGATGAGCATGGTGACGACATTAGGTATTATAGAGCTAGATTCAATTTGTATCAGGTAGATGCGGCTTTAAGATGGCGCAGACCTAAATCTACTTTGAGTATTGGTCCTTCAATTCAGTATTATAAATATAATCAGGAAGATAATGACGGTCGTTTTATTACTCAAACGGCGCAATTACATTCTTATGATAGCTTAACCATCCGCAATGAAAAGATGTATGCTGGTGCTTTTGTAAACTTTGTTAATAATACCCGCGATAACGACTTGTTGCCAACTTTAGGTAGCTATGTTGATTTTAAACTTACGGGTTATAAAGGGATAAATAAATATTCAAACTCATTCGGTCAGTTTACGGCAAGTATTGCCTTGTACAAAAACTTAGATGGTAGAAAAGCATTTATACTGGCCGATCGTTTTGGTGGAGGTGTAACGCTTGGTAAACCAGCTTTCTATCAATCGCAATTTCTTGGAGGTCAGGGTAATTTACTTGGTTACCGTCAGTTCAGGTTTGCAGGCGATCATAGTTTTTATAACAATTTAGAATTAAGGGCAAAGCTAGGCGATTTGGTTAGCTATGTGCTTCCTGGGCAAGTTGGTTTACTTGGTTTTTACGATGTTGGTCGTGTTTGGAGCAATAACGATTCTTCAAACGCGTGGCATCACGGTGTTGGTGGTGGCGTTTATTTTGCGCCAGCATCTTTAACAGTTGTTCGTTTTGTAATGGGCCATTCTACTGATGGATGGTACCCTTACGTATCGTTAAATTTTAGATATTAGAATAAAGAGGAGTAAGAAAGTTGAGCTTTTTAAAACTAAAATGAGTTTTTGAGCGTATTTTAATATAATGATTGTAAAAATAGTATTACGTTTAGCAGACTATTTATCATATTTACTGTTTGTACTTTTGTAGCTAATAAATTATATTTTTTAGTTACCATTAAATTTTACGTCTATAATAAACATATACTCATGAATACCAATGTAATAAAGATTCATAAAAATGAATGTATTGGTTGTCAGGTAAAATCAAACTTGTCTTTCAGACCCTTGGTCAATTATCTGAAAAACAGATTGAAAACCGAAAAAACTGTTAAATCGGAGTTTTATAGATTCTTATTGGAAAAAATCGAGAAAGAAAATGATCTGCTCGGCAATATAACCACACAAGAATTAGCAAAGCATAAAGAAACATTAGAATTAATATTCACCATTCTTACACCTTTAATGGCAAATGAGAATGAAATGTTCTGGGCCTTAAGCACCCCAGTTCCTGATGAGATTTTCTTCAGTACCAATGCATTTTATCAATTTTTCAAAGATCATGATCCTAAATCAAAAGTTAGTCAGGATAATGAACCTTCTGAAAAAAAACAAATCAAATTTATTTATAATTTAATACTGGATAGATTTTACAATTTCACTTCCGTATTAAAGAATGAGATTATTTACGCTCATGTTAATCCTGAAAATAATTTAACCTCTTATTATAATATCCAAAACGACACACAGTTTATTGATATTCAACATAAGGGTGATTTACCTGAGCTTAATTTTGAAGAATTAGCAAAACACTTTCAGGAAGGTACCGAAATGGAGTATTTATTTAAAGAGTTATCTTTAAAGAATTTCACCTTCGAAGGTTTTAGTGTAATTTCTATAACTGATGTTACTTTGCAACATGCAATTGATGGCATTAGAAATGCTTTAGTTGATCATAATTATCAAACAGAGGCTTACAACCATGTTATTCAGGCTTTAAAAACATTAAGCAGAAATGGTAATATAGAGTTTGGTTTAATGCCATTTTTAACCGTTAATAATAAACTGGTTTTTGATAATCAAGACTTTTCGCAAAGCATGCTTATCAATTCGGCAAAAGCATCAAACTTAGAAGAAGAAGTTTTTTATTCGTTGGTTGATAAATACAAAGAAGATCCTCGTCCGATTTTTGTGAGTTCGATTAATGAAGACCAAATGGCTAAAGATCCTTTTTTGAGGGTTTTAAAAGCAGCTGGCGTTTGTTCTTATTCGGTACTGCCAATTTACTATAATACACAGCTGGCAGGGGTTTTAGAAGTTTATTCAAACCAGGAAATAATTGTCGATGATAAAATCTTATCAAGATTACGTCCTGCTATGCCACTTATTGGACAGTTATTTCAATACAGTATAGAAGAATTTAATGCCAAAATGGATGCTGTTTTGATGGATAAGTTTACCGCTTTACAACCGTCGGTGCAGTGGAAATTTAATGAAGCTGTATGGCATTTTATCCAACAGAATAAAGAGAACAAAAAGCATAAGCAAATTGATACCATTACGTTTAAAAATATGTATCCATTATTTGGTGCAATTGATATTCGTAATTCTACGGTTGAGCGTAATCAGGCTTTAAAAGAAGATATGCATGTTCATTTATTGAACATTATTAAAACTTTAAAAGGTTTAAGAAAATTCGTTTACCTGGAGCTTATTGATAAATTAATTTTTAACTGTAACGACTGGATTGTTCGAATAAGCAATGTTGCTTCGAGTAATGAAGAAATGCTGTTAAACGAATTTTTAGCAGCCGAGGTTTATCCTTTCTTCTCTGTTATAAAAGTAAATCATCCAGAGGCAGCAGAAATTGTTGATGATTATTTTGCAGAAATATTACCAGAAACAGGTTTAGCTTACGAAAATAGGAGGAAACTGGAAGTTTCGATGCAACTAATCAATATGGAGGTAAGTCAGTATTTAGAAACTGCACAACAAAATCTTCAAACTTCATATCCATGCTATTTCGCCAAATTTAGAACCGATGGTGTTGAATATGATATTTACATTGGTCAGGATATTGCACCGAATAAGCCCTTCGATTTATTGTATTTAAAGAATATTCGTTTGTGGCAGTTAACGTCAATGGTCGAAATTGCTCGTTTATCTAAAAGTTTAATCGGCGAAATGCCAAGGCCTTTAGAAACCACTCAACTGGTATTTATTCATTCAAATTCGATAGATATTAGCTTTAGAAATGATGAGCGTCGTTTTGATGTTGAAGGTGCTTATAATATTAGATATGAGGTAGTAAAAAAACGAATTGATAAAGTACTTATAAAAGGAACTACCGAACGTTTAACGCAGCCTAATAAGATTGCAATGGTTTATTTTAATGCCGATGAAGCTAAAGAATATATTGAGTACATCAAATATTTGCAAGATCAAGGTTATTTAAATGATGATTTGGAGCAGTTGGATTTAGAAGAACTACAAGGTGTTTCTGGTTTGAAAGCACTAAGAGTTGGCGTTAAATATCTCAGTAAAACCAAAAAGAAAGAGTTAGCACAAGCTAAAGCTCAGGATTTAAGCATGAACTTAAATTAATTTTATAGTCTGTAAAGTCTTTAAACCTTACAGACTATAAAATCTAATACCTTAATTTTCCGTCTTTGAAAATATCGAAAGCGGTTTGGTAATTTGCAATAGCCTGATCGGTTAACGCTTTAGGAAAACTTGCTTTTGTTTGTTCGTTTTTAGCTTTATTGTAAATGTAGGTGTCAACTTTTCTATGCGGACTTAAAATCACAAGACTATCGCCACTCATGTAAACCAGTTTTTGATAAGTACCTAAAACAACCCTTGGCTTATAATCTTTATCCAGTACATTCTTACCGTAAAAACTGCTGGTATATTTCCATCCTAATAAACTCCATAATGTTGGGTAGAGATCAATTTGAGAAGTCATTTTATCAATATTCATATCAACTGTATTTTTAAGATTCAGAATCATACAGGGAATTTGATATTTAGAAACATCTATTTCGTTTTTACCTGCGCTACTTGCACAATGGTCTGCCACAATAATAATAACTGTATTTTTAAACCAAGGTTTTGCTTTAATTTTCTTTATAAAATTACCAATTGCATAATCGGTATATCTTACTGCAGCTGCTCTCGTTCCCGAAGGTAAATTGATTTTATGATCGGGGAAGGTGTATGGCCTGTGGTTCGAAGTGGTCATGATGAAATTATTAAACAATTTGTTTGCCTTAAACTTTTCATCGGCATCTTTTAAAACCACATTAAAAATATCTTCATCGCAGATTCCCCACGCATTTTCGAAAGTAACCTCATTATCTTTAATTATGGTTCTCGAGCCATCGTAGGTTTCATCTAGTAATTTTCTGCCCCTATCTACAATATTGTATCCGTTATTGCCGAAAAAGTGATTCATGTTATCAAAATAGCCATCGCCACCGTAAAAGAAAGTATTGGTATAGCCTTTTTCTTTAAAAACATGGCCAACTGTAAAAAGATGCTCATTATCCATTCTTCTAACTATACTACTTCCTGGCGTTGGCGGAATGCAAAGTGTTAAAGCTTCCATACCACGAACAGTTCTTGTTCCAGTTGCGTACATATCGCTAAAGAAAACGCTGTGATTTGCAAGACTATCTAATTCGGGCGTTATATGCTCTTTATTCCCGTATTTTTGCATAAAATCAGCGCTTAAACTTTCCACCGTAATCATTATCAGATTTGGTTTATAAGCTTGGCTGGAATCATTTGTTATCTCTCTTTTTATTGATAATTCATCTTTAGAGAAAGCAACTCCAGTTTCTTTTAATTCGTTTCTTACTAAAGTAAATGCTTCTTTACTGCTAATTAACTTATAGAAATCGGTATAGTTTAATTCGTTGTTTTTAAAGGCAGCAAAAAATGAATAAGTTCCAGCTTTACTTAATTCGTTAGCATATCGGTTGTTACCATTTTCTGCCCAGCTATTTTTAACAAACAAACTAAATATAATAGTAGATATAATTAGTGTTGATGAAATGATTATTCTTTTGTTAAACGGTGTGTTAGCATTAAGGCTGTTTTTGAAGATATTTAGTTTATAAAACAAATACATAATTACTACAGCAAGTAGGAGCATGCCAGTAATTAAAAGAGGTAATGGATAAGATTCGTTTATATTTTGAACAACCTCGTAAGTGTAAATTAAATAATCTACGGCTATAAAATTGAAACGGCTTTCAAATTCCTGCCAAAAGGTTAATTCAGCAAAAAAGGAAAACAAAGTTATTAGTACAAATAGAAACAAGGTTACCCAATTAAATATTATGTTCCATTTTTTTGTATAAAATTTATTTGGAATGATAAGAAGATATAGCGCATAAAAAATGGTAATCAATAATCCTGATCCAATATCAAAAAATAGACCTGTAATATAAATCCTTACAATTTCTAATACTTTAAAGTCAATGTGTTTACTTAGCGATTCTATTAAAAGAATTGTTCTGATTAGAAATGAAAAGGATAGAAAATAAGTAAGAAATGCAAATAGAATAGCAAATCTACCTTTAAATAATTTGGTCATTTGATTAGGAATTTTTGCAAAATACTTTATAATTCTGAAGAAAGACTGAAGTTTGAGTTTTATCCATTTTTTAACATAAAAAAAGCGATGAAGAAATCCATCGCTTTTAATCTATATGCTGAGTTGATTATTTTATTAATGCAGCTATTTCATTTTCATTTGCTTCTTTTGCACTTATATTTGTTTTCAAAGCTGCAAATCTATCAATTGTTAACTTAGGCGTTTTACCCATTGTTAAAGTGTGGTTATCAGTTGCGCCACTTAATTTTAATTCGGCATTATCATCTATAACGGTGTACAAACCCTCGGTTACAGAATTAATATCTGCATGTGCATTACCTTTTAAAAATATTTGTAAAAATCTAGCTTTCAACTTACCACTACTTCTTACAACAGCATTTTCTGAGGCTTCAATACGGTAAATATCATTTACGTAAACAATTAATTTACATACTTCTTTATCAGTAGAACTGATGCGTAAAATATCACCTTCTTGAGTAATTTTTGCTTTTCCAGTGTTATCATCGGTATAATTTATACCATCATTTTGTCTTTGTACAAAGGTAACTTCTACATTTCCTTTAACTGATACTCTTTTAAATGAAGCAGGGACCGAAGTTGTTGTTGGTTTCTTTTCAGTATTTTTTGCGCTTGCTGCGAAAATCGAAGTAGTTAAAACGATAGCAGTTAATGATGTTGCGATTAAGGTTTTGATTGAGGTTTTCATAATGCTTTTGTTTATAATTATTTGTTAATTAGTTATTTATGTTTTTTGTGGTGGTTTTGTAGATAAGACGCCGAGAACTAAAAAACGTTGCAGGGTAATTCGTGTTTTTATACAAGCGTATGTAACTAATCGACGAACGGGATTTTAAACCTGACGAACTGGTGCAGGATTTTTTAAAGAATAATAGTATTTACTTCATTATTGTTCTTTTTCTTATCTTTAGAAGAAATTAGTCGATTAGTTGATATGAAGAAAAAGGTTGTTCTTGTTCAGGATAACAAGGATATTTTGGAAATTATGGATCAGGTGTTGGATGATGAAGGATTTGAAGTGACATCTTCTTTAACAACCGAGCCAATAGAAAAAATTGATGAAATAGAACCTGACGTTGTGGTTATAGATGATCACATTAAAGGGACTAAAAAAGGCTCGAAAATAATTAAAGAGCTAAAATCTAATCCAGAAACGGAAGATATATCGGCGATTTTAACTTCAACATCAAACGAGTTACCTCAAATTGCAGAAGAAAGCAAAGCTGATGATTTTATTCAAAAACCATTCGATATTGAACATATGGTTGATGTTGTGAAAAAAAATGCAGAATAATTAGAGAGAAGGCTTAAATGTATCCGTTTTAACAGTTGCTTTCAAATCGTGTAAAATTGTATATAAACCAAAGTTTGTACGATTTACATAAATAAAATGTTTAACTCCTCTTGCTTGTTTAAATTCGGGCATTTTAGCTATTTTTTCACCATACTCATATAATTTCTCGAAAAATTCATTTTTGCTAAAATCAAACGACGCATTAATATAAGGCTTAGCGAAAAGTTCGATCATTTCTTTATACGATTTATAATAGAACTCAATTTGAGTAGGCGTATCATCAGTATGAATCATATCTAGTTTTCTAAAAGCATCAATTGTTTTGGCTTTATCCTGAATAACATCTGTAGAAATTAAAGAGAAAAACGGATTGTAGAAATCTTCAGGCATTTCTTTAATGCAACCAAAATCGATAACGCCTAGCTTTTCATCAGGTGTAATCATAAAATTTCCTGGATGAGGATCGGCGTGTACAGCCCTTAATTCGTGCTGTTGGAAATTATAAAAATCCCATAAAGCTTGTCCTATTTTATTTCTTAATTCTTGTGATGGATTCGTTTTTAAAAACTCTTTCAGGTGTAAACCTTCAATCCAATCCATAGAAATAATTCTTTTTCCTGATAGTTCTGGATAATAAGTCGGGAAAACAACATTATCAAGGTTTTTGCAAGCTTCTGAAAATTCTATGGAGCGTTTAACTTCTAATTCGTAATCGGTTTCTTCGAGTAATCTTTCTTCTACTTCTTTAATATAAATATTTAATTCTCTTTCCGACATGCCAAGCAGGCGGAATGCAAAAGGTTTTACAAGTTTTAAATCAGAAGAAATACTATCGCCAACGCCAGGATATTGTATTTTAACGGCTAATTTTTTACCATTTAAAGTAGCTTGATGAACCTGGCCAATTGAAGCCGCATTTGTAGAGCTAAGGTTAAAACTATCGTAGATGTTTTCTGGCGTTTTACCGAAGCTTTTGGTAAATGTTCTTACAATAAGCGGTCCTGAAAGTGGTGGAGCGTTGTATTGCGATTGCGTAAATTTATCTACGTAAGATTTTGGTAGAATATTTTTATCCATACTTAACATCTGTGCAATTTTTAATGCACTTCCTTTAAGTTCGCTTAACGATTTATAAATATCCGTGGCATTATCTTCGTTTAACTGTTCCCGATCCAAATCTGGATTGAACAATTTTTTTGAATAATGTTTTATGTAATTGCCGCCAATTTGAAAACCTGTTTTAACAAATTTTGCCGAACGTTCTGCCTTTGTAACTGGAATACTTTTTTGCTCTTTCATTTAGTTTTATAAACCCATGCTTTCTTTAAACTTACCATTTCTGCTTAAAAACTTTCCGTATTCAAACAAATTATCGATAGGAGAATGTTGGAACAAATCGAAAGTAACATTAATGCCTTTTTCTATAGCTTCATCTGTTTTTTCAAAGCCATCGCTATCATCATTAACCCAAAAATTTAGTATAAATGCAAATTGAATCCATAAAGCATCCTTATATCTTTTGCTCAAAAATTTACGCTCTGCAAGTTCTCCGCTTTCCAAACCATCATTAATAATTTCTTCAGCAAAATTTTCGAAAATTGGCTTTACGCCTGCAAGTACATTTGGTGTAGAAAACTTGCCTTTAAAGTTTTTTAAGCTATAAATAATAAAACTGCGCTCATTCTTAAGGTTTTCTACATAGCTATAGAAAAATGAAAGTATTTTTTCTCTTGATGAATATTGAAACCAGACTTCTTGTTCCTTAATTTTGGTAATGGTTTCAAAAGTTAATTCGAACCAAATATTTTTTTCTATACTTTCGAAGGAAGCATAAAATTGATAAAATTCTGCCTCGGTAATTTTAAGTTTTTTAACGAAACTATAAACTGATTTAGGTTTCTCGTTGTTTGTTAAAACATAATCGAGATAAGCTTTACGTATTTGCTGAGCAGTTGCCATATACATCTTTTTTACAATTATAACGTTTATATCAAATGCTTGTTTTTTATAAGTAAGTTTTGTTAATCATTGTATTGTAATAATCATTTTCAAAATATTTGAAAGTTAATTGTTAGCTAATTTATTTAGCTTATTTGATTAGTTGTGGATATTTAAATTTTCTTTAAGCTAAATTATTTAGTAATATTGTTTATTGATTTTTTATAGCATTAAGGAGGCGAAATGATACAGGTAAATGATTTTTTATATGGCAAAGCAGAGTTGCCTCAAGTATTTGAAGATATTTTAGCTACTGATGCATTGAAGCGATTGGCGGGTGTACACCAAAGTGGTGCCATTTATTTGGTAAATCCTGATATTTGCCATTCGAGATTGGAACATGCAATTGGAGTAATGATGTTGATTAGGAAACTTGGTGGTTCTGAACTTGAACAAATTGCAGGCTTACTGCACGATGTTTCACACACTGCGTTTTCTCATGTTGGAGATTATGTTTTCGAAAATTCAGATGAAGACTATCACGAAAAGGTATTTGCCGAAATTTTATATAAATCTGAAATTCCTGATGTGTTACTAAAGTATGGTTATAGTGTTAATCAAATTGTTTTTGGAACATTTAATATTTTAGAACAACCGCTTCCTGCATTATGTGCCGATCGTTTGGATTACACATTACGTGATGGGGTTTACGCAGGAATCATATCAAGACAAAGAGCAAAGGAATTTTTAAATGCTGTAATTTTAAAAGATGGGCAGATTGCTGTAAATGCCGAAACTGAAGCTTTATGGATCAATGAAGCTTTTAAAAAATTAAACGATGAGGTTTTTAAACTGCCATTACATTTATACGCGAACGGCAAAATGGCTGAATTAATAAAAACCTTTTTGACGAAAGGAATTTTAGAAGAAAGTGATATGTTTAAAACTGATACGATGTTGTTGAACAAAATTAGAAGCACTTTTGAAGGTTACGAGGCCATTAAGGCTATTAAACAGTTGAAAGGTTTTTCAGAATTTATGAGATATGGGGCAGTTCCTAAAGTAAAAGCTAGAACATTAAATGCGTTGCTGGTTTAATTTTGTTTATATTGAAAACACTATTATTCTTTTAACGTATATTACGTCAAAAAATATCTCATGTCGATTATAGAAATTATTTTAATTGGAGTTGTTGTTATTTTAATTTTTGGTGGTAAAAAATTACCAGAATTAATGAAGGGGATAGGTAGAAGCGTTAAAGAATTTAAAGACGCTAAAGACGAACCTCCTGTAAAATAAATAAAAACAATTATTTGGTAATGATGTTCTTATTCTAAGATATAAGTAAAATGGAATTACCCAAAAATATTCGCCCCAATAATGATACTAAAGCCGAAAGTGGTTTAGATAATTGGAATGATCGGCTAGATGAAAATCTTGAACCTGAAGATGAAAATGATGTATCTGCAGATTCAAGAGCAAAAGCTTTTTCCGAAAAATATAAAGATAAAGAAGAGGCCGATGATAGCGGCAACTAAGCTATAGCTCTAAAGCCATACTCTTTAAATTCATCAGGATTTTTGGTTAAATTATAATTGGATAAAATTGAATTTACATTATCTAATATCTCATCTAATTCAATTTTATCATAAAATGAGCCGTTTAGTTTCTCAATAAAAGCATCTAGGCATTTCTTGTCTGATTCGTTTAAATCGTAAATAACCCTTCTTGTTCCATCCTGAATTGCATTACAAATATGTCTTTTCAGAAAAAAGAATGTATTCCTATAATTATATAGTATAAAATCATTTGTGGTTTCTAGTTTTTGCATTCTGAAGTAAGCCGTTTCCATTGCTAAGTAAAACTGAACATCAGTTTTCTCTCCAAATCTTGCTGGGTAAATTTTCTCGATTAAATTTTTATAAGCATTCATAAATACGCATTTAGTTTAAGTGTTAAGACACTTAGGGTGTAAGCAAAAATAAATCGGGATGGTTATACTAAATATTCATCAGCATAATAGGGGTGTTGTTCTGCTTGAAGAGCGTTTTGTGAATATTGTGTAATAACCCAAACATTAAAATTTTATTAATTTTCGAAAATAATTTTACACCAACCCCTTACATTTTTACACGAAATAAAATTTATTGTTTAAAAAAGTGTTAATTTTTTGATGTTGCCTTTTGTTGTATATTCTTTAGTAGTATATTGCCTTTCTATATTATTAAAAATGCAAACTATTTCTGAATTAAGTTAATAACAATGAAAAGGGCTATTCTATTAGTTTTTATTGTTGTTTGCTTTCTGCATCCTTATAAAGTTTTTGGGCAAAATGTTTCTAATGAAGGAACAGATTTTTGGTCGATCTTTCCTACACATGTAGCTAGTGGGAATTCGGGAACATCACTTTCTAGCCATGCTGAGTTATCGGTATTTGTTACATCTAAATCTATATCAGAGGTTACGGTAAGTTGTCGCAATTATTCTGAAACGAAAATTATTCCTGCAAATACAGCCATAGAATTTAAGGTTACTTGGGCAGAGGCTTACATTTCTCAATATAATACTGGCTTACCAGATGAAGCAAACCAACTGTTAGCTAATCGTGGTATTCACATAAAAGTAAGCGATGGAAAACCAAAAGTTTCGGTTTATACACATATTTACGCTGGGGCACGATCAGCCGCCTCGTTAATTTTACCGTTTGAAACCTTAGGTCAAAATTATTATTCCATGAACTATACGCAATCTGGTCAGGGGAATAATTTTTTGGTTTTGGTGGCTGTTGAAGATAATACAGATTTAATACTACATCGAAAGGATGGGACTAGCTTACCGATCACTTTAAAAAAGGCTGGTGATGCTTACGAATATATGGATGGAAATGCTGATTTAACTGGTGTTTTTGTCGAAACCAATATTACAACTTCATCTTGCAAAAGATTTGCTGCATTTTCTGGTTCATCTGCATTAAGTATTTATTGTACAGGATCTCAAGACCCATTGTATCAGCAATTATATCCAACAGTAAGTTGGGGTAAAAATTACGGAGTGGTTCCTTTTCCAAATCGAAGGTATATTTTAAGAATATTAGCCCAAGAAGATTATACAAAAGTTACTTACAACGGGCAAACTTATACTGTAAACAAAGGTCAGTTTATCGAGAGTGATCAATTAACAGAACCCACGTTTATCAATTCAGATAAATTAATCAGTGTAGCTCAATACTCATTAACCCAAGCATGTTCTTCTGTTTCTGGGGGAAATATTACGGGCGATCCTGAAATGGTGATGTTAAATCCAGTAGAATTCAATATAAAAATGGTCACCGTTTTTTCTTCTACTCTTCAAACTATTACAGAAAGATATATTAACGTATTAATGTTAACTAAGAAAGCTTCAAGCTTTAAAATAGATGGAGCTGCACCAACTACTCCTTGGGTTACAATTCCTGGTAATACTCAATATTCTTATAACCAGATTCCTATAACTGGTACCACAAATAATTCGACTTTTAGGAGTTTAACATTAACAGCTGACGATGGCTTTAATGCCACAGCTTATGGTTTTGGACAAGCAGAATCTTATGCTTATTCTGCTGGAACAAATCTTTCTTCAAATAACTATTTAACCGTGGTAGATGAAGTAAAAAAGGAAGAAAGTCCTAATGGATGTGTTGGTCAAGCGATTGATTTTAAAATCAATTTTCCATATCAAGCAGACAAAATTACCTGGACTTTAGATAATGGAAGATCGGATACTACATTAAACCCTATTCCCGAAATTAAAACGGTTAATGGGCAAACTATATACGTTTATAAATATCCAATTAATAAAACTTACACTACTACAGGAGAATATCACTTAAACGTAGTGGCTCATGTTCCAAATAATGCAACAAACTGCCAAAGTGGTGATTTGGAAACCAATTATATTTTTAATATTTATGATTTACCCACCGCTGCTTTCGAAACTGCTTCAACCGGTTGCGCAAAATCTGATGTTGCATTTACTGATAAAAGTTTATCAAATACCACTGATTTTGCAGTAACTAACTGGCTGTGGGATTTTGGAGATGGTTCAAACTCTACTGAGCAAAATCCTAAACATGGGTATGCTAACGAAGGTTCCTATACGGTAAGTTTGTCGGTTAAGGCGGGTACAGGTTGTTACTCTAATGTAGTTACAAAAACAGTTCAAATATTTCCCTTGCCAGTTTCAAAATTTTCATCAACAAGTAACACTTGTACTAATACCGATTATTTAATCACAGATCAATCAACTATTAGCAGCTTGAAAACAGCTAATAAGATTGTAAAATGGACCTGGGATTTTGGTGATGGAACTAAAGTTGATAAAACGGATGGAATACCATTTATTCATCAATATGCTGCCCAAGGCACATTTGTTATTTCCTTAATTACAACATCGGCCGAAGGTTGCATTAGTACCGCTTTTACAAAAAATGTAACCGTTACCATTTTGCCAGTGGCCGATTTCTCTATGCCTGATGTTTGTTTAACAGATGTATTTGCAGTATTTGTTAATAAATCTATAGATGCAACAGGTGGTTCGGGCGCTTTTACTTACGAATGGGATTTTGGAGATGCTGCAAGTTCTACGGCAATTAATCCGAATACCTCTACGGATAAAGATGGAAAGCACAAGTACATAAAATTTGGCGATTATATCGTTACTTTAAAAATAACAAACGCTAATGGGTGCGTTACAACTAAAACGCAGAAATTTGTCGTAAATGGTGCTGTTCAAAAGGCAGATTTTTCTATTCAAAACATAGATAATCTGTGCAGCAGTCAGGATGTTATAATAAATAATTCATCGGTTGCATTTTTTGGTAAAATTACGAAGATTGTTATTTACAAAGATTATGTAAATGCACCAGAAGTATTTGAAACTATAACGTACCCAACTGCTGATGATATTCCTTTGACCTATCCCGTTTTCGGAGGAAACTTAACTAAAAATTATACCATTCGGTTATTGGCGTATTCCGGAGAATCATGTTTTGAAGAAACTAAGAAAGATATAACACTTAAACCAGTACCAATATTAGAATTTACAGATATTCCATCTGCGTGCCAGAATGATGGTTCGGTGGTTATAAATCAGGCAAAAGAAACAACAGGAATTTTAGGAAGTGGTATTTACGCTGGAGATGGAGTTGATGCAGAAGGTAATTTTAATCCTAAAAACGTAAATGTTGGTATGCATATAATCACATATACTTTTTTGGCTTCCAATGGTTGCTCTACATCAATAAGTAAAACTATTAATGTTTATAAATCGCCTACTGCTGATGCTGGTCAATCGCTATATATTCTATCTGGTGGTCAGGTGACAATTCCTGCGGTTGCAGAAGGCGCTGGCTTAACTTACAAATGGAGTCCTTCAGTGGGATTGGATCATGATAATATCCTAAATCCAGTGGCTTTTCCAGAAAAGGATACCGATTATTCGCTGCTCGTAACAACGGCTGAAGGATGTACGGTAACAACATTAATTACAGTAAAAGTTTTGCAAGCATTGGTGCCTCCAAATTCATTTACACCTAACGGAGATGGGTTTAACGACTTCTGGACTGTAAAATACCTGGAGAGTTACCCAAATGCAACAATTGAAGTTTTTAACCGCAATGGTACAAGGGTATTCTTTAGTAACGGATATAAGGTTCCTTTTGATGGGAATTTTAAAAATGAACCATTACCTGTTGGAGTTTATTACTATATTATCAATCCAAGAAACGGTAGAAAAACTGTAACTGGCCCGCTAACCATAATCAGATAAAAAATTGAAAAGATACATCTTAGTAATTGCGCTATTTATCTCATTTAATGCTTTTTCGCAGCAAAAGCCACAGTATACACAGTATATTTTTAATCAGTATTTGTTAAATCCTGCTTTATCTGGTATCGAAAACTATATTGATTTTAAAGCTGGCTTTAGAAAGCAATGGGCTGGAATAAATGATGCTCCTCAAACGTCTTTTGTTTCTGCGCATTGGGCTTTAGGCGATAACCAGTTATGGAGTAATGCACTAACCTCGTTTCCAGAACAAACAGGAAACCCAATGGATAGAAATTATACGCAGAATTATACTTCATCTCCTGCACATCATGGCATGGGTGTAACGGTTGTTCAGGATAAGGCTGGTCCGTTATCCAGAATTGATGCAAATGTTACATACGCTTACCACTTGCAGCTAAGTAACGATTTTAATTTATCAGTTGGTGCAGCTGCAGGGATTTCGAGTATTAAGCTCGATGTAAATTCACTCACTTTTCCTGATACACAAGTCGATCCTGTAATTTCAAATACTATAGTAAACCAGTTAAGGCCAGATTTAAGTGTTGGAATTTGGTTATACGGGGCAAGGGTTTTTGCAGGCTTATCGGCACAGCAAGTTTTATCGCAAAAATTAAGTTTTACCAATTCTGATGCTTATAATACAGGAAAAGAGGTTCCTCATTACTTTGCTACAGCTGGTTATAAATTCTTTTTGGATGATCAGATTGCTGCAATTCCTTCAATTATGGTAAAATACGTACAGCCATCACCAGTATCGGTAGATTTAAACATGAAAATAGCCTTCAAAGATAAAATATGGTTAGGTGGAAGCTACCGCAAAGATGATTCTTTTTCTGCAATGGCAGGTTTTAACATTGGCAAAATGGTTAACCTAACATATTCTTACGATTTTACAACTTCAGATTTGAATACAGTTAGTAACGGCAGCCACGAAATTGTATTAGGCTTATTGCTAAACAATATCTACAAAGTACCTTCTTATATTAAAATGTGGTAATTGGGTTGGGCAATGCTCGGTTCGTTAGTTTTATTGAAAGCTAAACAACTATAAACCAAAAAACTAGTTAAAGCTCTTTTCTCAATCTTGCTACTGGAATATTCATTTGCTCGCGATATTTTGCAACCGTTCTTCTGGCAATGTTATAACCGCGTTCTTTTAAAATCTCTGTAAGCTTTTCATCGGCAAGGGGCTTACGCTTATCTTCATTTCCAATACAATCTTCCAGGATTTTTTTAACCTCTTTATTCGAAACTTCTTCACCATTCTCGGTTTGAATCGCCTCAGAAAAGAAAGATTTTAATAAAAACGTACCAAATTCAGTTTGAACATATTTAGAGTTTGCTACCCTTGATACGGTAGAAATATCCATATCGATTTTATCTGCAATGTCTTTTAAAATCATTGGGCGCATTTTACGTTCATCAGCAGTTAAAAAATATTCGTACTGATAATGCATAATTGCATTCATGGTTTTAAGCAAAGTTTGTTGTCTTTGTTTAATGGCGTCGATAAACCATTTCGCAGAATCTAGCTTTTGCTTAACAAACTGAACGGCTTCTTTAAGTTTTTTATCTTTTGCCGAAGCTTTATCGTAATGTTCGAACATTTCCTGGTAAGAACGACTTACCTTAAGCTCTGGTGCATTTTTAGAGTTTAGTGTCAAAATCAATATACCATCGTTATTGCTGATATGGAAATCAGGAATAATTTGCATTTGTTTAGTTGTAACCTGATTTGCATCGCCTGGTTTTGGGTTGAGGCGAAGAATTTCGTTTACAACTTCTTTAAGCTCTTCGCTATCTAACCCTAAGCTTTTCTCTAATTTATCGTAGTGTTTGCGGGTAAATTCATCAAGGTAGTTTTCAACCACGTTCATAGCTTTAACTATAATCGGGTTGCTGGCATCTTTCCTTTTTAATTGAATTAATAAACATTCTTTTAAATCTCTGGCGCCAATACCTGGAGGATCAAAACTTTGAATTAGCCTCAACATTTCCAAAACATCTTCCTCCTCAACCATAACATTTTGAGAAAATGCCAAATCATCAATCATAGAGCTTAAAGGACGACGTAAATAACCATCATCATCCAAACTTCCAATAATTTGTTTACCAACGATAAAATCTTGATCAGATAATGGAATTAAATCAAGTTGTTCCTGAAGGCTTTCGAAAAAAGTACTTTCAATAGCTATTGGAGTTTCTTTTTTCTCCTCATCATCATCACCATTATTATAATTTGTACTATAATCGTTGGTATTGTCGTCTTGCAGATAATCATCTACATTAAACTCATCTGTGCTATTATCATCTGATGATTTTTCGTAATCATCAGGTCCATCGTTTAAATCATCATATTCACCCTTAGGCTCTTCTGCGGTCATTAAGCTTGGATCTTCAAGCGCTGGATTTTCTTCAAGTTCTTCTTTTACTCGGGTATCTAAAGCAACGGTTGGCACCTGCAACAACTTTATAAATTGTATTTGCTGAGGAGATAATTTTTGTAATAATTTTTGTTGTAGGTGTTGCTTTAGCATATTATATAAAGAATTGGAGCAAAAATAAACAAATCATCTCAGATATTTCTTAGAATTAATATCAAAGCAACATAGAATTTGGTTTAAATAATGCGAATTGGGTTTGTTTTTAGACTTTTGTTTATTAATTTCGTTACAAATAAACATTAAACAACATGGGATTTATAAAAGAATTTAAAGATTTTGCAGTTAAAGGAAATGTACTTGATTTAGCTGTCGGTGTAATTATCGGAGCTGCATTTGGTAAAATTGTTAGCTCTTTAGTTGAAGATATTATTACGCCTGCTGTACTTGGCCCTGCATTAAAAGCTGCTGGTTTGGAAGATTTAAGTAAGCTTACTATTGCTGGAACAGCAATTAAGTATGGAAACTTTTTATCACAGGTAATCTCATTTATTATTGTTGCTTTGGTGCTTTTTTTAATTATTAAGGCTGCAAACAACTTGAAGAAGAAAGAAGCGGCTGCACCTACTGCTCCGCCAGTACCAACAAAAGAAGAAATTCTTTTAACAGAAATAAGAGATTTGCTTAAAACTAAAGCATAAAATAAAAAATCCGCTGGTTATTGTTGCCAGCGGATTTTTTTTTGCTAAAAACTTCTTTTAATTTTTGGATTGGTGATGATAATGTAATCGCCTAAATTTTTAAATTTATCCCATTCAGGATTATCAAAATTTTCATCAGAGAAGGATGAAATGTTTAGAATTTGCAGTTTAGGGGAGTATTTTTGAAGTTTAGCCAGTGTGCCAAGTTTTTCATCGCTATGAAAGCGCCCGTTTAACTGGAGAATTTTAAAGCCTTTGTGAAGCTTGCTAAACTTATTTATAGACCAGGCCATTGTTGCATCCCAAAAGTTTTGCGTTTGATAAACCTTCATGGCGCCCATACTGTGTCCGCCCAATAAATCGGTAAATTTCTCATTATATCTGCCAGTAGCAGTATCGATTGGTAAAGGAGGTAGAAATGATAGAGCGGTTTTTGGAAAGTTTTTCAAAGCTTCCAAGCCATTTTTAGTAACGGCATTACTATATCTTGTGGCGGCATTAGCTCCAATTACATCAATTTTATGCTCTTTTGCATATTCAACTAAAGGTCTGTAATCTTTATAGTTTGGCCAGGCTCTTCCTTCTTTTATAAAATTCTTTTCTGAGATCAAACCAGCCAGGTATTCAACAACAACAGGTTGGATATCGGTATGAAACATTTCCAATGTTAAGGCTGTTTTTTGAGGATATTTTTCGCTTAATTTCTTGAAAATTTCTACTTCTAAATAATGTCCAATCGAGTCATTATGTTCTTCGCCAAAAAATAGAACATCAGCTTTATCCATATCCGCGATTATATCATCGACAGCAATAAGCTTCTGTTTTTTTACATCGTAAATTTTATAATTGCTCTTGATATCCTGAGCATACAGGTTGGCAGAGATAAATGAGAAAAGTAGTAATGCTAAAAATTTCATGCTGTCAAAATACTAAAATATTTTTCACCGATGAAATTTAGCAACTCACCGCCTTTTAGCTGTTTTTTAGAGTATACATATATATGTAGTACTACATTATGGATATTTTTGGTTATTAATAATTGCACAAATGGAAAATTCAAATAATAATAATGTAACCAATAACCGTTCTGGCAGAATGATCAGTGGTTTGGTAATTGTTTTCATCGGTCTCGCATTTCTTTTAGATAATGTTGGCTTCGATGTTCCGCATTGGGTGTTTAGCTGGCACACACTTTTAATTGTAATTGGCCTTTTTGTTGGAGCCAGACGTAATTTTAAAGGTGCTGGTTGGTTAATTATGGTTTTAATTGGAAGTTATTTTACCATCGACGATATAACAGGGTTAGATTTTGATGCTTCGAAATATGCCTTAGGAATAGGCTTGGTAATTTTAGGTGGCTATTTAATCTTTAAACCAAAAGGTGATTTAAGATTTAGAAGAAGAAATCGACTTGCTGATAATTTTGGCTCTGGTACGGAAAGCACAAATCCAGTTCAAGATAAAAACGCAAATAGCCAGGATTTTGTTGAAGCAACTGCCGTTTTTGGCGGAAGTAACCAAATAATATATTCTAAAAATTTAAAGGGCGGAGATATAACAGTTGTTTTTGGAGGTGCTGACGTTAATTTAACGCAGGCAGATTTTAATGATAGCGCCACATTCGATGTTACTGCAGTGTTTGGAGGCGTGAAATTAGTAGTTCCACAAAACTGGATTATCAAAGCGAATGTAACTCCGATATTTGGAAGTATCGAAGATAAAAGAGGTCATTTAATTCCGACTGGAGAAGTTCAGAAAACTTTAATAATTGATGGAACAGTAATGTTCGGAGGCATAGAAATTAAAAGCTTTTAGCAATAATTGGAGTCAACTGCAATTCAGGTAGTACAACAAGTAATTGCCAAATATGTGAAACTGAAGATGGGTTAGAGATAAGTTCGAAGATTTGGAAATGAAATCGATTGAAGCTTATCTGAAAATTTAGAATACCGAATAGAAACTTTACCTAAACTAAACTCATAAGTTTTGACAACAAGACCGTTATCAGTCCCGCAAATTCAAAAAACATCCCTCGGATTTGCCATAGCGTGGACTATACTATGTGGAGTAGGACTTCATTATGTGGTAAATTTTTCGTGGATGATATCTTTTACAGATAGCGTTATTAATAATGCTTTACTGGCAATTGCCTGTGTGAGTATCAGCAATATGCTGGGCTACTATCAGCCTAAAAATGAACGAATTCTTTATGTTTTGGTTGTTACACTTGCTTTAACCTTCGTAATAATTTATGCAGCAAAGTATAGTTTGGGTTATGTGTTTACAGATTTCAAGAATTATCTGGATTTTTATAATTTCTCATTTGCCTTTCGGGGCCTAATCTCTTTCATGTGTTTGGGTTGGTGTGCTTTGGCAAACATTTTATGGTACCGCTTAGAAGAACAATCTGAAACTCAAACCCGACTTTTAACTGCACAAAGCTTGGCTAAAGAAGCTGAACTGAATAAATTAAGACATCAACTACAGCCACACTTCTTATTTAATAGTTTAAATTCTGTTTTTGCTTTAACTATGGTGAATCCAAAAGAAGCAGGCGTAATGATTACTAAATTAGCATCCTTTTTACGTGGTACACTAAAACGTGATGACGAATTATGGGTTTCTGTGGAGGAAGAAATGGAATACATTCAACTCTATTTAGATATTGAAAAAGTACGTTTTAGCCATAGATTAAAAATTGAAGTTAATGTAGATGATGAAACTTTAAACCTTTGTTTACCTGGTACATTACTGCAGCCAATTGTAGAAAATGCAATAAAATTCGGCCTTTATAATACATCGGCTGGTATAACCATTAAAATTGATGTTACGGTTGAACAAGATATTTTAAACCTACGAGTGCAAAACCCCTTCGACCCAGAGATGAAAGCTACGGGTGGAACTGGATTTGGTTTAACTGCTATTAAACGAAGATTATATCTGTTGTTTGCAAATCCACATTTATTGCAGACAGAAATTGAGGCAAATAATTTATATATTACAACCCTAAAAATTCCTCAAAAAAATGATCAGGACTATATTAATTGATGATGAGCCTTTAGCAAGAGATATTGTAAAATATTATCTTTCTGAACATAAAGAAATAGAAATTGTTGCAGAGTGCTGCGATGGTTTTGAAGGCCTAAAAGCAATTACACAGTATAAGCCAGATTTAATTTTTCTTGATATTCAAATGCCTAAAATAAGTGGTTTTGAAATGCTTGAATTGGTTGAGGACAAGCCAGCTGTAATTTTTACTACTGCTTTTGATGAGTTTGCAATAAAGGCCTTTGAGGTAAACGCTGTTGATTATTTGTTGAAACCTATTGATAAAACCCGTTTCGATCTGGCTATTCAGAAATTACCTGCGAGATTAAATCAAAGCGAAAATACTGAAGCTGTTTTGGATGCGGCGGCGAAAAGTCCGGCACAAAATAATAGGGTAGTAGTTAAAAAAGATGGAGTTATTAAGATTATCCCTGTTGCCGATATTAATTATTTAGAAGCTGATGATGACTACGTGAAATTAAGTACTACTGATGGGGCGTTTTATAAAAATAAAACCATGGCTTATTTCGAACAAACGCTAGATGCTAGCCAGTTTATACGCATACATCGTTCTTACATAATAAATTTAGCCCAGGTAACTAAAATAGAATTGAAAGAAAAAGATAGTTATGTCGTGCTGCTTAAATCGGATATTTGGCTGCCTGTGAGTAAAACGGGCTATGTGAAATTAAAAGCCGCTTTGGGTTTATAGGCAATATGCAACTTTAAATAGTAGCAGGAACAGTTTTTATTAAACCCGACTTTAGCGAGAAAGCCCCGATTTTTTCGGGCTTGAAGCGTAGGCGGGGCTACATTTTAAAAAGAATTACTACATTTGATTTTCGAATAGAAAAATAATAATTAAACAGACTTGCAATTGTAGAGAAATCGCTTTATATTTGCACCTCTTAATTTTGAAATTATAATAAGATAATATACAGTCATGAAAAGAACATACCAACCTTCGCAAAGAAAGAGAAGAAACAAACACGGCTTCCGCGAAAGAATGGCAACAGCTAACGGCAGACGAGTATTAGCATCACGTCGTGCTAAAGGAAGAAAAAGATTAACAGTTTCTGACGAACGCAAGCATAAAGCATAATTTTTGATTGCTTTTCCGTTAATTCGGAATTGGCAGATCAAATCTGCAATTATCAATCAAAAGTATATGTACACATTCAGAAAAGAAGAACGGTTATGCAGCAGGAAATATTTAGACCTGTTGTTTAAAAACGGTTCTTCTTTTTTATTATACCCATTTCGGGTTTCTTATCTCTTTATTGATGAACCAGCCGAGGTTCAGGCTCAGGTGGTTATCAATGTCCCAAAGAAGAGATACAAAAGGGCGGTCGATCGCAATTTGCTTAAACGCAGAATTCGAGAGGCTTACAGGCTGAATAAAGAAGAAAATTTCTATACTCCATTACCAACTGACAGAGGTTTGCTTTTGTTTTCTATACAATTTGTTGGTAAAGATAAGTACGAGTTTGTGTTTATTCAGAAAAAACTGATTGCTACTTTTAAGCGTTTTCAAACTTTAATTCAACCTGATGAAGCTAATCAATAAAATTTTTGGTTGGTTTTTTTTAGGGTTGATAAGAGTTTATCAATACGCTATTTCGCCAATGCTTGGCGCTAATTGTAGATTTACGCCAACGTGTTCGCAATATGGAATAGAAGCAATAAGAAAACACGGCCCGTTTAAGGGCGGGTGGATGGCTTTAAAAAGAATTGGTCGTTGCCATCCATGGGGTGCTCATGGCCATGATCCTGTGCCTTAAATTATTTTCAAATTAGATTTATTCTTTCATATCTCCATTAACCATTTTCCATTTCTTTAATATCTTTGCATTATGGCTAAAATACTTCAAATAGAAACTGCTACGGCTGTTTGTTCAGTTGCTTTATCGATTGATGGTAGAACTGTTTCTATAAAAGAAGAGAGCGGTCAGAATCTTCATGCAAGCAATTTAACCTTGTTTATTGAAAGTGTAATGCAGAATTCAGAACTTAATCTGAGCGATTTAGATGCAATTGCAATTAGTAAAGGTCCTGGCTCTTACACAGGCTTGCGCATCGGCGTTTCTACTGCAAAAGGCTTATGTTACGCTTTAGATAAGCCATTAGTTGCTATCGAAACTTTAAAAATGATGGCTGCTGGATTTGTTCTCGAAAAACCAGATTATGAAGGTTTAATATGCCCGATGATTGATGCGAGAAGGATGGAAGTATACACAACTGTTTTAGATGGAAATCTGAACGTACTGGAAGAAACATCAGCAAAAATAATAGACGAACAAAGTTTTTCAGAATTATTATCTAATTATAAAATTACCTTTTTAGGTGATGGAGCAGCTAAATGTGCTGATGTATTAAACCATCCTAATGCTTTATTTAGTGATTCGAATTTTAATTCTGCAGGCAATATGTCTTCACTAGCATTAAATGCCTTTACGCACGCTAATTTTGAAGATGTGGCATACTTTGAGCCTTTTTACTTGAAGGATTTTGTTTTAACTCAGCCTAAAAAGAAGGTTTAAACTATTTCTTTTTAAAGATAGAAAATAAGTTTTTAAAGAAACTTCCTCCTTCATTGTCGTTGATACCTGGCATTACATCGCTAAACTGAGGGTGATTTACAATGTTTCCAAATTTAATGCCCACCCCCATGTAAAAAGATGCACCAATAGAACCATTTAAGGTTGCATCATTTTTTATTACTGATTTTGCAGTGCTTGCTGATGAAATTAAGTTATCGGTACCCATAAAAAGTTCGAAGTTAGGGGTTTGATATTTACCCTGTAAGCCAACCATAAATACGTTGTTCAGATTGTATAAGGGCGTAACACTTCCAGCTAAATTATTGTATTTGAATGTGTTGATAAAGGCAATATCGCCACCTCTATAGAATAGATTTTTTGAAACAGCCAAAGCTGGTTGGTAGAAGCCGTAGGTTTTAGAAAGGTAAATATCGGCTTTAGCATTAGTTAAGGCTGTAAATTTACCTGGTTGCTCCCTTAACTCGAATATATCTCTGATTTCTTGGTTTGTGTTGCCTTGGTTTTGAAGATCTGTTATGGTTTTACTTGTATTAACTGTTGTTTGTTGAGTGTTGTTACGCCACCAAATAAAACCCAAATCTTTAATGTTAGCCATCAAAAATAGTCCTTTTTTAGTGGTGTAGTTTGTACTAAAGCCAATTGAAACACCAGGGTTTTTAAAAGTTGGTATAACTGTATTTCTGGTAATTTTATTTTGATCGTTAAAGTTGCTTGAATATGTGCCTGCAAGACCAATATCCAGGTAATCATTTTCAGGATCGAGATACAGGCGTGAATCCGAAATGTTTAAATCATTGTAAATAATGCCGCTCAATAAACTTGCTTTCACTCCAAATGCTAATCTTTTGTTATAATTTTCGCGATAGGTAAAACTAAACTGATGATAAGATTGCTGATAACCTTTTGTATCAAATATGCCTGTTAAAAGGGTTTGAGTAGGAAATCTTCTATAAGAGTCGAAGATAGCAAGAGTTTCATTTGTGTAATCTATTTGAGAATCTGTTCTGATTTGCCAGGCAAAACCCATTTCTTTTTGGTATTTATACGATTGGAAAATACGAAGTGTAAGAACATAAATATTACTATTTGCGTAGAGGTGATTAATTTCTCCTGTATTTATTGGTAAAATTCTGGTATCGTTTGTTCCATCTACAATCAAGCGTCTAACTACTGATTCTGCATTACCGCTGTTTGCACCATTTACTCCAAAATAAGGTAAAAAAAAGTTTGAAGAAAATCTGCGGGAAGAATTTAAAGTAAACGATTTTTGAGAAGGGTTTTCAAAGGCATCAAACATTGTTTTCGTTCCGAAAAGTGCATACTGCTGACTGTATAACTTTTGAAACGATGCCAACAAAATTACAATAAGTAAAGTTTTCTTCATGAAATTGGTTTCTTAGCTTAATTTAATTTAACGGTTGCTTAACGAATCTGGTATTTGTTGTTCTAAATATTTGTTTAAAAGCATGTTAGTGATAAATTTATTTTTATCTGCACTCATCTGATAGTAAAAAGTATCGAAATTTTTCAATCCGCTATCTGCCCTTAAATGCTTGTAAAATGGTAACAAAATATTGTTTCTGAAAATATCTGACGAATTATTTGTACTAATATAATAACCAATATTTGAAGTTGTAGAAATTTGATTTAGCGCATTAATGTATTTTGGTGTTTGGATGAGTAATCGGTTGTTTTTATAGCTGGTTAAAAAAGCCTGTACAGTGCTGGCATTATTTGCAAAAACCAAATTGTTATCGATTATTGTGTAATAAGGTCTTCCAAATTTTTTAAATGGTTCGCCAAAGAAGTTGTATAATATATCCGATGATTTAAATATTTTAATTTCATCATTATAATCAGCACTTACATCCAAAAGAAGTTGTTTAACTTTTTCTCCATTAGATAACGCAATTGCGCCTAATTTTTCGCTGGTGCTTAATTGGAAACTTATAAATTGATTTTTAACATAAGGGAGGAAAATGCTATTTAAATCTACCCGATACTCATCCTTAACTGAGTTTATAACCGAAGCTATTTTTTTTGTTTCACCTTTAATAGTTTGCCAATCTTGTAGTTTTTTAAACCAGTTTTTGTACTCATCGTAGGCATATACAGCATAATTCGCAGTATTACTTGGCAGTAAATTAGTAATACTTATACTTTGTGCTGCTACATTCTCGAATAGTTTTAAATAATTATCGTTAGCCGTTATTTCGGTATTTCCGTTGAATAAAATTTTCTCTTTACTGAAATTGTAGTTTAAAGATGCAAAGCTATTTTGGTTGTTAAGCAATGAAATTTCTCCATTTATATTGCCTGCTATAATATTTTTTAATAATAACGGAGCCTGATTGAAATTGATATATAAATGCGCTAATACATTTTTATTGAGCAAATTATTTTGTTTAATGTACTCTGTAAATGGGTTTTCGTCTAATCTAACGGCTGCATCCATAATTAGTTTTTTTGATGTAGAAGCTGTTAGCACCTGGTCTTTAACGCCTAAAAAAACTGTTAAACTGTCATTAAATTTTATGGTGTAATTTTCGTCTGATTCTTTAGTAAGTACTTTTTTTGATTTTAAGTTTTCGTAAAACTGTTTGAAATTTTTATCAGCCTTGATTTGAATGGTAAGTAAAAAATTTAAGGTTTTATTTTCATCAGGTAGAATGCTTAAATATACCTGCTGATCTCTTAAAAAGCTATTTAAGGTATTATCGCTAACAATATTTTCCTTGAGATTGGTTAATAGCTCAGTTTTTTGCTTGCCTAAAACCTGCTGTAGTAAGCCTTGTCCTTCGATAATCTGGTAAAAACTTTTATCATTTTCGAAAGCGAAAATTAACGCAGCATTATTTGTTGCAGATTGTAGAGCCAAATCTTTAGCATTGTTCTCATTGTTTAATTTAGAAAAATAGATGTAAGCCAAAAAGCCAACACCTGTAATCAATGCAATTAATAGAACTAGTATTTTTTTCATCTGTTATGCAACAAATTTAAATTATTACATCCATTTGTACGAAGTTCTTACTCAATTTATTAATTTAGCAATTGCTTTAAGCTAAAAACTTATATGAACAAACGTATTATTCTTACTGCTTCTTTTTTTGGTGCCGTTGCTGTTTTATTGGGTGCTTTTGGTGCACATGGTTTAAAAGCATTAATTGATGCTCCTTCTTTGGAAATTTGGCAGAAAGGAGTTGACTATCAGTTCTACCATACCTTTGCACTTTTATATTTATCAACCTTTGCCCGCTACAGAAATAAGCTGATTAATATCGCCTACTTTTGTTTTACTTTTGGTATTCTTCTCTTTTCAGGATCATTGTATTTATTAGCAACTCGCAGTATTTTAAAAATTGGTTTTGTTGATGTACTTGGCCCGATTACACCAATTGGAGGTTTGCTTTTTGTTTTAGGCTGGATAATGCTATTCTTTGCAGCTGTAAAAGATAAATAATGAACGGATTTGAAAATGATATTTTTACAGAAAGAGAAACACTTTTTGTGGAAGTGATTTTGCCATTATCTTTGGCGAAAAACTATACTTATCGTGTACCTTTTGATTTGAATGATCAAATTGAGATTGGCAAAAGGGTAGTAGTTCAGTTCGGGAAACATAAAATTTATACGGCACTAATTAGCGGAATTACAACAAAACCACCAACGATTTACGAGGCTAAATATATTTTAGATGTTATTGATTCCGCTCCATCCGTTACCCCAACACAATTAAAGTTTTGGGCTTGGATGACCGATTATTACATGTGCAACGAAGGCGATGTAATGGCGGCAGCACTGCCTGCAAGCTTAAAATTAGCCAGCGAAACTATACTAATTCTTCGCGAAGATTTTGATGATCACGTCGAATTATCGGAGAAAGAACAAATAATCATCAGTACTTTAAAGAAACAACAGAAATTAACCGTTAACGATGTTTCTAAGCTGTTAGGACAGAAAACAATATATCCGATTATAAATAATCTTTTAGATAAAGAGCTTATTCTGGTTGCTGAAGAAGTTATTCAGAAATATAAACCCCTGATGAAATCTTTTATCATTCTGAATGAATTTTATAATGATGAAGAAAATTTAAAACAACTTTTTAATGTTTTAGATCGAGCCCCAAAACAACTTGATGCATTATTAGCTTATATCAAACTCAATAAGGGTGGCATTCCAATCGCTAAAGAACAACTTTTAGAAGAGAGTAATTGCGGGCCTGCAGCCTTGAAAGCATTAACTGATAAAGATATTTTTACAGTTTTAAAGCGTCCAGTTAGCAGACTTGCCGCTCATGATGATGATTTTAGTGTGAATTTCACTTTAAATGATGGTCAGCAAAATGCGTTAAACCAAATTAATAATGCTTTTGAAGAGAAAGATGTTGTTTTGCTTCACGGCGTAACTGCATCTGGTAAAACACAGGTTTACATCAAACTAATTGAAGAAATTATAAATAAAAGTGATAGTCAGGTTTTATTTCTTTTACCAGAAATTGCCTTAACTACACAAATTGTCGAACGGATAAAAAAATACTTTGGAAACTCAATTGGGGTTTATCACTCGAAATTTAATAATAGCGAACGTGTAGAAATCTGGAATAAAGTTAAACATGGAGCTTATAAAGTAATTCTTGGCGCCCGTTCGGCTGTGTTTTTGCCTTTTCAAGATTTGAAATTAATTGTTGTAGATGAAGAACACGAGCCATCTTATAAACAATATGATCCTGCGCCACGATATCAAGCCAGAGATTCGGCCATTTATCTTGCTCATCTTTATAAAGCAAAAGTAATTCTCGGCTCTGCAACACCCTCTTTAGAAAGTTATTACAATGCTTTAAACGGTAAATATGGTTTGGTCGAAATGAAGGAACGCTTCGGCGGGGTTCAATTACCCAATCAACAAGTTGTTAGTATAGCAGAAGAAACCAAAAAGAAAAGCATGGTTTCCTATTTTTCAAGCGTTTTAATAAAGGATATAGATTTAGCTTTGAGTAAAAAAGAACAGATTGTTCTTTTTCAAAACCGAAGAGGCTATGCAACGATTTTAATTTGTGCAACTTGTGGCTATACACCAAAATGCGTCAATTGCGATGTTAGCTTAACTTATCATAAAAGTAGTGGTAAACTACATTGTCACTATTGCGGTTATCTCCAAAGTAGCGTTAATATTTGCCCAGCCTGTGGTTCAGTGCATGTAGAACAAAAGGGTTTTGGAACAGAGCGTATCGAAGAAGAGTTAAGACTCTTATATCCAGAAATTACGATTGCCCGCTTGGATATGGATACAACCAGAACCAAAAATGGTTTACAGCAAATTTTAACCGATTTTCAGGATAAAAAGACCGATATTTTAATTGGTACACAAATGGTAGCAAAAGGGCTTGACTTTGATAACCTAAGTTTAATAGGCGTTATTAATGCCGATACGCTATTAGGTTATCCTGATTTTAGAGCTTACGAACGCAGTTATCAATTGCTGGCTCAGGTTGCTGGTAGAGCAGGCAGAAGAGCCGACCAGGGAAATGTATGTATTCAAACCTACGATGCTGATAACCGAATTATAAAACAGGTTGTAGATAACGATTACCTGGGTATGTATAATGATGAAATAGCCGAACGCGAGAAATTTCAATACCCTCCGTTTTCGAGAATGATATTTATTTCTGTTAAGCACAAAGATTCGAATGTTTTAGATCGGGCAGCGGCTAATTTAGGCCAAACTTTAAAGGCAAAATTCGGTCAACGTGTTTTAGGTCCAGAACAGCCTTTAGTAAGCAGAGTAAGGAATCTCTATATTAAACAAATTATAATTAAAGCAGATAAACATACTGCAATACAAAAAGTTAAAAATGTTTTAAGAGAAACCCTTACCGAATTTAATGCTACAAAAGATTTTAAAAGTGTTATTATACAAATCGATGTCGACCCGTATTAATTTTTGCTGTTAAAATTAAATTGAATTCCTGCTGAAACTGGATTTAATAAAAATTCCCATTTATTGTAAGTAAAGATATTTCTACCAGCTTGATTTTGTTGAGTAAGATCTTGTTTCTCGTATGAATAGTTAAAATCTAAACTGCTTTCTGCGAATATGCTCAAATTAGGAATGATGTTTATTTTTAAACCTAAAGTTGGTGTCATTACCAATCCATTTTTGCTGGCATCAGCCGATTGAGTGGAAGTACCAACACTTGAATTTGCAGGGCTTAGCGTTCCGCTAAATCTATTAGAGCGGTAACCGATATCAAAAGCGAAGTAAGGTTGGATTCTTGAATAATTAAAATTCTTTTCGAAACCAATTTTGAAAGAGTAATCTGTAACTTTTCCTCTTGCTATTTCGCAAGTTTCGCATGTGTTTTGAAACTCAACATCCTTGTCGCGAAAATAATTTCCACTAATTCTATAACTAATTTGGTTATCATTAAACTTTAAAATAGCACCATTACCTGCCATTCTTGTGTAATCTTGTGTATTGGTTTGATTTAAAATTTTAGGCAGTTGCATCATACTGTAACCTCTTACAGCAATAGAATAGTTGTAATCGGCACTTGTTTGTGCAAAAGAAGTAATGCCTGCGCATAAAATAAGGATGCTTAAAAATACTTTTTTCATTTAAGAGGAGATAGATTAGTATATGTTTTATCAGTTTTCAAAAGTAGAAATAATTCTTTATAACGAACAAATAATATTAATGAGGATAAAAACGGGCTAAAATATTTTAGTTTTGATTTCCTGCAACTTACAGGGAGAATAAAATTATTACCATAATTCATCGGATAAAAAACATACTTTTGAGACTTCATGGCCTATAAATTTATTGATAATTATCGGGAAAGAGGAGCGAGAAAAAAACTTGTAGAGTTATTGGCATCTCGTGGAATCGAAGATCAAAATGTTTTAAAAGCAATTGGGAAAGTGCCTCGCCATTTCTTTTTTGACGAAACCTTTTGGAACCAGGCTTATAAGGATATTGCTTTTCCAATTGGTGATGGACAAACCATTTCGCAACCCTATACAGTTGCTTATCAAAGCGAATTACTGCACATTAAAAAAGGAGATAAGGTTTTAGAAATCGGAACAGGCTCTGGTTATCAAACTTGTATTTTAATGGAACTTGGCGCTAAGGTTTTTACCATAGAAAGGCAAGAGAATATTTATAACCGAACCATTCAGGTTTTACCAGGAATGGGGTATAAGCCACATTTTTATTGTGGTGATGGCTCGAAAGGAATAGCGGAACAAGCGCCATACGATAAAATTATAGTAACTGCAGGTGCGCCTTTAGTGCCCGAAATTTTATTAAAGCAATTGAAAGTTGGCGGTATTTTGGTGATCCCAGTAGGCGACGAACATACACAGAAAATGGTTACAGTGCTTAGAATAAGCGATACTGATTACGAAAAAATTGTGCTCGATACTTTTAGGTTTGTACCTTTAGTTGGCGACCAAGCCTGGTAAAATTGTTCATTAGTCATTAGTTTATTAGATTGCCTGCTAAAGAGAAGTATCTGCTTTACTTTTTATATTATTTGCAACAAATAAACTAATGATATGCTTGAGCTAATTAACCATTATCTCTTCAATGCTCGATCTAATTCGCGTTTAGTATCTCTGTCTTTAATGCTATCGCGTTTATCGAATTCCTTTTTACCTTGTGCTAGTGCAATTTCTATTTTAGCAAAACCACGCTCATTTACAAAAATTCTTAATGGAACAATGGTGTAGCCTTTTTCTTCGCCCTTAGCTTTTAATTTTCTGATTTCTTTTTTCTGAAGCAACAATGCTCTATCTCTTTTGATATCGTGATGATAAAAGGAACTGTGACTATATTCCGAAATATGAAGGTTTCTAACGTATAAATTTCCGCCAATGAACATGCAAAAAGCATCAGTCATATTGGCTTTTCCTTGTCTTATTGCTTTAATTTCTGTACCTAAAAGTGCTATTCCAGCTATATATTTATCAATTAAATTATAATCGAAATAAGCTCTTTTATTCTTTATGTTAATATCGTTTTTCAAAGTGTGTTGTTATATCTGTGCAGATTTTAATGATCTGCTTAATTATAAGACTATAAAATAGTCGGGCTGCAAATATCTTAAAAAATGCTTTAAAATTATTTTTTAATTAAAACATGTCGTTTTATATTATATGATGCTAATGTTCTTCTTTTGTAAAACCTAAATTTTAATTGTTTTGTTCGAAATTAAAAATTTAAGTTTGAATTTTATTTATTCAATATGAAGTTAAGAAACCTGTTTTTTGTAATTACTTTTTTGTTTGCAATTCATGCAAATGCTCAACAACCAGCTTATTTACCTCAATTTAAATTCTTTAAATTAGATGGAAAAGCATATTCTAATGTTAATATAAATCAATCGAAGAAAACGCTTTTTATTCTTTTTGATTGTACTTGTGAGCATTGCCAAAGAGAAGCTAAAGAATTAAACAGTGTGTATAGCAAATTTAAAAACGTTAATATTTTAATGGTAACACTCGATGAATCTATTTCTATTCAGAAATTTTTTGGTTTATACGCACCAGGCTTAAATCTTAAGCCAAACGTTACCGTTCTTCAAGATAAAAACCGAACTTTTATTCCTACGTTTTTGCCTTCTCAGTATCCTGCAATGTATCTTTATGCTCCAAATGGTAAATTAATGGTTTACAGCAACGGTGACGGCGGGATTAAGAAAATTTTAAAATCTATCGGATAATTAAAACTGGTATTTTTACTTTGTGTCTCACGGCATCAACTGTTGTCCCGAAAATAAGGTCTTTCAGTCCTTTATGCCCGTGAGCACCCATCACTAATAATTCAAATTCGTTTTTGTTACTGATATCTGCAATTGCTTTTGCCGTACCACCAAATCCAATAAAAACGGTCGAATCATAGCCTAAGTCTGCTAAATTAAGTTTGTATTTTTCCAGGTTTTCTGCATCACTTTGTGTTTCATGATCCATTGCACGATCACCGTGATAACGCGCTACGGCTGTTTCAACAATGTGGATTAAGTAATAATGGGCTTCTTTTCCTCCCTGAATAAGTGCATGTCTAATCGTGTTTCTATCATTTTTCGAAAAATCTACAGCAATCCCAATTCTTTGGTAGTTGATTTTTTCAATTTTGCCGATATCTAAGGCATTGCCGTGAGGAACCATTTGTTTGTTTTCATTTCTTTTATCAATTAATGGATGAAAGAAAACATACAGTAATAACAGCACCACTAAAATAATAATCGGAATTAGAATAACATAAATCCACCAGTTATTAGTACCCTTTGTCCAGCCACTTATTTCTTCGATTACAAGTTTTACATTTAACGAAATAATGGCTAATGCGCTTCCCCAAGCCAAAACTTTTACCCAGGTTTTTATCGCAAAATCTTTCATTAATTTCTTGTCAGAAGTAAAATGTATTAATGGAATTATGGCAAAACCTAATTGTAAGCTTAATACCACCTGACTTAGAACCAATAATCCACCTAAAGCATCGTCTCCATAGTGAAGAATGGTAAAGAATGCTGGTATTATGGCTAGTAAACGTGTTATTAATCTCCTCAGCCAAGGTTGTATGCGTAAATTAATATGGCCTTCCATTACAATTTGTCCAGCCAGTGTACCTGTTACAGTAGAACTTTGCCCAGCCGCAATTAAAGCAATTGCGAATAAAGCAGGGGCAACGTCTCCAAAAATATTTGAAAGCAATTTATGAGCATCCTGTATTTCAGCAACCTCATGTAATCCATTTTTGTAAAATGCAGCGGCAGCAAGAATTAATATGGCCGCATTAACAAAAAAAGCAAGGTTTAAAGCAACAGTTGTATCAATTAAATTAAATTTTAAAGCTTCTTTAATGCCTTTGTTTGTACGTTCTATTTTTCTGGTTTGTACAAGTGATGAATGTAAATAAAGGTTATGTGGCATAACGGTGGCTCCAATTATACCAATAGCAATATAAAGTGCGTCGCCACTTAAGAATGAAGGCTCAAACCCCTTAACAACTTCTTTTAAAGATGGCTCGACAATAAACATTTCGACCAAAAAGGAAATCCCCACAATGAAAACCATTGACACAATAAAACCTTCCATTGCTCTCATCCCTTTATTTAAGAGAAAAAGCAATAAAATAGTATCGAAAATGGTAATAGAAATTCCCCAGATTAATGGTAAGCCGAAAAGTAATTGTAAGCCGATTGCCATACCAATAATCTCAGCTAAATCGCAAGCAATTATGGCTGTTTGAGCCAGGCCAAATAAGGGGATATTTGCCCATCTAGGATATGCTTGTTTAGATGCCTGGGCTAAATCTAACCCTCTTACAATTCCTAAGCGAGCACTTAGCGATTGTAAAAGTAGGGCAATTAGATTCGACATCAATAAAACCCAGATAAGCTGATAACCAAATTTACTGCCACCAGCTAAATCAGTTGCCCAGTTTCCTGGGTCCATATAACCAACGCTAATTAAATAAGCAGGACCTATAAAAGATAAAATTCTGCGCCAACCTTTTCTTTTATCTGTACTTACACTTTGATGTACTTCACTTAACGATTCAGTTTTTGCCATTACTACTAATTAAAATATGTTTTGCTACTTCTCTGCTAATGTTAATTTGCCTGTTATCTACAACTATCTCTACTGAACCATCGAAATCAGTTACATCGGTAATTTGTATTTCTTTACCTAGTGTTAAACCCAATTTCTCCAAGTGTTTTAAAAAGGCAGAACTGTGCTGAGAAACGCCTGTTATAGTTCCGCTATCATTAATGCTAAGTTCGATAAGTTTTATAAACTGCGTTTTAGCAAACCTTCCGTTTTTATCGGGAATAGGGTCGCCATGAGGATCGGATTTAGGGAAGCCAAGAAATTCATCTAATCGTTCAATCAAATCAACTGATTTAATATGCTCGAGTTCTTCAGCTACATCATGTACTTCATCCCATTTGAAATTAAGTTTATCAACCAGAAATACTTCCCAAAGCCTGTGTTTTCTTACAATATCAATAGCCGCCTGCTTTCCTTTTTCAGTTAAAGTAACACCTTGGTATTTAACATAATCTACAAATCCCTTATCCGCAAGCTTTTTAATCATATCGGTAACAGAAGCTGGCTTGGTTTGGATCTGTTCTGCAATAGCGTTAGTTTGAACGTTATTTGTTTTTTCTGCCAGATGATAAATGACTTTAAGGTAATTCTCTTCGGTAAAGCTTTGCATTTATGTTTATCTAATTTTATTTTTAGGTAAATCTAAAAATTATTATTTAAAATATAGATGATAAATTATGTTAAAATTTAGAATATAATTTGGTTATGTTTGTGTTCTCAATACCTTTGAATTTATATGGCATCTGAATTAGACAAAATTGATTTTAAGATCTTAAGGATTTTACAAGAAAATGGTAGAATTACCAACTTGTTATTATCTCAAGAAATAGGCCTTTCGCCAGCACCAACTTTAGAGCGTGTTCGCAAGCTCGAAATGGCTGGCTACATCAAAAGCTACCATGCTCTTGTTGATGAAGAAAAATTAGGTTTAGGTATAAAAACCTTTATCCAGATTCAGTTAGATTTTCATAAGAATAATACCATACAAATCTTTTTGGATGAGGTAAATCAAATTAAAGAAATTACGGAGTGTCATCACGTTACTGGTCAGGCAGATTTCTTGTTAAAAGTTTATGTTAAAGACATTAAATCTTACGAGCGCTTAATTATGGATAAAATCAGTAAAATATCTGTAGTTAAAACTTTTCAAACTATGATGATTATGTCTACAACTAAGAAGGAGCCAATTGTGCCTTTGGAGTATTAAAAAGGGATTTATGATCTAAGAATTTTAGATCATCTAAGTTTGATTGTAAGTTTATTCAGCTACAAATGCCTAAATACATTTTTTAAACGCGTTTAAGGGATTCACCATCTTAGGGTTTTTAGATCATCTAAGTTTGATGTTAAAGTTACTCAGCTAAAATGCCCTTATATTTTTTTTAAACGGCATTTAAGAGATTTACGATCTAAGAATTTTTAGATCATCTAAGTTTGATGGTGAATTTATTCAGCTACAAATGGCCATATACATTTTTTAAACTCATTTAAGAGATTCACCATCTTAGGGTTTTTAGATCATCTAAGTTTGATAATGAATTTACTCATCCGCAATTCTTCGATATAAACTGTTAACAAAAGCTTTTTTACCCTCAGCTATTATGTTGATACAATTGAAGTTTATAAGTAAACCGCAAGGCGCATTTAAGAGCTTCATATAAGTTAAAATTTGTGCTTGATGAATTGGGAGTATTCTTTCGATAGATTTTAGCTCCAGAACCATGCAGTTTTCTATAAATAAATCAGCTCTAATTTCTGTATCTATAAATATGTTTTTATACTCAACAGTAATTTGATGTTCACTTATAAATCTTATGCCTTGTAGCTGAAGTTCCCTTATTAGGCATTTATGGTAGATACTTTCCAAAAGACCTGGACCAAGTATTTTATGGACTTCTATACAGGCCCCACTAACTTTATACTCTAAATCGTCAAGAAATTTTTTATCAATCATTTTTATCAATTAAGTTTTTAGCTTAGGGATGATAAAATGCTGTTCTTAGATGTTCTAAGTTATCTAAGATGGTGAAATCAAATTAATTTCTAATCATTTTATCAAATTAAGTTTTTAGCTCATGAATGATAAAATACTATTCTTAGATGTTCTAAGTTATCTAAGATGGTGAAATCAAATAATTTCCAATCATTTTTATCAAATTAAGTTTTTAGCTCATGAATGATAAAATGCTATTCTTAGATGCTCTAAGGTATCTAAGATGGTGAAATCAAATTAATTTCCAATCTTTTTTATCAAATTAAGTTTCTAGCTCATGAATGATAAAATGCTATTCTTAGATGCTCTAAGGTATCTAAGATGGTAGAATCAAATTAATTTCTAATCATTTTATCAAATTAAGTTTTTAGCTCATGAATGATAAAATACTATTCTTAAATGTTCTAAGTTATCTAAGACGTTAAATCTAATCAAGTCTTTAGCTTAGGATGATAAATAATATACTTAGATGTTCTAAGTTATCTAAGATGGTGAAATCAAATTAATTTCCAATCAATTGGTGTTAAATTATCTTGCACCAACAATTGATTTGTTTTGGAGAAATGTTTTGAACCAAAGAACCCGTTATATGCCGAAAAAGGCGAAGGGTGAGCAGCCATTAATACATGGTGTTTTCTCGCATCAATTAGCTCAGCTTTTTGTTGCGCATATTTGCCCCATAGTACAAATACAATGTGTTCTCTTTTTTGAGATAATGCTTTAATGATTTCATCAGTAAATATTTCCCAACCTCGCTTTTGATGAGAACCTGCTTCTGATGCCCGAACGGTTAGTGTAGCATTTAAAAGCAGAACCCCTTGCTCTGCCCAGTGAGTTAGATTACCATGGCCAGGTGTTTTAAAGCCATCTATGTCAGTTTCTAATTCCTTGTACATATTTTTTAGAGAAGGAGGGACGGTCACACCTTTCTGAACTGAAAATGATAAACCATGGGCCTGACCAGCGCCATGGTAAGGATCTTGGCCTAAAATAACAACCTTTACCTTATCGAAAGGAGTGGTATTAAGTGCATTAAAAATATCGGTGCCTTTAGGATATACGGTGTTACCTTTCTCTTTCTCTTCTAATAAAAAGGCTTTTAGGCTTTTCATATAATCCTTTTCAAATTCCCCCTCCAATACGGTTAACCAACCAGGCTCTAATGCAGCAGACATAATAATTTTGTTAATTTTTTTAATAATGAATAACGAGAATTTCCTGCTATTGTTTAATTTATTTTTTATTAAAGCTTAAGATTTCTTTTGCAAAATGGCCAATAAATCGCCTTCTAGGGTGGTTTTAGGGTGTTCAACAATTCTTCCTAATTCTTTACCTTTCTTATCATAAACAATAAATGTTGGCACACTTTGAATATCTAAACCATCAATTACCCCGTTTTCTGCTTTTTTATGGCCATCAACAGCTATAATTTCCATGTTCTTTTCTTTGAATTGTATCAGATCTAAAACTTTAAAAAAATTAGGTACATAAACCTTACTATCGCCACACCATGTTCCTAAAACAACCTTAATTCTTTCACTTTTAACTAATTTTTTCAATTGAATCATTGTAGCCGAATCAGGCAAATAAGCCGAATATAAAGGTTCATACATTTCTTTAAACTGTGGAAATGTTACTAAACCCTCACGAGTACAAACATTAATTAATATGTCTTGGTTATGCGAAGTATCGTGTGTGTGTTTATTCAGTTTTTGTGCTGAAACATTCATAGTAATGATAATTAGGGTTATAGATAAAAGATATTTCATTCGAATAACATGGTTTTAGTATGTTGTAAAATTTTAATGAAATTATTGTTTTAATCTCTAATTTCTGCCATTTAAAAACGATATTTGCAGAAAAAAATAATTAGAATAAATTTTATGCCAAATTTTATCAGATTAATAGCAGGGTTTGCATTGTTGGGTGGCGCAGTTGCTTTATTCATTTTCGGTTTCTGGCCTTGGGGTATTGTAGCCATTTTACTGGGTTTAATTATATTAGTTACTTATTTCTTTAACGAGAATATGCTTTTAGCACAATGGTTTCTTAGAAAAGATAACATGCCAAAAGCAAAATCGTATTTGGATAGAATTACCGATTACGAAAAACAGTTAATTAAAGTTCAGCATGGTTATTACAATCTTTTAGTTGGACTAATAGAGAGCAGAACAGCTCCAATGAAATCGGAAAAGTATTTTAAAACAGCTTTAAGTTTAGGTATGCAAATGGAACATAATGTTGCCTTGGCAAAATTAAGTTTGGCTGGCATTGCAATGGCAAAGCGTAATAAACGCGAAGCTACTATGTATTTAGCGGAAGCCAAAAAAGCAGATAAAAATAAACTATTAGCCGATCAGATTAAACAAATGAAAGATCAGATGGGAATGATGGACAAGCAACAACAGGTTCGTTACAGATAAATAAACCAAAAAATAACGAAGCCATTTCTTAATTGAAATGGCTTTTTTTATGGATGATTTCTGCCTATAAACTTTTGATTACCCAACAGAAATTGAATGGCTTTTTCAATATTTTTATCTACTGATGCCTCTGTTTTTAAGTTATTAATATATCTGATTATTTCTTTTTGAAGATAAGGAGCAAGGCCATTGAAAATGCTATTGGCGATATTATTTTCGCTTAATGCTTTTCTGAATTTTGGGTTAGGTTGAACGATTCTTTCTTCGTAATCGATTTCTATTTCGAAAGTTGCATAATCACCAACTTCTTTTTTTACCATATTTCTCATTGGCGTATTTAGATACAAACGCCACTCACCAGCATATTTTACTAAGGTTTGTTTAAAGGAATAACCGTCTATTTTAATTTCTACTGGAATTTTTCCTTTGTCATTTCCAGATTTATTGAAAAGATATTTAAGATAAGGTTCTGGAACAAAAACAAATGGGTTTATTCCGATAATTTGAATTTCTGCCTTGAAAGGTTCGGGTTTTAAATTTTCCATGATAGAATGCAATACTTCAAAGTTAGCATTTTAGGTTTATTGCAGAAAACTGAGTTTATTAAACCTGATAGAACGGCTATACTTTTTGTTGCAAAAGCTTTCAAATGTTTATGCCCACTTAAAACAAAAAGATAATAGTGATAGCAGGGCTGAACTTTATTCTTTTCAGGAATGTGCTTTTCACAGTGATTAAAAACCAAATTAAGATTTCTGTTGTAGTGTATTATAAATCTTATACTTATGGCAACATCACAAGAAGGAAGTACTAACAATACTCAGGAAGAAAATAACATTAAAGATTTAGGTGGTAAAGAAGCCATCGAAAAACTTAATGAATTAGCCGAAAAGGCAGAAAGCTGCTTTTTTTGCACAAATATTAAAACAGGGGTGCCATTATCGATTAGGCCGATGGCAATTCAACAAGTTGATGAACAAGGGAATATCTGGTTTATGAGTATGAAGGATAGTCATAAAAACGAAGAAATTGCAAGCGACCCGTTTACACATCTTTTATTTCAGGCTGGAGCGCACTCTGGTTTTGTTAACATTTACGGTATCTCAGAAATTAGCCGAGATCAGGCTAAGATAGACGAGCTTTGGAGCCCTTTTATTCAAACCTGGTTTCAGGGTGGCAAAGATGATCCAAATATTACTTTAATTAAAGTTATACCAAGTGAAGGTTATTATTGGGATAGTAAACATGGTACTGCTGTAGCTTTTTTAAAGATGGCAGCATCGGTACTTGTTGGAAAAACGATGGATGATTCGGTAGAAGGTACTTTGGATATTGATTAAGGGAGAGATTATTTATCTCCCAGATAATCATATCCTTCTAGTTCTTCTCGTGTAGTGCGTTTGCTCAAAATGTCTAATTCTTCTGATTCGGCTCTTTTGAAGAAAAATGCCTCGGCTTGAATTCTTTTGATTAACTGGTGAACAAGGGATAAATCGAACGCATCTTTACTTAGTTTGATGCAGTATTCTCTTTCTGTAATTTCTAAACTTGAAGTATTCATAAGGCAACGATTTTATTGTCGATTGCTGTAAATATAGAAAAGGCTTGCTAAATAATTGTTAGCAAGCCTTTTAAGTTTATGTTATGCTTTTGTTAACAAAGCATCTACGAAAAAACTATTTATGCGATAGAAATAAACCGTCGTCGGTTTTGGCAACTTTTAAAATGTTTTTTCCCGTTAAACCTTTTAAGGTTGTATCCCATTTTTTGTTGCTCCAATCTGCTAATTTTGCTTTAACGTCAGTTAAGAGATATTGCTCACCTTCTTTAACTAATGCATAAAGTTCGGTTTCTTCAGCAGTCATTTCTATTTTCTTTTTTTCAGGGCGCATTTGTGGGAAAAATAGTACTTCCTGAATTGTGCTTTGATTAGTCATTAACATAACGATACGATCGATACCAAAGCCTAAACCTGATGTTGGCGGCATACCATATTCCAGCGCACGAACGAAATCTTCATCCATTGCCATTGCTTCAGCATCGCCACGATCTGCTAATGTTAACTGGTCTTCAAAACGTTCTTTTTGATCAATCGGATCATTTAATTCTGAATAAGCGTTACCAATTTCTTTACCATTAACAAATATTTCAAAACGCTCAACCAAACCTGGCGCAGAGCGATGTTTTTTTGCAAGCGGTGTCATTTCGATTGGATAATCGGTAATAAACGTAGGTTGAATTAAATTCGCTTCTACTTTATCACTAAAAATTTCATCTACAAGTTTACCACGACCCATTGTAGAATCGGTTTCGATGCCTAAATCTTTACAGGTTTGTAGCAGTTGTTGCTCATCCATCGCAGAAACATCAATACCTGTATATTTCTGTATGGATTCGTACATGGTTAACTTTTCATAAGGACCTTCGAAATTGATGTCGTTTTCGCCAACTTTAACTACAGCCGAACCATTGGTTGCAATTGCTACTTTTTCCAAACATTCTTCAACCATAGCCATCATCCAGATATAATCTTTGTAAGCTACATAAATTTCCATCGAAGTGTACTCTGGATTATGAGTACGGTCCATACCTTCATTGCGGAACATTTTACCAAACTCATAAACGCCGTCAAAACCTGCAACAATTAGCCTTTTTAAATACAATTCATTAGCAATACGCAAATAAAGTGGCATATCTAAAGTATTGTGATGCGTAGCAAACGGACGAGCAGCTGCACCGCCGTGGATAGGCTGTAAAATCGGCGTTTCTACTTCCATCCAGCCTTGGCTGTCGAAATAGTTACGCATCGAATTAATTACCTTACTACGTTTGATGAATATTTGTTTGTAATCAGGATTAACAGTTAAATCTACATAACGCATTCTGTAGCGTAATTCTGGATTGGTAAATCCATCATATACATTTCCATCATCATCGCGTTTAACAATTGGTAAAGGGCGTAAAGATTTAGCAAGAACTTTAAATTCAGTTACGTGGATAGATATTTCGCCAGTTTGAGTAGTAAATACGTAACCTTTAATACCGATAAAATCGCCAATATCTAAAAGTTTTTTAAATACGGTATTATAAATTGTTTTGTCTTCACCAGGACAAAGTTCATCTCTCTTTAAATAAACCTGAATACGAGCAGTAGAATCCTGAATTTCGGCAAAAGAAGCAGCCCCCATAATATTACGGCCCATAATACGACCCGCTAAGCTAACCGTCTTGTATGCTGTTTTATCCTTTTCGTAGTTTGCTAAAATATCTGCAGCGGTTACATTAACCTCATATGATTCTGCAGGATATGGCTCTATGCCTAATTCGCGTAATTGTTTTAACGACTCACGTCGTAATATTTCTTGTTCTGATAATCCTATACTCATTTCGGGTATTTTTTGCAAAAGTAATGATTTTGCAATTTGTTACGTAATTATAAATTAACAGCTTCGATTAAAACAGAAACATTTTAACTTCGAAAAATTGAATTCAAAATAGAGATGTTCAAAACCCTTTATAATCGTTTAAAAGCTGATGGATACAAAGATAATAAAGGAAAAGGAATTAAAAATCTTATTCTAACTATTATGTATAACCCATTTGGTTTAAAAACTAATTAACAGGTATTATATTTGTTGTAGCATATTTCAATTAAATATTTCCATGTCTGATATAAACCCAATACAACAGTCGAGTTTAGAATTTTTAAAACTACTAAAGAAAAATAACGAACGAGAGTGGTTTAATGCCAACAAATTAGCATTCCAAAAAGAACAAATGCTAATTGAATCATTCGCTCAGCATTTGCTGGATTTAATGAATATCCATGATGTAATTGAAACTGCTTCGGGTAAAAAAAGCTTATATAGAATTTATCGTGATACCCGTTTTTCTAATGATAAAACACCTTACAAAACCCATTGGAGTGGGAGTTTTAAGCGTACAGGAAAACAACGTAGGGGAGGTTATTATTTCCATATCGAATCTGGAAATAGTTTCGTTGCGGGTGGTTTCTTCGGGCCATCACCACAAGATTTAAAATTAATTAGAGAAAATATAGCTTTTGATGCAGAGCCTTTGCGAGAGATATTAAAGGATAAAACTTTTATAAAATCGTTTGAGTATTTAAAAGGCGAACAATTAAAAACAACGCCAAAAGGTTTTGATGCCGAGCATAAGGATATTGACTTACTTCGTTATAAGCAATTTTTGCTGGTTCATCATTTTTCTGATGAAGAAGTATTAAAGGCAGATTTTCTTACTAACTGTAATCAGGTTTTTAAAGATATGCGACCTTTTTTAGATTACATGACAGAGATTTTAACAACTGATGCTAATGGAATTGAATTGTAATTAATTTTTTAAATTAAAGGCTGGATTTCACTTAGAAAACCCAGCCTTTATTTTGTTTATAGCATTTTATGATTCTGCCTCTACGCCTTCTTCATACATCTCGTCAATCACATCTATATACTTCTTTTCAACAATACGACGTTTTATCTTCATTGTAGGTGTAATTTCTCCTTCATCAATGCTAAAAGGATTACGTTTTATTTTGAAATTTTTAATACGTTCGAACTTGGCTAATTCATTAGAAATTTTCTTAATGTCTTGTTCCATCCAATCAATAATTTCCTTGTTTTGAATAAATGGATCTGATTCTTCAAAGAATGAAGGCTTAAGTTTAAAAGTCTCTTCTAAAGTTTCTCTATTTGGAATAATGATCGCTGTAATAAATTCACGTTTATCGCCTATAAGGAATAACTGATCAATTTTCGGGCTTTTTAAGTAAATATTTTCTACAGGAGTAGGATAAACATTTTTGCCATAAGCATTTACGATCATGTTCTTTAAACGATCGGTAATTTGAAGATTGCCCTTGTAAAAACGACCGATATCGCCTGTGTGAAACCACATAGCTGCATCTATTGCTTCGGCTGTTTCTGCAGGTTTATTAAAGTAACCTTTCATTACACAATGGCCACGTACAATTACTTCGCCTTCTGCACATTCAAATTCCTCGTTAAAAGTATGGTGTGTTTGTATATTAATAATTTCCTTAGTCTCTACATCCTGAATACCAACTTCAATACCTGGGATTACACGTCCTACTGTTCCATAAACCTGCCTATGGTATTCGGTAACCGACATAACTGGCGAAGTTTCTGTTAAACCAAAACCCTCTAATATTTTAATGCCTAAATCGCCGAAAAACTCTCCCACATTTTTTGGAAGTGCAGCACCTCCAGAAATCATAAATTTCAACCTACCACCAGTTTTCTCTTTAATTTTACTGAAAACTAATTTTTCGGCTATACCTTTTTTAATTGAAAGCATTAACCCTGGGTTTTTACCAGCTTCTTTCGCAACGCGATAAGTTTTTCCTGTTTCTAACGCCCAGGTAAATATTTTTGCTTTTGTTCCACCAGCTGATGTTCCCGATTTAATGGCTTTATCATGAATGCGTTCCAGTAATCTTGGTACACAACTCATAACCGTCGGACGAACTTCGCCCATATTTTTTGCTAATAATTCAAGGCTTTGAGCAAACGCAATTTTACAGCCTTGTGCACAGCACACATGATAAGTTGCCGTACGTTCAAAAACATGGGAGAGTGGTAAAAATGATAAAAAAGTTTCTGTTTCATCGATAACAGGAATCTGTTGCAGACAAACCTCTACATTTTTTACAAAATTATAATGGGTAAGCATAACCCCTTTTGGTGTACCTGTTGTTCCTGAAGTGTAGATTAGAGAAGATACATCATTTGGTAAAACCAAACTTCTGCATTGGTCTATGTCGGCCCGTTCTGCTGCCGTAACCTGATGTTTAAGTGCAAGAATATCTGAAAAAGCAATTACTTCAACATCAACATCTTCAGGAACAACGACTTTTTCAAAATCTTTAAATGCAGGGATAATGTATTTTAACTCCTTACAATTTGCTGCAACTTTTAAAACCTTGCGATAAAGAAAGTTATTTCCAACAAGAATTGATTTTATGCCAGAATCGTTAATTATATAAGCTACTTCCTGCTCAGAAAGTGTAGGATATATAGAAACATTAATTGCACCAATTTGTTGAATACCTTGATCGTAATAAACATATTCAGGCGAATTTTCAATCATTAAACCTAAACGATCGCCTTTTTTTATTCCTCTTTCTAAAAAATATGCTGATACGGCATCAGCTCTTTTTAAGGTATCCTCAAAAGAAATTTCCGTCCATTCAGTTCCTTGTTTATGAATTAAAAAGGTTTCTTCTGGCTTGTGAATATTTTTTATCACATTCCTTAAAAGGGTAGGGACGGTTGAAAATTCGTTAATTAATGGCATTGCTCGTTATTTGGTGTTCGTTATAATTAACAATTATAATACTTTTTGGTTTAAAAATGTAAATTGATGTATGCGAGCTGATTTTGGTTTGTATATTTTTCCCGAAGATCAACGAGATTTACTCACATTATCGTCTCAACGTTACTGCAAGGCTTGAAGCAATCTCCTTTTATCATTACTAATTCAATTACTCCGCTGTTTCGCATTTATGAATGTGTTAAAACGCAAAAGGCCTCGAAAATATCGAGGCCTTTAAAATATTATTTGTAATGAATTTTAAACTGAGAAACTCTCGCCACAACCACAACTGCGACTAGCATTTGGATTAATAAAGTTGAAACCTTTGCCATTTAACCCATCAGTAAAATCCAATTCTGTACCAGCTAGGTATAAGAAAGATTTCATATCTAATGCAATTTTGATTCCTCTGTCTTCAAAAAACTGATCGCCTTTTTGTTCTTCGTTATCAAAATCCAAGTTATAAGATAAACCTGAACAGCCACCACCTTTTACCGAAACACGTAAAAAGTAATCAGAACCCATTTCCGAATCCTGCATTAAGTGGGTGATTTTTTCTTTTGCTTTATCTGTTATAGTAATCATAGTATCAAGATTTTAGTATCAAGTATCAAGGTTTTATCAAGTCGAAATTCAATCTCGATACTTGATTCTTTATACTTGCTACTATTATTAATGGTGCGATTTCTCTAACACAATTGCTTCTAAACCATTTTTAACGCGGTAATCGTTAATGGCCGATTTAATTGCATCTTCTGCTAACACCGAGCAGTGAATTTTAACTGGAGGTAAAGCTAATTCTTCAACAATATCCATATTGTCGATAGTTAAAGCCTCATCAATTGTTTTTCCTTTTAACCATTCTGTAGCTAAAGAAGAAGAAGCAATAGCCGAACCACAACCAAATGTTTTAAATTTAGCATCAGTGATTACGTTATCTTCACTAACTTCAATTTGTAAACGCATTACGTCGCCACACTCAGGTGCGCCAACTAAACCAGTTCCTACAAATTTGCTGTCTTTATTTAATGTACCTACGTTACGTGGGTTATTGTAATGGTCAATTACTTTTTCTGAATATGCCATGATTTTATTTCTTTATATCTCCGAAGAGATGATTTTAATTTATTAGTTTCCTGTTATCGGTTGTCTGTTTTCAGTCTAATCGCTTTATGCTAAGCATCTAAACATGTAACAGGCAACTTGTAACACACAACACATTAATTTGCTTTGCAAATTAATGTTCTGCCCACTCAATTTTACTCAAGTCAATTCCTTCTTTAAACATTTCCCAAAGTGGAGAAAGTTCTCTTAAGTGATTAACCGCTTTTTCAGTAACTGCAATCGCCTGGTCAATTTCTTCTTCAGTAGTAAATCTTCCCAAACCATAACGAATTGAAGAGTGTGCTAAATCATCAGATAAACCTAAGCTTTTCAAAACGTAAGATGGTTCTAAAGAAGCTGAAGTACAAGCCGAACCCGAAGATACTGCTAAATCGCTCATGGCCATCATTAAACCTTCACCCTCAACATATTTGAAAGAGATATTAGCTACATGTGGTAAACGGTGTTGTGTATTACCATTAACATAACTTTCTTCCATTTTGTTTAAAGTCGATTCTAACTTATCACGCAAAGCTGATAAACGAATAGTTTCGCTTTCCATCTCTAAACGACAAAGTTCGCAAGCTTTACCTAAACCAACAATACCTGGAACGTTTAATGTACCAGAACGCATTCCACGCTCATGGCCACCGCCATCCATTTGTGAAGTTACTTTAACTCTTGGGTTTTTTCTACGTACATAAAGTGCACCAACGCCTTTCGGACCATACATTTTATGTGCAGAGAAAGCCATCAAGTCAATTCCATCTGCATTAACATCAACAGGAATTTTACCAACTGCCTGCGTAGCATCAGTCATAAATAAAGCGCCATGTTTGTGTGCAATTGCCGAGATTTCTTTAACGGGTTGAATCACACCAATTTCGTTGTTGCCATACATAATCGAAACTAAAATAGTTTCTGGAGTCATAGCAGCTTCTAATTCAGCTAAATCAATTAAGCCATCTTCTTTAACGCCTAAATAGGTAACACGAGCACCATTTTTTTCAAGGTGTTTACAAGTATCTAAAACAGCTTTATGTTCGGTAACCGCAGTAATAATGTGGTTACCCTTTTCTTTATACATTTCAAATACACCCTTAATAGCCAAGTTATCGGCTTCAGTTGCACCTGATGTAAAAATAACTTCTTTTTCGGTACAGCCAATTAGTTTGGCTACCTGCTCACGAGCATAATCAACTCCTTCTTCTGCCACCCAACCAAAAGCGTGATTACGGCTTGCGGCATTTCCAAATTTCTCAGTAAAGTAAGGTAGCATTGCCTCTAATACCCTCGGATCAAGAGGTGTAGTGGCATTATTATCTAAATATATCGGCTGTTTCATTTCAGTTCTGTTATTTCTACTACAAAGATACGAAAAAACTTATTTAACAATTATAAATAATAGCTATGAGGTTATAGCGAAAACCTGCATTTTTACATTCACATAACCTTATAATCTATGAATAAGATAGAGCACATTGGCATAGCCGTAAAAGACCTGAATAATTCTATAGATATCTATCAGAAATTACTCAACACCGATTGCTATAAAACAGAGCAAGTTGCGTCAGAATTTGTAAATACTGCATTCTTTAAAACTGGCGATAACAAAGTCGAGTTATTGCAGGCTACTTCGCCCGATAGCGCTATTGCAAAGTTCATAGAAAAAAAAGGAGAGGGCATTCATCACATTGCCTTCCTTGTCGATGATATTTTAGCCGAAATGGAAAGGCTGCATAGCGAAGGTTTTGTACTGCTTAACGAATCGCCCAAAAAGGGAGCCGATAATAAAATGGTTTGCTTTGTACACCCAAAAGATACAAAAGGCGTTTTAATAGAAATATGCCAGGAAATAAAGTGGGTGTAGGGAATAAATAGAAAGTAAAAAAGGTTGCTAATTCTTTACCTGTTTGTTTTTATTTGAAAACGATTGGTTCTGTATTTCATTTCTGCTGTAGTCCTGCTGTCCATTTCAAGTCCTCGTTGCACTGCGGGCTTTTCATTTTCATCAGGTTTATTAATTTTGGCCTTTGGTACTAGGCAAAACAGCGAAACCTACAACTCTATAATCTTAATAATTTATTTGTGAGCGATAACTTATCCTTAATTAAAATCATCAGCAAAGATTTTGATATTCAAAATGAATTCACGGAAAATCAATTGCATCAGGCAATGGTTGATGCTTTTGCATACCTCGTCGATCATGATTTCCCTAAACTCATTCAGATACTTTACAAGGCAGATGTCGATCAATATAAATTAAAAGAGTTATTAGAAAATACAGAAGGCTTAAGTTCGGCAGAAGTTATTGCTAATGCCTATATCTCACGACAAAAAGCTAAAGTAGAAACCTGGAAAAAGTATAGCTTATAAGCTTTAGTCAAAAGCTGTAAGTATAAAGTGAATATAAGCTTGTAAGCTAAAAGCATAAAGTGAATATGATAATAAGATATTCTTAAGTTTCCTCAGATGGTGAAAACTAAACCCTAAAGTACAAGCCCAGGAAATTATAGCTTGTAAGCTAAAGCATAAAGTGAATATAATACTAAGATTCTCTTAAGTTTTCTTAGATGGTGAAAAACTAAACCCTAAGTACAAACCTGGGAAATTATAGCTTGTAAGCTGAAAGCATAAAGTGAATATAATACTAAGATTCTCTTAAGTTTCCTAAGATGGTGAAAAACTAAACCCTAAAGTACAAACCTGGGAAATTATAGCTTGTAAGCTAAAAGCTGAAAGCATAAAGTGAATACAATACTAAGATTTTCTTAAGTTTTCCTAGATGGTGAAAAACTAAAGCCTAAAGTACAAACTTGGGAAATATAGCTTGTAAGCTAAAAGCATAAAGTGAATACAATACTAAGATTCTCTTAAGTTTTCTTAGATGGTGAAAAACTAAAAACTACCTCTCTTTCTAAGTATTCTTAGTCCCTTTTATTACCAGTTCTAATTCAGTATTTACTCAGGTATATCTCGGGTGTTATTCGGTTGATTACCTTGTAATATACCCAACTTAAAACCAAGTATGTATTGTGGTATAACTATAAATTGCATAGTGTTAAATCCCTGATGAAAAGTTAGATGATTTAAGAAACTTTGGCGCAGTTCTATGTTTCGTTGCCTGTTCAAAAGTAAAAGCCATATTTAAAACTTTATCTTCTTCGTAAGCATTTGCCATAATCGATAGGCCAACAGGTAATTCGTAAATTTTCCCCATCGGCACTGTTATATGTGGAAAACCAGCCATTGCAGCTGGACTGCAAAAATAAAAACCATTGCTGTAATCGCCATTAAACAAATCAATTAAAGATGGAATGCCATAACTCGTACCTACAATAGCATCCAGATTGTTTTTTGCCATTAAATCTGTAATTATTTTTCTCGAAGAAAGAACCTTTTCTACAGCCTCTTTATATGCTACACTCGAAATGGCAGGTGCCTTATCACTGCTTTCTAAGGTTTCTTGCTTAAAGTAGGGCATGGTTGTATTTTCATTTGCTTTATTAAAAGCAATAACTTCAGTTAAATTTTTAACTTTTGCATTTGCTGTTTTTAAGTAAGCATTAACACCATCTTTAAATTCGCATTGAAGTACCGTAAAACTTGCTGAACCAATTACCTTAAGTTCTTTTAAAAGTTCTACCTCAATAATTTCGGCACCAAGTTCTTTTAATTTAGCAATTGCATTTTGATATAATTTTACAACGCCTTCATGGCCAGTTAAAAACGATTTTTCAACACCAATTTTCTTTCCTTTAAAACCATCGTATTTTAATGCCTGAGTATAATCTTTTTGTGTTTTTGCCGAGCTACCTTTGGTTGCTTCATCCTGCTCATCTTCTCCTGTTAAAGCAGAGAACAAAATTGCAACATCAGTAACCGTTCTGCCCATCGGGCCTGCCGTATCTTGTGTTTTGGAGATGGGGATAATTCCGCTACGACTTAACAAACCCACTGTAGGCTTAAACCCTACAAGACCATTATACGATGATGGCGCAATTATAGAGCCATTGGTTTCGGTTCCGATTGCAATAGCACATAAGTTTGCAGAAGCTGCACAACCCGAGCCAGAACTGGAGCCGCTTGGACTTCGATCTAAAATATTTGGATTTTTAGTTTGACCACCTCTGCTGCTCCAGCCACTGCAAGAGCGGGTTGAACGGAAGTTTGCCCATTCGCTAAGATTAGTTTTACCCAGAATTACTGCGCCAGCCTCACGAAGTTTTTTAACAATAAAAGCATCAAGGGAAGCTATATTGCCCGCTAGGGCTAAAGCCCCAGCCGTGGTTTGCATTTTATCAGCCGTATTAATATTGTCTTTAATTAAAACAGGTATGCCGTGCATCATGCCTCTAATATTACCAGCTTTACGCTCTTCATCCATTTTGCTGGCAATTTCTAAAGCATCAGGATTAATTTCGATAACGGCATTTAGTTTCGGCCCTTTTTTATCTAGCGCTTCAATTCTTTTTAAATATAACTTTGTTATCGATTTAGAAGAAACTTTGCCGTTCTTCATCAGGTTTTGTAATTCAGTTATTGTAATTTCGTTTAATTCAAAATCGTCTTTAAATGCTGTTGTAATATCATTGTTTGTAACTATCGCGGCTGATGCAGGTAAGCCGATTGTTGTAATTAAACCTGCGGCAGAACCGCTTTTTATGAAATTTCTTCTGTTCATTTGGGATAGTTATCAATGCTTTAAATTATAAATATAGATTTTAAATATTTGTACCTAAATAGATTTGATAAAAACTTGTTATTTAAATTTTGGTTTTGCTATTGTAAATCAAAAATAAAATTAGGATATTTGCATCCTCTAAAATAGAGGTAGAAAAGACAAATAGAAAATGTCATAAGCGTTGTTGCCAGCAAATTGCAACTAAATGTTCTTGATGCTTTCACATAGATAACTTAAAATAATATTCAAATGAAAAAAGATTTGCACCCATCAAGCTACAGACCAGTTGTTTTTAAAGATATGTCTAACGAATATGCTTTCTTAACAAAATCTTGCGTAGATACTAAAGAAACAATTAAATGGGAAGATGGTAACGAGTATCCTCTATACAAATTAGAGATTTCTCACATGTCTCACCCTTTTTATACAGGTAAAATGAAATTGGTTGATACTGCAGGACGTATCGATAAATTCAAAAACCGTTACGCTAAGAAATAATTTTAGCAACAAAAAGCATTTTTTGAAGTCCCTTTGCCAAAAGCATCGGGACTTTTTTTATTTTTGCTGCTTATGACAATCAATCTTTTTGATGATTCCAGTTGGGAAACATTACGTCCGCTTACTTTTACCAGGCCTGTAGCCGATTTACGCATAGGTATTTTAACAATAGCTGAGAAGTGGGCAAAACATCTAAATGCCGATTTTGGTTTCCAAACTCAAGACTATCTTTCGGTAAAGTACCCAGCCAAGAAAAACCCTAGTCTTTTTATTAACGGCTCAATTTGTCCTGATCAGGCTTTAGTTGATACGATAAGCCAATTGAAAGATGGTGAAGTACTGATTAAGGGCGATATTCTTATTGCACATCATAATGATCCTGCTGATTTTAAAGCGGTGACATTTAATAAAGAGATTCAATACACCAGAGATTTTGTAAGGATTACATATCCTGAGAATATTTTCACAAATAACCCTGCAGAAATTAGAAAGGACTTTGAGCTTTTAACTAGAGGGCGTACTTCTGCTAAAATAAGTATTACCAATCAATTATTGGGCGATGATATCTTTTTTGAAGAAGGTGCAAAAGCAGAGTGTAGTGTTTTAAATAGTGGTTATGGACCTATTTATGTAGGTAAAAATGCCGAGATTTGGGAAGGAAGTTTGATTAGAGGATCTTTTGCGCTTTGCGAAAACTCATCTATTAAAATGGGTGCAAAAATATATTCAGGTACTACTATAGGGCCAAATAGCCGTGCGGGTGGCGAAATTAATAATTCAGTAATTTGGGGTAACTCGGCTAAAGGGCACGATGGATACTTAGGTAATTCTGTATTAGGTGAATGGTGTAATATTGGTGCAGATACCAATAATTCGAACTTAAAAAATAATTATGCTGAAGTGAAACTTTATGATTATGAAAATAAAAAAATGCGCAACACCAATTTGCAGTTTTGCGGTTTAATTATGGCTGATCATGCTAAATCTGGCATAAATACCATGTTTAATACAGGTACAATTGTTGGCGTTAGCGCAAATATTTTTGGAGGAGGTTTACCCCCAAATCACATTGCTGATTTCAGTTGGGGCGGTGCCGATGGTTTCGAAAACTATAAACTGGATAAGATGTTCGAAACTACAGAAAAAGTTTTTGGACGGAAAAACGTAATCTTTAACGATACGGAAAAGGAAATTTTAACTAAGGTTTATGAGTTGACAGCAGCTCATAGAAATTTTTAATATAAATGTGATCTTTAAAAAATCAAAACTAAAATATAATGAGAAAACAAATAGTAGCAGGTAACTGGAAAATGAATTTGGATTATAACGAAGGTGTTTCGTTATTCAGTGAAATTGTAAATATGGTTAAGGATGAACGCAAAGGCGATCAATTGGCTATAATTTGTGCTCCATTTATTCATTTAAATAGTTTGGCTAAACTCGGTGGTTCTGATGTTGCTATCGGTGCTCAAAACATTCACGATAAAGAAAACGGTGCTTATACAGGTGAGGTTTCTGCGAAAATGGTTAAATCTGTTGGAGTAGAATATGTAATTTTAGGTCACTCAGAACGCAGGCAGTATCAGGCAGAAAGCGATGAATTATTGGCTGCAAAAACCAAAACAGCTTTAGCACACGATTTAAAACCAATTTTTTGTATTGGTGAAACTTTGGATGAGCGTAATAACGGAAGTTATTATGAAGTTTTAAAGAAACAATTAGTTGAAGGTCTTTTTAGCTTAACTGAAGCGGATTTCAAAAAAGTAGTTATTGCTTACGAGCCAGTTTGGGCAATCGGAACAGGCTTAACTGCATCGCCGGAGCAGGCACAAGATATTCATGCATTTATTCGTTCTGAAATTGAAGCAAATTATGGTTTCAATATAGCGGATGATACTACAATTTTATATGGTGGTAGCTGTAACCCTGGCAACGCTGCAAGTTTATTCGCTCAAAAAGATATTGATGGCGGCTTAATCGGTGGTGCATCATTAAAATCACGTGATTTTACAGATATTATTAAAGCATTAAATAGCTAAATGCAATACATAAAAGCAATTTTTAAATTCAAAAGTATTGAAGAATACCAACAAGATTTGCTGATCAGTGATTTAGCTGATACTGGTTTTGATACATTTGAAGACAGCGAAAATGGGTTTACCGCTTTCGTAATAAAAGAAAATTTTAACGAGCAGGACCTGATAGGCCTGCTCGCTAATTATGCAGAAGATTTCACGGCAGAATATATTTTAGAGGATGTTGCCGACGAAAACTGGAATGCTGAATGGGAGAAAAATTTCAATCCGTTAATTATTGATGATGTTTGTTATGTAAGGGCAACCTTCCATGAACCGCAACCATCTTATCCTTACGAGATTGTTATAGACCCGAAAATGGCTTTTGGTACTGGTCATCATCAAACTACAACCATGGTGATGCAGTATATTCTTGCTGCCGATGTAAAGGATAAAGATATTCTTGATATGGGTTGTGGCACAGGAATTTTAGCAATTTTAGCGGCTAAATTAGGTGCTAAAACTTTAATGGCAATCGATTATGATGATATCTGTTATGAAAGTACGCTAGAAAATGCGGCGTTAAACAATGTTGAAAACCTGGAAGCACTTTGTGGTAGTAAAGAAGTGATCCCAAATGAGGAGTACGATATTATTTTAGCAAATATTAATAGAAACATTCTTTTAGATCAGATTGGTAGATACGCAGAGGTTTTGAAAGCAGAAGGGAAAATTTTCTTTAGTGGCTTTTATTTAGATCCAGATTTAAGCATGATTACGGCTGAGTGTGCTAAGTATGGCATAAAATACATTGATCACAAACAAAATGGCGATTGGGTTGCTGCTCAGTTCGAGAAGAAATAGAAAGTAAAGAACAAAGATAATGACGCAAGAGAAAAATCTGCTCATTATTCTTTTATCGAAAAATAGATATGCGTATACATTTTATTGCAATCGGCGGAAGTGCCATGCACAACCTTGCCATTGCGCTTCATAAAAAAGGTTATCAAATTTCAGGTTCAGATGATGTGATTTTCGAGCCCGCAAAATCGAGGCTAGATAAGTATGGTTTGTTGCCAGCTGAAATGGGTTGGGATGAAAATAGAATTTCTGCCGATTTAGATGCCGTAATTTTAGGCATGCACGCCAGAATTGATAACCCTGAATTATTAAAAGCTCAGGAAATAGGCGTTAAAATCTACTCATACCCCGAATATATTTACGAACAAAGTAAAGATAAACTGCGTGTAGTAATTGGTGGTAGCCATGGTAAAACAACGATTACCAGCATGATTTTACATGTTTTGAACCATTATAATCGTGATTTTGATTATTTGGTTGGTGCCCAATTAGCTGGCTTCGAAACTATGGTTAAAGTAACTAAAGAAGCGCCAGTTATGATTATTGAGGGTGATGAGTATTTATCATCGCCAATTGATAGAAGGCCAAAATTTCATCTTTATAAAGCCAATGTAGCCGTAATTAGCGGTATCGCATGGGATCATATTAATGTTTTTCCAACTTATGCAGATTATACTTTACAATTTGATAAGTTTATCGATACCATCGAAGAAAACGGTACTTTAATTTATTGTAAAGCGGATGCTGATTTAAATGAAATTGTAACGCATTCTAATGCGAAGGTTCAGAAAATTGGTTATGCTATTCCAGAACATGAAATTGTAAATGGTGTTACCTTTTTGCTACCAGAAAAAACAGCACTAAAAGTATTTGGCGATCATAATTTAATGAATATGAACGCAGCCAAGTTGGTTTGTGCGCAGTTGAATATTAGTGAAGCTGAATTTAACGAAGCAATTTCTTCTTTTACTGGAGCAGCAAAACGTCTTGAAGTTATTTCTGCTGATGAATCGACAAATGTTTACAAAGATTTTGCCCATTCACCATCGAAATTAAAGGCAACCATTGAAGCTGTAAAAAGTCAGTTTACCGACCGAAAATTGATAGCCTGCATCGAGTTGCACACATTCAGTAGTCTAAACAAAGATTTCTTAAAAGAATATGCAGGTTCGATGGATAAAGGGGACGACGCAATAGTTTTTATCGACCTGAAATCTTTTGAACAGAAAAGAATGGAACCTTTTAGTGAAGGTGATGTTCAGGAAGCTTTTTCGAATCCACATTTGAAATTTTTTAATAATGCAGCGAAATTGAAAGCATATTTATTAAGCCAAAATTACAAGGATACCAATCTTTTAATGATGAGTTCGGGTAATTATGCTGGTTTCGATTTACCTGAGCTGGCTAATTCATTAACTCGCTAATATTGAATGAAAAGTGTTGGAGAGCATATTAAACAGAGTAGGGTTGCCCTTGGCCTGAGTCAGGCAGAAGCGGCGAAGAAACTTAATATTTCAACTCCAGCATTTTGTAAAATAGAAACGAACCAAACCGATTTAAATATTTCCCGATTGCTGCAAATTGCCAAGGAATTTAAAGTTTCTGCTGCACAATTATTAGGAGAAAGTTTCGAAGCGTCAAATTCTTCCGAAGAGCTAACCGCTCTAAAACAATCATTATCTGAAAAAGAAGAAGAGATCAATAAACTACGTAAAAAGGTTATTGATCTCTATGATAAACTAGGGATCTAATATTTTCTGTTTATCTTTCAATTAGAGTTTTTACTGAATATAATTCTGTCTTATATTTTTATTTTGAATTTTATTCGAAATATTTATAGATTTACAGAATGATAAATGAAGAGAGCTTTATTTTAGATCATATTGATTTAGCAATTCTTAGGCTAATGCAAGCCAATGCCCGAATTTCAAACGTTGATTTGGCCAAGTCCTTAGAGCTTGTTCCCTCGGCTGTTTTGGAACGGGTGAAGAAGCTGGAAAAGAAAAAGGTAATTACAGGTTATTATGCCAAGGTAAATCCGGTTGCAGTCGATTTGAAATTATTGGCTTTTATCTCGATGAAATCATCTCAAAGTTTCAGTTGTAATGATACAGCGAGAGAACTGGCTAAAATCCCTGATGTACAGGAAGTGCATGTTATAGCGGGTGATGATTGCTTTTTAGTGAAAGTAAGAACGGCAGATTCGGCTTCGCTGATGGCTTTGCTACGCGATTCTTTTAGCAAAGTTCCAAATATCTTATCTGTTAAGACAACTATAGTACTGGAAACCGTTAAGGAACAGCAACAATTGATAATTCCTGAAAAATAAATCATGACTAATTTAAATAAATCATCTTCACCAGTTCTGGTATATTTAGCTTTTGCCATAGTTTATCTGGTTTGGGGTTCAACATATTTCTTTATACAAAAGGCACTTGCGGGCTTTCCGCCCTTTATTCTTGGTATCTTTCGCTTTTCAGTGGCAGGTATTTTGATGCTGGCATGGTGTAAGTTAAAAGGAGAGCAGATATTTAATCGCAAAACCATAAAAATTGCTGCGGTTAGCGGTATTTTAATGTTGGGCATTGGAAATGGCATAGTTATCTGGGTAGAACAGTTTATTCCCAGTGGTTTGGTAGCCATAATGGTTGCTTCTGCCGCTATATGGTTTATAATTTTAGATAAACCGAAGTGGAAAGAAAACCTTAGTAATAAATATATTGTTTCTGGTATTTTAATCGGTTTTTTTGGCGTTATTGTTTTGTTTGGCGATCAGCTTTTACAGGCGTTAGATAAGCCGCAAAGTAGCTTACAGATTATTGGAATGGTTTTACTGGTTGTAGGGCCAATCGCGTGGGCTGGAGGTTCTCTTTATTCGAAGTATAATCCAACAACAGAAAGTTCGGTTTCTGTAAATACAGGCTGGCAAATGCTTATGGCAAGCCTGGCTTTTTTACCAGGAACTTTTATAAAATCAGAATTTAAATTTTTAGATTGGAGCAGTATTTCTTTGGATGCCTGGTTATCGATAACCTATTTGATTGTTTTTGGTTCCATAGCTGCGTTTAGCGCTTATGTATGGTTGTTAAAAATGCGGCCTGCAACACAAGTTAGTACTTACGCTTATGTAAATCCTGTAGTAGCTGTTTTACTTAGTTTAAGCTTTACCAACGAAGTTATCGGGGTTACGAAGATTATTGGCTTAGCTATTATTTTGGGAAGTGTACTGCTTATAAATCTTCCAAAATATAAAAGCGTATAGACCCAGAATTTATACGCTTTTATATACTTAAAAAACCTTACGCATGGTTAAATGCTTTTTACCAAATGTTGCACCAGTTGCTTTATGGATAGAAATCATTTGCTCATTAAAATCGCCAACCCAGCTTAATTCTAATTCCTTATATTGATTTTTAGGTAACACATATTCACCCAACCTGATAAATAGAACAGATTCTAAGCCATGTTTTTGAAACTTGGGTTTAGTACCCATTACAATGGCACGCATACGGGTAACACCAACCCAGCGACGGTAGGCAAATTTCAGTTTTTCGATCAATCCTAGCTTTCCATCAAAACCTTTAATCATTTGGTTGGCGTCAGGAATAAGTACCACAAATGATGCTGGTTCGCCGTTAAAGTAAGCAAACTGAATTAAGTGTTCATCCATTATAGGCTCCATGCTTTTAAAACTTTCTTCTAAAGTTTCTTTTTTAATGGGAACAAAGTTTTCGAAATCCTGCCAGCCATCATTGTAGATTTCCATTAAATCTGCAATGTACTTTTCAGAATTACTTTTAGTGAAGTATTCGAAAGTATATCCAGGTTTGTTTCTAACCCAATTAGCAATTTTTGTAAAGCGCTCTGGAAATGGAATTGTTAAATTAATATGGTTGGTTAATTGTTCGTATTCTTTTGTAAAACCATAAGCATCGAAAAATTTCTCGTAGTAAGGAAAATTATAATTCATACCGAATGATGGAGGCGTAAAACCTTCAACTAATAATCCCCAAAAAGAGTCGTTCTCGCCAAAGTTGATCGGCCCATCCATAGCTTTCATGCCATTTTCGATTAACCAGGTTTTAGCAGTATCAAATAAAAGAAAGGCGGCCTTCTCATCATCAATACATTCAAAAAAACCCATTCCGCCAGTAGGTTGCTCGTAATTAAATGCCTTTTTTTCATTTATAAAAGCAGCTACCCGACCAATTAATTTACCAGAATCGTCTTTTAAAACCCAGCGAGTACATTTTCCATGGTTAAAGAAGTTATTTTTTTTAGGATCAAAAACATTTTCGATTTCTGAATTTAAAGGGCAAATCCAGTTTTTATCTTCCTTATAAAGGATTTTTGGTGTTTTGAGAAAATCGTTTTTTAGAGAATTATTGCTTACTTGTATAACTTGCATGGGGAGTTTTAAAATTAAAAAGCATCCTACCAAGCGGGCGGATGCTTTTTCAAATATATAGTTTTTTAAAAATTAATAATCGTCATCGTCGTCATCAAAATTGTCGAAGTTATCCAGGTCATCTAACGGCATATCAAAGTCGTCTTCATCTTCATCTTTTGATTTTTTCGCAGGCGTAATATCTGCATCATCTTCAAAATCGTCATTATCTTCTACCTCTTTCTTTGTAGTTGGTTTTGTCGGGGATTTCTTTGGAGTTTTCATACAACAAAAATAAAAATTGCTTTTATAGTTTAAAAATACGAAAAAACTTTTTTTAATAACAAGCTGGTTGTAAACAAATTAAAATTAATTTATTCTGCAGTTTCTCCGATTGTATTTTCCGCTCTGGAAATATCTTTTAATTGTGGTAATTGTGAAAGGTTATTCAATGCAAAATAATCCATAAATAAGCTACTCGTAGTATATAAAATAGGCCTTCCTGGAGTTTCAGCTTTACCCTCGATACTTATTAATTCTTTTTCTAAAAGGCGCTGTACCGAGTAATCAGAATTTACACCCCTTATCTGCTCTATTTCTAATTTTGTTATGGGTTGTCGGTAAGCAATTATAGCTAATGTTTCCATCGCCGCCTGACTTAATTTCTTTTTAGAGCGGTGTAATTGCAGCTGGTTAACTGTTTCGTGGTAGATTTTTTTAGTTAAAAACTGATAACCATTGTTTAAGTGTACCAATTCTACAGCAAAATCATCATGATTATATTTTTCCTTTATCAAATCTAAACTGTCGAAAATTTGGCTTTCGATGTGTTCTTCTCCAAAAACAGCATTTAATGCCAAGATAATTTCCTGCACACTAATACTTTGAACAGAAGAAAAAATGAGGGCTTCAATGTGGCTGGTGATTTTGTTTTGAGGCATATACAAAAATAAAATTTTTGGGCAAAAAAAAGCGGTCTCGCTTTTTAAAAAACAAGACCGCTTTTAACACACAAATGAAACCTGAATTAAGATATAGTTTTAGGTTAGGTTATTAAATATCTATATCAATTCTATAAGAACGTTTTGATAAACACTATCGTTTATTTCTAACACAAGTTTAAGGCTAAACTTAATGCAACGTTATTTCTATTTAGTGAGTGGTATTAATAATTGAGTAAACGGTAATATTTCTATTTAAGTGGTATAGAAATGAATACGGTTGTACCATTTTCGGCATTTTGGTGTACATCTAAGTGTATAGGTTTTGCTTCAATCTGACCTAAAAGATTTAAACGTTCGCGGGTTAACTGCATGCCTTTACTAATATGTGCATCTTTTTTAGCCTTTAAAGAGTTCTCAATGCCTACACCATCATCTATAATTTCGATGTTTAAGTAATCATCATTTTTCAGCTTGATATTAATTTGAATTTCGCCACCAGTTTCTTTGGGCATTATGCCGTGCCATATTGCATTTTCTACATAAGGCTGTAAAAGCATCGAAGGAATTAGAGTATCGTCTTTATCAATATCTTCATCTACGTGAATAACATATTGTAATTTATCGCCGAAACGATTTTTTTCGAGCTTAAGATAAAGGTTTAAGTATTCTAATTCTTCTTCAATAGAAATGTAACTTTTTGTACAGATTTCTAAATTCTTTCTAATCAGCCTTGCAAAACCAGTTAAAACCTTATTAGCCGAGGCCGTATTTTGTGTATTGATGTAATGCTGAATCGAATTCATAACATTAAAAACAAAGTGAGGGTTCATCATTGCTTGTAAAGCTTGTTGTTCGAGCATTAAGATTTTATTTTTGAGTAGAAGCTGTTCCTGTTCTTTATCTTTTTGTCTGCGTGTAATATAAACCGCTAACTTGTAAAATACATATCCAACCAGTAAAATTAAAATGGTAAGGAACCATAAGCTTTGCCAAAATTGTTTTTTAATGGAAAAAGATATTTTTGCTGATGGACCCCATTCGTTATTCTGGCTTTTAGCGCTAACTTCGAAAATATAATCGCCAGGTTGAAGCGCCGAAAAATCAAGTCGCCTTGTTCGCGTTTCTACCCAGTTGGCATTTTCACTTAACCTATAGCGGAAAGTAATGTCGCTGGTTGTAAAATCTACCGCTCCAAAAGTAAAAACGATGGTGTTGCTACCGCTTTCGAAAGTAAAATTATTTTTATTTATGGGTAATCGTTCTTTATCTTTTATTATAGATGTGATGTAGACTTTAGGTAAAGTTTTAACCGTGTTTTTGTTATTGTATTTAAAAAGAATTAGGCCTTTATTTGTGGCGAAATAAGCAGTACTATCATCAATATAAAGGTTGTTTACATCTTCGGTAAGTAAATCTTTACCGTAATCGAAATTGATGACTTCAGCTTTGCCTGCATAATCCGAAACTTTGTTTACCCCTTTATTGGTTAACACCCAGATTTCATTGTTCTTAATAAATAATCGGGTACAGATATCATTTGTTAAACCATTTTTTTGTGTTACTTGCTTAATGATTTTGTTATCCCGATAAAATAATAAACCATAACCATCGGTTGCCAGTATTAAGGTTCCATCTGGCAATTGTTGAATGTCGTTTATCCTTTTGGTTAATAAAATATTGTTTCTAAAGTGCTGAATAAGTTTGCCATTAGAAAATTCGGAAAGGCCATCGATATTAGAAAACCATAAATCTCCATCTTTATCATAAAAAACATGATAGGAGCGGTCTTTGAAAAAGTCTTCTTTCTCCTTATATTTCAATGAGTTAAATTCTAGTCGGTTAAACCGATCTGAAAGAAAAACCACGCCCGATGAAAGTGCTAAAGCCAGGCGATTATTATACTCGCTTAAGCTAAAATGTTTGATTACAAACATCGAGTTATTCGTTTCTTTTAAGTATTTAACATCATCTTTAGTTTGATAAATATTTTTAAAAACTCCTAAACCATAATCTGAAGCAAAGTAAATAGATTGGTTTTTATGATCGTACGTGATTTGCTTAATGGTTTTGTATTTTTTGTAATCATCCAACCCAACTTCATCAATCTGGAAATTTTTAATGTTTAGGATGTCTATTACGGCATCGTCTGTACCCAACCAAAGTCTGTTTTTGTTATCCTTAGTAATGCTTTTAATTACATTGCTGCTTAAACCCGATTCTGCATCGATAATTGATAAACGGGAATTTATATTTGGAAGCATATAAATACCCTGATTTGTAGCAAACCACATATTGTTGCTGTTATCTTTTATCGATTGATTAACCGAAACGCCTTGCAGATACATCACGGTTTTGCCACTTTTGTTCATCACTAAAGCACCATTGTTGCTTGCAAGCCACACTTCCTGATCTTTATCATCGTAATAAAAATAACCTGCCATATTGTTTAGCAAATTATCAGGAATAGGGAAGAGCGGTTTAACCACCCCGTTTTGAAATTGCTTTAAGCCTGCCTCATCTAAATAATATAAGGAGCGATTTGGCGCATTAAAAGCAGTCATATATGAAATTGGACTAACTTTATTATCTGTTAATTCAAAACGATTACCATCAAATTTTTGTGTGCTTAAATCACTGTAGGCGTAAATGTTTCCCTTTTCGTCTTCATGAAGAAATGCATTTGTAAATTGCTCGTTTACATGTGGGGAAACAAATCTTTTAACTGATTTCCCATCCCAAAGCACAATTAAATTAGAGTTTGTACCTAACCATATTCTTCCTTTCTTATCCTCTAAAAAGGATACAATAACGGTGTTGGAATTAAGTTGTTTGAGTAGCTTATTATTATCCTGATTGTAAAACTTACCATCTTTTAAATAACTGAGTTGACCATTAAGTGCTAAAAACCAAAGCTTGCCTTCTTTGTCTTCCCGCATATGAAGAATTTGCGTGTCGGGTAAACCATCCTCTATTGTGAAATTTTGGAAATTAGTTCCGTCGAAACGACTTAATCCAGCATCCGTTGCTATCCAAATAAAACCCTTTCTATCTTGAAGAATGTAGTAACAATTATTACTTGCCAAGCCATTTTTAGACGTATAATGTGGAAGGTAAGTGGTTTGAGAGAATGATTTTAGGCTTAGAAAAGCAAATATAAAAAGCAAAAGCAGTGAACATGCAAATGATTTTTTTGCATAAATAAGTCGGTTTAAAACCGAAAATATAAGCTTTATGATTTTGCTAATGCTCACTTTTAGATTTTGTAAAAAGTTTTATTTTTTCATAAAAATCGCTGGCCCTTCTTCTCGATACATTAATGTTATCGCCATTTTTAAGCAAAGCTTGTAAACCATTTTTAGAGTTATATTCTTTTAAATGATTTAGATTAATGATACTTGATTTGTGTATTCTAACAAACTGATCGGAAGGTAAAAGCTCTTCGAATTCTCTTAACACCTTCGAAACGGTTATTTTATCGTGATTACTTAAATGAAAAACAGAATAATTGCTATCGGCCTCAATGTAAATTATATCATCAACATCAATCATTTTAAATCCTTGGCCGTAAGGCAAGGTTAGCTTTCTTATTTCCGATCGATTTCCTAAACTCGAAGCAAGATTTGTAATGCGCTCATCTGTTTTATCAAGTGTTTGATGTAGCCGTGTATATTCTAAAACCTTATTAACGGCAATTTTCAATTCATCAATATCTATTGGTTTTAAAAGATAATCTAAAGCATTTGCCTTTATTGCTTTTAATGCATACTGATCGTAAGCTGTTGTAAAAATAACGGCTGCATTGTGTTGTTGCGCATCGGCAATCAACTCGAAGCCATTTCCACCAGGCATGGCAATATCAAGGAAGATTAGATTGATAGGGTGGTTGGCCAAAATATCCTTTGCCTCGGCAACAGAGCGGGCAATCCCTGTAATTTCTACTTCCGGACAGTTTTGCTGTAGTAGAAAAAAAAGAGATGATCGGGCAAACTCCTCATCATCAACAATAATAGCTTTTAGTATAGTCATAGCAATAGGTTTGTGAATGTATTAAAAACAGGTTGTAAAAAAAAATCAAAAACCAAAAAACCGACCAGAGAATTGTCACGTATATATCAGCAAAACCCAGTAAAAAAAAACTTAAACGTAAAGAAAATATGAAAAACAATGAACTAAAAATCAAAGATGAACTTCAGGAAGAAAGTTTATTCAATGGTAGTTTAGGCCGCAGGTCTTTTCTACAGTATGCTGGTGTAAGCGCAGCGGGTATGGCATTAGTTGCGGCTGGTTGTAAAAAAGATCGTGGTTATCCTGATATGAACGCAGGAGCTACTTTAGATTTTAAAGACGATTTTGGAGTATTAAATTACGCTTACGCTTTAGAACAATTAGAAGCAGCATTTTATGTAAAAGTTGCAGCGGCTCCGCCAGCAGCATTTACAACAGCTCAAAAAGCTTATTTTCAAGATATTCAGTTTCATGAGGTTGCACACAGAGAGTTTTTCAAAAACGCTTTAAGTACTGCAGCAATTGGAAGTTTAGAGGTAGATTTTTCTTCAATAGATTTTACAAGTGCAACTAGTGTTTTAGGCGCTGCAATGGCTTTCGAAGATTTAGGTGTTGCTGCTTATAACGGTGCTGGTGTTCGTATTAAAACTGATGCTTATTTAGTTTTAGCAGGTAAAATTGTTTCTGTAGAGGCTCGTCACGCAGCATATATCAGAGATATTATCTCTAACGGAACATTTGCAGATTTAAATAGCTTAACTGCTTTAGGTGCAAGTAATGCGAATGGTTTAGATGGTGCATTAACACCAGATAAAGTTTTGGCTATTGCAGGTAAATACATCAAAACAAAAATTAACGTAATTAATCTTTAATCTTAATCTCCTGAAATCATGAATATCGTAAATATATTAGAAGAAATTGAAAAAGTTGATGGCGAAATCTATGAAAGATTAAGTCCGAGAAGATCAGCTATGAAAGATTTTTACTCAATGGGTAAAAAAATCGCTTTAGCTGCAGCTCCATTAGCATTGGGTTCTATGTTTAACAAAGCTTATGGTCAAACATTGCCAACAGCCGTAGTTGCAACATTAAACTTTGCCTTATCGTTAGAATATTTAGAATACCATTATTATAACCATGCATTAGTAGCTGCACCAACCTTGACCATTCCAACAGGTGCGCCATTAGCAGCAATTACTACCATTCGCGATCACGAATTGGCACACGTTAACTTGTTAAAAGGTGCTTTAGGTACTTCTGCAAGATCGGAGATTACTTATGCAATGACAGATTTTACTGCAGGTGGAACTTTCGGTGATGTTTATTCGAACTATTTAACTTTCTTAAAAGTTGCATTAGGTTTTGAAGATACAGGCGTAAGAGCTTACAAAGGACAAGCAACTGTTTTAAAAGGAAATGCCGTATTAACTACAGCTTTACAAATTCATTCGGTAGAAGCTCGTCATGCTTCACACATTCGTCAAATGTTGGCTGCAAATGGTGCTTCAATTAAACCATGGGTTAGTCTTGGTGCAGGTGGTATTGCTAATGATACAGGTGTGCCACAAGTTGATGCAGTTTATGCAGGTGAGAACTTAGATGTACAGGCAAATATTACCATAACAGGTATTAATGGAAACTCAGGCGTTACTAAAGCAGCTGCTGTAGAATGTTTCGATGAGCCTTTGGATACTGCAAGCGTAGTAACTATTGCAAACTTATTCTTAAGAACAGGTTTTAAATTATAATCTAGTAAAGGATTAACATTATTTTTAGGTAATGTTTAGTTTAAGGTAGGGAGGCAGAACTGGGTTCTGTTTCCCTTTATTTTTGACCAAGATTTTTAGGATTGAAGGATTTTAAGATCAGGATTTTTTGGGATTGAAGAATTTTAAGATCAGGTTTCCTTTATTTTTGAATTGGATTTTTTAGGATGGGATGATTTTAAGATGAGGCTTCCTTTGATTTTTGAATTGGAAAATCAGGGTTCTGTTTTTCAATCAATGTTAGTCCTGCTTTGCATTACAATCTTTTTGGCTGTCCTTCGCTGCACTCAGAATACAGCAAAAAGGATTTTCATTTCAATCAGGTTTAATTGGCAAAACAAATGAAAATATATTAGGTTGCAAGGCGAGCATTAATATTCTGTTAATTTCCTTTTTGAATTCGATACAAATAATAAAGACGGCTTTCCGTTAAGAAAACTAAAGTATCGTTATCACTTTTAGGTTCGTTTAGTTCGATGCCGTATACGGCTACACTACTTTTTCTTCCATCTTGTTTAAAAAATGTAGTTAAGTTATGCAATCTTAGTTGGTAGTAATCGAGGTAAATCAGCTCAAACTTTGGATCCCATAGCGGACCACTGCCACCACCACTTCCGGCCGTTCCCCGATTGTAGAGCCCAAAATCAGAATCAAAATTATTGGCTACGACAATGCTACTATCGGGAGTCGAGATATGATTGGCTAAACTTGGCTTACTTTTTTCATCCCTAAATACATCATCGAAAAAGTTTTTGCATAATATTTCTATACTTTCTTTTTCCTTATCGAAATACTCGAATTTATAAATTACTCCGTTTTGATCTATTTTTACGTAACCTGCATTTCTGTAGCCATCTTGCTGATCATCATCAAAAGGGTAAAGCTCTTTCAACCCCTTTAATAAAGAAGCCAGATTTGCGTTCTTTTTAATATACTTTTCTTTAAAAAGGGCCTCGGTTTCTCCAGATTTTAATGTAATTACGGTTTGCTTGTAACCATCGCTATCAACTTTTTCAATGCCACGCTCTGTCTTTAAATAAGCATCAAAACTTTGCTCTATTTTTACATTCTTGTAATGAGCTGTAAGAGGTTTAAATGTTCTGGCATCATAAACTGTAAATTTAGACGAATCATTGCTGCCAAAACTTTGTGCAATTAAACGGTTGTGGATTTCATCAATGTAAACCGTTGTATAATAGCCAAGATCAATAATTAGCTTACCATTTCTACTCATTACGCCGTAAGTGTTATTTGTAGAATCAGGATTCTTGTAGTAAATCAACAGTAAATCACTTTTCGGAATGGTGGTGAAGTTTATGATTTCTTTTTTATCCTCAATAATAACCAAGTTTCTATTTGAATGATTTGGATATTCCGGCCAGTCTGCATGTTTATCTTTTTGGGGTATTACATATCCAATATGGAATGAATAGGCTACGATTGCCGCTATTGGTAATAAAAGGAATAAAACCCAGTAGATGTATTTTTTCGGCATATCTGTAAATATTCTTTATGCAGCGAAACTTCATGCCAAAAAAAATGTATGGCATTACTACACAATTACCTTGATTGCAAACTAATTTGCGGATTAATTTTCCGCATTTGAGGAAATTGCAAAAAAAAAGCTTTCGCCAGGAGCGAAAGCTAAATATTTAATCAATTGATATGACTAGTAAGTGATTACCTGCTCCTCTAGATGTTCTGGTAAATCACGATAATTATATTTTTGTCCGCGTAATTGAGGCTCAAAACCTGCAGCCTTTATCGATTGCTGAATGCCATTCGCTGTAAAACGATGTGGTGCACCGGCAGCCGAAACCACATTTTCTTCAATCATGATTGATCCAAAGTCATTTGCACCAGCATGTAAACAAAGTTGGGCAGTTGCTTTACCCACTGTTAGCCAACTTGCCTGAATGTTTTTAATGTTTGGCAACATAATTCTACTCAAAGCAATCATGCGGATATATTCATCAGCAGTTACATTGTTGCTAATGCCACGTAAACGTTTAAGTAAAGTACCGTCATCCTGAAAAGGCCAAGGAATAAAGGCCAAGAAACCATTTGCATCGGCAGGCTTTTCACTTTGTACCTGTCTAATCCAAACCAAATGCTCAAAACGTTCTTCTATTGTTTCCACATGCCCGAACATCATCGTTGCAGAAGTTGTAATATCCAATTGGTGGCAAGCTCTCATTACATCAAGCCATTCTTGTCCGCCACATTTACCTTTTGAAATTAAGCGACGAACACGGTCGTTTAATATTTCCGCACCAGCACCAGGTAAAGAATCCATTCCAGCCTCTTTTAAAGTTTTTAAAACTTCGGTATGGCTAATTCCCTCGATTTTTGCAACGTGTGCAATTTCTGGCGGACCTAATGCATGAAGTTTTAAATCAGGATATAATTCCTTTAATTTTTTGAATAAATCAGCATAAAAACTTAAGCCCAAATCAGGATGATGACCACCTTGTAATAACAGCTGGTCGCCGCCCAAACGAAAGGTTTCTTCAATTTTAACCTTATAAGTTTCAATATCAGTTATATAGCTTTCATCATGGCCTGGTCTACGGAAGAAATTACAGAATTTACAGTTTGCAATACAAACATTTGTGGTGTTAACATTCCGATCAATTTGCCAGGTAACTTTACCACTCGGAACCTGAATTTTACGAAGTTCGTTGGCTACAAACATTAAAGATGCTGTATCCGCATGGTGATATAAATGTACACCTTCTTCAAGGCTTAGAAAATCAAAATGTAATGCCCGTTGTAGTAAATCGGCTGTATCCATAGTACAAAGATAAGAAATGGTTTGTTGGTTTGTTCGTTGTTTGGTTTTTTGGATGTCAAATATAGATTTTTAGGTGTCGGTTGGTTAGATGTTTTCGATGACTTTACAACTAAAAAACAAACCAACTAAAAAACAAACCAACCAAAATAATATCTTTACGGTTCTAAAAAATTATATGGTAGATTTTAAACGCTTTACACTGAGCAATGGTTTAAAAGTTTTGGTACATGAAGATGCTACAACTCCAATGGCAGTTTTAAATATTTTATATGATGTGGGTGCTCGTGATGAGAACCCAGAACAAACAGGTTTTGCGCATTTATTTGAACATTTAATGTTTGGTGGCTCAGTTAATATACCAAATTACGATGAGCCTTTACAACGTGTTGGAGGAGAAAATAATGCCTTTACCAGTAACGATATTACTAACTATTACATCACTTTGCCTGCAGAAAATATAGAAACTGCATTTTGGTTAGAAAGCGATCGAATGTTAAGTCTTGCTTTTTCAGAAAAAAGCCTTGAAACTCAAATTAATGTTGTTTCAGAGGAGTTTAAACAACGTTATTTAAATCAGCCTTATGGCGATGTTTGGTTAAAATTACGTCCTCTGGCTTATAAAAAACACGCTTATCGCTGGGCAACAATAGGAAAAGAGCTTTCGCACATTGAAGATGCTAAAATGGCCGATGTAAAAGCATTTTTTAACAAACATTACAATCCACAGAACGCAATTTTAGTAGTTGGTGGTAATGTGAAAACAGAAGATGTAAAAAAACTTGCCGAAAAATGGTTTGAACCAATTCCATCAGGAGATAAATATGAGAGAAATTTACCTCAGGAGGATAAGCAAAATGAAGCAAGAACTGAAACTGTTAAAGCTAATGTGCCGTTAAATGCTATTTATGTTGCTTTTAAAATGCCTGGCCGATTAAGCAATGATTATTACGCTTTTGATTTACTTTCTGATATCCTTTCTGGCGGAAAATCATCTCGTTTGCATAATAGTTTGTTAAAGGAACAACAGCTTTTTAGTGATATTAATGCTTATATATCTAGCAGTTTAGATCCAGGATTGTTTATAGTTGAAGGTAAATTAGTAGAAGGTGTTTCTATTGAGAAAGCTGAAGCTGCAATTTGGGAAGAGCTGGAGAAAATTAAATCGGAACTGGTTGGCGCAAACGAACTAACCAAGGTAAAAAATAAGGTAGAATCCGTTTTGGTGTTTTCTGAAATGAGCTTATTAGATAAAGCAATGAATCTTGCTTATTACGAACTGCTTGGCGATGCAGATATTTTAAACCAGGAGGCTGCTAAATATTTAGAAGTTGAAGCAGAAGATATAAAAAGAATATCAACTGAAACTTTTGATAAAAATTCATCATCAACTTTGTATTACTTAACTGAAGAAAATGCTTAATCGTACGCTCGCACCTGATTTTAAACAGGTTTCCATCATAAATTTTATTCAACCAGAAAAAAGCACTTTAGATAATGGAGTTCCTGTTTTTACCATTTATTCTGGTGAGCAGGATTTGGTACGCATCGAATTTATTTTCGAAAATGTAAACTGGAACCCAGAAAAACCGTTACAAGCAATAGCTGTTAGCGCAATGCTTAATAACGGAACTGCTAAACTTTCTTCAAAAGAAATTGCCGAACAAATCGATTTTTATGGCGCATTCTTTCAAACAGAATATGGTCAGGATCAATCGACTGTAACGCTTTACACACTGAACAAACACTTAGCATCTGTTTTACCGATTGTAAAAGATGTACTTTCAAATAGCGAATTTCCTCAAAAGGAACTTGATATTTATATCCAAAACCAAAAACAGAAATTACAGGTTAACTTACAGAAAAACGATATTCTTTCGAGAAAAGAATTTTCGAATGCTTTGTTTGGAGATACAGCTTATGGTGTAGATATTCAACTTAAACACTACGATGAAGTAAAAAGAAATGATTTAGTTGATTATTTCAAAGCTGCTTACACGCCAAATAATTGTACGGTTATTGTGTCTGGTAAATTTAGTGAGCAGAGTTTTAGTCTTTTAAACGAACAATTTGGCAAAGATTGGGCAGAAAGTAATGCTTTAAAAAATACTTTTAGTTTTCCTGCATCAATTCAAAAAGAAGTTTATAAAGAGAAAACAGAATCTTTACAATCTGCAATTAGAATAGGGCAGTTGGCGATTAACCGTAAGCACGAAGATTTTGCTGGTTTACAGATTTTAAATACTGTTTTAGGTGGATATTTTGGTTCACGCTTGATGAATAACATTCGCGAGGACAAAGGTTATACTTACGGAATTGGTTCGGGAATAGTTTCTTTGCAAAATGCAGGTTATTTCTTTATTGCAACAGAAGTTGGTACTGATGTTTGTGCCGATGCATTGAAGGAAATATATAAAGAAGTTAATCTTTTAAAAACTGAATTAGTAGAGGAAGAGGAACTGAATTTAGTGCGAAACTATATGTTAGGCTCTATGCTGGGCAGTTTAGAGAATGTTTTCTCGCATGCAGATAAATTCAAAAACATCTACTTCTCGGGATTGGATTACACTTATTATGAAAACTATATTAACAAGGTAAAGACAATAACCGCAGATGAAATTCTTGCGCTTGCGAATAAATATTTAACTACTGACACTTTTATTGAAGTTGTAGTAGGGAAGAAGTAAGTCGATTTATAAATTTAATTGATTTTAAAAGGAGCAGATTTAATTTCTGCTCCTTTTTTATTTATCTATATTGACATAAATAAGCAGTTTGAGATGTAGCCTTAACTTTAAAAGAAGAATTTGCAGGGACTTCAAAATAACTTCCAGCCCTAAAGGTTTCCCATTCTTCGCTTTCAGGAAGTAAAGCCAATAACTCACCTTCAACTACGGTCATAATTTCTTTTTGGGCCGTACCAAATTTATATTCTCCAGGATTAATTATTCCAATGGTCGATTTGCCATCGATAGTTTCGTAACCTAAAGATTTAACATTGCCATCAAAATATTGGTTTTCGCTTATCATAATTCTAATTGATTTTTATAACGCTTTGGTTAAAACTGCTTTTTGCTTATCTGCCTGAAAAATTTTCTTGTAGAAATCTACATAATCATTATATTTTTCAGGAGGATATTTTTTATCAGTCATTGTTTGATTTCTAGTGTAGGTGATGACATTATCTTTCATAGCAAATTTTGCAGAATAAGACCCGAACTCTGAATTTAGATAGATATCCTTCGGAAGAAACTCTACGGTGTAATTTTTAGGGAGTGTGTAAATAATTTCATCCTCGTCATTGTAACTTAATGAAACTGCGAAAAAGGTTTTTCGATTTTCTACTTTAATTGGAACACTTTCTTTTCTGTTTACTTGATTTAGCATTAAGAAAATTTTATCTCCACCTTTAGTAAATAGCTGGTTACTTCTTAAGCTAATATCTTCAGCCATTATTGGTACATTTTTATCTGCTTGCTCAAATTTAAACGTAAGTATTTCAGCTCCTGGAATAATGTTAGATTCGATTAATGCTTTACGCTGTTCTGTGGGCTCTTTGAGCAACACATTAAAATTATCTTCGAATTGTGCGTTTGCGTACAAAGATTTTATATTGATGTTTGCAATACCTTCATTATTAAAATCTATTTTAGTTTTTCTAATTTGGTAATTGTCTTTTGAACTGTAAGTTGGTGTTTTTATAATTTTTCCGCCTAAGTCGGTAATCATTAAAACATTTCTATTGGCATTATCATAACCGATAAATCCCATCGGTTTATACTGACTAGTGCATTCTAGAAACGTTGTATCTTTTGCTAAAGGCACACACAAAATCATATGATTAGCCTGACCAATACTCGAATAATTTGTATTTAAACTTGGCATACCATTTCCAATAACGATCAGGTTAGAAGGAATGCCTGCTTCATTTAGTAATGCTTTCATATAATTTGATAAAGCCTTACAATCTCCGTAGTTTACTTGCGCCACTTTTTCAGCCAAAATAGGTCTAAAGCCACCAACCCCTAATTGCACACTAACATAACGGGTATTTTGCTGCAGATAATTATACAATATTTTGATTTTTTCCTTTGGAGTTTTTGCATCTTTAATCAAGTTTTGAACCATCAATCTGGTAGCTTCGGGAAGCTTATTTCCTCCTTCATTTAATTTATATATCCAAGAACCAAAATTTTTCCACGTATCAAAATTTCCAGTGGTGTTGTCGTACTCAAATTCGTTTGGTGAAGCCTTTACCCAAGAAGAGACATTATCAATCCCAATAGACATCGGTTCTCTACTAATTGCAGGAATGTTTACACTTTCCCACTTATATCGTACTTTATCGCCAATAATGGTTGAATCCGTTTTAAGGCCTTTGCTTATTAAATACCGAAGTTGGTAATTTTTGTTTTTTTGGATGATGTTAACTGATTTTTCAACAGATACTCCAAAACCCTTAATATCTCTCCAGGTTGGAAAATATAATAAACCGTTAAAATCCTGCGTAAAGCTATATTCGATTGTAAAAGGGTAACTATTGTTTACAAATTTTAAGAGTTTTACCCGATTATCCTGAAATAAGGAAAAACCATCAGATGATAACTGATCCTTTATTTCTGAAGACTTGTAATCTTTGATTTTTTTTCCTGAGGCATCATATAATGAGGCTTTTATATTAGATATTGAGGAAAATTTATCATAAAATTCTTGCATTTCAGCATATTCGTCGCCAGCCTTATTTAAAATAGTAATAGCAACTTTATAATTGTTTTGAGCACTTCCTACACTTTTTACTTCGAACAATTGTTCTTCATTTCTGATTACAACGGCAGCTTCTCGCTTTAAATCTTCAGGGATTTTTGCAACATCATACAAACCTTGCCCTTTAGCAGAATTTAAAATGAAAACCGTTAAAAATAAATAGAATAAATATTTCATTAACTTTTCTTTTTAAATACAATTTGTTCTGCTTGTTTATCTACAACTGCTTTAAATAATTCCTTTAAGTCAAAATATTCTTCGGGAGCATATAAAGTTTTATTAATAGCGATTGTACTTTTTACCATAAGTACCTTTCCTTCGCTAACATAACTTATGGTAAATGTTCCGTTTCCATCAGGCAATTTATAAGCAGCGCTCTTTGGCAATTTTTCAACCTCATAGTCTTCAGGGAAATTTAAAACTATTCGATAAGTTTCTTTAATGGGATGCGCGAAATCAACAGGGAATTTTCTCTCTTCATGTTTGAAAATATTTTCCTTTGTTTTTTCATATAATAATGGATTAAAATAAACCAAATTCCCAGCTTCTTCTACATTATCCTCAATAACAACATTCATCGATTCCGTTAAAATTTCATCTAAAAGATCTAAGTTTTCAATTTTATAGTTTGAAAGTTCTAAACCAACTTTGTCTTTTTTATAGTTTTTTAAAAATTCGGCTTCATTATTTGTTTTCCTATATCTGTTTCTTCGTTCGAAAGCAGCATAACCCTTAGAATATTCATTTATTTGACCTCTAAGTTTATTTCCCTTATCCAACACAAGATTATATGAAAATATCCTTTCTTGAGCAAATTCAGGCTCCATATCGATCCACTGGCCTGCAGAATTTTTCAAATCCATATAAAAAACCTGATGGCTTAGGTTTTCATAATCTACCATACCAAATTGTAAATCATTATTTGTAGCATCAATAAAATAAGTTTTTCCAGCGATTGACGTTACAGCAATAACATTATCAAATTTCGAAATAATTGGGTATCCAGGATGGGTTCCGTTACTTCTGGTACTTACCAATGCTGGATAGGCCATTATTTTTGCTTCTTTAAGCAAGCTGATTAATGACAGATTTATATCTGCTGATGAACCCGTCTTTTTTTCAAAAATGGTTTTTGGATTTACAGCTGTTGTGTATTTTGAATATTCTTTATCCCATTTCAAATTACTTTTCACATAACCATAAATTAATTTTATAACCTTAAGTGTATCTTTTTCACCTTTTAATATTCCTGGTAAAACCGACTTTGCATAAGAATTTTTATTTATGAACAAGCCGAAGTTTTCGTCAGAAGCAAGGCTGCTAATAATTTTTGGCCATGTTCCTGTGTAATCTTGATGCAATTGATTAGGGAAACTAGTAGATTGAAGCTCAAAACTGATCTTTGGAATATAATCGTCGATTGTTGTAATAAATGCTTCATCTTTTAATGCTGGTACATTCTCTGCTGTATATTGATCATGCATTGCATTTGATGAAATCCCTGGAACATAACTTGCGCCCTCACTTCTATGAATTGTGTGGTTTACAGCAAAATAACCAGCAACATCCATTTTGTAATTTAAGTATTCGGGTATATTTACATTATATTCAGAATATAGTGTTGGAATGTCTGTTTGGAATCGCCATCCACGAAGAGTAAAAATGAAATCAGATTTGATCTTGTATTTAAATTCGATAATTGAGCCCTCTTTTACATTTGGAAGCGCAAATTTTTTAAAGATGTAATTTTTATTAAACTCCTCACTAAATTTAGCATCCTTGTTCAGTTTGCTGATTGCTACTTTGCCATCTATAAAATTGTAAGTCGCAGCATCCATAAAGTTCAAATCTTCTTTCGAGGAATTACTGTTTTTATACAACTCAATTTTAAAATTAGCTAAATCGTAGCCATTCTTATTTAAAATTTTATAACGTACATGTCTTTCATATACATATACAAAACTACCTGATGTACTACTTATTTCGAAATAGCAGTTTCCAATATCAAATAACTTAATTGCCGAGGCAGACGAGTCTTGGCTATTTGGCTTGATTTCAAATTCGGAGGGAAGAACCTTGCCAAATTTATAGTCTTTTTTGATTGTTGGTTTAGTTTGGGCATAAAGATTCGTAATCCAAATGCATAGCATAAGGAATAGGAGAGTGAGAGCGGTTTTTCGCATGTATTAATTATAGTTTGGTTACTACAATAATAAAAAACTATTTAATAGAATTAAGTATGTCGATTATAAATTTTTAGATTCAGTGCGCAAAAATCTTAAATTCTTAATTTGTCAGCAAAGGCTAATATTTATCAATTTTAAAGTTTATACTTTTATTTTCGCCTATTTTCCATATCTTTGCCCCGCATATAATAAATCCTAATTTATTTTCTATGCAACTCGATTCCACAAAATTTATTGCTACAGGTTTAACTTATGACGACGTACTTTTAGTACCCGCATATTCTGAAATTCTGCCTCGCGATGTAAATACAGCCACTTTCTTAACAAAAAAAATTAAGCTTAATGTTCCATTGATTTCTGCCGCTATGGACACCGTAACAGAAGCTGAACTTGCTATTGCAATTGCGCAAAATGGCGGTATTGGTATGTTGCACAAAAACATGACTATTGAAAGACAGGCTGACGAGGTTCGTAAGGTAAAACGTTCGGAAAGCGGAATGATTCAAGATCCTGTTACTTTATTAGAAACTTCTGTTGTTGCTGATGCTTTCAAAATTATGAAAGAACACAAAATCGGTGGTATTCCTGTGGTTAGTATCGATAATAAATTAGTAGGCATTATAACTAATCGCGATTTACGTTTCCAAAAGGATATGACAAGACCGATTGCGGAAGTAATGACTAAAGAGAATTTAATTACTGCACCAGAAGGAACAAACCTTGTGCAAGCAGAAGAAATTCTTCAAAACCATAAAATCGAGAAACTCCCAGTAGTTAGTAAAGATGGATATTTAAGTGGCTTAATTACTTTCAAAGATATTTCTAAAGTTAAAAATTACCCAGCTGCCTGTAAAGATGAGCGTGGCCGATTACGCGTTGGTGCTGCGGTTGGTGTAACTGCCGATACTTTGCAACGTGTTGATGCATTGGTTCATGCTGGAGTTGATGTAATTACAATCGATACTGCTCACGGTCACTCAAAAGGTGTTGTTGATAAATTAAAAGAAGTAAAAGCAAAATATCCTGAATTACAGGTGATTGTAGGTAATATAGCAACAGGTGCAGCAGCTAAATTTTTAGCAGATGCTGGCGCTGATGCAGTAAAAGTTGGTATTGGTCCTGGTTCGATTTGTACAACAAGAATTATTGCTGGTGTTGGTGTTCCTCAATTATATGCCGTTTACGAATGCGCTAAAGCATTAAAAGGTACTGGAGTTCCTGTTATCGCCGACGGTGGTATTAAACACACGGGCGACATTGCTAAAGCAATTGCATCTGGCGCAAGTACAGTAATGGCAGGTTCTTTATTTGCAGGTGTTGAAGAATCGCCAGGTGAAACCATCATCTACGAAGGACGTAAATTCAAATCTTACCGCGGAATGGGTTCTATCGAAGCGATGGAACAAGGATCTAAAGATCGTTATTTCCAGGATGTAGAAGATGATATTAAGAAATTAGTTCCCGAAGGAATTGTTGGTCGTGTACCATTTAAAGGTACTTTAGCTGAGGTTATGTACCAGTACATTGGTGGTTTACGTGCAAGTATGGGTTATTGTGGAGCAGCAAATATCGAAGCTTTACAAGAAGCACAATTTGTTCAAATTACTGCAGCTGGTATGCGTGAAAGTCATCCACATGATATTACAATTACTAAAGAAGCACCAAACTACACAAGATAAACCTAAGTTTAAAGGCTCAATGCGGAAAGCTTTTCGCTAAGCCTTGATTCGAAAGCAGGGAGAAATTCTTACAAATATGTAGTTTGTAAAATATGAGAAACGAGGCGTCGGTAACGATAGCCTCGTTTTTATTTTATAGCTAAACTTTAATTTTCGTAAATGAATGTTCAATGCTGATCGGTTAGTACAGTCCTGCCATTCGCTGTAGCCCTCATAAAAAAATCGGGGCTGCCGCTATTGTCAGGTTTAATAACAAAAAATTGTGCCGTGGAACCTAAAATAATTGCAATAGCCTGGCCAATTAAACGGGATTGAAACGATATCCTTTTTAGCCTGTCATTCTGAGCGGAGTCGAAGAATAAGGGTAAAAAGATTTAGTGTAAAGCCAGACTACTGTAAAATATTAGCAGATTACTGCTTTCAAAATCCTTATTTATCGTTTTCGAATAAGGGTTTTCTATTTATCAGAAGCTTTTAACAATACGATTTAAATGGCGTTAAATCCATTTGATTGAGCAAATATTCTAAATGAGCAGCACTTAAATTTTTACATTATGCAAAATAAAATTTGGTAGTTGTGTTTTTTTTATATATTTGACTACTAAATCTATAGATTTAATGTAAATTAAAATGAAACACACTATTTTCACCTCCCAACACTGTTGTTGCTGTCGTCTATTCGCTCAAACAAAACAAATTCGAAAGCAGCATTAATCCACTAAAATCTAACCCAACACCTAAATTCATCATGAAACAAAGTTTACTCATTCTATTTTCAATCATAATTTCTTCAAGTTTTGCCATTGCTCAAAATCCTGTAAAAGGAGTAGTAAAAGGTAGCAATGGCATCTCAATTCCAAATGCAACTATAAAAGTAAGGGGAACAAATATTTCGGTAAGTGCAGATACTGCTGGAGTATTTAGTATTAATCCCAAACAACAGCCTCCGTTTTATATTCAGGTAAGTTCTGTGGGGTATAAACCTCAGGATTTTCAAATATTAAATATTCAAGATACGCCCATCGAATTAGTATTGGTAGAAAATGCGCTATTAGACGAAATCGTTGTAACCTCAAGAAGACGGTCGGAAGTTTTACAAGATGTGCCTATTCCCATTACCGTAATTGGTGGGCAAGCAGCTGAAAATGCTGGTGCTTTTAATGTTAATCGTTTAAAAGAACTGGTTCCATCTGTACAGTTGTATGCATCGAACGCCAGAAACACTACTTTAAACATTAGAGGTTTAGGTTCTACCTTTGGGTTAACTAATGATGGTATTGATCCAGGTGTTGGTTTTTATGTAGATGGCGTTTATCAGGCTCGGCCAGCAGCAACATCGACAGATTTTATTGATATAGACCAGATTGAGGTAATTCGTGGCCCTCAGGGAACACTTTTTGGAAAAAATACAACTGCTGGTGCATTTAACATTACTACTAAAAAACCGAGTCAAATTCCAGGAGGAAAAGTGGAATTAAGTTTTGGTAATTATAATTTTATTCAGGCAAAAACCTCAATTACAGGTCCTGTGGCTAAAAATCTGGCGGCAAGATTATCCATTTCAGGAACACAACGCGATGGTACGATTTACAATACAAGAGAACAACGTAGTTATAGCGGTCAAAATAATTTAGGTTTTAAAGGGCAGTTATATTACACACCATCAGATCGATTATCTGTGTTATTAAGTGGGGATGCAAGCATTCAGCATCCAGCAGGTTATCCGTTAGTGATAGCAGGAGTTACAGCAACAGAAAGAAGCGCTTTCCGTCAATACGCTAGAATTGTTTCAGATTTAGGTTACAGTCAGCAGAAAGTAGATCCTTTTTCTAGAGAAATTAATACCAACACGCCTTGGAAACACAATCAATCTATTGGCGGTTTATCCGTAAATGTTGATTACAAAATAGGCGGAGGAACTTTAACTTCTACAACAGCATGGAGATTCTGGAATTGGGATCCAACTAACGATAGGGATTTTTCTGAGCTTGCTGCTCTTACCAAGTCGCAAGGTAACTCTCGTCACGATCAATATTCACAAGAAATTAGATATGCTGGTAATTTAAGCGAAAAACTAAGTGGTGTAATCGGTGTGTTTGCCCTTGCACAAAATTTAAAAGGTTTGGATCAAACAGAAGAAGTTGGTAAAGATCAATGGCGATTTGTACAAACAGCTAACACAGGAAGTCAGGCTTTATATTCGACCCCAGGGTTATTAGATGGTTTCGGAATTAAGACAAATTCTACAATTAAATCTTTAAGTGCTGCGGTTTTTGCACAGGTAGATTATGAAATTGTAAAGCATCTACACGTTTTACCAGGTATTCGTTTTACTTACGACAAAAAAGATGTTGATTACAGCAGAACAACTTATGGAGGTTTACAAACAACGGATGCTGCTTTGCTAGCACTTAAAGCAGCGGTTTATAGTAATCAACTATTTAATATTAATACGAATAATAATAATTTATCAGGGAACCTTACGGTTTCTTATCGACCTACAGATAAAATTAATGCATACGGAACTTTTTCAACGGCTTATAAACCAGTTGGAGTTAATGTAGGTGGTTTGCCAACAACTTCTACAGGTGAGGCCGATTTAACTTTAGCGGTTGTAAAACCAGAATATGTTCAGCATTATGAATTAGGAATTAAAACTAAACCAACTAAAGGTGCAATTTTAAATGTAACTGCATTTAATACAGATATTAAAGATTATCAAACTAATGTGCAATCGCCACAACTTGGTGTAAATAGAGGTTACTTAGCTAATGCAGAAAAAGTTAAGGTACGCGGTTTAGAAATTGATGGAACCTATCAATTAGAAAGATTTTTGACTCTAAATGCAGCTGTGGCTTACCTTGATGGCAAGTATGTTAAATTTACAAATGCACCGTTGCCTTTAGAAGAAACGGGACATACAGAAATTATTAATGGAGTATCTACTCAGGTTGCTTTTAAAGATGCATCGGGAGGCAGACTGCCAGGTATTTCGAAATGGAATACTTCTGGTGGTGCGGAGTTTAGTATAAAAGGAAATTTAGCGACAAAAGAAGGCAGATATTTTATTGCTGGCGATATTAGCTATCGTTCAGATTATTCTTCCAACCCAACGCCGTCAAGAGTTTTAAATGTTAGTGGTTATTCGTTAATTAATGCTCGATTAGGTTTTAAATCGGATAAATTCTCGCTGTTCGCGTGGAGCAGAAACATTGGTAATAAAAACTACTTCGAACAATTGCAAGCTGCTGCAGGTAACTCAGGTTTATACGCTGGGGTACTCGGCGATCCAAGAACATACGGTTTAACTTTGCGTTATGCTTTTTAGTATTTTACATGTAGGTATATTTACCCATTAGAATAAAAATCTTTTTTCTCTCTTATATTTGGTTAAAAGGCGTCGATTTATTCGGCGCTTTTTTGTTAAAAGGATTATTTATTATTTTACGTTTATAGGCTTCTTTGCAATGAGAACTTGCAATGATAGAAGGTTAGAAATTAAAATTAACTATTGAAATTACTTTCGAAAAAGCTGAAAAAAGGTTAATTAACAGTTATGTGCAGAATTAAAATTTACAGAGCGACGATAAAATCTTAACTTCGGTAAATTTTAAATTTAAATGAATAAGCTTAGAGCAGTTTGTGTATACTGTGGTTCTAATTTTAATGGTGATGTAACCCTACGTAAAGCCATTAAACAATTAGCAGAAACACTTGTAAAACAAGAAATAAGATTGGTTTATGGTGGTGGAAGTGTAGGAGTTATGGGTGTTCTAGCCAATGATATTTTAGAGTTGGGTGGTTTGGTAACTGGCGTTATTCCGCAGTTTTTAATGGATAAAGAAGTTGGTCATAAGGGCGTTACAGAAATGATTGTAACAGAAAATATGCATCAACGGAAACAAAAAATGGCCGATTTAAGCGATGGATTTGTAATTTTGCCTGGCGGTTTTGGTACCCTTGAAGAGTTTTTTGAAGTACTTACCTGGCTGCAGTTAGGTTTACATAACAAACCAATAGGTGTTTTAAACGTAAATGGTTTTTACGATCCGTTATTTGCGCAAATGGAAATGATGGTGCAAAGCAAATTTCTTAAACCTGCCAATCGCGATTTGGTGTTCAACGAATCGGATGCTGAAGCCTTGATCGATAAAATGGATAATTTTTCTGCCGTTCCAGACGAAGTTTGGTTTAGAGATAGAAACTTAACATAAGAAATTATCAGTATAACAATAAACAATTTTAAAACCGCTAAATACAGGGCGACAAAAATATATTACAATGCAAATTATTACTTCTCATGCCGAGTTTGAACAATTTCTTGGTAAAGAATTAGGTGTTTCTTCTTGGCACACTATTAATCAAGAACAAATTAACAAGTTTGCTGATGCAACTTTAGATCATCAATGGATTCACGTTGATGAAGAAAGAGCGCAAAACGAAGGTCCGTTTAAAGCTACTATTGCTCACGGTTATTTAACGCTTTCGCTAATTCCATATTTATGGAAAGAGATTGTTGATATTCAGAATTTAAAAATGGAAATTAACTATGGCATCGAAAGTTTGAGATTTGCGCAACCTGTAATTGTTAATAGCAAAATTAGATTAAAAGCAAAACTCTCATCAATTGTAAATTTACGCGGTGTAACTAAAGTACACATGGGTATTGAAATGGAAATTGAAGACCAAAAGAAACCTGCGTTCACAGCAGAGGTAGTGTTCTTATATCACTTTATCACAGCTTAATAGCTTGCATTTTTTTGCCATCTAAGGAGCATTATTAGTAATAGTTCCTCAGGTGGTATTTATTCTTTCTTGAATTTCTTTTTAATAAAACCACTGATAGATTCTTCTTCTAAATCTTCGAGTGTGCTTAATTCTAGTTCTAAAGCTTTGGTGCTAATTTGAATTTCGATTAGTGAAATAATTAAAGATACCATGAAAAATACTAAGCTCAGCGCAAAAAGTATTTCTGCAACAATATTCCATTCCAGATAAATAAAGAACATACAAAAAAGGCAGCTAGCAAAACTCAAAACGCCAAAAGCCTGCATATTTTTTATAAGCCTTAATCGGTATCTAAGATTTTTTATTTGATTTTGAAGGCCAATATTTTTTTCTCCCTCTTCATATTTAGCTTTTAAACTTCTTACCAAAGCAGCTAACGCCAAAAATCGATTAGTATAAGCTAACATAATTAAACTAATAGCAGGAAATAATAATGCTGGGATATTTACGGTGAGTTCCATGGTTAGCGTTTGCATCAAAAATATTATTTTAAATGATATTTAACCTTAAGGATGCAAAGTTTTTTAGTCATAATTCCTTGAGCACTTCGCATTACCACTTAGCAAAATTTGTGATTAAAAACGAAGTTAGACCAGAAACCGTTTTGGTCGCCACGCTTTTTATAAAAATAAATTTAAATTGCCTGCATGAATATCGAATTCAATAAAAACGAGGATGTGAACAAGCAGCTGGTTTATGAGCTGAAAACCAAACTCAAAAAAATATATCAAGGTGGCGGAGAAAAAAATGCCGCCAAGCAAAAAGAAAAAGGAAAACTATTAGCTCGTGAGCGAATTAATTATCTCATTGATAAAGATTCTAACTTTTTAGAAATTGGGGCTTTTACTGCCGACGGAATGTATGCAGAGCAAGGTGGTTGTCCATCTGCAGGCGTAGTTTGTGGTATCGGTTATGTAAGCGGCAGGCAATGTATGATTGTAGCTAACGACGCAACCGTTAAAGCAGGTGCCTGGTTCCCGATGACTGCAAAGAAAAATCTTCGTGTGCAGGAAATTGCAATGGAAAACCGTTTACCAGTAATTTATCTGGTGGATAGTGCAGGGGTTTATTTGCCAATGCAAGATGAAATTTTTCCCGATAAGGAACATTTCGGTAGGATGTTCCGAAATAATGCGATTATGTCTTCAGAAGGAATTGTTCAGATTTCGGCAATTATGGGGGCTTGTGTAGCTGGCGGTGCATATTTGCCAATTATGAGCGATGAAGCCATGATTGTTGATAAAACTGGTTCGGTATTTTTGGCTGGTTCTTATTTGGTAAAATCGGCTATTGGCGAGGAGGTAGATAACGAAACTTTAGGTGGCGCAACAACACATTGCGAAATTTCTGGCGTAACTGATTATAAGCACCCAAATGATGAGGCTTGTCTAGATAGTATCCGCAACATTATGAGTATGTTAGGTTCGCCACAGAATGCAGGTTTTGATAGAATAAAGGCTGCTAAACCCAAAGAAAAAGAGGAAGAATTGTATGGAATTATTCCAGAAAACCGCGACAAGCAATATGAGATCATGGATGTTATTAACCGCTTGGTTGATCATTCTGAATTTGAAGAATATAAACAAGGTTACGGGCAAAGTATTGTTTGTGGCTTAGGTCGTATTGATGGTTGGGCGGTTGGAATTGTAGCTAACCAGCGAAAGGTTGTAAAATCGAAAAAAGGAGAGATGCAGTTTGGCGGCGTGATATACTCTGATAGTGCCGACAAAGCGGCTCGTTTCATAATGAACTGTAACCAGAAAAAAATTCCTTTGGTATTTTTGCAGGATGTTACAGGTTTCATGGTTGGAAGTCGTTCGGAGCATGGTGGTATTATTAAAGATGGTGCCAAAATGGTTAATGCAGTAGCTAACTCAGTTGTTCCAAAATTTACTATTGTAATGGGCAACTCTTATGGTGCAGGTAATTACGCGATGTGTGGTAAAGCTTACGATCCTCGGTTAATTTACGCCTGGCCAACAGCAAAAATTGCAGTTATGGGCGGTGCTCAGGCAGCAAAAACATTGTTACAAATTCAAGAGGCATCTTTAAAAGCAAAAGGCGAAGTCATCACACCCGAAAAAGAAGCAGAATTGCTAAAAGAAATTACCGATAAATACGATAGTCAAACTACTCCATACTATGCTGCATCACGACTTTGGGTTGATGGAATTATAGATCCTTTAGAAACCAGAAAAGTGATTTCGATGGGTATTGAAGCTGCGAATCAATCGCCAATTACCAAAAAATTTAATGTCGGAATTATTCAAACATAAATTCATAAAACTGTAAGGAATTTAAATTTGCTTAGGCGTTTTTTTATTTCTACATAGTAGATGTTTTGTTAACTGGATACTAAAAGCTTTATATTTAAAATATGAAAATCTCCCTGCTGTTTATTGTATTCGCTTTATTGCAAACTAATCTTTATGCTCAAAACTCTCATAAAATTCATCAAGATGCTATAGTTATAGATACGCATGGCGATATTCTGTTTAATCAGATAAGGTCTGGAATTGATATAGGCAAACTTCAGCCTAAAGGAAATTTCGATTTAGTTAGGGCAAAAAAGGGCGGTTTAGATGTACAGTTTTTTTCTATCTGGTGCGATGAAACTGGTGGTTATGCTGTTGCTAATCAAGAAATTGATTCCTTGTATAGTTTAATTAAAAGATATCCTGATAAAATACAACTCGTAACTACAGCCGCTGATTTAGAAAAGGCAGTTAAGCAAAATAAACTGGCGGCTATGATTGGCGTAGAAGGCGGACACATGATTGAAAACCGATTAGATTATATTGATAGTTTAGCTAAACGCGGTATGGCTTATCTTACTTTAACCTGGAATAATAGCACATCCTGGTCAAGCTCGGCAACCGAAGAAACCACAGGTAAAGTAAAACCTCAAAATGCAGGTTTAAATGATTTTGGGAGGCAGGTTGTGGAGCGATTAAATAATCTTGGTGTAATGGTCGATTTATCTCATGTAGGTGAAAAAACCTTTTATGATGCTATTTCTACAAGTTCGAAGCCTGTAATTGTTTCTCATAGTTGTGCTTTTGCATTAAATCCTGTTCCTCGTAATTTAAAAGATGAACAAATAAAAGCAGTCGGTAAAAATGGGGGAGTTATTAGTATAAATTTTTATAGTGGATTTTTAGATTCTACATTCAATAATAAACAGAAAGCTTTCCTGGCCAAATATGATAACGAACTTAAAATTTTGAGCGCTAAATATGGTCGGAGCAATGGTATAGATAGTTTGATTTTTAATCATCCAAAAGAAGCCGAAGCAATTCGACCACCAATATCGTTGTTGGTAAAACACATAAATCACATTGTAAAATTAATTGGAATAGATCATGTAGGTTTAGGAGCAGATTTTGATGGTGCAGAATCTTTTCCAATAGGTATGAATAGCGTAGCTGATTATCCGAAAATAACAGTAGAATTAGTTAAAAATGGTTATTCTGAAAGTGATATCAAGAAAATTCTTGGCGGAAATGTAATTCGGGTTTTAAAGGCCAATAAGGGAAAATAACAATCTTACTAGTCAAGAATAAAGATAATTTTCTAGGTTACTGTTAATAAGTAAACTATGTTGACAATGCGCACTTGCCAACAATTGTTTAAAGAGTTAAATTTGTAATCAATATTCGAATTTCAAAAACACAATATAATGTCACAAGAAAACGAACACGTTCAGTGTTTAATTATAGGTTCAGGTCCTGCAGGTTACACGGCAGCAATTTACGCAGCAAGAGCCGATTTAAAGCCAATTATGTACACTGGTATGCAAGCTGGCGGCCAGTTAACACAAACAACTGATGTAGAAAATTTCCCTGGTTATCCACAAGGAATTATGGGCCCAGAAATGATGGAAGACTTTCGTAAACAAGCAGAACGTTTCGGTACAGATATCCGCTTCGGTTATGTAAGTTCAGTAGATTTTTCTTCAACACCACACAAAGTTGTTGTCGATGAAATTAAAACAATTACCGCTGATACCGTAATTATTGCCACAGGTGCAACAGCAAAATGGTTGGGCTTACCAAGTGAGCAACAATATAATGGTTTTGGGGTTTCCGCTTGTGCCGTGTGCGATGGTTTCTTCTTTAAAGGACAAGATGTTGCAATCGTTGGTGCGGGCGATACCGCTGCAGAAGAAGCAACATATCTAGCTAAACTTTGTAAAACAGTTCATTTATTGGTTCGTAGAGATGAGTTTAGAGCATCGAAAACAATGGTTGCCCGTGTTTTAGCAACACCAAATATTGTTGTTCATTACAATACCGAAACTGAAGAAATTTTAGGTAATGGTAAAAATGTAACTGCAGTTAAAGTTATCGATAACAAAACAAATATTACATCAGAAATTCCTGTCGAGGGTTTCTTCGTGGCTATTGGTCACAAACCAAATACCGATATTTTCAAAGGTCAGTTGGATATGGATGAAACAGGTTATTTAGCCACCAAACCAGGATCTACATTAACCAACATTGAAGGTGTTTTCGCTTGTGGCGATGTACAGGATATGTATTACAGACAAGCAGTTACAGCTGCGGGTTCTGGTTGTATGGCTGCTCTCGATGCAGAGAGGTATCTAGCTGCTAAAGAACATCCAATCGAAGCATAAAATCATTTAAAATATTTAATAAAGAGAAATCTGAATAAGGTTTCTCTTTTTTTGTAAAGCAAGATTTAGGCAATTTTTAAAGCTGGTTCAGGCTTTACGCTATATCTTTTAGCTGCACGCAAACCTGCCCTCAAGCCGCTAAAAGTATGTCGCTGCAATCCTGTTTATTGCAGTTAATACAGTAATTCTTGGGTTAGTTTTTCCCCACCAGGTTGTTACAAAAAGCAATCACTTACAGGTAATTTAGACGAGGCAAAACCTTTGTTAATAACTGCAAACAAACGTTTGACTAGGTTTGTAACGAAAAAGTGAGGTTCAGTTTCTTTTTGTAATCTCTATCTTAGTTTGAAATAAATTAAATTATCTTAACCTAAATCAAACCATGAACAAAGCATTCTCGATTTTTATTGGCGTATTAATCAGCACCAGTGCATTTGCGCAGCTTGATCCCAACCTCGGGATTATCCCTGCTCCAGTTTCCGTTACCAGAGCAAACGGCAATTTTATTTTAGATAAAACAACTGTTTTAATTAATCAAAGCATCGACGGCGCAAAGACGGCTGATTTATTAAACGCATTTGTAGTTACAAAAGCAGGTTTTGCATTACGCGAAACTAAAATCTCACAGCCAAATCAAAAAAGCATTGTTTTAACTTCAGCAGGAGCAGATAAATTACCTGCAGAAGGTTACACAATCAAAGTTACACCAACACAAATCGTACTTACAGGTAAAGGCGCAGGTTTATTTTATGCCGTTCAATCGGTTATGCAAATGTTACCAAGCAAAACTGGCGATAAAATTATGGTTCCAGCGGTTGACATTAATGATTATCCTCGTTTTGGCTACAGAGGAACAATGCTCGATGTAAGTCGTCATTTTTTTCCAATTTCATTTATTAAAAAATATTTGGATCAATTGGCTTATTATAAAATTAACACCTTCCACTGGCATTTAACTGATGACCAAGGTTGGAGATTAGAAATAAAAAAATATCCAAAATTAACTACAGTAGGTTCGTCTAGAAATGGTTCCATTATTGGTAATTACCCTGGAAATGGTAATTATTTAACCGAAGTAAAAGGATTTTACACGCAGGATGAAGCCAAAGAAATTGTAAGATATGCAGCCGAAAGATACATAACAGTTATTCCAGAAATTGAATTACCTGGTCATGCATCGGCGGCAATTGCTGCTTATCCAGAATTAAGTTGTTTTCCAGATAGAGATACATTTGTAAGTGATAAAACACCGTGGTCAGGTAGTAGAAAAGGAAAACAAGTACAGCAAACATGGGGTGTTTTTGATGATATTTTCGTTCCATCAGAAAATACATTTACGATGTTAAATAATATCCTTGATGAAGTAATTGCGATTTTTCCATCAAAATATATTCACATCGGTGGTGATGAAGCTCCGAAAACTTACTGGAAAGAATCGCCATTTTGCCAAGCTTTAATGAAAGAAAAAGGCTTAAAAGATGAGCATGAATTACAAAGCTATTTTATTCAAACTATAGAGAAACACGTTAACGGAAAAGGTCGTTCGATTATTGGTTGGGATGAAATTTTGGAAGGTGGTTTGGCACCAAATGCAACTGTAATGAGTTGGAGAGGTGAAGATGGTGGAATTGCTGCAGCCCAACAAAATCACGATGTAATTATGACGCCAGGTTCTATGGGTTTATACATCGATCATAAACAGTCTAACTCACCAGATGAGCCTGTAACAATTGGAGGATTTGCACCTTACCAAAAGATTTATGGCTACGATCCAGTTCCGAAAGTTTTAACAGCAGATCAAAGAAAATATATAAAAGGCGTTCAGGCTAATATGTGGACAGAATATATCAAAACCCCAGAAAAAGCTGAAAATCATGCTTTTCCACGTATAATGGCATTATCTGAAATTGCCTGGAGTCCTGTAGAGCGTAAAGATTTAAAGAATTTTACTGAAGAACGTTTACCTGCTCACTTAGCCCGTTTAGATAAGATGAATATTAATTTTTGGATTCCTACACCAATCGGACAGAGTGATAAACCATTAACTGGTGGCGATTTTACCATCGATTTAAAAGTCCCTGTTGTTGGCGGAAAAATCTATTATTCTTTAGATGGTTCTCGACCTTCTGAAAATGCATTTTTATATACTGCACCTGTAAAAGTAACTGTTCCGCAAGGCGAAAAAAGAACTTTAAGAACAATAGTTATTGCACCAAGTGGCAGAAGAAGTGTTACAAGCGAAACCATTTTAAATAATGGTGCTCCAGAGGTTAAGGCAGAAGCGAAGAAATAAAATCTTTTGTTTTAAAAAGCTATTTTCTTAATTTGGTACAACATAAAATTGTCCCCAATAAAATGAAAATAAAAAATTATACATTACAGCATCTTTTGCTTTTGGCAGGGATGCTGTTTTGTTTTGCATGCTCCGAAGCCGAACCTGTAAAAGAAGTTAGAATTGATAATCCAAAAACGGAGAAAAACCCTTTTAAATTTTATAAAGATATTGAAGTAAAACCTGGGCTCAATTTCGAAATTGTAAGTTGGGGAAAAGGCGTAGACTCTATAGGTGGTTATCAAATTTTGATGTCTGATTCAGTTAAAAGTGTTTATAAGTCAGAAGCTGCTGAAAGGAAAGGAGTAATGACTGATGCCTGGAATATGGATTTGGATAATGATGGAGCTCCTGAAATTTATATCCAGCTTTTAAGTAAAAAAAATGTACTCGATTTAAATGTTTTCGAATATTCTGGTGGTAATTTTAATAAAATAAGTTTTCCTTCATTAAGTTCAAATCAAAAGAAAGGTTATATTGGTGATGATAAATTTTTTATAAAAAATGGTGATTTATTTCGTTCTTTTCCTGTTAAGGATGAAGCTGATTCTACTAAAAAAATAATTAAAACATATCAATATAAATTAAGCGGAAACAGTTTTTCAACCAGCGAAGTTAAACCTTAAATTACATCCTTTGTAGGTTATAAAATGAAAGATAAAGAGTTTTCAATCATTGCGAGAGTCAAGAGCTTTAAACATGCTTTTAATGGTTTAAAATTATTTTTTACAAATGAGCATAATGGATGGGTTCATCTTTTAGCGGCAGTTTTAGCAATAGCACTATCTTTATATTTAAACTTATCGACTCTAGAATGGATTGCAATTATCTCGGCGATAGCAATCGTTTTTGCAGCAGAAATATTCAATTCTGCAGTAGAAAAATTGGCTGATGTTGTGACTTCTGAAATTAATCCCCAAATAAAAATTGTTAAAGATTTAGCAGCGGCTGGAGTATTAGTTACTGCAATTTTAGCGGTTTTGATTGGCGCTATAATTTTTTTACCAAAATTATTTTAGCTCAGCAGCTGCTTTAGATTCTTCCATTTTATCGCTGATTATTTTATCCCATCGGGCCTGCATTTTATGATTGCTGCCATGTTCAGTTTCTTCATCATAGTTTTTCTGCATGGTGTCGAAGTAGTTACTAATTTCGTTGGCTAATTGTGAGATTTGAGCCTTGTAGTTTTTAACGGAATAGTTGCGATTCTTTAAAACCCGATCGGCTTCCATTAATAAAACATATTGAATATTTACATGGCCTTGTTCATGATGCAAAAGGTTTTGTCTCGATTCTTCAGTTTTAACTTTATCGAGCTTAACCCACGAACGGCTTTTATCAATGCTTATTTCATTTTGCAGCTTTATTTCAACGCGGTTACGATAAACAGTAGAACCGTAACTATACTTCCAGGTCATCGCGGTAAGCGCATAAAAAGGAGAATTGTTATCAGGCTTACCTTTAAAATGTATATTCCAATCTAGCTGAACGGGTTCTGTAAAATCCTGTTTAAAAGAAACTAGTGGTATAATTAGTAGAGATAAAAATGCAATAAGCAGGTTTTTCATAGAATTAATCTATTGAAAAAACCGTGCCTAAATTATCTTATTCCGAAATTTGTCCGCTTATGCGCTCAAATTTTTCGATCAATAATGAGATTCTTTCTTTTTCACGTTTGATTACTGCTTTCCTTAAAATTGTAGAACAGAAAAGCATCCATAAAAAAGTTAAACCAACTGCGATAACCTTTTGAGCCATATTAAAATAAGCCAAAATTTCTACAAAATAGAATATAATGCCTAATGATAAAGCGATAACATAAAACCAATATAGCGAGTTGTAAAGCTTGTAACGGTTTAATTGATAGGTTTTTAAGTTGTTAAGATATTCATTAGGGTGAACCGTGAAATCAGTTTTTGAGATTAATCTGTAATCACGATAAAGAATTAAGGTATAAACACCAATTGCTATAATAGTTATGCTAATGCCCACGTGTGTAGTCCACGATTCGAAATGGTAAAATATCCACAAAGCAGCAATGGCTATAAACGAAGCAAGCATGCCCAGGATATTTAAAGCCGATTTTAGCTTTAATCCATTTACTTCTTTTTTAGCTTGTTGTAACATTTCATCAGCAGAAACCTTAACTTCTACCTCGTGCTTTTGCCACAACTCCTGTATTTGATCAAACGCTTGCATACTGGTTATATAGTTCTGTTAATTTTTGTTTAATACGGTGGATTTTCACTCTTAAATTGCCTTCGCTAATACCTGAAATATCTGCAATTTCGTGATATGGTAACTCATCCAAAACCATGGTGATAATTAAACGATCATTTTCTTCGAGTTTGGAAATGCAGGTATAGAGAAGCGCAACCTGCTCATTCTTTTCAGAAAATTCCTCGATTTTACTTTCGATTATATTATCAGTTAATTCGTCTTTTGCCTGTCTTTTTTCTGAACGCAAATAGGTTAAACAAGTGTTTACGGCAATTCTATATATCCAGGTAGAGATAAGAGATTTGTTTCTGAATTTATCGAGGTTTTGCCAAACTTTTAAAAATGTTTCCTGTAAAAGATCATTTGCTGAATCAGTATCGCCAGTATAACCGTAACATAAATGGAATATTTTTTTGGAATTCGAATCGAAAATCTCTTTAAATAGCTTATCTTTTTGTTCCATTTACTAGGTTATAATTGCGTTTTAGATGTTTGATTGCATTTTTTGTTACAGGATAGCCAAAATTATATTAATTTTTGGTTATCGCAGAAATCAAAATTTGTTACAAGCGGTAAATATCGTAGTTTTACCGAATTAACAGGGCCACAAACTTATATCATTCATGAAGAAAAACAAACTCACGCTTTTTATTTTTATTGCGCTGATTGCAGGAATTGCTTTAGGCTACATTCTAAATGTTAATTCTATTAATGTTTATAATCAAAATATACTTAACGCTGATGCAAAAGTTAAAAACATAGAAGTTAGCATTGCAAAATCTACCGATACCACAACTGCTCAGTTTACTCAACTCAAAGTTGATAAAAAGTTAAATGCTAAAATCAAAAAAGAGAACGAAGAAATTCGCGAAAAAAAACTGGAGTATTTTACTCTGTTAAGCGATATTTTCCTTCGACTAATAAAAATGATTGTTGCTCCATTAGTATTTACAACTTTAGTAGTTGGAGTTGCAAAGGTTGGCGATATTAAAGCTGTAGGAAGAATTGGCGGTAAAACGCTTGGCTGGTTTATGGCAATGTCGTTAATGTCGCTGGTTTTGGGGATGATATTGGTTAATTTGTTCGAACCAGGAAGACACATGAAGTTATCGCTTCCAGATCATTTGGTTAATACAGGAATTCAAAAAGCATCAATGAGTGTTAAAGACTTTATTGCCCATGTTTTTCCTAAGAGTATTGCCGAATCTATGGCAACTAACGAAATTTTGCAGATTGTTGTTTTCTCGTTATTCTTTGGTGTGGCAACAGCTGCAATTGGCGATTTGGGTCAGGTTGTAATTAAAGCTTTTGATGCCATTGCTCATGTTATTTTAAAAATGACTGGTTATGTAATGAACTTTGCACCATTGGCCGTTTTTGGCGCTATGACTGCAATTATTGCTAAACAAGGCCTATCTGTATTAAATACATATGCAATTTTTATTGGCGAGTTTTATCTCGGTTTAGGTATTCTGTGGGCCGTATTAATTTTCTTAGGATTTTTAGTTCTCAAAAAACGTATTTTCAGATTAGTCAACGATATGAAAGAGCCTGCTTTACTTGCTTTTAGTACAGCAAGTAGTGAAGCGGCTTACCCTAAAACGATGATGCTTTTAGAGCGTTTTGGTTGTAAAGATAAAATTGTAAGTTTTGTTTTGCCGCTTGGTTATTCTTTTAATTTAGATGGCTCGATGATGTACATGACGTTTGCTTCGCTGTTTATAGCGCAAGCCTATGGGATTCATTTAAGTTTCGAACAACAAATATCAATGCTTTTAATTTTAATGCTTACCAGTAAAGGTATTGCAGGCGTGCCCAGAGCATCTCTTGTAGTAATTGCGGGTACAATTGCAAGTTTTAATATTCCAGAAGCTGGTTTGGCTTTGCTTATCGGTATAGATCCACTATTAGATATGGGCCGATCGGCAACAAATGTTGTGGGTAACAGTATTGCAACAGCGGTAGTTAGTAAGTGGGAAGGCGAATTAAAAGACGCATAAACCTAAAAGTTTAATCATTCAAATAATCAAAAATAAATAAAGTGTCAAGTAGAGGAAAAAAGATATTTTTAGCGCTCACCATCATCGTTCCGATGATTATTTATTGTTACATATATTATAAGCCAATTATCCAAAATGCTCCATTTCGTAAAAAGGATTTTGTTTCAATGGATTATAAATGGGGAGTTAAAGATCCTTTAGAAAATCAATATAATTCTGCAGATAGTTCTTATCAATATGTAAACAGTCGCGATTCAATCATTCTAAAAAAAGTGCCTTTAAATAGCGATGACATTTTATATATCCATAGTAAGGCAAATGAATTAGGTCTTTGGAATTTTCCAGATACGATTGGAACAAAGAGTTCAAAATCAATGAGCATTCCTCGTTACGATATGTTTTTTAAGTACAAAGAAAAATCCAAGCATGTTGTGGTTTATGGCGATTTTGATGGCAATCCAAAACTTTTAGATGCCGCCATGCAAATGAGGAAAATAATTGAAGAAACTTTAAACCAGGCAGAGAAGAGAAGCGGTAAATAAAAACTGTTCTACAATCTTTAAAAGCATTAATAAAATACCAAACATCAGTATTTTATTAATGCTTTTTTGTTTTAAGATGATTTCGTATATTTACGATATATTCGTAATTAAATGGAGAAGTTAACTTTACAGGAAGAAGAAGCAATGCTGGCCGTTTGGCAGGTTGGAAAAGGCTTTATTAAAGATTTTATGGATGTTTTGCCAGAGCCCAAACCACCATATACAACTTTAGCATCAACGGTGAAAAACCTCGAACGCAAAGGTTTTTTAGTTAGCGAACGCTTTGCAAATGCAAACCGATACAGTGCAAAAGTTAAGGAAACAGAATACAAAAAGCGTTTTATGAATGGCTTTGTGAATAATTATTTTCAAAGCTCGTATAAAGAGTTGGTTGCTTTTTTTGCCAAGGATAAGAAGATAAGTGCGGAAGAACTAAAAGAGATAATTAACCTCATCGAAAATCCTGAAAAGTAATGTTATGCCACATTTCTTTCTAATCTTATTTAAAATTAATTTGGTTCTGTTGCTTTTCGCAGCAGCTTACCACCTGGTTTTACGCAAACTTACTTTCTATACTATTAATAGAGTTTTTTTGCTTTTTGGAATACTTTTCTCAACCGTGTATCCATTTATCAACTTAACAGAGTTTTTTGGAAATAATGAGGTATTGCCTGCTTTTGTTCCAGGATTAAATCAAAACGTTGAAGCTTTGGCTAAAGTCGATTTTTTTGACCTAATGTGGCATAGCTTAACGTTTGTATTTTATGTAGGTATGCTTTTTATGGCTTTCAGATTATTGATTCAGTTTATATCGCTAAGCCGAGTGCACAAGAATTCAAAGCCAGGGTTAATTGAGAGCCAAAAAGTTAGAATTTTAAGTGATGAAGTGAGCCCTTTTTCATTTTGGCAAACCATTTATGTTAATCCGATTTTACATAAAAAGGAAGATTTAAATAACATTATTGAGCATGAAAAAGTACATGTCAAAGAACTACATACCATCGATATTATTCTAACCGAGATAAGTTTGGTTTTTTATTGGTTCAATCCTGGTATTTGGTTAATGAAAAAGGCAGTTCGCGAAAATATAGAGTTTATTACCGATGCTAAAATTTTAAATAAAGGAATAGATAAAAAAGCATATCAATATAGCTTGTTAGATGTTGGAACATTAAGGCCATCAGTTGCAATAGTTAATAATTTTAATCTTTCTGATTTAAAAAAGAGAATAAAAATGATGAACGCTAAACGCTCATCAAAAGTTAACTTAACAAGGTATATGTTTGTTTTGCCTGTTCTACTGTGCATTACGCTTGCTTTTACAATTGACAAGAAAGCTGTTCAAACTAAAATATTGCCCATAGAAAAGATTTTTATCGAGATTTTACCAAAAATCGATGTTAAAGAAAAACGTAACCGCAAAGTTTTAAATAAGCGAAAAAGTGCAGGTCAACCAAAAATTGAAACAAAGCAACAAGAATTGAATATTAATAAAGATACCATAGCATTAGATGTTGTGTTTAAAAGCATGGAAGATTTAGCTTTAGTAAAGGATAAAGAAGGATCTAAAAAAAGTTTTATTACGAAGTTCTTTTTTAATACTGGTGATACAATCCATACCGAAAATAAACCCGATGTAAAAAATATAATCATCAGAATTAAAAAATCGGAAGATGAAAATAGAGCTGCCGAGCCATTAAAGGCAGTTAATTTTATTCATCTAACAAGCATGGCAAATGCATCGAAAGATAGTTTGGGGGCACCTAAAAAAGTTTACACCTATACAAATACTACTACAATGGATGTGGGTGCAAAGCGTACTAAAACTTTTACTTATATTTTAAATGGAAATGAGATTTCGCAGAAAGAAATTTCGAAAATAATGCCCGATGAAATTTTAAGCATAACCTTGAATAAAGAAGGGATTATGAATCTTAAAACAAAAAATAAATAAAATAACAAAGCCTCTGTTACCCAGAGGCTTTGTTATTTTAAAAATTAAACCTGGCTTTTAGCATTGCAACTCTTCCAGGAATTAGATAGGTTCCTGTTGTTAGCGAGTTTGCCGAAATGTAAATGGCATCAAATTGTTTAATGTTGGTTAAGTTGGTTATCCCAAATTCAATATCTGTTTTAAGCTTCACCATTTTATATTTTACATTCGCATCAGCAAACAAGTATTTCAAATTTGGCTGACTGGACTGATGTGTAAATAGGTGTTCAGCTGATAAATTTAGATACACATTTTCGAATGTGGTAATCGCCAATGAAGATTGCTGCCTCAATTGCTGAAAGTTAGTATTAATTGCATTTGCAATATCAGCTTTGTTATCGGTAATAGAATAAGTTGCATTGTACGACCAATTCATAAAACTTGCTAGTTTAGCTTCGATTCCTGCTTTATATGATAGTGTTTTCGAATTAAACGGCAAAAGTTCTCCGTTTTGAAGTTGATCATATTTGCTTTGCGAAAAATTAGCACCCAAGTTTACCGTACTCTTTAATTCGAAAAGATATTTGCTCGCATTTGCACTAAATGATAAGTTTTTAATATGATTTGCTAAAGGCAAAACAACTCGCTGTTGGATATTATTACTTAGATTATAAGACGATATGGTGTTAAGTTCTGTAGTACTGTAATTGGCCGATGCATTGAAGAAGAACATCTGCATTGCTTTCCTAAAATTAAATGCACCACCAAAACCATGTATTTTTGATTCGGAAATAGGGGCATTGTTTGCAAATAACGATCGGTAGTTTTTTAATATAGTTCCGCGAAAAACATCATCTATGCCACCCAAATCATTTTTATAAAAGTAATTGGCTGTTAAATAATTTTCAATCCCTGTTTGGTATTTAATATTAAACGATGGATTTAAAAACAATTTATTTAAGAGGTTCTCTAAAGCATTTTTCGGGTCGCTGTAATTAATTCGATTATAGCTTAACGGTAAACTCAAACCAGCTTTAAATTTATCACTTGTAAAATCATAATTGGCTTCCGCATAAACTCTGCTTTTAAACCAATTTAAATCATTAACAGTACTTTGCGAAACCAATTCTGAGGTCTGATTATTTTGAATACGATAAAGTTCAGAATTTAAATTTTGCTGTTGAAAATTAAGCCCCGTTTTATAAGTCTGAACGAAACCTCCATTTACAAAAGCAAATGATACATAGTTGTTCGTGTACCATGTTGGCAATTTGATGTATTGATTTAAGCCCAAATAGCTATTGCCATTATTCAGTATATCTGCATTTAAACCTGGAGAAATGTTCAAAGCTTCTGGCTGGGCAGTTCGATTTAAATACGAATAAAAATTGATTACATTTTCTGATTTTAGCTTCTTGCGATAATTGAACTCATTTGAAAGATCAAAGGTTTCTTGTCTTAAAATTTGATTTGCGGCAACATTATTAATAGAAAAGGCCGATGTAGTTTTAAAAGGTGAATAATCCAAAACGAAATTATTGTTGAGATAATCACCTTCAGCATTTTTGTTTAAATTGAATTGAGCCCTTAGCTTTTGTGGATTAATCTCATTGTTCTGAAATTCTGAATAACTAATTGTTTGGTCTGCTAAATAGGTTTGCGAAAATTTATTATACTGCTGTTTTCGTTCATCATATAAGTAAGAAATGTTTGCCCTTAACTGCAAATCCTGATTAAACTTATACAAGTTATTGAAATTTAATACTGCCGCTTTGTTGAATAGATACCTGCTTTGTGGCAACGAAGGCACGCCAGCAGCTCCTGTAGATAATAATCCGCTTGGTTTACTGTTGTCTACACGATTCAAGTAATCAGATAAGTTATGCGAGATTAAATCAATACCAGGATCAATGCCAATATTGTTTCCTTTTATATTATTAATGAATTTTAATTTTTTGTTAAACAACATGGCTGTCAGGTTTTCATCAAAGCGATTTGGCGTTCCAGCTCCAACAGTTGCATCGCCCATAACTTTGAGTTTTGCATCATCTTTAATAACCAGGTTTAGGGCTACATCATCGCTGGTGTTGTTTTTGCGCATCATTTTAACTGGCTGATCGTTTTGAATGACTTGCACCTTATCGACCGCACCTTGAGGAATGCTTTTTGTGCCAATATTGTATTTGTCATCCAGCAAATTGTCGCCATCAACATATAAATTAGAAATTGATTTCCCATTATAGCTAATCTTCCCGTTTTCAGCAACCTCAATCCCTGGCATTTTTTTAAGCACATCGCCAATACTTCGGTCTTGCTTATCTGCAAAATCGGCTGTTTTGTAATTTAATGTGTCTCCATTCGATGTTAAAGAAGGCCTATTTTTAACGGTTACGGTTTCCAGGTTGGTCTCACTTGCTTGTAAAATTAAATCCTGACTTTGGTTAACATCTGCAATTGAAATTGATTGTTTTTTATAGCCAATGCTCGTAGCCTCAATTTTATAACCAATAACCTGATCATTTTTAATCTGAAGATTAAACGCTCCATTTTTATTCGTTCTGGTAAAACTGATGATATTTCCTTCAATATCCTTCAAATTAACATTTACAGACTCTACGCCCATACCTTTAGCATCTTTAACAATGCCTTTAATAGGTTTTTGTGCAAAAACGCAAAAAGAACCTATTAAAAACAGGACTAAAATTAATGTAGCCTTTCTCATTTTTTATCAGAAATTTCGATAGGATTGTTTATTTCTGGTTTATTAATAGTTGATGATCCACTTGGACGAGGGGCGGTATTCATTTTGAATGTTCCTTGCATGCCGTTAGCCGCCATTTGCGCTTGCATAAATCCCTGCGGATCTTTATCACGGGCTTCTCTTAGCTTATCAAGTTCTTTTCTGGTTGTTTTTATGGCGTCAGAAGGGAGTTTAATTTCTGTACCCAGATAAGCTGTACTGGTTTCAATCCCTGCAATTCTAATCGATCCGAAAGAACCGTTTGGCATCGTGATTTTCTGTTCATCGCCCGAAGAATTATTTTCTTCTCCTTCGGTAACATTTTCTAAACCTGCAAATTCAAATTTTACTTCTTTTTTTTCATCATAAGCTTCCACAATTAGTCCAGGCAAGCCATTTAACTTCCAGGGACCACTTTGAAAAGGAATTTCATTAGCAAACCAGGCAATCCAGTTTCTTCCTTTAAAATTCGTGGTAGCCTTTTGGCACGCAATACCCGAGAAACTCATGGTATCTTTTGCTATTTTCCAATCAATTTGGGCGGCAGGTTCTTCGATAATGTAATTGTTAAACAATTTTTCTTTACTAAACATTTTATGCTCGTTAGCAAAAAAGAAATAATCTATTTGTGTAACTGGCGACTTCATTTCGCTCTTAATTTCAATTTTCATGTTCGCACTTCCCGATTGATTTTTTAATTGCTCTAAAATTTGTTTTTTGCCATTAATTGCCTGATTTAGTTTGTCGTAACTTGTATAAACAGAAGCGTTATTTCCAGTTACAAGCAACATGTTTTCTTTATGAGGCTTGTCTTTTGCAGTTGTGTCGTTAATATGTGTAAAGGTGTATCTTACTCTGGCTAATGCTTTATCTGGTTTTTGAGCAAAGCATGTTAAGGATAGGGCGGTTGCGCAGCAAACAATTAATGTATTTTTCATAGTTTCTATTATTTAGTTTTCGTAAAACTACGAAATATTCGTAATAAGATAGAGCAGATTTAACATTTTTTAACTAAACACGTTAAGCATTTCTTTTTTTGAAAATTAATGTACTGTAGGTCTTAGGAAATAACAGTCCCGCTTTCTCTGCAATCTTTTTAAAACAACCTCTGTCATTCGCGGGCAAAAAGATATTTTTCATCGGTAGCCGATGCTTCGTGCCTCAGCATACGCAATAATATTTGCGTCAATACAATTTAAAAAGTATTTTCGTTCAATCGGGTTTATTAACATAGGCAGCACAAACCAATTGCAATTTGCTTGGTGCTAACAATAATAGAAATACTTACCTGCGTAAATTAAACCTGATAGGAGCGAACACGCAGCCGAATTTTTATGAGGCAAGTAAAGTGAATAGCAGGGCAGGAGGAACGAGATTATTAGCATGCTGTGCTTTACAAATAGTTAATTTATTTTTAAAATTTAGCCTTCAATTTATTAAGCACTCATTCAGAAAAAGCCTAAATATTGACCGCTTGTGCTTTTTTAAAAAGCTTTTTATAGTATTTACAAATGGATTTTAAATCCCTAAATTCTCTAAATTCTGGGACCTTAAGATTAATTGAAATTTATTTTTAATATCTGTTTGTGTGTTAATTGAATTTGTTCTATATTTGCACCTCGTTAAATAAAAATTATAAAACTAATATTTAAACAATGTACGCAATAGTAAATATAGCAGGACAGCAATTTAAGGTTGCTAAAGACCAGCACCTTTTTGTACACAGATTGCAAGGAGATGAAGGCGCTAGTATTGAATTTGATAATGTATTGTTGGTTGATAATGGTGGTGCAATCACTGTAGGGGCTCCTGCAGTTAAAGGTGCTAAAGTTTCAGCAACTATCGTATCTCATTTAAAAGGTGATAAAGTAATCGTTTTCCACAAAAAACGTAGAAAAGGTTACAAAAAGAAAAACGGTCACCGCCAGTTTTTCACAAAGATTCAGATTTCTGACATCACTCTATAATTAATTGTTAACCCAATAACTCATTATTTAATGAGTTACAAAATATAAAATCATGGCACACAAAAAAGGAGCCGGTAGTTCGAAAAACGGACGTGAATCGCATAGTAAGCGTTTAGGTATTAAAGTTTTCGGTGGTCAGTTAGCTATCGCAGGAAACATTTTAGTACGTCAACGTGGTACAAAACACCACCCTGATAAAGGTGTTGGTATTGGTAGAGACCATACTTTATTTGCTTTGGTTGATGGAACTGTAGTTTTCAGAAAGAAAGCTGATAACAAATCTTACGTTTCTATTCTTCCTATCACAGAAGCAGAAATTGAAGCAGCAGTTGCTAAAGCTCCAAAAGCGAAAAAAGAAGCCGTAGCTGTTGAAGCTGTTGCAGAAGCTCCAGCTAAAAAAGCGCCTGCTAAAAAAGCAGCTAAAAAAGACGAAGCTACTGAAGAAGCTGCATCTGCAGAATAATTAGTATTCAACTTGTAAAAGATGCCTCATTGATGTTAAATCGATGAGGCATTTTTGTTTGCAAGAATATTTGTGTAAAAAAAAACGCTGTTTTTCAGCGTTTTATTAATTAAGATTAAACGGAATTTAATATTGCCTGTTCATTAATTGATTAGTTAAGGTCAGTAAATCTTTTTTGGCTTCATCGTTAACATTTACCTGGTTTAGTAAATTTAAAGCTTTACTCAGATAAGCATCCATTGTTTCTTTTGCAATGTTTCTAATGTTAAGATTATTGTAAATCTGCGTGATCGTTTCAACCTTCTCATTAATAGAAAAATCGGTAAGTTTAGTCCATACCTCTAGCTCCTCAAGATTTTGACCTTCTGCAAGTTCGAATGCTTTTAACAATAGAAAAGTTTTTTTGTTGGCAATAATATCGCCTCCAACTTGTTTCCCAAATTTTTCAGGATCAGCATAAACGTCCAAAATATCATCTTGTAATTGAAATGCAATACCAATATTTTCTCCGAACTGGTATATTAAATCTGCATCTTTTTCGGATGCATTACCTATAATTGCGCCTAATTTTAAAGCACCACCAAGTAATACAGCAGTTTTTAACCTAATCATGTTGATGTACTCTTCAATGCTTACATCATTACGCTCTTCAAACTCCATATCGAGCTGTTGACCTTCGCAAACGCCTTGAGCTGTAGCATTAAAGGTATCAAGCACATCTTTAAGGAAAATAGAATTTACCTTTGCCAAATTTTTATTGGCTTCAACCATCATTACATCACCGCTTAAAATTGCTATGTTGGTACTCCATTTTTCATGAACGGTTGCTTTTCCTCTACGTAAGGGCGCATTATCCATTATGTCATCGTGTATCAGCGTGAAATTGTGAAATACTTCTACTGCCATGGCGGCATTAATAGATTCGTTAGCATCTTCGCCAAATAATTCGGTAGCCATTAATACAAGTAACGGGCGAATTCTTTTACCTCCAAGGTTAATAATGTAAGTTATTGGGTCGTAAAGTTGCTGAGGGCTAGCGGGAAATTTAAGGTTTTTTATTGCCGTTTCTAAAATTTGCTGTAATTGTACTGTTGTATGCATTTTATTTTTTTACTTGCGGAAATTCTTCTAAGGTTTATATAGATTCTTCTTATCTGGAAGTGCGTTTACTAGTTTGATCATCTTTCCAAAATTGCCAATTACGAGGCATATTATTTTTGATTTTCATATCTTCCGTTTACCTGATTGTATCTTAAATTTTTGCTAGAATTGAGTGCTAATTTTTTTTATCAGTTTTTAATCCTGCATTAATGAAAAATCGATCTGCCGTTTAGCTAAATCTACTTTTTTAACTCTAATCATTACTTCGTCGCCCAATTGATATTTTTTCTTTTTACGTTGACCAACTATACAATAGTTTTTCTCATCAAGAACATAAAAATCATCAGAAATATCGCGTAAACGAATCATACCTTCGCATTTATTTTCTTCAATTTCGACGTACATTCCCCATTCGGTAACCCCTGAAATAATTCCTTTATATACCTCGCCTATATTGTTTTCAAGGTATTCGGCCTGTTTATATTTTATCGACGCACGCTCGGCTTCGGCTGCTCGTTTTTCCATAGCAGAGGAGTGAGCACTTGCAACTTCATAAAATTCTGCATCGGCAGATTTTCCCCCGTCTAGATAGGTTTGCAGTAAACGATGCGCCATTACATCAGGGTAACGACGAATTGGAGAAGTAAAGTGTGTATAATATTCGAAAGCTAACCCATAATGGCTAGTTTTTTTTGTTGTGTAAATAGCTTTAGCCATTGAGCGTATAGCCAGAGAAGTTAAAATATTTTGTTCCTTTTTACCTTCAACGTCAGCCATCAAACTGTTTAAAGATTTGGCTATTTCTTTATCCGACTTAGTGTTTACTTTATAACCAAACCTCGATGCAAAATTGGCAAAAGTGTTTAAGGTTTCCATGTTTGGTGAGTCGTGTACCCGATAAACGAAGGTTAATTTCTTTTCTCCCTTTTGCTTTTTGGCAATAAATTCGGCTACCTTTCGATTTGCCAAAAGCATGTAATCTTCGATAAGTTTGTGGGCATCTTTACGTTCTTTTACATAAACGCCAATAGGCTTACCACTTTCATCGAGTTTAAATTTAACTTCGGTGCTTTCGAAACTAATTGCACCGTTTTTAAATTTCCGATCTCTAAGAATATAAGCTAACTCATTAAGTTTTAATATTTCGGTAGCATAATCGCCAGCTTTATTTTCTATAACTTCCTGTGCTTCTTCATAACTGAATCTTCTGTCAGAATGAATGGCCGTTCTGCCAAACCATTCACTTACAATATTTGCCTGCTCGTCTAACTCGAAAACAGCGGCAAAACAAAGTTTATCTTCATGCGGTCGTAGAGAGCAAACGCCGTTACTTAATCGTTCTGGTAACATCGGAATAACCCGATCAACCAGATAAACTGAAGTTGCACGACTATAAGCCTCTTTATCTAAGTCAGTTCCCTGAAGTACATAATGTGAAACATCAGCTATGTGTACACCAATTTCGTGGTTTCCGTTTGGTAATTTTTGGTAAGATATAGCATCATCAAAATCCTTTGCGTCGGCTGGATCAATAGTAAATGTTAATACACTTCTAAAATCTCTGCGCTTAGAAATTTCTTCTGCAGGAATTTCTTCAGGAATTGCATTTGCTTCTTTTTCTACTTGTGGGGGAAAAGATAAAGGAAAACCATATTGTGCTAAAATGGCATTCATTTCTGTGTTATTTTCACCCTGATCGCCTAGAACATGTTTAACCGTACCAATCGGGTTTTTAGCACCTTCGGGCCAATCGGTTAAGCTTACTAAAACTCTTTGCCCATTTTTTGCACCTAAAATATCACCTAACGGAACGAAAATATCATGAAGCATTTTCTTATCATCGGCAATAACAAAGGCAAAGCGATCGGAGATTTTAATTACACCTGTAAAATCAGATTTTGCTCTTTTAATGATTTCAACAATTTCTCCATCATTTTTTCTTCCATCCTTTTTCGCAAAAACATAAGCTTTAACTGTATCACCATGTAAGGCATTTCTTAACTTTCTTGGTGCAACAAATACGTCTTTCTCAAACTCGTCTTCTGGTATAATGTATGCAGAACCATCAGCAGTCATATCTACACGGCCAATAATGAAGTTTTGAAGTTCTTTAAGCTTGAATTTTCCTTTTTCAGGTTCAAGATAAATGCCTGCACCTTTGCCTTCTTTTAAAATCTCGAGAATGGTTTCTCTTGATTCCTGATCGGTGAGGTTTAACTTGGCTGAAACCTGCTTATAGTTAAGTGGCTGATTGCTGTTTTTTTCGAAGATATCACTAACCAGTTGATTCAGAACTAATTTTATGTTTGCAGATTTTTTCTTTGCCATATGCTAAAGTGTATTTACCGAAGATACAGAAAAGATGCAAAATAGGCGGTTTTTAGATGTAAAATGTCAGATTGATGATGCTAAGAAACAATTTATTTAAGTCGTAAACTTACATATTTAATCTTTTTTCTTAGCGAAGTATAACTCAAATGAATTACACCATCTTTACTTTCGATAATTGCAGGATAACTGTATTCGCCTTTTGGATGTTCTTCGAGCGTATAAATATTCGCCCAGTTTTCTCCATCTTTTGAAATGGCCAATTTTAAAACAGAACGACCTTCCCACCAATTTTTGCCAGATTCTAACGGGTTATAAATTAAGATTTGACGACCATCTTTTAAGGTAACGGCATCACTTCCCGAATTTGGATTAGGTAGTTTTGTTGGCTTAAGCTTTGACCAGCTTTCTCCGTTATCTACAGACCAGCTTTCGATAATTACATTTTGTCGGCTTCGGCATAGTAACTGAAGTTTACCATTCGGATAAGTTAGGATAGAAGGTTGAATAACGCCAAAAGTATCACAATCGATATTTATTTTTTTCCAGTTTTTGGCAAATTCATCTGTTTTTTCTATGTGGATGCTCCACGTTTTTTCATCTAAACTTTCGATACTCGATGGATAAAGTATACTTCCATTAAGGATTTGAACAGGTTTATTTTTTATAGGTCCTAAAAATCCATCGGGAAGTTTTTGTGCTAAAGACCAGGTTTTGCCATTATTATTCGATGTTTTATACTCGGCCCACCAGGTTCTAGGGTTGGGTCCAACTTTATAATGTAAGTAAAGTGTACCGTTTTTAGCTTTAAATAAAACTGGATTCCAGCAAGGATAGCGTAAAGTATCGTTCTGAAAACCATTTGCAATTTCTAGCGGTGCACTCCACTTACCATTTTTTTTTGTTGATGACCAGATCGAAACATCCTTACTGCCTTCGTGTTTACCACCAAACCAAGCGCTCATAATAGATTTATCGTCTATTTCGACCAATGTAGAAGCGTGGCAAGCTTCAAACGGTGCATTTTCGAAAATATACTCAGAAGAAATAATTTTTACAAAATTTTCCTGAGCGTTGGACTTAAAATGAATTGCAAAAAGTAGCGCGAAAAGCAATAGTTTGAAATTCTTAATTACCAGGAATTGCATCAATTAGTTTTTTGGTGTAAGCAGCTTTTGGTGCATAAAATATATCTTCTGGAAAACCTTCTTCTTCAATCTTTCCTTTATTCATAACCATAATTCGGTCTGAAATGTGTTTCACAACCGCTAAATCATGCGAGATAAAGATGTAAGTTAGCCCGAATTCTCGCTGTAAATCTTTAATTAAATTTAAAACCTGCGCTTGCACAGAAACATCTAAAGCTGAAACCGATTCATCACAAATGATAAATTTAGGTTCTAATGCTAAAGCACGGGCAATTACAACACGTTGTCGCTGACCGCCACTGAATTCGTGTGGGTAACGATTGTAATGTTCTTCTTTTAAACCAACTTTATTAAGTAGTTCTAAAACTCTTACTTTTCGTTCTCCATCACTTTTAAATAATTTGTGAACTTGTAGAGGCTCTAAAATAGATTGGCCAATAGTTAACTTTGGGTTTAAAGAAGCATAAGGGTCTTGAAAAATAATCTGAATATCTTTTCTAAGTTTTCGCATTTCAGCTTTGCTGATATGGGTAATGTCTTTACCTTCAAAAATTATACTACCTGATGTTGGTTGTATTAACCTTAATATACTTCTACCCAATGTGCTTTTACCGCAACCAGATTCTCCAACAAGACCTAAAGTTTCACCGGGGAAAACCTCGAAATTGATCTGATCTACTGCTTTAACATATTCTTTGTTTTTGGAAAGAAAACCACTATTTACAGGATACCAAGTTGATAAATTTTCAATTTTTAATAAGGGATTTTGCTCGTAAAGCGTCGTTCTTCTCGATTGTATTTCTTCGCTTGTTAACTGGTTAGATGCATTTAAATGTGCTGTGGCATCAGCTATTACACCCGTTAAAAAATCGGCTACCACTGGTAATTTTTTAAGTTGCAAAGCAGGCGAGGGGCGACAAGCTAATAAACCTTTCGTATACGGATGTTGTGGATTATTGAAAATTGATTTTGCAGGACCTTGTTCCACAATTTCACCTTTGTACATTACCGCAACTTCATCTGCTATTTCATTTACAACGCCTAAATCATGCGAAATAAAAATCATTGCCATGTCTCGTTCTTCTTTAAGTTTTAAAAGAAGTTGTAAAATTGTTTTTTGAACGGTAACATCTAATGCTGTAGTCGGTTCATCGGCGATTAAAAGTTTAGGATTACAGCTTAAAGCCATAGCAATCATAACTCTTTGCTTTTGTCCACCAGAAATTTGATGAGGATAACTGTCGAAGATATTTTCTGGTCTTGGTAATTGAACTTCGTTAAAAAGTTCGATGGTATGTTTTTTTGCTTCTGCTTTATTTACATTTTGGTGGAGCATAATGGCTTCTGCAACTTGTTCTCCGCAAGTAAAAACAGGGTTTAACGAAGTCATAGGTTCCTGAAAAATCATCGAAATCTGATTACCTCTGATTTGACGGATTTCATTTGAACTTAAATTAAGTAAGCTAACAGATTCAAAATCAATAGCCCCAGTTATTTTTGCCGAGCGCTCATCATGCAGACGCATTATCGAAAAGGAAGTAACCGACTTACCAGAACCAGATTCGCCTACAATTCCTAAAACTGTTCCTTTCTTTACATTAAAACTAATAGTTTTAACCGCTTTGAACCAGGTTTTCTCGTCTTGATTGTAGAAATCGATATTTAAGTTTTCAACGTTTAGCATCAGGTTACAATTGTAATGTTTTCTGATGAAATTATATCCATTCCCTTAAACTTTAATAAAACCTGAGCGGTAGTAATTACATCTTTCTGGCAATAAGTTACAATTCTAGGTAAATTCTTTTCTTCGTAATAAACCTGTCGAACCATGCTTCCGTCAATATCATCCTTTGGTGTAGGAACATTTAAAATAGCTGCCAATAAATTTAAAGATGTGTAATTTTTATAATCGCCAAATTTCCAAAGTTCCATAGTGTCGATGTGGTTTACCTCCCATGGTTTTTTACCAGAAATTTGTAACTGTATGGGGATTTCAATTCTGTTAACTAACATCCTGCGGCATAAGTAAGGATAATCAAATTCTTTACCATTGTGTGCGCAAAACATTAATGTAGGTACTTGCTTGCTTAATAAATCCGAAAAATCTGTTAGTATTTTATTTTCATCCTCACCATAAATAGATTTAATGCGCAAAAATTGGGTATTGTTTTGCTGATAAAAAATACCCAAGCTAATGCATATAATCTTACCAAATTCGGCCATGATGCCTGCATTTTCATAGAAATCATCAGCGCTCTGTTCAGGTTTTCTTTGATGTTGCGTTTTTTGTGCCCACAAATCTTGTAAATGTTGAGGTACACCATCGTACGAAGCATATTGAGGAACAGTTTCTATATCGATAACCATTACCTGATTGAGATCTACCGTTTTTAGCATAAAACAAGATAATAATTTATTAACTATCAAAAAATAATAATCAGTTTTCAACTCATATAATATTTCTTTAAGTTTGAATATGGCTAAAAGCAAATTTGAATTATCGCTGGAGAAAGGACCTCATAAATTATTGCAAAGTTTGGTAGGAGAGTGGCACGGAAAAACCAAAACTTGGTTTGAAAAAGATTTACTTGCTGATGAATCTCCAATGAACGGAAAAATTACTACAATACTGGGTAGTCGTTTTATATCTTATGATTACCAAGGGAGTTTAGATGGAAATCCTTTTGAAGGAAAAATGATTTTCGGATTTGATATTCCTTACCAAAGATTTACGGCAAGTTGGGTTGATAGTTTTCATATGGGTACGCAAATTATGCTTTCCTCTGGCGAATTTACCGATAATGGTTTTGCTATTTTAGGTACTTATGGAAGCCCTGAGTATGGCGATCAGCCTTGGGGCTGGAGAACGGAGCTAGAGGTTTTAAATGATGACGAAATTATTTTTTCTGCCTATAACATTTCACCCGAAGGGGAAGAGGCTAAGGCAACAGAAACGATTTACAAAAGAATTTAACTAGTAATTGATACCTTTCTTAGTGTTTTTATTACACTAAGTGTTTCTTTAAAGTCAAACTGCACTTTTAAAGCATTATGCTGCTTAATTTTTAAGAGATTTGTAGCATAGCAAGTCTTTGTTTTATGCAGTTCGAAACACAAAATATTTCCATCTCCAAACTAAATTTAACCATTGTTGGTTATGTAGCTTTTACTTTTTTAGGCTATTTTACAATTGGTTTAACTTTAGCCGTTTTGCCAGAATATCTTCATGGAAGCTTAGCATTTAGTACAATGATTGCTGGTATTGTAATTAGTTTACAATACGCTGCAACTTTTTTATTTCGTGGGTTTGGTGGCAAAATTGTAGATAAGAAAGGACCAAAACCTGCGGTAATGATGAGTATGGTAGGTTTTGTTTTAAGTGGCATGTTATTACTTGTAGTCGCATTTTTAAAAGATTATCGAATGTTGAGTTTAGCATTGCTTGTGGTAATGCGTTTGGTAACAGGGTTCTCTGAAGGATTAGTGGGTGCAAGTCCTATTAATTGGGCAATTTTTAAAGTAGGGAGTCAACATACAGCAAAAGCAATAAGTTATAATGGGATTGGAAATTACGGTGCATTAGCTGCTGGAGCCCCATTAGGTGTTATAATCAGCAATACTTTTGGTATTCAATATATAGCAATATTTATTATTTTAATTGGTATCGGTGGATTTTTCTATGCCAAAAGCAAAATAAACATCATAGGAAAGAGCAAGGAAGCACCGCAGTCATTCTTACGCGTGCTTAAAAAGGTTACGCCATACGGATTATGTCTTGCTGCTGGAGGTATAGGTTTTGGTGCGATCTCTACATTCATCACCATTTATTACATAAACCAACATTGGACGGGTGCTGTTCTATGCCTTTCACTTTTTAGTATAATGTTCGTTTTAGGTAGATTGGTGTTTTCGAATGCTATTAATCAATATGGCGGAATGAAAACTGCGATTGCTTGCCTGGCTTTGGAAGTTGTTGGTTTAAGCATTATTGCAATGGCTATCAATCCAACTTTTACACTGGTAGGTGCGGGCATAGCAGGATTAGGTTTTTCTTTAGTTTTTCCAGCACTTGGCGTAGAAGCCGTACGTTTAATTCCTGCTTCAAGTCAAGGTGCAGCCTTAGGGAATTATGGCTTATTTATTGATCTTTCTTTAGGTATTACTGGACCATTACTTGGAGCTGTTTCAACTGGCTTGGGTATGGAATATCTATTTCCATTCAGTTTAAGTATTGTGGCAATGGGCTTGTTATTAGCTTTCGCAATTCAGTATAAAAGGCAAAAGCAAGAGATACAAGCTTTGAGTTAGAATGAAAAATCTTGCGGTTTATAAACTGCAAGATTTCGATTCTAAAATAAAGAAGGCGCTGGGGTAGTTCCATTTCCCATAACTGGGATTTTTAAATCCGTTCCAATCGCTTTGTTTAAATTCTCAATAAAATATGCAGAAAGGAGCGGTGAGGCCAATTCTACGTTTTGGTGAACGAAGAAATACAAATTTTCTAAGCCCTGTTCTTTCCATTCAGCAATTCTTTCCACCCATTCATCTAAGCGAGCATAATCGCTTTCGTGATTTGCGCCAACATATCGAATAAAAGCCGTAGGAGAGGTTAAACGCATATGTAACATATCTCTTCTTCCAGCTGTATCAACAATAATGTTTGCAATGCCGTTCTTCTCAAATAACTCAGCAAATTCTTTCGCAATGGCTGGGTTAGAAAACCACTCTTCGTTTCTAACTTCAACACCTAATGGAATAACTTTAGGGAATTCTTTAACAACGGTTTTTAAGCGATCAAAATCTTTAGGCTTAAAGTTATCATGTAATTGAAGAAAAGCCATTCCTAGCTTATCTTCGAAGTTACTAATCGCATCGCAGAATTGCTCAACAGGCTCTTTCACATTAATCAATCTTTTAAAGTGACTAACTGTATTGGTTAATTTTGGGAAAAACTTAAAGTCAGCTGGTGTTTTTTGCGTCCATGTAATAACCTGTTCGCTACTTGGCATTCCGTAGAATGTTGCATTAAGTTCAATCGAATTAAATTGAGTTGAATAATACGTTAATTCATCTTTTGTCCCCTTTGGATAAAAGCCTTTGAGGTCTGCTTTGTTCCATTTAGCACAGCCAACGGATGCATGAAAGTTTTGTTTAGCTTTATTCGCTGCTAATATTCCTTTCGTTTCTGGAGCATCTGCAGGGAGTGTGAAATCTATAATCGATGGGTCTTCTACTTTACCGAATTGCATGAGTCTTTATTTTATTTCAAATATATCCAAATCCCCATAGATAAGTTCTTCCATAGCATGATAAATTTCACTTTTCAATTTATCATAAAACTGTTTATTAGAACAATTACCAAATCAGAGGAAAATTAACTTTGGCGGAGTTCCTTCCATGCAACAATTTCAGGAAAGTCAGAGTCTTTTGATACGATAACAACCTTTGCTTTGCTTCGGGCCAGATTGTAAACTTCGATATCTGAGGTTTTGTTCAATTTTAGAAAATGAAACGAAATACATTTGATATTTATTTCGTCCATTAGCCATTTGGCGATAATCGGAGAGATATTTTCATCTAACCAAAACTCCCAATCATTCGTAAATATATTCATCCCTAAGTTGTTTTGTGCTAAAGACCAAAGCAGCCTTTATGTCATCAGCCTCGAGGATGGGATGCTCCTCCAAAATTTGTTCGTGTGTCATTCCTGATGACAGAAGTTCCATAATATCAATTACAGTAAATCGATTACCTCTAATTGTTGGCTTACCGCCCATTAGTCCAGGGATGAATGTAATTCTTTCTAATAATTTACTTTCCTGACTTTTCATAATTTAGATATAACAAATAATAACGCACAAAAAAAGCGCCAAGTAAATACTCAGCGCTCAAAGATTTTTATAGATTTAGAACCTGTAACAGAAAACTCGTAACAGGAAACTCAATTAATAACCCAGAATTTTCAAAACTTGCTTACTATTTTGTTCTTCTCCAAAAACCTCAAAATTAAAGCTTTCATCGCGATTTCTGCGGATCAACACATGTTTCGGACTAGGCAACAAACAATGGTGAATACCACCGTAACCGCTCAGTACTTCCTGGTAAGCACCAGTATGGAAGAAACCTAAATACTGAACTTTACGTGTTTTTGGCATAAATACACTGTTCATATGCGCTTCCTGGTTGTAATAATCCTGACCATCGCAAGTTATTCCACCTAAGTTTACACGTTCATATTCAGCGTCCCAATTGTTAATTGGTAATAAGATATATTTTTGGTTCAACGCCCAAACATCTGGTAAATTGGTAATAAAAGAACCATCGAGCATTAACCAACGCTCGCGATCATTTTGTTGCTTTCTACCCAGTACTTTGTATAAAATACCCGATGCTTCAGCAACCGTATATTTACCAAATTCGGTAATAATATCTGGTTCCATTACATCATGAATAGCACAAATTTCTTTAATCCTTTTTACAATCTCGTTAACCATGTATTCGTAATCGAAATCGAAAACCAATGAATCTTTAAATGGCATTCCGCCACCGATATCCAAAGTATCTAAATCAGGGTTAATTTTTTTGAATTTGCAATAAAGCGTTACATATTTCTCTAATTCGTTCCAGTAATATGGCGAATCGGTAATACCAGAATTGATAAAGAAGTGCAATAATTTTACTCTGAAATTCGGGTTATGAACGATTTTATTATTGTAAAAATCAATAATATCTTCCATGCGCACACCCAAACGCGAAGTATAGAATTGCGAATCTGGCTGCTCTTCAGCCGCAATACGAATACCTAAATTACAAGGAGTATCAATATCAACCTCATCATCAAAAAGGTTAAATTCCTCCTTGTTATCTAATACAGGGATAATATTTGTATAACCATCGTGCAACATATCAATAATATATTGCTTGTATTGGTATGTTTTAAAACCGTTGCAAATAATGGTTGTATCTTTCGTTAAAACACCTTTTTTCTCCAAAGCATCAACCATTGGCATATCAAAAGCCGAAGAAGTTTCCAAGTGGATGTTATTCTTCAAAGCCTCCTCAACAATATGGCGGAAGTGCGAACTTTTTGTACAATAGCAATATTTATAATCGCCACGGTAATTGTTCTTTAAAATGGCAGTTTGAAAAAGAATCTTCGCTTGCTGAATCTTCTTACTCACCATCGGTAAATACGTGAAACGTAGCGGCGTACCGTAAGTTTCAATCATTTCCATCAGGTTTAAATCCTGAAAATATAATTCATCATCTATAACATCAAAGCCATCCTGTGGAAAGCCAACACTTAGATCAAGAAATTCTGAGTAACTCTGCATTTACTTTTAAATAATTTTTGCAAAAATGTAATTTTAAATCGAGAATTAATCGGTATTGAAAATATTTTTACTGTAGAGAAACGCAATATTTTTCTGGCAACAACCTCATCGCCTCATTTGTAAACAACTAATGTTAAAATGTGTTTAACCTATCTTTAAATAGATGCTGTTTTGTTCGGTAATTTCCAGCAGATTATGCGGCTTTCTCAGAAATATTTTTCTCGGATTTAATTGAATTGTTTTCTCCAGATTTGAGAAGATTTCGCAGAATAAATTTTTAAAAATCTGAGTTTATCATTCTAAAATCTGCGGAGTATATTTTTTCGAAAAGCAATTGCAGTGCTAATCGTTTCCGAAAGTCCTGCCATTCGCTGTAGCCCTCGTAGAAAAACTCGGGGCTGCCGCTCCTGTCAGGTTTAAATTACTTATACAATTACTACTATTCAACGATTGTTAAACGCCCAAATTCCCTCTTTTACAAGGGTGCTGGCAAGTGGGCTTTGGTTGATTCAGATTTTATTTAACTTAAAATCAAGTTGTTAAATAAAATTTAAATTTTTTTAAAGTAATTCTAAAGTTCAATCGTCTACAACATCAAAACTTAACAAAATCATTAAATAACCCCGATTATGATTTCGATTTTTAGAACAAATATTCAATCAGGAGTTGAATTAAGCAAAATAGCCCAACATTTAAATAATCTGCTTTCTGGTGCCACCTGGAGTGTAGATTTAGGAGATTCAGATAAAATTCTTAGAATAGATTCGAGCATCGATAAAATTGGCGATGCGGTTTCATTATTAACCAAATTTGGTTACGATTGCGAGAATTTACAAAATTTTTATGCGCCACCAGTTTGGTGATAAATCGATCGTTATTGTGAGGTATGAAGCAATCCAAATGCTTGTTTGAAAAGCTTAAGTTGCAAGACTGCTTCGTTTCTCGCAATAACGGAAAAAGGATTATCCCTTTCTAAGGTATTTAGTAAGTATTACAATGGTTTGTCCCTCAACTTTACCTTCAATTTGTTCTGTATTATCATGAACGAGGCGAATGTTTTTTACAACTGTGCCCAATTTCACGCTTAAGGTAGAACCCTTAACGTCTAAAGTTTTTACTAAAACCACTGTATCGCCTTCGTATAAGCGTGTGCCGTTGCTATCTTGATGAAACTCTACATTTCCATCTAATTCATGATCCCCAGTTTTTTTAGCCCATTCTAAGGTATCTTCTTCCAGATATAAAATGTCTAAACTATCTGCAGCCCAACCTTCATTTCTTAATCTGCTTAACATTCTCCAGGCCACAACTTGTACAGGTGCAAATTCAGACCACATGGTTTCATTTAATATTTTCCAACGACCGGTATCTAATTGTTCCGTTTTCTCAATCTGATCTAAGCAAATTTTACAAACTAAAATACTATTATCAGTATTGGCATTGCTCGTTGGCGGAACTTCATATACAGCTAAATTTGTTTCCGCTGTACATAACTCGCATTTATTTCCTGAACGTATTTGTAACTCTTGTACTAATGACATGGTATATGATTTTTCGGCGAAAGTACAAAACTAATTGGAATAAGCCCACGTGATATTCATCACTTTTCTGGTAAATGAATTTCTGCAAGCATACATCTTGCACTACCACCACCATTTTTCTCGATGGTGTAAATTGGTGCGTAAATAACTCTGCTATATTTTTCGAGCTGAGCTATCTGAGTGGTATTTAACGATAAAAATGCCTGTTCAGACATTACGAGTAAACTTTCGCCTTTAGCATTTGAAACCTGCAACATATTTCCTGCAAATCGATTCATTTGGTCTAAACTGATTTCGATGATTTCCTTACCATTATCAATTAAAGATATTGCAACTTTTTCTCGCTCTTCTGCGTTTGGAATAGAATCCATACAAATGACTGCGAATTTATCGCCAATACACATCATCACATTGGTATGGTAAATTGGAAATTTTGATCCATCAACTGCTTGGAAAGAAACAGCGCTATATCCACTTAACATGCAAAAGTTATTCAGTACTTCTTTGTCTGTACGAACACTTAAACAAGCATAGGCAACTTTATTAAGTCTATCTAGAACCATACTACCAGTGCCTTCTAAAAAAGCAAATTGTTGCTCATAAAAGCTAATATCAGTAATGTGGTTAACCTCAAACTTTTCTTTTAAGCCTTCCAAAATCTCGCTTCTACGTTCTTGTCTGCGGTTTTCAGAAAACATTGGATACAAATAAACAGAACCATCATCATGAAAGGAAACCCAATTATTTGGAAAAATAGAATCAGGAGTTTCAGGTTGTAAGGTATCATCTATAACGGTTACATCAACTTCGTTTTTTCTGAGCAAGCCTACAAAGCCGTCAAATTCTTCGAGCGCAAGCTTTTGAATATTACTTTCTGTAGAAGCAACCTGAAATTTATTATTGCCTGCTGTTTGTACGTTGAATTTAAAATCAACTGGGCGAATCATTAAAAGGTGGTTGGTTATTTGGTTCATTAGTTTAGTTGTTCATTAGTCATTTGTAACTTGCTTAATTAGTAAAATTTAACGTTCATCAATTCTATTGCCCAAGAATGCACATCTTAAGCAGATAAACTAATGAACCAAGTTATCTCTCAAAATTGGTAGGCTCATACAATGGAAACCTCCTCGTGCACGAGATAGTTCTGCTGAAGGCATTAAAATTAAAGTGTCTGTCAATGTTTCTGCATCAACTTTCCCACTTTCTAAATCTTGAATTAAATCTTTAACATCTACAACATTAAAACCAGCAGCTTTAAAGGCCTCAACTGTTTTATCGTTCCTATCGTAACCTAAAACAACTCCCTCTTTAATAGCTAAGAGATTACATGAATCTGTCCACTGTTCTCTAGAATCATAAGGAAACTGGTTATTTCCACTGTAAATAATTTTAGTTGGCTCGTTGCTTTTTAAATCATTCTGACTAATGTCATTTAATAAAGCTTCAACATGTTCAAAATGTTTCGGTGCCTGCGGATTTGCTTTTGTAAACTGAATAGCTGTTGTAGCCTCCAGCTTTTCAGGTTCCTTTAAAAAGTTAATCGGCTCGTAAGGATTGAATTTTGGAGAATGTGCAATCGAATTTAAAATTACCCAGGTATTGCGTTTCACCTGTGTAAATACAGTGTCTAAGTGCATATAATCACGCTTGCTTGGTATTTTTACAACCGTAACTTTCTCTACTACATCGTTATCAAATAATAATTTAATGGCTTCATTTGCACCATGTTCGGAAGTTCGCTCGCTACAACCAATTAGTACGTGATTTTGACTAACCATCATCACGTCGCCACCTTCCAAAGTTGTACTGAAAGTGGGTTCATCTCCTGGCCGTAAAAAGTGCATCGTTACATCTGGAATTTCGAGAATGTTATTGCGATAACTTTCAAAAAGAGGGTGGTTAAAGAAAATATAACGCATTAAAAGCGTTTCTCGAACACGAGCTTTTTTTGCAGGTTTATTTAATAAAATATGATTATTAATTGTTGTGCCCACATCACGTGTGAAAATTAAATTCGGAATAGGGGCGAAAATCATGATATCGTTAGCTAGCGTTCCAGAAATAAAAATTTCTGCAAGTTCCTTAGGATCAGTATTTGTTAATTCCATTTGCACTTTGTAAGTACAGCCCTCAATTGCACATACAGCAGCCACTAATTTTTTACGGATAGATTCGTTTTCGAGCATTTCGCTCAGCAAATTCTGAATTTCGATTACTGATGTAGAATTATGAAAATCTGGGTGATTAGGCTTGTAAAAATTACGATTGCCTTCTTCTGAATCTATTTGTGCAAGCTTTCCTTTAATCTTTTCTGGATCGAGAAAATACATCAAAAGCTTAATGTAGTAATCATATTCGCCCTTGCGAATGGTATCTAAGTGTACTATATCTTCGAAAAGCCAATCTTGTGCTTTGGAAGGGACAACCTTTCCTAAACCACTATCTGGACTATGGATTAACAATTTTCGCAATCTACCGATCTCGGTGTTTACGCTCACTTTGAAATTTGGATTCTGCTCGCTCATAAATAAGTTAGTTATTGCAAATCTATCAGAATTTTTGGAAAACGTAAGGCAGAACAGCTATGATTTGGGTTTCTTGCAAAGGCTTGATTGTTTTTACTTCTTTATCGTTTTCAGATAAAAATAACCAGCTGTTGAATGCTGTGGCAACTCCAATATGCAAAATCAAAACAATCAAGAAGCCTAAATTATAGGCTTCTTGATTATTGTTAAAGGTTTTTTATCTTGATATTTTTAAAGGAAACTCCTTTGTTCCAGTCTTGAAGAGCAATTTGACCTGACACAAATTTACCAAACTCAGGAAAATTACTAAAGCTAGTCGCAGCTATAGCTTCTCTCCATTCTTTTGTCTTAAAATCTTGTTTAGCAGTAAGAATGCCATTCAAATAAAATTCTATTACACCATTTTGTTGCTTTATAACCGATTGATTCCAGCTGCCCAAAGGTTTTAGCTCCGCATTGTTCAGTTGTTTAGAGAAATTATAAAGACAACCAGAACGTTTCATTTCCTTTTCGTAATCGTAGTGAGATTTCTCCAAAAGTTGATATTCTGGTCCTGAAGCCCATGCCGTTGGGATATCTTTACGTTCTAGTACGTTAATAAAAACACCACTATTGCCTTCCTTGCTAATTTTCCAATCGAATTTTAATTCGTAATTCTCAAATTTTTCATCCGTTACTAAATCACCATGAGCAGCTTCTAAGCCAGGTGTACATTTTAATTCACCATTTTTTGCAACCCAAACCGATGCTATCTTCCCTTGGTTGTAAAGATGCCAGCCTTTAATAGTTATTCCATCAAATAAAAGCTTGTAGCCTTCTTTTTGCTCTTGAGTAGATAACTGATTGTCTTTAACTTGAGCTATGCTACTTGAATTTAATAGAGTTAACAAACAAAATGCCGCTAGCAATGAATAGAATTTTAGTTTCATGGTTTATACTTGAGTTTAATTATTTTACAATTCTGGTTGTTAATAAATTATGAAACTAAAATACAGCAAAATTTTGTGACTTTGAAAGATAAAGCCTATTGAAGCTGGTTTATCCTATTTGAAGTGTCTTTCCAAAAAAGAATTTTTGATATTGTCTTATCTGCTATATCTTTGTTTTTGCTCGCTCCAATATTTATTATCGTTGCGGTAACAATCAAGTTAGAATCGAATGAAAAAGCGATAAATAAGAGTAGGAGAGTTGGTGTAGATGAAAAATTTTTGATTTTTGTAAATTTAGATCCATCAGTATGCATGCAGACATAACGCTCCACACAATAAAAGATTTAAGTCAATATGCCAAAACGATGAAAACTTTTTTGATAAAACAGCGTTTATGAAATTTAAATACGATTCCAGAATTCGGGTCATTTTTAACAAAAACCAGTATTGAAGAACGTCCTCAAGTTAATGTGCTACACGATTTATCAAAACAGCGGATTAACAGGTTTATGGCAAATTAGTAAGGAGAGGACAGAAAGAAATGTCTGAAAGAGAGTTTGAGGAACTAGATGATTATAATGCCAATAACTACTCAATATTTTTTAATTTTGAAAATAATTCTTAAAACTTTTCCTGCACTAATTTAAAAGGAACAAGTTTAATTGTATATTTAAACGTTTTTTGTTACATCCCAAAATTATATAAAAAATAAACCATTATAAACAACCCTATTATTAATGAAAACTCTACAAAAAATTACGCTTGCTTTCTTTGTATTTTTAAGCATTAACGCTGCCGCACAAGAAACAATTATTCCTGAAATAAAATATGCTGATCTTGAAAAGTATATTGAATTGGCTAAACAAAATTTTCCAAGAAAGAAAATGTATGATGTCATGAAAGAAAGTAGTAAAGTTGCTATTCCATTGGCTAACTTATCTTATCTTGATATATTTACGGGTTCGTATTTTTACAGACCAGAAGATAGATCTGTACTCAATCCAGTTAATCCTTATTCTGTAAATGGTTTCCAATTCGGAATAAATGTTAATTTAGGTAATTTACTTTCTAAACCTTTTTTAGTTAAAAGAGCAAAACTTGAATATAAAGTTTTAGAATATCAGGCCGAAGAATATAATCTTACTATAGCTCAGGAAGTTAGAGGAAGATATTACGATTATATTCAAACTATAACTTTATTGAAACTGAACACTCAAATGGCACAGGAAAATAAGGGTGTGTCTGAAAGTTTAAGAAATCGATTTGAAAAAGGCGAAATTACTTTAGACGCATACAATCAATCTCGAATAAATCAGTTTAATTCTATGCAGGCAAAAATCCAAGCTGAAACTACTTATCTAAAAGCAAAAGATTTATTGGAACAAATTATTGGTTCCAAATTATCTGATGTAAAATAGTTGTAGCCTTTAAAATTTAAATATGGATATAAAAGCATTTTTGAAACTGGTTAAAAAATATAAATGGGTGCTAATTTTAGTGCCCATTATTGCTGTAATAATCACTTACTTTTTGGTTCAAAATTTACCAAAACAGTATAGCTCAGAAGTTCAGATTTCTACAGGTTTGCTAGACCCATCGAAAAAATTAATCTCTAATGAGAATACCGATTTCTTTCAGATAAATCAGCAATTCAGTAATATTATGGAGAAGTTTAAGATGAAAAAAATCATCAATATACTCTCATATAATTTAATATTACACGATTTAGAGCAACCTAAATCTGCTTTTAGAAAATATAGTGATAAGATCGATTCTTTAAGTGCTGAACAAAAGCAAGAATTAATTAATCTTTTCAGGGAGAAATTGGCTACGAAATCAGTTTTAACCTTGGCCGATAATAAAGGTAAATACAAATTGTATGATATTGTTGAGTCTATGGGATATGGTGAAACTGGCTTAAAAAAAGAAATTGACATTAGCCATTCTGATAATAGTGATTTTATCAATATCGAATATGTATCAGACAATCCTAATCTTTCTGCATACTTGGTAAACACATTAGCTTCCGAATTTATTGTTAATTATAGTTCTGATGTCAATACCAATCAAAATAAATCGATCGGTTTATTAGATTCTGTTTTGAAGAAAAAGGAAGTTACCATGAATGCAAAAAATGGTTCTTTGTCCGATTTTAAAAGAAATAAAGGAGTATTAAATCTAAACGAACAATCGGCTACCGTGTATGCTCAAATTACACAATATGAGGGGCAAAGAGCTGATGCATTAAGACAAATTCAATCTACTCAAGGTGCAATCAATACTATTCAAAGTAAGTTAGGTGGCAGCGACCCGAATATAAACGGTAGCAGCAGAGCTGATAACCGGGAAATTGTTAGTTTAAAGAAAGAAAGAGAAGCAGCAAACAATGCGTTTATCGAAAATGGTTTCAGAGCTTCAGACCAAAAGAGAGTAGATTCTTTGACTAAAATAATTCAATCTAAGAGTAATCAAAACTTTGATGAAAATGTTTACGATCCTCGTGCATCTAAACAATCTTTAGCTGCTCAAAAAACACAACTAGAAATTGCTCAGCAAACAGCAAAAAGTAGCATTAGATCTATTGATAACGAACTTGCAAGTTTAAGAGCTAAATATAGTAGCATGGTACCATACGATGCCGATATTCAGAATTATGAAAGAGAAGCTGATTTAGCTACAAAAGAATACATGACTGCCCTTGATCAGTATACTCAGTCGAGAAATAACCAGGCAATGGGTTTACGCCTGCAAATTGAGCAAGTTGGTTTACCAGGCAATCCAGAGCCATCTAAAAAAGTACTTTATCTAGCAGGTTCAGGCGCGGGTTCGTTTTTTATCTGCCTTGCTTATGTCTTTTTTGTGTTTATGCTTGATCATAAAATAAAAAGCGCTTCGCAATTGGCACATGCAACAAAATCAGTTACTATTGGTGTTTTAAATAAAATTGAGGGGGATGAAAGGAGTATAAGGGATATTTGGAATGATAAAACTGGAAATCCCAATTACGAAATTTATCGGGACATGCTCCGATCATTAAGGTTTGAAATAACTGAAAAGATGGATGCAGATAGTAGTAAAATTTTAGGTATTACAAGTTTATTCGGTGAAGAAGGTAAAACCTTTATAGCTTATAGCTTGGCCTATGCTTTTGCTATGACAGGTAAAAAAGTATTGTTAATTGCAGATGAACTTCCTGTAGTAAAAGCAGAAAGTAAAGCACTTGCAACGAGTCAAAACTTTCAGACCTTCTTAATAAAGAAAGAAATTCATACAGAGGATTTGATAACAATCATGAATAAGAGCACGGCTCGTGAATCATTATTGGAGATGCAAAGCATTAAGAGTTTAAAAGCTGGTTTCGAAGTGTTAAGAGAAGAATTTGATATTATTATAGTAGATGTAAATAGTTTGCATGATATAAACATTGCAAAAGAATGGTTACTGTTTACCGAAAAGAATATATCTGTATTTGAATATGGAAAAGTTTTAAACGATAATGATAAAGAATTTGTTGATTATATTAAAAAGCTCCCTGGATTTTTAGGTTGGGTTCTAAATAAGACTTTAACAAGCAGCTAAGTAATTTGTTGTTTATACTATTATTTAGAAATTTTAAAGCTGTTCTTATTTGTATATGAGAAGTACCCTATTATTTACGCTTATTTTTTATTGCTTCACTTTTATTGTGCTTGGTAGGGAAATCGGTGGTTTTCCTTTTGGTATATTTATCGAGGTTTTTATTTTCTTGTTAACCGTTGGTGTAATAGTAAAAACGCCGAGAGAAGATTGGAGTAACCTAAATAATAGTTTTGTTTTTCTAATGCTCTTTTGGTTTGGAATAAGCGTTTTAGAAGTTGTTAATCCTGGTTCGAATTCTTTAGCATGGGTAGCAGAAATTAGAACAACTGCCTTTTATCCGCTATTTTTAGTAATACTAGGTTTTCTAATATTTAAAACCAACAAATCGCTCGATATATTTCTAATTCTAGTAATTGGTGTTTCTACTTTAGGATCACTTAACGGTATGAAGCAGCTTTTTATAGGCTTATCGCCAGGTGAAACTGCCTTTGTTACTGCCAATGCAAGTACCCATTTACTTTGGGGCCGGTTAAGGGTTTTTTCTTTTTACACAGGAGCTGGCCAATTCGGGGCATCGCAGGCGCATATTGGATTAATGGCATTAATTTTAGCTTTAGGTCCGATTAAAACCAAATGGAAGAAAATTCTATTATTTATCTGCGCTGGCTTAAATCTTTACGGAATGCTTATTTCTGGTACAAGGGGCGCGCTATTTGCCTTAGTAGCAGGTGTATTTTTAGCTATATTTCTAAGTAAAAATTATAAGGTAGTAATACTAGGTGGTTTCGTTGCGGTTTTTGCGCTTGGTATTTTAAAATTTACACACATTGGTGATGGAAATTATCAGATATATAGGTTAAGAACAGCATTAAACCCAGAAGATCCTTCCTTAAACGTGAGGTTTATAACCCAACGAAATTTAAAAGAATACATGGCTTCCAGGCCATTTGGCGGTGGTTTGGGGGTAATTGGTTATAATGGCGTTAATTATAATTCTGATAAATACCTATCAACAGTACAGCCAGATAGTTATTTTGTTAAATTATGGGCAATGTATGGCGTTGTGGGCTTAACCATTTGGTTATCGATAATGATGTTTATATTAGGTAAGTGTTGTGCTATTGTGTGGAGACTGGAGGATCCGCAGTTGAAAGCAAAAATCATTGCCTTAACCGCAGGTTATGCTGGTGTATTAATTTGTAGTTATGGTAACGAGATTATAAATAATATGCCTACATCAATTGTAATCTACATTTCATGGGTGTTTATTTTTATAAGCCCAAGATTGGAGAAATTAGAAAAAAGTACATTATTAGATTAAAAAAAATATGCCATTTGAAATATTTGCATTACCTGCAATTATCTGTTTTATTCTTGGAATAGTAAACGGATTAAATAAGGAAAACGACTAATTTTATCGTTAAGAGTATTATTTTATGTCTATAATTTCGAAAATTAAATCAAACCCCAGGTTAAAGCAAATGGCTTTGTCTATGCTGATTCCAAAGAATGATCATAAACCAAGGTTGTGGGTTCGGATTTTTCTTAATCCTTTTAAGCATAAGAGAGGTAAAAAATCGATTGTTAGGTGGAAAACCAGGATGGATGTTTTTCCTTTTAATAACTTTCAGTTGGGTGCAAAGTCGATAATCGAAGATTTTTCTACCATTAATAATGGTGTAGGCGATGTAATAATTGGTTCTAATACAATTATTGGATTAGGCAACGTAATTATTGGTCCTGTTTCAATTGGGAATAATGTAATGTTTGCACAAAACATTGTTGTATCAGGTCTAAATCATGGATATGAAGATGTAAATATACCGCCAGCATTTCAAAAAGTAAATGTTAAGCAAATTACAATTGCTGACGATGTATGGATTGGCGCAAACAGTGTAATTACGGCTGGTGTAACCATCGGAAAGCACAGCGTAATTGGTGGGGGAAGCGTTGTTACTAAAGATGTGCCACCGTACTGTATTGCTGTTGGTAATCCCGCCAAAATCGTTAAAAAATACAATGCAGAAACTTTGACCTGGGATAAGGTTTTATAAGAAGTAAAATTATGACGGAAAAGGTAACTCACTTTGATAAGGTAACTTTATTGATTACGCACTATAACAGAAGCCAGTCTTTAGAAAGGTTGCTAGCTTCGTTTGATAGTTACAATTGCACTTTTAACGAAATTTTAGTTTCTGATGATGGCAGTAAACCAGAACATGTTGAGTATATAGAGAATCTCAAAAATAAATATGATTTTACCTTGCTTAAAGCGCCCAAAAATAAGGGCTTGGGCAATAATCTAAATAAAGGGCAGGATGCAGTAAAAAGTCCTTATACACTTTATGTTCAGGAAGATTTTGTTCCGCTACCTGGTTTCGAAAAACCATTAAAAGATGGTTTGGAGATTTTAGAACAAGATCAAACAGCAGATTACGTAAGGTTCTATTCGTATTTTAAACATCCTGAAACAAAAGCATTTAAAAATGGATTTTCGGAGATGATATTTAATCCATGGTCGCCCGATACCAATAAGTTTCATTTATATAGCGATCATCCGCATATCAGACGAAGTTCGTTTTTGCAAAAATTTGGCAGATATAATGAAACTAAGCATTCAGATAAAATAGAATTTGATATGATGATTTCTTTTTTACGGAAAAAAGGAAAAGGTTATTTATATGATAATTTTAAATCGGTTTTCGATCAGGTAAATAGTTCGGAAGAACCGAGTACCGTGAAGAGAGATTTTTGGAGAAATAGCGATAGTGCTTTAGTTAAGGTTATGAGATACTTTTACAGGCAGTATATTTTTAATTATAGTTATTTTTTGAAAAAGTATTAAGTATGAACAATGATATTGTTATAATTGGTCAGCAGCCTTGGGACACAGAAATTGGAAGTAATTGTAAAAACATTGCACTCGAACTTAGTAAAACCAACCGTGTTTTATATATCAATTCGCCTTTAGATCGCATTACCTTAATAAAGAACAAAAAAGATCCCAAAATTCAGAAGCGGATTAATGTGATCAATCAAAAGGAGGAAGGACTTATAAAAATTAAGAATAACCTTTGGAATTATTATCCTGATTGTATCGTTGAATCAATAAATTGGATAAATTCTACTTCTATTTTTAGGTTATTAAATAAAAGAAATAACAAAAAGCTTTCAAAATCAATTAAGAAAGCAATTGAAAAGCTTCAATTTAAAAACATTATATTATTTAATGATAATGAGATGTTTAAAGCTTTTTATCTTAAGGATTATTTACAGCCAGATTTAAGTGTTTACTATTCCAGAGATTACATGGTAGGGGTAAATTATTGGAAAAAACATGGTGAGATCCTCGAGCCTGAATTAATCGCCAAAAGCGATTTTTGCTTTGCGAATTCTGAATATCTGGCAGCTTATTGTCGTAAATACAATTCAAAATCATTTAATGTTGGGCAGGGTTGTGATATAGAATCATTCAAAAATGTAAGTGCAGAATTACCAGAAGTACTGAAGAATATTAAATCGAAAATTATTGGATATGTAGGCGCTTTGAGTACTTCACGCTTAAACATCGAGATCATTCAGCACATTGCAAACCAATATCCAGATTATAACGTAGTTCTTGTTGGACCAGAAGATGATTCGTTTATGGATAGTGAACTACATAACATCAAAAATGTAATATTTATTGGTCAGCGGGAAGTAGATGAATTGCCTTCATTTATTAATGCGTTTGACATTTGTATAAATCCTCAAACTGTAAATGCAATTACAAGAGGAAATTACCCAAGAAAAATCGATGAATATTTAGCCTTAGGTAAACCTGTAATAGCTACAAGGACAGAAACTATGGAGGTTTTTAAAGATTTCGTTTACTTGGCAGATACAAAAGAGGATTATGTCAAGCTTATCGAAAAAGCTTTTAATGAGCATAATAGTGAACTTGAACTTGGACGGAAAGAATTTGCTTTTAGTCATACCTGGGAAAATAGCGTAAAAGCAATGACAGTTGAGATAGATAAATTGATTAGTAAGAAGTAAGATTATAAAAATATGTACGTGTTATTGATTTTATTTCATCTTTTAGAAGCGGTAGTAATTATTAATTTAATTTTTCCCGTATTTCTATGGATCATTCAACTTTTCGCTTCGAAGAAGAATTATAATCAGATAAGTGATTCTTCAATTGAACCAGATTACGCAATTATTGTTACAGCTTATCAACAGGTAACATTAATTCCAGGGGTTGTAAAGTCTATATTGAATATTAACTATACCAATTACATAATTTATATAGTTGCTGATAACTGCGATATTTCAAGTTTGGTATTCGATGATAATAAAGTTGTAGTTCTTAGGCCAGAGGAAGTTTTAGCAAGTAATGTGAAATCTCATTTCTATGCTATTAATAATTTCAAGCGTCCTCATGAAAGATTAACCATTATTGATAGCGATAATTTAGTTGATGCCGATTACTTATTGGAAATGAATAAGGTTTTTGGTTTGGGCTACCAAGCCGTACAAGGTGTTAGGGCAGCTAAAAACTTAAATACCAATTACGCCTGTTTAGATGCTGCAAACGATATTTATTATCGATATGTAGATAAGAAATTATTAACAGATGCTGGTTCATCTTCCTCTTTATCTGGATCGGGTATGGCTTTTACAACAAATATTTATGTAGAATGCCTGAAGAATATTGATAGTAATGGAGCTGGTTTTGATAAAATACTTCAATATGAACTTGTTATCAGAAAACTTAAAATTGCTTTTGCTGATAAGGCAATTGTTTTGGATGAAAAAACATCTAAATCTGATCAACTTGTAAAACAAAGGGCTAGATGGATCAATACTTGGTTTAAGTTCTTCAAATTAGGCTTAAGGATGACATTTAGTGGTATAATAAACTTTAACTGGAATCAGTTTCTGTTTGGGATAATGCTTTGTCGCCCACCATTATTTATTTTACTATTTCTTACAATATTCTGTTTTGCAGTTAATGTTTTCATTATACCCGAAATGGCCGTGCTGTTTGCTATATTAGCGGTTTGTTTTGTAGTTGTTTTCATGAAGTCGCTTTCTTATTTTAAAGCGGATCAGAAGATATATAAATCATTAATGGATATCCCAAAGTTTATATATTTTCAGGTATTAGCTTTACTGAAGGCGAAGTCTGCCAACAAGATATCTGTAGCAACAGAGCATTACGTAGAAGAAAAAACAATAAATAATTAGTTGGAAGAAGTATTTAAATTCTAATAAAATTCATCCCAAAAAATACAAAAAAGAATGAGGCCAATTCAAATTCCTGCATCAATAAATAAGTATATCAAAAGCCATTTAACAAAAGATGAAATGTGCAAAATGGCTGCAGATAGTTATAAAAATTTGTATAAAGGAGAACCAGATATTAGTGTTGTAATGCCTGCATATAACGAAACAGAAAGCATTGTACCAGCTTTAGCTTCTTTGTGCGCTAATAAAACAAATAGAAAAGTAGAAATTGTAGTCTCTAATAATAATTCGAAAGACGATACCGAGGCTTTAGCAAAGGCTTGCGGTGTTGAAGTTGTTAGTGAGAGCCGACAAGGTATAGCCTTTGCCAGAAATGCAGGAATGGCTGCTGCGAAGGGCAAATATATTTTAAATGCTGATGCGGATACGATTTATCCTGAAGATTGGATTGAACTGATGGTAAAACCATTGATCGAAGATGAAGGTGTTGCGATAACTTATGGCCGTTTTTCTTTAATTCCAATTGGCTCTACAGGTAGAGTAACCTATTTTTTTTACGAGCATATTGCCCAGCTCTCTAGATGGTATAATAAAAAAGTAAAAGATGAGGCTGTAAATGTTTACGGATTTAATTCTGCCTTTAGAAAAGAACATGGTTTACAGGTAGAAGGATTTAATCATCCTCCAGGCACTATTGAAGATGGTTGGCTTGCATTAAAATTAAGAAATAAAGGTTTTGGTAAGCTTTTTTACGTAAATAATATTAAAGCATTAGTTTGGACAACCGACAGAAGAATTCAAATTGATGGAGGCCTTTGGAAAGGAACCTTGAAAAGAGTTAAAAGAGTTTTAAATATTGGATAAATAGAGATTTCTTAGATCACTAAATTAATATTTTCTAATGAACAGAAGAACAACCTTAAAAAGTATATTAGCTTTAAGTGCAGCGGGTATATCTTCGTTTTCAGCTTATAAATGGATATCTTTAAATAAGGAAGTCAATGTTAATGAACTCTTATCTTACCAATCGTTAATTGCAGAACTGGCAGAAACAATAATTCCTGCAACTGATACTCCTGGAGCTAAAGAAGCTGGTGTAAGTGGCTATATCATTAATGTTTTAACAAATTGCACAGGAAAAAGAGAACAAAATAAGTTTGTAAGCGGTCTTCATGATTTGGAAGCATACACAATTGATTCATTTGACAAATCATTTATGAAGTGTAATGCGGTTGAAAGAAATATTGTACTAAAACATTTTGAGGAAAAGGGAATATACTCGTTACAAATTCTTAACAAAATAAATAATAAATTTTTGGGTCAAACATTCTTCTCTAAGCTAAAAAGTTTAACAGTTGAAGGTTATTGTTTATCAGAATTAGGCGCTACTAAAGGATTGGCCTATGATTATGTCCCTCAAACATTCGAAGCTTGTATTCAATTAAAAAACAACCAAAAATCTTGGGCAACGAAATAATATATGCAAAGTAATAATATTGATAATCAGCACACTTATGATGCAATAGTTATTGGCTCTGGTATTAGTGGAGGTTGGGCAGCAATGGAGTTGTGTAAAAAAGGACTCAAAACCTTGCTTCTTGAAAGAGGCAGAAACGTAGAGCATATAAAAGATTATCCAACAGCCAATTTAAATCCATGGGATTTTAAAAATGGCTATAATAACACCAATGTAGATGCTGAAAGGGACCCAATTCAAAGTGGGGCTTATTCTCCAGCAACCAAACATTTTTTTGTTAGTGACAAAGATCAACCTTATATTCAAGAAAAGCCATTTAATTGGTTTAGAGGTTATCAGGTTGGTGGACGCTCTTTAATATGGGGAAGGCAATGTTATCGTTTTAGCGATTTAGATTTCGAAGCTAATAAGAAAGATGGCAATGGTGTAGATTGGCCTATTCGATATAAAGATCTTGAATCATGGTATGATTACGTTGAAACTTTTATAGGCGTAAGTGGCCAAAATGAAAAGCTTGCTCAATTACCTGACGGTAAATTTTTACCTCCCATGGAACTTAACTGCATTGAGCAATATTTAAGAAAATCAATAAACGAAAACGACAAAAGAACTTTAACAATTGCTCGTGTTGCCAACTTAACTAGAGGATGGGATAACAGAGGCCCTTGTCAAAATCGTAATTTATGTTCAAGGGGCTGTCCGTTTGGAGGCTATTTTAGTAGCAACAGTTCAACTATTCCTGCCGCTCAAAAAACAGGAAATTTAACTTTAAGACCATTTTCTATTGTTTCTGAGATTATCTATGATGAACAAACACAAAAAGGCAAGGGGGTTAAAGTTATTGACGCAAACACAAATGAAAATATCGAATTTTATTCTAAAATAATCTTTATAAATGCGTCTACAATAGCTACAAGTTTGCTATTACTTAATTCAAAATCTAAGCGTTTTCCAAATGGTTTTGGTAATGATAGTGGACAGGTTGGTCATAATTTAATGGATCATCATTCTTCTGCTGGTGCTTATGGCGTTTACGATGGACTTAAAGATCAATATTATAAGGGGCGAAGGCCATGTGGTTTTTTAATTCCAAGATATAGAAATTTAGATAAAGATGAGGGTTTAAGTTTTACTAGAGGATATCACATTAATGGACATGGCGAAAGGAAGGAGTGGATGGATAGGATGGGAGAGCCTGGCTTTGGTAAAAACTTCAAAAATGCACTTACAACACCTGGCCCGTGGACAATTTGGATGGCGGGATGGGGAGAGTGCTTACCTTATTATGAAAACAAGATATCTTTAGATGAAACCCAGAAAGATAAATGGGGCATGCCTTTGGTTAAAATCGATTTTTCATTTAAAGAAAACGAAAAGAAGATGATGGATGATATAAAGGAAACTTGTGAAAAAATGCTTTTGGATTCGGGGTTCTCCTATGTACATGCATTTAATTATTCTACACCTGGCGGCACAACAGTCCATGAAATGGGAACTGCAAGAATGGGATTAGATCCAAAAACGTCCGTTTTGAATGGATTTAACCAAATTCATGCCGTAAAAAATGTTTTTATAACTGATGGTAGCTGTATGACTTCTTCTGGTTGTCAGAATCCTTCTTTAACTTATATGGCACTGACTGCAAGAGCTTGCGATTATGCCTATAATCAGATGATGGCTGGTAACCTTTAAATATAGAAACAAATACTTAATACTTAAATTACAAAATAAACCTTCAATGCTGAAATACCTCGATAAAATAATTGCAATATTTAAAAACGTACATTTTCAATCTTTATTCGGAAATGGCGTTATGGCAATTATTGGATTAGTTAGTTTAGCAATTTTATATAGATCGCTTTCTTTGCCCGAAGTTGGCGTATACATTTTTGTTTTAACTATAAATGGTTTGATGGATACTTTACGTGGCGGCTTTTTAACCATAACGTTCATCAAATTTTATTCAGGAACAGAAGGGGAGAGAGCTGAAAAAGTTGCTGGTTCAGCATGGATGCTGGGTTTAGCGATAACAGCCATGGCAGTGATTATCAATATACCAACTTATTTTCTAGCCAATTTTTTTACCGATAAAGGCACAGTTCTTTCTTTGAAATACTTTTCTATAATACCTGTTGTTACATTACCATCGTTTATGGCCAATTGTGTTGTTCAATCTTACAAAAGGTTCGACAGGCTGTTGATTTTAAGGGTCTTGAATCAAGGTACCTTTGCGTTAGTAATTTTTATCCTTGCAATTTTGCATAAAGTAACATTAAACACAGTTTTATTAACATTCGTGGGTGCAAATCTTTTATCCAGCGCCTGTGTTTTGATTTTTAAATGGACAAAAATACTTTCTGTTAGATTTGCAGACAGGAAAACCACAATCGAACTTTTTCATTTTGGGAAGTACGCTATGGGAACCAACATAAGTAGCAGCTTATTTGGGCTAACTAGTACATTTATTGTTAACTTCTTGATCGGACCAGCTGCTTTGGCAACCTGTAATTTAAGTGCCAAGTTTTTACAAATTATCGAAATTCCATTGTTAAGTTTTGCGGCTAGCGGCATGCCAATATTATCTGCTCAGTATAATAATGGTGAAAAATCTGAATTAATGTATACCTTAAAAAAGCTTGTTGGTATGCTGAGTGTTGCCTTAGTGCCGATTGCTGTATTTGTGCTTATTTTTGCCGAACCTTTAATCCACATAATGGGAGGTAAAGAATATGTTTCTACAGAAGCTCCTAATTTATTGCGAATAATGATTGTATGTTCACTACTCTGGCCGGCAGATCGTTTTTTCGCATTAGCTTTAGATGTAATTCATTTGCCAAAAATTAATTTTTATAAAATCTGGGTAATGTTAATTGTTAATTGTATTGCCATTGCAATCGGTTTAGCATTATATAAGTCTGTTTACTCCATAACTATAGCAATGGTGTTTCCAACAATTGTCGCAATCGTTATGGCATATAAACCGTTAAATAATTTCTCAAATTTTAAGTTCTGGAGCGTTTATATAATTGGTTATAAAGAGTCTGTACTGTTTGTAAAGGATTTTACTAAATCTCTTTTTAACAAGGCTTAGAATAATTACTATAAGATTAATATTTATGAAAAAGAAAGTAAAATATCTAATTATAATAGTTGGTTGTATTTTGTTAGGTATTTTGGCGGATCGTAATAAAGAATATTTAATTAATGCTCAGTTTATTAGAACCTATTTACATTTTCGAAAAGAAATTCCTAATCAGCAAAAGATTATAAAATCGGATAAGGTGATGATATTTTTGGCTTTTGGCCAATCAAATGCAGGTAACTACGGTAGTGGGAGTTATGTTTCTAAAAATGAAGTATATAACTACTACAAAGGAAAACTTTACCATGCAAAAGAACCATTATTAGGACCAGATGGCGGAGGAAGTAGCGTTTGGACCCGAGTTGGGGATATGCTAATAGATAGTGGGCTTTATAAAAAGGTAATTATAGTTCCATGTGCTATTGGTGGCACATCTGTTAAATGCTGGTCGGAAGGAGAGTGTAAAGAAAAACTTCTTTCAACATTAGAATATCTCCAGAAAGACAATATCAAATTAACACATATATTTTGGGATCAGGGCGAAACGGATAATGTAGATAACACCACAACTGCCGAATATAAAATGAGGTTAAAATCCGTTATAAAAACGATAAGGGATCGGAAATTTAATGCACCGTTTTTTATCTCTATTTCAAGCTATTTTCCATATAATAACAATAATTTACACGGTATCGATAAAGATATTACTAATGCACAAAATGAACTTATCGCGGAAGGACCTGATATAAAAAGAGGCCCAAATACAGACTCACTGAACCTGGCATATTATCGGGCCGATGCAGTTCACTTTACAGAGAAAGGTTTAGATCAACTGGCTCTTAAGTGGTTTGAAAGTATAAAAAAGAACCAAAATTGATATAATTTCAGGTTTTTCTGCGTAGTATGTAATTATTTGTACTATTTTTATTTGATCTTATTTTTTTAATACAAGATTATTATCTCCCTACTATTCTTTACAGGTGCTTTCATTAATATGGAGATATATTAAATTACTTTTTTAAAAATGAAAAAAAACAATATCTCTATTGTCGTAGCAAGTGATAATCATTATGCAATATTAATTGGTGCTTTAGTTAAGTCTATAGAACTTAATCATTCCACTGAAGAACATATTGATTTTTACATAATTGATGATGGAATTTCGAGCCTAAACAAGCGGAAAATAGAAGAGTCTGTTAATCCTGATAAGTTAACGGTAAAATGGTTCGAAAAAAAGACGATTATACCCGACGGTGTTAGCATTCCTGTTGATAAATCAGCATTTCCATTAACTACTTATTTGAGGCTTTTTGCTCCGTATGCATTACCTGCTGATGTAGAGCGAATGATTTATCTGGATGTTGATACAGTTGTATTAAAAGACATTTCTATTCTTTGGAATACAGAACTAAATGGAAATACCATTGGCGCTGTGATAGATGTAGGCAAAACAGTAGATTGTGCCTGGGGCGGAATTCCTAATTATAAAGACTTTGGGCTAACGGCCGATACAAAGTATTTTAATGCAGGTATAATGCTTATCGATGTTATTAAGTGGAGAGAACAAGATATATCAACAAAAGTAATTGATACGCTTAGAACTTATGCTGAACACGTTGTATTGGTTGATCAGTATGGTCTTAATGTTGTGTTTGCAAACAAATGGGAAGAATTAAATCCAAAATGGAATTGGTTTGCAACATTTTACGATGAAGATCCTTACATAATTCATTACCTGGATATCAAACCAACTTTCAAAACCTACAGGTCTCAAGAGAAATTTAAAACCATCTTTTTTGAATACTTAAACCAAACCAAATGGGCTGGATTTAAACCTGTAAGTGGAAAATACAGAGTATTCAGAAAAGTATCCAATAAAATTAAGAAGCAAATCATGAACTTCTTTCAAAAGGATTAATTATCAGATATCCATTCCGTTTTTAATGTTTAAACTTTAGTGCTTACAAGCTTAAAGTTTAAACATTCTTTTTAGCTGGCTTTTGGCTTTGCCCTTTCAGCTTTGCGCTATAATCGCTATTTTTGAACCATGAATTTTATTATTACCGCAACGCTTAAGGCTGTTAAAGAACTTTATAACGAAGAACTAGCCGAAAGTGTAATCAATATACAAGAAACCCGTAAAGAATTTGAAGGCCAGGTAACCATAGTTGTTTTCCCAATAACCAAAGTTTCTAAAAAATCGCCAGAGCAAACCGCTAATGAAATTGGCGAATATTTAGTTGCCAATGTGGATGATGTTACTAAGTTCAACGTAGTAAAAGGCTTTTTAAACCTAAGCATTGCCGAACGTTATTTCCTTAAACAATTTAATGAGGAAATTATGGATGAAAACTTCGGTAGCTACAAACCGAACGGGAAAAAGGTGATGGTAGAATATTCTTCGCCAAATACAAATAAACCACTTCACTTAGGGCACGTACGTAATAACTTGTTGGGCTATTCTGTAGCTGAATTGCTTAAAGCTTATGGTTATGAGGTTTTTAAAGTAAATCTGGTAAACGACAGAGGTATTCATATTTGTAAATCGATGCTGGCCTGGCAAAAATGGGGTAATGGCGAAACGCCGGAAAGCGCTGGCTTAAAGGGCGATCATTTGGTTGGGAAATACTATGTAATTTTCGATAAGGAATATAAAAAAGAAATTGAAGCTTTAAAAGCTGAAGGACAAACTGAAGACGAAGCAAAGAAAAATGCGCCTTTAATTAAAGAAGCACAACAGATGCTGTTGGCTTGGGAGCAAGGCGATGAAGCAGTTGTTTCGCTGTGGAAAACCATGAACGAATGGGTTTATGCAGGTTTTAATATTACTTACAAAAATCTGGGTGTTGATTTTGATAAATTTTACTACGAAAGCAATACTTATCTTTTAGGAAAAGATACTGTTGATGAAGGTCTAGAGAAAGGCGTTTTCTTTAAGAAAGAGGATGGCTCAGTTTGGATAGATTTAACTGCTGATGGCCTGGATCAGAAACTGGTTTTACGTGCCGATGGAACTTCTGTTTATATTACGCAGGATTTGGGAACCGCTAAAATGAAGTTCGATGATTTTGGAATGGATGAGTCGATTTATGTGGTTGGTAATGAACAGGATTATCACTTTAAAGTTCTGTTTTTAATTCTGGAAAAACTGGGTAAGAGCTGGGCAAAAGGACTATATCACTTATCCTACGGAATGGTAGATTTACCTAATGGTAAAATGAAAAGTCGCGAAGGTACAGTGGTAGATGCGGATGAGTTAATTGCAGATATGATTGCTACGGCTCAGGAAAAAACAGAAGAGCTTGGTAAAATAAACGATTTTTCTGCGGATTATAAAGAAGAGCTTTACAAAAATATTGGTTTAGGAGCTTTAAAATATTTCCTTTTAAAGGTAGAACCGAAAAAACGTCTGCTTTTCGATCCAAACGAAAGTATCGATTTTCAAGGCAATACAGGTCCTTTTATCCAATACACACATGCTAGGATTAAATCATTATTAAGCAAAGCTGATTATCAGTTTTCAATTAATACGCCAACATTTTCTGGAATTGCAGATGTAGAACTTGAAATGATAATGCAACTGGCAAAATACCCAACTGAAATTGAAACTGCTGCGAAGGCACACAGTCCTGCAAGTTTAGCCAATTATTTATACGAGCTTGCAAAGCTGTTTAATAAGTTTTACCACGAAATTCCGCCGATTGTTAAAACAGAAGCAGGCGATGCTAAACAATTCCGCTTAAACCTAAGTAAAAAAACAGCCGATTTAATAAATAAAGGGATGCTGATTTTAGGGATTACTTCGCCAGAAAGAATGTAGTTTGATGAGGAAAGATTACAGATGGAAAATGGATTAGGGAAAATATGAATTTTAATCTTGCCTGCCCTAATCAATGATTAATGAACTGATTCTACTCTGCGTGGCAGCTTTTGCTGCTGGGTTTATAGATGCAATAGTAGGTGGCGGTGGTTTATTGCAAACTCCAGCCACCTTGTTAATTTTGCCACATTATCCTGTAGCAACTTTATTGGGTACTACTAAAATTCCATCAATAGCTGGAACAACGTTGGCGGCTATTAAATATTCTAAAAAAGTAAAATTTAATTTTAAAGTTCTTGTTGCTTGTGCTAGCACTGCTTTTGTGGCAGCACTTTCAGGTGCCTTTTTGGTCAGTAGGATTGATAATTCTGTAATTAAACCAATTATTTTAGTTGTACTTATTCTGGTTGCACTTTATACTTACTTCAATAAACAATTTGGCATTCATCAAGAGAAAAATCATTCCGCTAAAAAACAAGTATTAATGGCGGCTGTATTTGGGTTACTGATTGGTTTTTACGATGGACTAATTGGCCCTGGAACTGGCTCATTCTTAATTTTAGTTTTTATTGCCATTTTAGGTTTCGATTTTATAGGTGCAAGCGCTCATGCTAAAATTGTAAATATTGCCACCAACCTGGCCGCAATATTATATTTCAGCTCCACTGGAAATATTCTTTTCCAATATGCTATTCCCATGGCTATTTTTAATGTGTGCGGTGCTTACTTAGGCACAAAGCTAGCTTTGTTAAAAGGCAATAAATTTGTTCGTATTTTCTTCCTTATTGTTGTTTTCGGAACGATTTTAAGATTCGCTTACGACATACTATTTAGATAGATTTGTTTGTGATGGGGTAGGCTAACCTGAAATTTGCAATCCCTGTTTATAAAGGTTATCTTTGGTTCGATTTGAATACTTGCTACAGAAATATCGAACTACACAATCAAAGCATGCGCAATAATGCCCGTATTATTTTGTTGTGTGCGTGTATAACGAAATCGATATTCTGTTTTTTTAGCAGGCTATTTTATATTCCTTCCTTTAAGGATTTTGATACCATAACCCCGGCCTTTTAAAAAAGAATTAAATTCAGGTTTCGGGGATTTCCTTATCAGTTTCATTTATTTTATTAAATCTGTTTATGCTTTGGCTTACGTTAAGGTATTGCTGCTTACAATTTTATTTTATCGATTTTTTAGATTCATAAATTACCTTTTAAACAGGTAGTTGTGTGGTGAAATTTTGATTATCAGTATTGATTTGGTTTAGAATGTAATGGATGAGCGAAACACACTTCCAGCTAAATAATGCACCTAAATAATTTAAATATGAATTTGAACGAAAGCAACCCGGTTATCATTACCGAAAGTGATTATAACCTTTTAAAACCATTCTTCAGTAAACTTAAAAAAACTACAGATGAGATGTCTCTTTCTGCTGAGTTGAGTAGAGCTCTCATTATTAAAGATGACGCTTTTCCAGCGCATGCCATTAGGTTAAACTCTAAAGTTTATATCGCTGAGGAAATAACAGGCGAAGTGATGGAGCTTACCATTGTATTGCCCCAATATGCAGATATTAAACAGAAAAAGATCTCGATCTTAACACCTATTGCAGCCGCTTTAATAGGTTTTAGAAAGGGAGAATTAGTAAAGTGGAAAGTTCCTGCAGGTTTGAAACAGTTTAAAATAACAGAAGTAATTGCACCTCAATAATTAAGCATAATGAAAAATTATATCATTAAAATTATAATTGATTTTGGTAATTCTGCCCCGAAGTTCTATAGCTTTCGGGGCGATCAGAAATATCTATAGGAAATTATTATTGATTAATCTTATATATTTTTTATGAATAACCATCATTCTGCAGCAAAGCAAATCACCCTTACAACGGGTATGTTCGATATTTTAAAAGAACAAATTAGAAAAAGAAAAGTAAGCCCTAAAAACGAATCCCAGCTCTTGATCGAACTTAAAAATGCCAAACAGGTACACAGGAAAGATTTACCACCAAATATAGTTGATGTTTATAAGGAAGTTATTGTTAGGGAAATTAACTCTGGCGATTCTTTTACTTATCTTTTTGTGCCGCCAAATCTGGCTCGTCAGAAACATGGAACGATTTCTATCTTATCCGAAATTGGGCTTGCATTACTTGGGCATAGGGTAGATTCGATAATAGAATGGGATACGCCATCGGGTGAAAAGGCCTATAGAATTGAATCGGTAAGTGATCTGTAAATTAAAACAAAAAACACATTTGGGCTAACCAGATGTGTTTTTTGTTTTAAAATATACGGACAGTATCGAGTAAAATAATTATAGTTTTTTTTGAATTCCTGGTTTAACTTCTACCGCTTTCTTTCTTCTAAAAGCAGGGAAAGTCATCGGACTTTTCTCAGGTCTTTCATCGCCTAACAATACGCCCCATTGTTTAAACGATTCTGTGCGGTCGAAGATGATTTTTAGTACTGCAACAATCGGCAGGGCGAGAAACATGCCAGATACCCCAGCAATACTGCCGCCTATAAATACCCCGAGTATGGCAAACAGTGCATTGATTTTTACCTTAGAGCCAACAATTCTCGGCATCAGAATATTATTATCTAAAAACTGAACAAATGCAATTACGCCTAAAACTGTAATTACGGGCCATAGTTCTTGCGATGATGTTAGAGTAAGCAACACGCCAATCAAATTTCCAATTAACGCACCCACATAAGGGATTAAGTTTAATATGGCGAAGATTACACCAATTAATAAGGCATGTTTAATTCCGATAATCATTAAAATACCCCCTAAAAGTATGGTCATATAGGTTATCTGAATTAATAAACCAATCAGGTAACTTTTAATAATGGATTCTGTTTCATATATGGCTTCTTTTACTTTAGGATGGTCGTCGGTTTTGAACCACATAAAAATGAAACGTAATAAAATATCTTTATAAAAAAGCATTAAGTAAATGTAAATGGGCAATAAACCAATAAACACAAATATGCCGCTCAGCGTTACGGCTGCACCACCAGCCAGTGAGGTACCCATATTCATCAAATCGTCGCTTTTATCCTGAATAAAGGCTTTCTGTTGTTTATCATCGTAATGGGTAATTCTACTAATCCAATCGCTTAACGAGTTAATGTGTTGAGTAACATTCGATTTTATTTGAGGGAAATCTTTCACCAAAATGCCGATCTGGTTAGAAAAAAACCAAACAATTAAGGCTACAAAAAGGGCTACTAATAAAATTGGCAGTATAATGGCTAAAGTTTCAGGAAATTTCTTTCTTTTCAGGAAACGATATACAGGCAAAAGCATAATGCTGATGAAAAATGCCATTAGCATTGGCATAATAATATCTCTTGCGATGACCATAACCGCTACAACTGCCATAAGGCCGAGTAATTCGATGGATCTTCTAACGGTTAAAGGAAAATTATTAGTCATATAGATGTTTTCGGTTTTCAGGTTTTAAACATGATTCATTCTAAAATGTTTTAAGTTAAGTATAAATGTACAGAAGATTTTAGGTGGGTGGTTTAAATATCAATTCAGCTACCTGTTTAAATAACTGCTGGATTGGTTTATATATTTATTTTTATCATGCAGATCATTCAAATCGTAAAAGACTAAAAAATTACTTCCGATACACTGATATACCCGTTTAATAGACTTATTTTTGCATTTTCTTTAATGAATATGAATAATCAGGATACTATTATTGCTTTGTCTACTCCTCCAGGTTCGGGTGCTATTGGCGTTATTCGCCTTTCAGGGCCAGATGCCATTACTTTAACCAATGCTGTTTTTAGTGGTAAGGATTTAGAAAAGCAGGCTTCGCACACTTTACATTTTGGTTTGATCAAGGATGGTGAACAGATTGTTGACGAAGTGGTAACGGGTTTATATGTTGCGCCAAAATCGTACACTAAAGAAAATGTAGTGGAAATTTCATGCCACGGTTCTAATTATATTATTCAACAGATTATTAACCTTCTGATTGACAGGGGCGCCCGTGCAGCTAAACCTGGCGAATTTACCTTACGTGCTTTTTTAAACGGGGCTTTCGATTTAAGTCAGGCAGAAGCTGTAGCCGATTTAATTGCCTCTAATTCTAAAGCTTCTCACGATGTAGCGATGCAGCAAATGCGTGGTGGTTTCGCAACAGAGCTTAAAGCCCTGCGTGAGCAATTGATTCATTTTGCTTCCATGATAGAGCTTGAACTGGATTTTGCTGAAGAAGACGTAGAATTTGCCAATCGTGAGCAATTGCGTAATCTGGTTACTAAAATTAACCATGTTTTACATCGCCTCATTTCCTCTTTCGAAATGGGAAATGTAATTAAAAATGGTGTACCTATTGTGATTGCAGGAAAGCCAAATGTAGGAAAATCGACTTTGCTTAATGCCTTGTTGAATGAAGAAAGGGCTATTGTTTCTGACATTGCTGGTACAACCCGCGATACAATTGAAGATGAATTAAATATTGGTGGTATTGTTTTCCGTTTTATCGATACCGCTGGTATTCGCGATACTGCTGATATTATTGAAGCTTTAGGCGTAGAACGTACGCTGGAGAAAATGAAGCAGGCCAAGCTAATTATATACATGGCAGATGCGGCTCAGGATGTGGCTGAAATTGAAGAACAAGTGCGTGGACTGGAGCAATTGGCCATTCCGTATTTAATTTTGATTAATAAGGCTGATTTAATTGAAACAGCGCAGCGAAAAGCTTTTGAAGCCCTTAATGTAGTTTTTATTTCTGCCAAGGAAAAATCGGGAATAGAGGAACTAAAAGAAACTTTGCTGGAGCAGGTTAATCTGCACCACATTAATACAAGCGAAACCTTGGTTACCAATATTCGCCATGTTGAAGCTTTAAAAAAAACTGAAAATGCCTTACAGCGTGTATTGGATAACGTAGATAACCCAGTAACTTCAGATTTCCTGGCGATGGATATCAAGCAAGCCTTACATTATTTAGGAGAAATTACCGGAACGGTTACTACTGATGATTTATTAGAAAATATATTTACCAAGTTTTGTATCGGTAAGTAGTTTGGTGGTCCACAGTTACAAATGTCAGTCAACGGTTTCAGATTCGCAGCTAATGTACACAATCTAGCGGTTGACAAATATAGCTTTGTAGTTGTTCTGCAAGCGGGCAGTTCGTATTTTAAGGTTGAAAGTTTTCTGCATGATATGTAATATCGTCTTGAGCTATTCTTCTATTACTTAAAGCTGCGGATTCTTAGATAACCCGCCTGCATTTTTGCGCTTTGGTTATAAATTTATTATCTTAATTCCCTTAATTGCTATACTTATTCAATCATGAACAGTCAGAAAAAAATTCTTTCTATTGCCAACGGAATAGCTTTGGTATTAACCATTGCTGTAAACTACTTGTCGAATGCCGGCCTACTCAATGGTAATACAATGAAAACAATTTCTGACAGGTATTTTAATTATTTTACGCCCGCAGGCTATGCCTTTTCTATTTGGGGAATTATTTACCTCGGGTTATTGGGTTTTGTTTTTTATACCTGGAACAACGGTAAAAAAGATCTATCCGCATCCACTGTTCTCTCGAGAATCGGCTGGTGGTTCGTTTTATCATGTCTGGCGAATTCGCTTTGGGTTGGCGCCTGGTTGTATGACTATATTGGCCTCTCCGTAGTTGTGATGGGTTTTCTTCTTTTTTGTCTGGTTAAGATTATAATCAATACCAGGATGGAACTGGACGCCCATCCTTTAAAGGAATATCTATTTGTGTACTGGCCGTTTGCGTTATATTCAGGATGGATTACGGTCGCCCTGATTGCAAATATTTCTGCTTATCTTACTAAAATAAGCTGGCAGGGGTGGGGTATTTCGGCCCACACATGGGCGATCATCTTGATCTGTGTAGCTGGATTGGTGAATATTATTATGGTATATGTCCGAAATCTTCGGGAATTTGCAGCAGTGGGGATTTGGGCATTGTTCGCGATTTCTATCTCCAATAACGGTCATCCTGATGGAAAGAATATTGTGTATGCTTGTTATGCCTCAATTTTTATAATTGCCTTCTTTATCATTCATAATGGACTGAAAAGCCGCAAACGCTCTATTGATAATATGTGATCGGTGCTGTACGCATATGTAACTTATTTTTTATTCTAATGCGTCATCTTTGCACTAGCATAGTCACAACCATTCTTGCATGAACCTTCATGCGACAGTGTCATTTTATTATTCTTTGTAATCACCCTATACGTTTCGGTGAGATTATTATTGTTACCGATATAGTTGACAATATTTGTGCTTGAAAAACTGTAGTTTAGGTTATTGTTCCTCTACTATTAGTAGAACATACTGTTTTGCGTACTCGAGTTCATTAACTGTATCATTTTTAATGACAAACTTAAACTGCATTAAGTTTCTCCTCGGCGGTCTCAACCTCTTCAGCTGTAGGCACCAAATGCTCATTGAACTTTTCAGCCTGCGGTGCAAATTCAAGATTGACACCCATAGGAAAATGGTCCGAGCCGCATCTTTCAAGCCGCTTTATGGATTTTAGTGAGAAATTGGAAGAGCAGAAGATATGGTCTAAGGGAAAACGCAGAAAAAAGTACTTGGCATTAAAGCTGTTAAAAAACCCTCTTCCTCTACGCGGATCCAATAATCCGCTGATTTTTCCAAACAGTTCTGTTGTATAGCTCCATGCCACATCATTAAGGTCACCCATCACGATTACTGGCAATTTACTTTCTTTCGCCATTGTCGCTGCCAAAAGGATCTCTTTGTCCCTTTCTGTTGATCGGGGATTTTCTTGAGGCACAGGAGGCTTTGGATGAAGACAGAACAGTTTGACACGCTGTCCGCTTGCCAGGCTTACCTCGGCTATAATTGAAGGTATATCAGGTTCAACTAAATAGTGTATTTTTCCCTCGACTGGAAATTTTGAATACATAAGCATTCCGTAGGTGTTTTCCAGGGGTTCAAGAATCTGATAAGGGTAAGTTGCTGATAAACTATCCATCTCTTTCTGCCACCATAGATTGGTCTCGACCATCAAAACCAGGTCGGGCTGGTATCTTTTGATTAGTTTATGGTAGTCTTTGGATTTTTTATTCTCCTGGTAAACATTCGCAATGAGTATATTGATGTTATTGTCGTTCACAGGGTTTTTCGAAGAAATCAGCTGCTTTTTTCCGAAAACTGTGTAAGGAAGGATCAGGTAGGATAGATAGCAGATATTAATAAAAAGGCAAATAGAGAGCGCAGTTTGCCAGAAACCTATCGGTGGAAAATAAATAAGAAGAGTGCCAAAAATGAGTATACTGAGCGTGAGCTTCTGAAGTCTGGGATATTCGAAAACCCTAAAAATCCAATAGTCGTGCCTAATGAATGGGATGACTGTTGCAGCAACAAGAAAAAGTCCTGTGTATAGTAAAAGGTTATGTATTAGCAAATCTTTGAAGTCTGGATTTTAGAATGTTGTACAACGAAATGAGTAATGGGCTAATATAATGAAATAGCATTTAAAATTATTTGAAGAAAAATGAGAGTTGTGGTATCTCGGCTAATGCCAAAACGGTTTTTTCTTCTAAAGGTTTGGAGATGAAGCCATGTACACAAGGATACTCGAGAGCCCTAAAACTATCCCTTTGATCTATAGATGAGGTGACAATAACTACAAAAATATTAGCTTGAAACTTGGACGTTTTTAACTCGTCCAGAAATTGCCAGCCATTCATTACAGGCATATTTAAATCCAGAAAAATCAATAATTGCGATTCTTCATTAACATACGCTTCCAGAAAAACGAGGGCCGCTTTCGCCCCAAGAAAAGTCTTCCAGGTAGTTGAAATGATAGGTTCCAGAATTTCTTGATTAATGTATAGTGTAAAATTGTCATCATCTACTATTATAACGCTTCTATTCATAAGTGCAAACAAGGGGTTTGGTTGAGAAATTTGATTATCTTATTTTTTCTCGAACATTTTTTACGATATCAGAGATGATATCATCTAATTTTTTTGCTGTTTCTAAAATCATATTCGCCAAATTGCTTCGGAGCTGAACATCATCATGGGATTTGTTCAAAATCCTGGTAAGTGCAATCAAATTTGTTAATGGAGCCCTTACCGTGTGGGTTTGCTGGAAAACGATATTTTCCAAAAGTGTGGAGTGCGCAAGTACTTCTTCATTTATTTTTTGGGATGCAGCTCGCTCAGCGACAAGCTCTGTGATATCATAACCGATGCAAAATACTCCAACTGGCTCAGATCGGTTATTAATCATCGCTCTGAATTCCCATTGCGTACAAACATAGCCTCCCTGACCATCATGTTTTCGAATAGTTGCTGGTATCAATTTTCCTGGGTTTTGGAAACATAAAGCTGAAGCCTCTTCACAAATCTTACAGTCATCAGGATGCATGGTAATATGGTAGGGTTTGCCAACCAGATCATCGTGCAGGAATTGGAATTGATTCTTATAATTAGGGTTGGTATAGCTATAATTACCATCCATGCCCACACTGATTAAATAAAAATAACTGGACAGTTCCAGAAGGTCACGAGTTTGAGTAAAGTTTTGCATTTAGATGTTTTTATTTTAACATTTCAGCAGGTTAAAAGTTTTTTATCTGTAGAATTTGATTATAAATCGACGGATTAATTATAGATTTCTTGAGATTATTAGGCGTTTTCGGCTCTAAGTGCAACTGGCTGTACTTGTCAGGCCATACACCAAGTAATCTCGATTGCCACAAAAAGATCTTTCATCTCTCCACTTGTCATCTTGAGCATAGTCGAAAGATCCAGTAATCCCAAACCACCGAATGCTATAAAACAAAAGCTAGCCTTTGCTATTTGAGATGTCCTGAATGGCATTGGCATTATTTAAAGGTAGAGAAATCAGGGTTTTGTCGAAACTAAAAGGATAATTTAATAATGTGGGCTAAAATACAGGCTTAACAGTAACATGATTAGCTGGCGAAATGATAATTATCCTAAAGCTTAGCCTACCTTGAGCAGAGCAAAATTGATCAACTCGCCCCTGAAATCATCTGGTCTTTGGCACAAAAATCTGTTATTTTGTTTCAGGTATTACGCCCGTCGGCTCTCTACAGTATAGATAAAACTATCGGCTTTATAGTAACCCAGGTTATATTCTATTGGTCTTTCCTCGTTATCGTAAACAAACCTTTTGCGGAATAAAATAGGGGAGCCAATAGCGGTTTCCAATTTTTCCGCAATAAATTCATCTGCCAGCAAAGCACTAATTTCTTCTTTAGATACCATCGCAACGATTCCATGTGATTTTTCAAGCATTTCGTATAGAGGAGCCTTATAGTCTTCCTCTCCTGTAAGCCCAACAATTGGATGAAAATACGACTCAAAGAATACAAAAGGACCTTCAGGCCGGCCTCTGAGCCTGACTAATTTCAGTACTTTTATGTCTTCTTTAATTCCGAAAAAGCTTGCAATGCGCTTTTCAGGGAGTACCCAGCTTACATGGAGCTCAAAGTTTTTGATCGGAATCCCGCGGGCACTCATTTCCTGGGAAAAGCTCATCCAGTTTTTAGATTTTGAGCTTAGAGATTTGGATTCCACAACCCTGGTTCCAACCCCTTTTTTACGAACCAGTAAACCATCATAAACCAATTTATTGATCGACTGCCTTAAGGTGGTTCTCGATATGTTAAGGTCTTTTGAAAGCTCTACCTCATTAGGAAGAAGTTTTCCGTCTATATATTCCTGCGATTCAATCAGCCTTCGAAGCAGTTCTTCGGCCTGGATATGCAATGGTATCTGACTTTTATGATCGATTTTAAGTTTCATAATCATCACAATATTAGAAAAAAAATACCTTGTTTAAGTATGTGTGTACATAATTAGAGTCGTTAATGCTTCTAAGATGTGTTTAATCGCAATTTAATGAAAAAAAATTCAAAAATATTTGGACTATAATTATTAAATAATACATTTGTATGTACATACTTTTAAATGTATTGCCTAACCAAGTATTGATGTGTTGATTTTTACGTTAAAAATTTTTCAGTTCATATTTTTTGTTCTGATTAATTATATTGTGAAACAGCATTCATTGTGCGCATTAAGTCTTTTTCGGCTTTTTGTTCATTGCTTTCAAGAGCCGCTACTTCGGTCAAACCTTCATTTTAGTATTTGATATATATGTACATACAAATAAAACATGCAACAGCAACATTTAAGTCTTCCTAATATTTTGAACAGTACTATGTCTTTAGAAGAACCTTTAAGAAAAACCGAGCAGGAGATCATGCCCGATCATACAGCTAAAATCAAAAAAGTCGATGGTTACGATATATATCCGTATTTCAATCTGGGAGATCAAAAGATATTCTCGGGTATTGAAACTTTATGCGATTACATTGTTGATCATAAAACCGTGGTGATAGATGGCTATGTAGGCGTTTACTGGGACAGGTTAATTACAGCGATAACGAACGAGTTGCAATTAAGAAGCTTACAAGTCAACTTGGTTGATTTAGGTAAAGCAATGAAATCCGAAGAAGAAATTATACGTATAACTGCACCTTTTATGGGGCAGGAAGATTCTGTTTGGGGCAAAAAAACAACATTATCGCTGAAGGATTACTTTAATGTAGAACGTATAAAAACTGTATTCCCAGATCAGCATGCGTCTGTTAACATTCTGATTGGTACTGGTGCCGCTTTGGCGGGATGGGAGGCTAAACTGATTTACGTGGATATGCCTAAAAATGAACTCCAACATCGCATGAGTGCTGGCTCAATTTCCAATCTTGGTATATCTGATCCGCAGGAACAGATGGAGATGTACAAACGTTTCTATTTTATCGATTGGGTAGTACTCAATGCGCATAAAAAACAACTGAGCAACTTAATCGATGTATTTGTTGATGCGCAGTGGGAAGGAAAAATTAATTGGGCGCTAGCAAATGACATTCGTAACGGTATGGAGAAGATGTCGAATACGCTCTTTAGGGCGAGGCCATGGTTTGCGCCTGGTGCTTGGGGTGGACAGTGGATGAAAAAACACATGTCGCAACTTGATCAGAATGAAGTGAATTATGCCTGGTCATTTGAGTTGATTGTACCCGAAAATGGCATTGTATTCCAAAGTAGCGGTTTGCTGCTGGAAGTTTCATTTGATACTTTGATGTTTACCCAAAATGAAAATATCCTTGGAAGCCATGCTGAACAGTTTGGAGCGGAGTTTCCGATCAGATTTGATTTTCTGGATACCTTTGATGGTGGAAATCTATCCATTCAATGTCACCCTGGACTTGAATATATTCAAGATCAGTTCGGAGAAAATATTACCCAGGATGAAACCTACTATATACTCGATTGCAAAGCAGATGCGAGTGTTTACCTGGGCTTTAAGGACGATATTCAGGAGGGAGATTTTAAAAAAGTGCTCGAGGAAAGTAATTTGCACGGTATTGAAGTAGATATTGAAAAATATGTACAGGTGCATAAAGCCAAAAAGCATGATTTGTTCCTCATTCCTAACCGTACAATTCATAGTGCTGGCGCACAGAACCTTGTTCTGGAAATTAGTGCTACACCATACATATTTACCTTTAAGATGTACGATTGGCTAAGGTTGGATTTAAATGGAAAACCGCGCCCAATCAATATTGAACATGCTTTTAAAAACCTTGATTTTTCCAGAAAAGGGGCACAGGTTCCAAAGGAACTCATCGCCAAACCAATAGTCCTTTCTGAAGAGGTTGGGCAGACTTGTTACCATTTGCCTACCCACCAGGATCATTTTTATGATATTCACCGATTGGACTTTGACACATCAATAACGGTAGAAACCGATAATGTTTGTCATGTTTTAATGCTTGTAGAAGGTTCATCGATTAGTGTAACGACTGCAGATGGTTCAAGTATGAGCTTTCAATATGCGGAAACCTTCGTTATTCCTGCAGCTGCAGATAGCTATACCATCGTCAACCATTCAGACCAGCAAGCGAAAGTGATCAAAGCTTTTTTAAAATAAACACCATGATTAAACAAGAACAACATACCGAAATTAAAACGAGCAGCTCCTACTTGTACCTGGTTTGCCTGGTTGCAGCTTTGGGTGGGTTTTTATTCGGATTTGATACTGCTGTGATCTCTGGAACAATAAGCCTGGTAACCAGGGACTTCGGATTAAACGCAATAAGTGAAGGATGGTTTGTGAGTTGTGCACTTTTAGGCTGCATTATCGGTGTTATTATTTCGGGTAAGCTGAGTGATAAATTCGGTCGCAAAATCGTTTTAATTCTGTCAGCATTTCTCTTCCTTACCTCTGCGCTAGGTTGTATGTATGCTGGTGATTTTTCTACGTTGATCGCATTTAGGTTAATTGGCGGAATCGGAATTGGCGTGGCCTCAATGGTTTCTCCACTCTACATTTCCGAATTTGCTCCATCAAGACTCAGGGGAACCATGGTATCCTTATATCAGCTGGCTTTAACCATTGGTATTGTTACAGCTTATTTTACTAATGCTTATCTAGCTAATCACAGCGGGGAAATTTTTTCTGGAGCTGATGCTGAAAAAATATTTTCTCGGGAAATATGGCGGGCAATGCTTGGCCTTGGTGCGCTACCAGCGCTTATCTTTCTAATTTCTCTCTTGCTGGTACCCGAATCTCCAAGGTGGCTGCTGTCCATGGGAAGACAAGATAAAGCAGAAAAAATTCTGATCAAAATCGATGGAGAAACCGCGGCTAAAAAAGAACTTGATGTTTTCGCCAGTCAGCCAATAACAGACGAAGCAGGTTCATTGAAGACTTTATTCAAACCAGTTTACCGTAAGGCTTTATGGATAGGTTTATTATTGCCCTTTTTGTCGCAGGTTTGCGGCATAAACGCTGTGATTTATTATGGTCCCAGAATATTGGAGCAAGCTGGTTTTACATTAAACAATGCACTTGGCGGACAAGTAACCATTGGCTTGGTCAATGTGGTTTTCACATTCGTAGCAATATTTACCGTCGATAAATGGGGCAGAAAACCATTGCTTTATGTCGGAATTGGCGGAGCAGTAATTTCACTGGTTATTATTGGTCTGCTTTTTCATTTTGGCGTAAATACAGGTCCATGGATACTGATTTTTATCCTGGCCTTTATCGCCTGCTTCGCTTTTTCTTTTGGTCCGGTTTGCTGGGTGGTTATCGGCGAAATATTTCCCAATGGAATTCGAGGTAAGGCCATGTCTTTGGCCACGTTAACCCTTTGGATTGGTAATTTTTTTGTAGGCCAGCTTACCCCAGTTATGCTACAAGGGCTTGGTTCATCATGGACCTTCTGGATATTTGCAATATGCTGCTCTCCGGCGCTCTATCTCACCTGGAAACTCATTCCAGAAACCAAAGGTCATTCACTTGAAGAAATAGATGCTTACTGGCAGAAAGATCATCAAAAAAAATAAGAAAAGTACATTGCTCGAACCACTAACCTAATATATCAGATGCAATTGCATCATCCTTAATCAAAATGTTATGAGACATAAACTCTACCAATTCAAAAAACTAAAGCGACTGCCCTTCAGAAAGCTTGTGGTACTGGTTTCCATACTGGTTCCTTTTAGCCCTGGATATCTTAGGGCAAGCACATTCAAAACGCCAGTTACGATCCTGACTACGCGTGTAATTTCCGTTAGCGGAAAAGTTACGGACGAAAAAGGCATCGGTCTTCCGGGAGTAAGCGTGCAAATCAAGGGCACAAATATCGGAGCTGTAACTGACGGAAATGGTCTTTACAGTCTCTCTGTGCCAGATGAACTAGCGTCCAAAAACCTTACATTTTCTTACCTGGGCTATGTGAGTCAAGACATTTCGATAGCGGGTAAGAAGACCATCAACGTTCAATTAAAAGCTGGTGGGGATAATGCGTTAGAAGATGTTGTCGTTATTGGATATGGTACCCAGAAAAGAGTATCCATAACTGGATCGGTAAGCACAATTGATGGAAAAAATATAGAAAACAAACCAGTGCTGAATGCCTACCAGGCATTGCAGGGTGAGGCACCAAATCTGATCATCCAGCAAAGTAACTTAAATCCTGGGAGTGATGTAACAGTTAACATAAGGGGCGTAGGTACTTTGGGTGATAATACACCCCTTGTTGTAGTGGATGGGATTGTTGGAGGTAATTTAAATACAATAAACCCGAATGACATTTCCAGTGTATCGGTGTTAAAAGATGCAGGTTCGGCTGCAATCTACGGATCAAGGGCCGCAAATGGTGTGATCTTAATTACTACAAAAGCAGGTAAGCTGAATCAGAAAACTACAGTTTCCTATAACGGGAGCTATGGCCTTCAGGATGCAAACGTATTAGTACATAAGGTCCCAGCTTGGCAGAATGCCTATTATAAAAACGAGTCCCTCGTTAATTCAGGTCTCAGTCCAGCTTACACGCCCGATCAAATCCAACAGTTGAAAGATCTAGGTGAGGGAACATGGAAAATTGAAAATCTTTTGCGTACCGCGCCACAACAGTCACACAATGTTAACATTGCTGGTGGTGGCGAGAAAAGTGCTTTTTTTGTGTCTGCAGGTTATCAGGATCAGGAAAGTAATTTCATTGGAAATGGGGGTGACGGCGCAAATTTCGGCTATCAGAAATATAACTTAAGGTTAAATCAAACCAATATTATCGGTAAGCTCAGAACCAATTTCATCCTCTTGTATACTAAAACCAGAAACAAAACCAATAGTGTGGGGGATAATAACATTTTCGCCGATGCCAACCGTGTCCCAGCCAATTTTAACTGGCAGGATGAGAATGGAAATTACCTGACCAATCCCTTTGCTTCTCAATACAATGAATATGGTGTGCTCGAAAAAGGCGGCTTCAACCAAGCAGACAACGATGAAATCTTTGGATCCTTTAATGGTCAATTAAACATTACCAAAGATTTAAAACTGACCGGCGAATTCGGTGGAACGCTGCAAAATAATGGTACGTTTTTCCGCCGTCTGCAGGTAAATTACCTACCGTCAGGGGTTTATGGCGACGATCGTTCCGTACTTGATGCAAATAGTAAATCTCAGCTTTTTAATACCAAAATATATCTGGAATATGGAAAGAAGATTTCAGACCACGAATTCAAGGCTCAGTTTGGTGCATCAAGTGAAAATTATTCTCAGCGTGGATTCCAGTTGCAAAAAACATTAACCGATCAGTTGTTGGGTACACCGACCACAGGTACCATAGTTGATCCGATTAATTCGAACAACAGCTTGGCTATCAATTCTAACAGCTTACTTTCGTTATTTGGAAGGTTGAACTATGCTTTTAAAGACAAATACCTACTCGAGGCAACGGCACGTTACGATGCCTCTTCAAAATTTGCTAAAGGCAACCGTGGTAGTTTCTTTCCATCAGTAAGCGCTGGCTGGTTGATCTCGCAGGAAACTTTCATGCAATCAATAAAAAATACAGTGAATAGTTTAAAAATTCGTGCCTCTTATGGTGTCCTTGGAAATCAGAACGTTGGCAATTTCCAGTACCAGACTACATATTTCAATTATGCAAGTGCTTATGGCTTCAATAACATCCCAGTTGGCGGAGCGGGAACCTTGTTATCTAACCGTGATCTTACCTGGGAAAAAGCATCAACGTTCAACATAGGTTTGGATGCAGGCTTTTTCGATAACAGGCTGACAGCGACTTTTGAATATTTCAATAAGGTAACCAGAGATATTCTTCAGCCTAGGCAGGATATTCCGTTAATTTTTGGTGCAGCAACACCCGATTTCAATGTGGCAAAAGTAAGAAGCAAAGGTTGGGAAGCTTCACTAACGTATAATCTTCGCGGAGAAAATGTTACCCAGAGTTTTAGCGTTAATGTGGCCGATAACCAAAATAAATTATTGCAATTATCTGGCGGTGCCACCGAGCAAATCATCAATCAAGACGTGTTTCAGTTATTGAGACGTGTTGGCGAACCCATTACTCAATATTATGGATATCAAACCAATGGATTTTTTCAAAACCAGTCCGACGTTAACAACTCCCCAAAAATTGCTGGTAATGCCGTGGTTCCTGGTGATGTGAAATTTAAAGATTTGAACAATGATGGGATCATTGATGCGAAAGATAAAACCGTATTGGGTAATCCATTTCCACGCTATACTTTTGGATTTACTTACCGTTTGGCAGTAAAAGGATTTGATTTACAGTTGTTTATTCAAGGCGTCGGCAAGCGGGAAACGTTCCTGCGGGGTGAACTTGTTGAACCTTTCCATTATGGATATGGAGCAACAGTTTATGAACATATGACAGATTATTGGAGTCCGAGTAACCCAGATGCCCGTTATCCAATTTTTGCGAACATCGGGTCACCGTCTAATACCAATAATTGGAGAACAGGTTCCGATTTATATAAATATGATGCGGCTTACGCCCGTTTGAAGAACGTAAACATTGGTTACACCTTACCGCAAGCGATGACCAGCAAAGCCGGAATAAGCCGTTTGCGTGTTTCATTGATCGGCCAAAACCTGTTTACGTTGAGTAAACTCAAATTTATTGATCCTGAAACATCAGAATTCGGAAATAACCTAAGTACTGGTTCCAGCTCAAATAGTGCACGACAGTATCCGCTGCCTATTTTTTATGGTGCTGGTTTAGACATTACCTTTTAATAATCATGGTAAGCATTACTCATATGAAATTTACATTCAAAAACCTAATTATAGCTATTGCCTTACTTGCCCTGGCAGGCTGCAAAAAGCTCGACATTGCACCCACTGACCGGTTCTCAGATTTAACCTTCTGGACGGTGGATGTTAATGTAAACAATGCACTGAACAACAATTATAGCTTGCTTTACAATAGCAGCTTATTTTTCGAACCTGAAGCACTTTCGGATAATGCTTATTCGCCGTCGGGGGATTTAAACCTGATAGCGAGTGGTAATGCAACATCGCTCACGGCGAAATTTGCAGGAGACTGGGCAAGCTACTACCGAACGATCAAATCGGTAAATATTTTTCTGGAAAATGTGGATCAGAATAAAACCCTGCCGCAGGCAACCATTGCCAGAATGAAAGCGGAAAACCAGTTTATGCGTGCCTTCGCACTGTTCAACCTCAGTAAATGGTTTGGCGATGTGCCACTTCCTGATCACGATTTAACACCTGAAGAAGCACAAGTCATTCCGCGTACCTCGAAAGCTGCTATCAGCGATTATATTATTACCCAGCTTGAAGCAGCCCTTCCTAATCTGCCAAGCAAGGATCAACTTCCAGCCAGTGAGAACGGCAGGATCACAAAAGGTGCTGCTCTGGCGCTGCAAATGAGAACATTGCTTTACCAAGGCAATAAAATGGCAGAAGTGGTAACGGTATGTGAAAAACTGATTAATAACCAAGCTACCTACGGAACGTACGCGTTAACACCTAATTACAGTGCGCTTTTTAGCGATCCCAATACTAATAAGACCAATAGTGAAAGTATATTATCACTCCAGTATGTACCAACCGTGCGCACCTGGCAAAATTTTTGGGATTTTGCACCGAGAACCGTGGGTGGAAGGGTAAGTGCTATGGCGCCTACCCAGGAACTTGTAGATGATTATATCATGCTCAATGGAAGAGGAATCAAAGAAGCGGGCTCTGGTTATCTGGAAAGTAATCCTTACGTAAACCGTGATCCACGACTTACTGCAACAGTTGTTTACGACAGGTACAGCTGGGTAAATCCAAACAACACAGTCAAAACAATTTATATCAAACCAGGATCGGATCCGGTTCAGCCCGGACTGGATGAATATTCTCCAGGTTCACAGAGTGCTTCTGCAACTGGTTATTATTGGCGGAAATATTTCGATCCGATCGCCTTATCAAGTTTCGTTTCAGGAAATAATTTGCACCTGTTTCGCTATGCAGAGGTCCTTCTGAGTTACGCGGAAGCCAAAAATAGCCTTGGTCAAATGGATGCAGCAGTTTGGGCTAAAACAATCGGTGCTTTGCGCTCGAGAGCAGGTTTTACTGATGCAGGCGCTTTGAGCTTTCCTTCAGGTGATTTAACCAGTGTAATTCGTCGCGAACGCAGGGCCGAATTGGCAATGGAAGGTTTAAGAGTGGATGATATCAGGCGCTGGAAAGTGGCGGAAACCACAATGAATGGTTTCGCTCACGGGGCAAAATTCGCTACCGATCAAAATGTTGATGGCGGCTACATCAGAACCCAGCAGCGTAAATTCAATCCTCAGCGTGATTATTTATGGGCAGTGCCTTCAGGTGAGGTCGGTCTTAACAAAAATTTGACGCAGAATCCAGGTTATTAACGAATCAAGCTATGAAAAATCTAAAAACAATATTTGCCTTAATGCTGCTTTTATCTCTCGCAGTTGTTTCCTGCAAAAAGGATGAAAAGGATTTAAATGAAAATATTAGTCCTATTGGAGCACTAAGTTTACCAGCTAATCAGGCCTCAATTAAGTTAACGCCTTCCAATGCTGCGGCAACACAGCAGTTTAAGTGGACTTCAGCAGTACCTGAAGATGGTGGACTGATTCTTTACGAAGTAGCTTTCGATAAAGAAGGAGAAAATTTTTCGGCTCCAGTCTTTAAAGTAGTTTCCGATGGAGGGGGTGTACAGCCTCAGATAACCATCTCCCATAAAGATTTAACTAAGATCGCGGCCCTTTGCGGCATCAATTCCTCATCTACAGGTAAGGTAAACTGGACCGTTATTGCCTCGAAAGCAAGTAACAAAAAAACCGGGCAGGACATTAGAACCCTCCAACTGGAGCGCCCTGCTGGATTTGCTGAAGTACCCACTGAACTTTATTTAACTGGGTCGGCAAGTGAAGGAGGTGATGACGTATCCAAAGCTGTAAAATTTAAAAAACTGGAGGATGGTGTGTTCGAACTTTACACTTCATTAAAAGCAGGAACTTACAGCCTCACCGATAAACCAGCTCTAGCAGGAAGAAAGTTCTTTGCAGAAGGTGCTTCGATAAAAGAAGGAACATCAACCATTACGGTAACGGGCAACGCAAAAGCCTATTACCTGAAATACGATTTTAATGTAGCCAGTGTGATTGAGGTTAGTGAAGTGCAAAGCGTGGGACTATATATGTCTGCTTATGGCAATGAAATTGGACAGCTAAATTACACTTCGGCAGGTACCTGGGCTTCTGGTATCATTCCAGTCGTTTTTTACCAGTTTTCTTGGGGCAGAGATGAGCGCTACAAATTTGCGATCCATACTTCCTCTGGTATTAAATATATGGGCAGCAGCAATGTGAATAATGTGAGCCCGGTTGGTCAGGCTGCTTCTTATTTTTACCTGAATACTGTAACCAATGATCAGTGGAACAATACATATAAGTTTAACCCTTCAGCAGACAATAAAAGCATAAAGGCAACGGTAAATTTGGGAGCCAGTAGTCCATATACCCATACAATTGTGACCCAATAATTTTTGCACTGCCAGCTTTCAGGCTGGTGGATAAAGATCTACGCCATGAAAAAAATACTTAGAAATACATTCCTGATTTTCGCACTCCTGGCCTCTGCCTCCTGTAAAAAGGGGGTAGATCCAGTACCTGTAGTACCGCCACCGGTTGTTCCGCCTGTGCTTCCTGGCTCTTCGGTAAACTATCTTCAACAAGCAAAGGATACGCATGCTTTTACGGTAAATAACCTGCTAACAGCAAGTTATGGATACAGGGCGAATACTACTTCGAAATCAAACAATTGTTTTGAATGGTACAACGTGAGTCAAATATATGCAGATGCGGCTATGGTGGCAGCAGGAGAAACCAGCTATCTGGTTTACATGAACAATACCTTTAAATTCATGGATAATATGTGGGATAAAAATGATTTAAGGGGTGGTTATTTTGCATCAGTTAACCTGGACGGTACAGGTGCAGGAGGTGATAAGTATGTAGATGATAATGCATTAAGTGGAATGGTATATCTCGAAGCTTATGATGTTACCACAGGCGCCGATAAGCTAACTTATCTTGCCAAGGCTAAAGCTTGTGGAGATTGGCTAATTAACAGCGGTCTCTGGGACAATGTATATGGGGGCGGATTTTACTGGAATACACTCAAACCCGAAAAACCAACCCAAACCAATGGACTTACGCTCCAGTTGTTTCTAAAACTGTATAGTTTGACGGGAGAATCTATTTACCGCGATTGGGCCATGCAGGTGGATGCATGGTTGACAGGCAAAATGTTCGATGTAAATACTGGATTGTATATTTGGAAAATAGATGGACCAGGTGAAGGTACGAAGCGCACGCAAAAATTTACTTATGATAATGCGATCATGGTGGAGGCTCTGATCTTATACAGTAAAATTATGAAAGATCCCTCTTATTTAACCAAAGCGCAAAATCTAGGTAAAGCGATGAACAGCACATTATGGAATGCCATTTACAAAGGTTATATTTTTAATACTGCTGAAACAAGGATCAACCCGGCATGGTGCGCCTGGGGTTCTCAGGCCATGATTCGTCTTTACGAAGAGGATAAAAATCCGGATTGGCTGATTTATGCCAAGGAAAATATAAACCGATTGAACATCGCAAACCGAAATACTGCTAACCTGGGCTACTACTTTTTCGCTGGCTTTGACGGGCAAAATCGTTCTACCGAAATGGAAACTGTTGACCAGGCTTGGATGCAGCGCCTTCAGGCGATGTTGTCAAAATATCAATAATCAGAATCTTCAATTATGAAAGTAAACTATAAATCAATATTTCTCCTTCTTTTTTTTCTGGTTACAGCAGTTACTTCTATTGCGCAGGATTTATTGAAATATGTTAATCCAAACATTGGAACCGCACATAGCAGGTGGTTTTTTTATACACCTGCCGCGGTTCCTTATGGCATGGCAAAACTTGCGCCATCAACAAACGGTAGTTATGGCAACCAACAAGGTTGGGAGGCTGTGGGTTATGATACCCGCCACAACTCCATAGAAGGATTTGTCCATTTTCATGAGTGGCAAGTAGGTGGGATCAGTTTTATGCCAACCGCAGGCACGTTGAAAACCGTTCCAGGTGAACTGGAGAAAGTGGGGAGTGGATATCGCTCCACATTTGACCGCAAAAACGAGATTGCACAGCCTGGATATTATTCCGTAGTACTGGATGATTTTAAAATCAAAGCTGAACTTACCGCCACAAAAAGAGTTGGATTTCATCGCTATACTTTTCCACAGAGCAATAGCTCGAGAATCATTTTATCAATCGGTAACGTGCAGGGAGAAAGTGGTCCGATAACCGATGCTTCAGTAGAAATGATTGATGATACCCATTTTCAGGGTTTTGTAATTACTTATCCAAAGTATGTGAAAACCTACGATGAAGGTGGTCGTGTTGCGATGTATTTTTATGGAGCACTTAATAAAAAACCAGCTGAAGTTGGTGCTATAATCAAAGATGCTGCGATTGCGAATCAGCGATCTGCTAAAGGAGTCGGGGCAGGGCTATTTTTAAACTATCAAACCTCTGCAAATGAAAGCGTGGAAATTAAAGTAGGACTTTCTTATACCTCCATCGCAAATGCGAAATTAAACCTTAAGACCGAAGCAGAAAATCTAACTTTTGCCGGTGCGAAAGCTGTAGCTCAGCTAGAGTGGAACTCGGAACTCGGAAAACTTAAGGTATCAGGAAAACTAGAGGCCGACAAAACAAAATTTTATACCGGATTATATCATGCCTTATTGGGTAGAGGAATAGCGAGTGATGTTAATGGTAATTTCCCGCGACATGATGGAAGCATAGGGCAACTGCCAAAGGATGCCAAAGGCAAATTCAGTTACAATTTTATGAATACCGACGCCATTTGGGGAGGATTCTGGAATCTTACGCAATTATGGGCGTTATCTTACCCATCGCATTATAGCGATTTTGTACACACTCAGCTGGAAATTTATAAGGAGCGCGGCTGGTTTGGTGATGGCATCGCGAACAGCAACTTTGTATCTGGTGTCGGAACCAATTTTGTTGGATTAGCTATTGCTGGGGCTTACCAGGCAAATATCAGGGATTACGATCTGAATCTCGCTTATAAAGCTATTCTGGGAAATGAAATTGGCTATCAAAACCGGTTAGTAGGTTCGGGGAAAATGGATACAAAAAGTTTTATATCCAAAGGTTATGTGCCTTTTTTAGATGCGGATAAAACGGATTCAACAGGGTCACATTTTTCAGGATCGCATACGCTAGAATACAGTTACAGCGCCTTTGCTGCTGCACAGATGGCGAAAAACCTTGGTAAGATTGAAGACTATAAAAGGCTTATAAAATTGTCGGATGGCTGGCGAACGATTTTTGATCAAAGCCTTAAACTTGTAAGGCCTAAAACAACTGATGGAAAATTTATTGATCAGTTTAATCCACTGGAAGCCTGGCGTGGTTTTCAGGAGGGCAATGCAACGCAATATACGTTTTATGTGCCGCAAAACCCTCATGGGCTTATCCAGCAAATCGGAAAAAAAACTTTTAATGAGCGTCTGAACAATATTTTTGAAACTTCTCAGAAAAATGCATTCGGTGGTGGCAAAACGATTGATGCTTTCTCTGGTATTCAATCTTTATATAACCACGGTAACCAGCCTAATCTGCATATCAGCTGGTTGTTTAACTATTCCGCTGCACCCTGGTTAACCCAGAAATGGACTAGGGCAATTTGTGACGAGTTTTATGGCACTGAAAGTATCCATGGATATGGCTATGGTCAGGATGAGGATCAGGGACAGTTGGGTTCTTGGTATGTTATGGCTTCTTTAGGATTGTTCGATGTGAAAGGATTAACAGATGCCAAACCTGCTATCCAGATTGGCAGTCCGATGTTTGATCGTTCAGAAGTTAGCCTTGGCAATGGAAAACGCTTAACGATTGAGGCAAAAAACAATAGTAAAAGCAATGTATATGTGCAGTCTGCAACTTGGAATGGAAAAGTGCTAAATCAAGCCTGGCTTTTTCGGGACGAGCTGATGAAAGGTGGCACATTGAGTTTAATCATGGGGAGCAAACCTAATATGGCCTGGGGAATAACAGTTCCACCGCCCTCAAGCCAGTAAGGGATTTTTTTATTAGAAACTGATTTCAAGAACATATGAAATACTTATTGATTATCACCATGATGGTGCTATCGGGGAAGAGCTATCCCCAGCATTTTCAGTCGAGTAACTTTTACAAACAAAGGGCTGATGTTTTTTTTGAAAAAGTATGGAAAAACTATCGGTTGAAGAAACACCCTGGATTATTTAGTGAGCACTTTCCAAATGGTGAAAAAGTGGAATTGGATTACTTTCAAGGTTCAAATGTTAAAGAAAAAGAAGTCAGTTTCTTATGGCCGTTTTCAGGAATGTTCTCTTCCGCCAACGTATTGGTGCGGTATCCTGACCTGAAGACAAAGTACGCGAAATTCCTGGATACCTTAACAATTGGAGTTTGGACATACCGAGATACCACGCGTTTGCCTGTAGGTTATCAGGCTTACCCAGCCACGCTGGAAAAATCTGACCGTTATTATGATGATAATGCCCTCGTTTGTATTGATTATGCTGAAGCCTACTTCAATACAAAAGATGTTCAATATGTGAGCAAAGCCAAAGAAGTTTTTAACTTCATTATCAGCGGTTGGGATGAAAAGCTTAATGGCGGGGTTTACTGGCTGGAAGGCCATAAAGACCAGAAGCCAGCCTGTAGTAATGGAATGGCCACGTTGGCTGCGCTTAAACTTTATCAGGCTAGCCAGGATCGGGTTTATTTAGACTGGGCGAAACGTTTTTATCAGTGGATGCAGGCGAGGTTACGAAATCCTGAAGGAATCTATTATAATGATATCAAAATGGATGGTAAAACCAATGCAACTTATTATACCTACAATACTGGTTCAATGTTAGAGTCTGCCGTATTGCTTTATCAGTTTACCAAAGACCCCACTTACCTGAAAGAAGCTCAGTATGTTGCAGCAAATTCGTATCGGTTTTTTTCTATAGAAGAAAATGGCTTGCGTACCCTTAATATTGATCTTCCCTGGTTTGTTACGGTTTTGTTTAGAGGCTATGAAGCGCTATACAAAGTAGATCATAACGCGAAATACATCCTAGCAGTAGCTACAGATTTGGACAGCGCCTGGGAAAAATCTGCCGATCAATATGGATTTTTAACTCCAAAATGGGCAACCGATGAAGCTTCGAAACGAAAACCAAAATGGTTGCTGGATGAAGCCTGCATTGCCGAACTCTATGGTCGTCTTGGCTTATTAAATTTAAAAAACTAACCTTTTTATATGAGCGATAACATTGTTCTTGGTGTGGATATTGGTGGCTCTCACATTACTGCCGCCTTAGTTGATATTACTAACGGAAGAATACTCGAAGACTCCACACATCGGGAAAAGGTCGACTCTTTAGCTGATGCAGGCCAGATTATTCAGTCGTGGATTGCAGTAATGAGCAAGAGCCTGCAATCTGCCCCAAACTCCAGAAAAATCGCTATTGCAATGCCAGGGCCATTTGACTATGAAAATGGTATTTCCTTAATAAAAGGTGTAGGAAAATATGATGCCCTTTATGGAATGAATGTGCGCACCTTGCTGCTGTCTCAGTTATTGGACAATGAACATGAAATTAGCTTTGTGAATGATGCAGCTTGTTTCCTGCAGGGCGAGATTAGCTATGGGCCGGCTGCTGCCTATCAGGAGGTTGTAGGTTTTACATTGGGAACTGGTTTTGGCTCGGCTATTGGACAAGGTGGACATGTGTTCGATGCCGATTTCTGGTGCCATCCCTTCATGGGTGGAATATGTGAGGATTTCTTTTCATCCAGGTGGTTTGTATCCACCTATAACAACTATTCGGGCTTAAAGGTAAATAACGTTAGAGAGCTCATTTTAAATGTCGATCTAGGAGGACCTTTACTACAAGTATTCGATGAATTTAGTATGAACATGGGCATTTTTCTGACCCAGCTTTATAAAAAGTACAAATTTGAATGCGTAGTGCTTGGAGGAAATATATCCAATGCATCAACACTATTTTTGCCTCAGCTGAAATATTATTTGCAAACCATGGCGATATCCGTTCCTGTTTATATTTCTTCTAAAGGGGAAAATGCAGCTTTAATTGGTGCCGCCTGTTCAGTTTTATAAGTTTGTTGAAATTTGTATAAGGGAACAGTTTGCGGCTTTATTATTAACAGCTCTTTCCATCGATATCCCTCAGGGTGTCACCTCAACTACTCTGGTGAATGTAAAAAGTCATATTATCAAGGACCTTAAAGGTCTAAACTGGCCATATCATCCGCTCACATAACCAACTATCCGAAAGAACAAATCCTGGAGAGGAGGATATTAAACTGACCGCGAGGTTAGTTGAAACATTGACATTTTTAATAACCCTATTTTTTGCTACGATAATTATTGCGGCCTTGAGGATAAGTAATCGTCGAGTTTACTTTTCAGCAGCTTATGGTAAGCCTCAATGCCCTGGGGTCACGAACAATAATATTTTTTAAAAGATTGCTGATATATTATTTTCGCATCGTTATAATTGAAATACTTCTCACAAGTTTGCTTGGTAGGTTTATCCTAATGGCTTAACTAGTTGGAGTCCGTTAATTATTTCATCTAAACAATCAGTTATAAATTTTCGCAAAAATCAAATATGACTAAACAGACATGTGTAGAGCAGCCTATTCGGAAATAATTTTTATTCAAACATTAGATTCCATCTGATGTTTCTATGGGATAATTGTATAACCATATTAACCCCTAATATTAATGAATCTTCAGGAAAATATCATCAATTTTTATGAAATGTCCAGAGAATTAGAAAGCATAAAATCTAAAATAAAACAATTAAGACAAGGTTTGGGAACCAATGAAAATGAACAAATGTTTGACATACAGGCCTTGCAGAAGAAAGTTGATTGTTATGTTGAAATTGAGTCCCTGGTAAACAAAATGACCCTGATCCCTGGTAAACTTTTAGGGATTCAAAACCGAATCATTTTTTTACTCAAGCAAGTCGGTTTTCCTGAAAGGCATAAAATTCTCGTTAATATGGAAAATCAGGAGGCTTTAAACTTCTGGTATGATGGATCTGATGTTTTCTCTGAAGAAGTAGCAAGTCCAATTCATGTGTAATCATTAGGCATGCTCGAAGCTATTTCATAGAAGACTGGCGCTCGCAACTTTTGATTTCGCTGTGTATAGCTTTGGTGACTGCTGAAAGAAATTTATTAAATCTTACATGCTTAACAAAAAAAAATCTGCTTGGATTTTAAAGGTAGATATTGCATATTCTGGATGCCCGCTTACAATTATACCAATCAGACCGTATGAATTTATTTTATTATCGATCCAAAAGAACCAGCAATACAGCGTTTCTTTTTAGTATAACCAAATATTATATACCTCAATTACACTAAATTTAAAACCAAACCTTAGCACGGATCAGGATTTGTTAAACTATTTACATTAAAATTGGTTATCGTTAAAAATGTAATTTAAATATTTCAAAAAAAGTAAATCCTTAGCCAGCTTTTCACCATGGAGATTGTTAAAGTCAATACAACGTATCAATATTATCTAAATCCCGACCTTAGCCAGATTGACTGGGATAACGTCCTTTTGCTGTTCCAGAAAATAAACTGGAAATATAGGATTGCTGATGAGCTTAAGGCAGCCTTCAAAATGAGCACCTCTACTTTGTTTATTTATAACCAAGGTGATATCATTGCTTTTGGAAGGATAGTTGGTGATGGACGCTATTATGCTATGCTTGCCGATATCGTTGTAGATCCCGATTATCAGGGAAAGGGCCTCGGTAAATACCTGATCACTACGCTGAATGGTATATTGGAAAACTATCACTTTGTGAACCTCACAGCAGCTCCAGGCGCAGACAATTTTTATAAGAAAATGGGATGGAAGAAACAGACTACTTCGTTTATCTGGCCACAGGGGCCAAAACAGCTAAGGCAGCATTGTGAGAAAGAGGAGTAACCAGGCAGATTTCATCAGAAATTATTCTCACTAAGATTCAACTAAACTATCTAAATTCTATTGCTATATTTCTGGAGTGCGAATTTTACTGTATTTAAATGATCGACTTTATTCCCAAACCAATCTAATGCTTCTATTGTTATGGTTTAAACCGATATCTCAAACAGTAATTGTGCAAACATATGGAAAGCAACAACAAACAGAAAGAATTCAGTCCGTCAGATCAAAATAGGTTTAAAGAGGGGCTTGTCGAAACCAAATGGACACAGAATGGACTACCGTACTATGTAATTCGGGATGGCTTCGACCTGAATGAATATGCACTTTTGGCCAAGAGACAACTGGAACATGATCGGGAAATCGCCCATGATTTTACCAGTAAGGTTATCAATGAATCAGCAGATTCCGAAGTGCCATTCGAATATAAGTCTGGCTGGTTTTTGGAAGGACTTGCAGAAGGAGAAATCGAGTAAGCTGGAAATTCAATTCATTTTAGGCGACTCAAATTGTTGACTTCAATCCTACGGATGATTATTTTATCCTTGGCTGATCATCCGCTTTTACCCATTTATAGTGCCCGCAGTTAGAACATTCTCTTTCCTGTCCTTTGTCTAAAGCCTCCACTTTTCCGCAGAAGCTGCAGGCAAAAAGACCGTTATGATCTACGGTACTTGACGCACGGGCGAATTCTTTTGGCAGGATGGGTAGTCCTGGCTTAACCTGTTCATCGGAAAAGAAAAAAAGGCTGACGCATCCAGAAGTCTCCAGAATGGCTGTTTTTACCTGCCCCAGGTGGGATACGCCCTGCTGCCGCAGCTCGGAAAAAAATTCATCCTGGGCAAGTGTTTCCTTGCGGAATCCGTTTATGGAAAACATCCCCTGTTCAATAATATATGTCGCCTTTCCTTCGACAAGATCATCGAAACCTTCGCTTTTGGCCATCAAATAGGTAGTTAGCCTGTATGCACCAACTATTATCGCAAAAATCGCAATGGGCACCATCAGCCCGATTTCTTTGTAAAACATCGGATCTCCAGCAGCGGAGCCAAGGCTAATAATAACCACCATTTCGAATACTGACAACTGCCTTACACCACGTTTCCCCAAAAGCCTCAAGCCGATCAGTATGATAAAATACATCAATATGGTACGGATGGCAATTTCAATTAGAAATCCCCATTTTTCTTCGCCTACCATCATTTTGGTCCAGTCTAAATCCTGCATTTTATATTTAATATTTGTTTTTTATTCTGTCGAACTTGCCTTTAGGTTAACTTCATTAACTTATGCGATTTCAGCATGCGGTGAGTTGTACCTCAACATATATACTGGTTTCCATCCATTGTTAACCAAAGCTTTTAGATAATGTTTGATTCTTCGGTAATTTTAATTAGCGAGATAAGCCGTATAATTTAATACATCGATTTTGAAGAAAAATTTTATCATTAATCTAATCTAAACTTTCTTTTACGGAAAAGGTTATATGAATATGCAGATCACATCCTACTTTTTGAAAAACTAAGGTGATGTCAAAAACATGCAGAATGCGCCTCACGGTTTAATTTCTAGTATGGGTAAAATTAATAGTTCAGAATTAAAATATGATGTTAACAGAAAGGAATTCAGGCTTTGATTGTTAATTACACTAAGGAAGGTTGGGAGATTATTACCCAAAGGTGCCATGGACTTCTTGCAGGACAAATATGTGCGGAATGGAAGATATCAGAGCGGCCAGGGAGGTGGATAGAAACCCTTATCGCAACAACTGAGCATGATGATGTATTTAATGAATTTAATATCAGTCCTTTGCTTACCTCAACAGGAGGGCCCATCGATTTTGCAATGACAAAGTTCGACCAGAACGCATGTAGCAGAATGATCGGTATGGCTTTGACCAAAAGCCGTTTTATCGCTTTGCTGTTTGCCAGACATATTGCTTTCACCCATGGTGAAGAGCCTATGGCGAAAAAATATCTTGCCAGATTGAAGAAGCTAGAGAAACAATGGCTTAAAGATGCCCAAATATCAGTCGAAGATGTTGATTATGCGTATAGTTTATTGGAATTCTGTGATGCTTTCTCCCTGCTCATCTGTCAGCATCTGATTCCACCAGAAAAACGTAATTTAGAAATAGGACAGGGGCCGCACGGGCGGTCCTATGAGTTTTTTCAACATCAAGATGGTAGGCTGATCGTTTCTCCTTGGCCTTTCGAAGTAAGTCGCTTTGAAATAGCTTATGAACGCATCACTTTAGCATCCCTGACATATAAATCTGAAGATGATTTTAGGAAAGCAATTCGGGCGGCTAAAATAATCAGGCAAAATATTATCATATCTAAAAATTAGATCTAACGTCTTATCAACTTAACGTTTTAACAATTTTAGTAGTGCTCCAGTTACCAATGCCCCATAAAGATAATAGATGACTGTCAAGCTGCTCACTTGGGAATTTCTTGCAACAGGTGCGGGATCGAGACCCAATGGTTTTGGAAGCTTAACTGCACCGAAACCTGCTGCCAAGCCCAATGCAATTGCTTTTGGCCAGATCAGACTGCTTCTCCCACCGATAAAACTGTAATAAAGAGCATTGCTGGCAAGGTCTCCGGCAAGGGTTGAAAGATATAGGTCTTGTTTATCGCCCACCTCCACGCCGAAATAGCTCATTGACTTTTGCAATGCCTCTTCCCCAAGCTCATCGATGTGCGGCATATTTCTGCCTTTGTTTTTTAATGATTCGTGAACGATATTCAGTGCGATTGCTCCACCAAGGCCAGCAATCAGGTTTATTATCTTAGCCATGTTCTTTGATTTAAAATTCTAACTGTGACCTACCTCGGTTATATATCCAGGGTCTACTGGTGCAGAAGTATCAGCAGGCGAATTTTCAAGATAGGAGCGCTCCACATCTTTAAGGTATTCCTTTAATATTGAAATCCTATTCAAAACTTCTGCTTTTTCCTGCTCATTATGATCTGGTGCACCATCCATAGCTTTTAGGGTATCCACGGCATAATCCATAAACTTTTTGACTTGTTCCGATAAAAGTAGTTTTTCCATTGATAAATGATTTAAAGATCAGTATTCTCTTGCTAAGACAAATCTCGTAGAAGATGGTTTTGAATAACTTAATTAATATTATTCCAATGGGTTGTAGTTTAATATGCGAATACATTTTAATTACTAAAAAAATTAGTATAATTTTGATGTGCATTAAGGCAATGGGTTTATGATCAGGTCGTTTGAGAAAAGAGCAGAGCAGAAGATTTCGGGATTTCAGTCCCCAGCGGCAGATTATTTAGAAGGCAGACTTGACCTTTCTGAAAAGCTGGTCGTAGATCCGCATTCTACTTTTTATTTTCAGATGCAGGGGGATGCCATGAACTCATACGGTATATCTGATGGTGATCTTTTGGTAATCGATCGCTCCCTCGAACCCATTCACGGAGCAATTATCATTGCGTTTATTTCAGGGAGTTTTTGCTGCAGACTTTTTGTGAAAGAGAATGGTGCGTACCTCCTTCGAAATGATGCCGAAGCAATCTGTGAAACAGAAATCGGGACCCTTCAGATCTGGGGAGTCGTCACTTCAGTGTGCAGAAATGTATTGCCAAAAACATTAAGAAGAGGGAGGTACAGCAATGTTTGCACTTTGTGATTGTAATAACTTTTATGCTTCGGCTGAAAGGCTTTTCCGTCCTGAGCTCATTGGAAAACCTTTGGTTGTCCTCAGTAATAACGACGGGTGCGTAATCGCAAGGAGCGAAGAAGCGAAAGCATGTGGTATAAAAATGGGTGACCCTGAATTTTTGGTGAGGGATCTGATCAAAAAGTTCGACATTCATGTTTTTTCCAGCAATTACGTTTTGTACGGTGATATTAGCGAAAGAGTAATGCACAATCTTGGTCGCTGGTTTCCCAGGCTTGACGTCTACAGTATTGATGAGGCATTTGGCTGGCTTGGCGGTATAAGGAATCTGGAAAATTATACTCCAGTCATCAGGAGTTCTGTGATCCGTAATACAGGTATTCCTGTATCGATAGGTGTGGCTCCAACCAAAACCCTCGCAAAACTTGCAAACAAACTTTCAAAAAAGGCTGGTGGCGTGATGGTGCTGGATACCGATAAAAAAATAAGTGCAGCAGTTAAAGACTTTCCCGTTCATGACCTTTGGGGTGTGGGCCGTCAGCACTATAAAAAGTTTGAGCAGCTTAACATCTCTACCGCTGGACAGTTGAGGGAGATGCCAGAAATGTGGTTCAAGCAGAATATGACCATTATAGGCCAGCGAATGTGGAATGAACTCTGGGGAAGACCAGTTATTCCGCTTGATGCGGTTAGGGAAACTAAAAAGGGAATTACGGTGAGCAGGTCTTTTCGGAATTACATCGAGCATCCTGATATCCTGGCCGAAGCCCTGACGCTATATGCAAGCAGGCTGGCTGAAAAGCTTAGAGCAGAAAATTTGCGGTGTTTATACTTACAGGTTTTCCTTTATACCAATAAGAACAGGGAAGACCATCCACAGCATTTTCCCAGCCATACTCATAAGCTGCTGATCGCAAGCAACAGTACATCAGACCTGGTCAGCATAGCAGTACGCGTGTCTGCAATGCTTTTCAAATATGGGGTAAAATATAGAAAGGCTGGGGTGATTGCCAGTGGTTTGGTACCAGAAAGCGAGCTACAGTTAAATGTATTTGCTTCCCATGATAACGGAAAAAAAGATGTGGTATCTCAGGTACTCGACAAGCTGAACCTCGCCTATGGTAGGGGTACATTGAGGATGGCCACAGAAGGATATGATAAAAAGTGGCGGCTGAAACATGAGTATTTGTCAAAAGGCTACACCACCAGGTGGGCCGATATCATCAAGGTTATTTAATTAAAGGTAAAATAAAGATATGTGCGGAAGAACACTAATTGGAGAGAGTTTGGCAATGGCTGCAAAGGCAGGCATATTGCTGGGAGGAGATGCAAGGGAAAAGGATACAAACCGTCCTCCAGGAACGGATATGCCTGTAATTTTGGATGCCAGGCCAGGAAGATTGCATTATGTTAAATGGGGACTGATTCCATCTGGAGCGAAAGAAGTACCTAAATTTTCTACAACCTACTGCAGAATCGAAACCATGCACAGCCTGCCTACCTACCGTCCGCTGATTGGAAGAAGGCACTGTGTATTTGTAGTAGAGGGTTTTTATGAATGGGACCGTAACGGAACGACCAGGCAGCCTTATTTCTTCGAAAGGAAAGATGGCAATATATTACTTTTGGCAGGTTATTGGGACAGCTGGAAAGATCCAAGTACAGGTATTGTGATCCCTTCATGTACAATGATTATGCAGAAGGCTAATAACTATGTGGGAAAAATCCACGACCGCATGCCATGTATTCTTTCGCAGGCGGAAAGTGCAGTTTGGCTGGACCGTGAACTCCCAGTTGAGCAGCGGTTAAAAGTCCTCCATCCAATTGATAATTCATTGCTAAAGGGCTGGCAGGTTGATCCAAAAATAAATAATGCACGGAATAAAGATGAAAATAACAACAATCCTTCAGGCCCTGACCTGACACTTTTTGACTAATTCTACAATCCATTTATTTTTTTATCTCGCTTCTTTCAGGACTGCGATCTTTATTTTTTCGGACAACATTTTTTTGCTTGCTGCTTTTATCTAGCCTTTGTTTTAATAGGGCTAAACGCCGTGTCCATTTTTGAAGTACTTCATGTTCATAATATGGCAGGTGCTTGGCATTGAGCAATCCAAGAATCTGGGCCAGGGGACGGGAATCTTCAGCTATTTCCTGATGGTTATCGATCCATTCTTGCTGTGCCTCCTCAATGTGGTTTTCATGTGAGGAAATTGCATTTTTCAAAAGTTCAATTTCTGCGTCCATGGCTTTTGTTTTCCTGTAAAGAATAAGCAGTCTGGAAACCGCATCGATATGGATTGGATTTCGCTTTATTATAGTTTGATAAATTTTTACAGCATCAGCAAAGGCCCCTTCCAACTCAAGCTTTTTTGCACTTTCAAATTTTTCGCCTTCCTGAATCCTGGCTTTTTTTGTAATTTTTTTCATGGAAGTTGGTTTAGAGCAATCTGTTGATGAGTTTAGACAGTTCTGGCCAAATGTTTTCTGCTGCAATTTGGTATCCTGCCGCAAGCGGATGTACACCGTCAGGCATGTTTAGCCCAGGTTTGCCAGCTACTCCTTTTAAAAAGGATGGCACAAGGGAAATATTGTTTTCTGCCGCAAGGTCTTTATAAATGTTTTGGTAAGCCAGGCTTTGTGTGCCATGGATGCCATGTGCCCACTCTGGTAGTGCCATCCCCAGTAGCATAATGGATGCCTGCGGGCAAAAGGTTATCACTTTGGATATGATGCCTTGCAGGTTATGTGAAACTTCCTGTGGGCTTACACCTCGTAAAAAGTCATTTGCACCAAGTTCGACGACAAAAATGTCGATATTTCCATTTAAATGCCTGTCGAGTCTATCCAGGGCAGTAGCTGTGGTGTCTCCGCTAATTCCTGCATTGATTACCTCATATTCCATACCAGCAGATCTAAGTTTTCCAGCAATCAAGGCTGGTATAGATTCAGTCGATGGGTTAATTAATCCATATCCGGCGATAAGGCTATTGCCAAAAAAAACAATTTTTTTCATATACCTTAAAGTCTTTTTAGTACTCTACTGTAAGCACCAATAATTACAATATTCCTTTTCTTATATTCAAGTTTACTAATAGGTCTCATTATTTATAAACCCAATAACAAATACAAATGTTTTTTTAGCAGTTCTTATCTGGATACCAGATGTACTGATCCCCGCTGAAGATGATTGCAACTGTTGCCAGGTAATTCGGCTATTCACTTACATTGCTAGCTATGCTGACAGAAAGATGCATTCTTACTCTCGGTCCATTTAGCCAAACCTTCAACAAGCTCTTGCATATCTATGTAATTTAACTGAAAGCAGATATGAAATAAATTACCCAACTACATTTTGCAAATAATATAAAATGGAACGATAAATCATTCCAGGTCATTACATTAAAATAATCCAAACATTGCTGTTATTTGTTCGTTCGTATTAGTAAACTTTTGCTTTAAATATGAAATATCTGGCCTTGATTATTATGTGCTTTTTATCTGCGTCTATCATTAGTTTAATTGGCGTATTTATATTGTTGTCACTCAATCTGATAGGTAATGCTGATTCAGACTTCCGAAACCTTCCCTATGGAATAGCTATTGGTGTCAACTTTTGCCTGGGCTTGGGAACTTTTCCTGTTTTTCTGAATCTTAATGATCGGGTCCGATCTAACCAAATGTGGAGTGCTTTGAGCTTCTTTTTTCTTCCAATCGTTTTTGTGTTTTTTACACTGCTAGCAATGTGGGATCAACCTTGGCCAGGAATTCTATTTTGTATGCCATATCTGGTGATTTTAGTTGTTTTATTCCTGCGTTATCGCAAGCGTATTAAAGCTGATAACTCCAGAATATAGTCTATTACATTGATTATATTCGAAGCCAAATATTTCCCCCACTTCAGGAAATCAATAAAAACAAAGCAGACAATTCCATAAATTATATTGATGGCTACAATGGCGTCACCGGCATCTGTCAGCTATTTTTATATTCTGATCGAACGATCTCAGTTGTTCCTCATTTTTTAATAATTAGTTTCCCAGTTAAACATTCCGTCGAATAATATAAGTCTTCAACTAGCCCGTCTTATTTATTTTAAAGCGTAACGTTTGAACCCTGCATTTGGGTTTAAATAATTTAATTGTTTTTTGTTTTTAAGGAATCTTTAGCTCTTTTTTTGAAAAAACCACGCAGTAAAAAGTTACTTTGTAGGGCTTCCAGATCCTCATCAAGTTTTTTGCTGCTTTTTTCCAGGTTTAACATGATGGTTTTTACCTGTTGGGCTGTCGCCGCATCGTTGAGCAGCAGTCCTGCAGCATTGTCTGATGTCTTAAGTTTTCCTGATGCGGCTTCCAGATTTGCGGCCATTACGCTTGCTGATTGGGTAGTTTTTTGTAAGCTTCCAACAGATCCCTCTAATCTGGAAAACACTGCAGTGTCTGTCAGCAGCTTATCCATCAATCCGTTTTTGGTGTTCATCGTTTTGCTGAAGGCACTTAAGTCCATAGCTACCTTTGAGGTAACAAGCGAAGTTCGATTTAAATTCGATACCATTGACTTAAAATTCTGCGCCAGTTGCTCATCACTCAGCAGTGCTCCCGCAGCACCTTTTCCATCAATTAAATTACGGGAAAGTATTTTGAAATCAGAGGTCACATCAACCAGGTTCTTGTTGTTCACCTGCAAAGTCTTCATAATATCGTCGGTTGAAAGCGAGGTATTTACTTTAAGCATATCTCCGTCTTCAACAAAAGGGAATTTTGGTGTTCCACCAGTTAATACCACAATCTTGTTTCCGATCAGTCCATCAGCCCCAATGCTGGCCCCAGCATCTTTATGGATATATTTATGAACATCTTCCTCAATACTAAGCAGGACTTTAACCTGTGAGCTACCATAGAAATCAATCTTTTTTATGGTTCCTATTTTTACACCAGAAAACCAAACGTTATTTCCCTTCTTCAAGCCCTGAATATCATTAAATACCACGCTTAGGTTAAAGCTTTTTACGAAGGTTTTCTTTTGACTCCCCAAGGTGAATATGGCTACTACAAATATCAGTATCCCAATGGCCAGGAAAATGCCGACCGTAATTTTTTTTCTGTTATCGTTCATGCTTATTGTATAAAATTGTAATCAAAGAAAGGTTGGGCCTGTTTATCGCCCTTAGTAAAAATGTCATCAAAACTTCCCTGTCTGTCAAAATGCCTGTCGACCAGCATTGCCACCCTGTTTCCGACTTCTTTCGCGCAGGTAAGGTCGTGTGTGATCACGATTGCGCTGGTGTGATAACGTTCCTGAACATCGTTGATAAGTTTATTGATCTCTTTTGAAGTTATAGGATCTAAGCCAGCAGTAGGTTCATCATAGAGCATAATTTCAGGTTTTAAAATCAAAGTCCTGGCAATGCCAATTCTTTTTCGCTGTCCGCCAGAAAGTTCCGAGGGCATCTGGTTTATGGTTTGCGACAGTCCAACGGCGTCCAGCATCTCCTCAACCAGTGCATTCACTTCGGTTTTACTTTTATTTCGCTCATTGCGAACCAAAGGAAATTCCAGGTTTTCCCGAACGGTCATACTATCGTATAACGCACTATTTTGAAAGGAAAATCCAATTCTTAACCGAAGCTTTAAAAGCTCTGGATAAGAAATTTCGTCGATTTTTTTTCCTAATGCGATAACGCTCCCGCTATCTGGAGAAAGCAGGCCTACAATGATTTTAATTAGCACTGATTTTCCAGTACCGCTTTTTCCCAAAACCACAAGATTTTCACCTTTATATAAATCCAGGGAAGCATTTTCTAAAACCTGATAAGTACCAAAAGCCTTGTTTAAACCTTTAATTTCAATAACCTTATCGCTTTGCGGATTTGTTATACTCTTTGAGATCATAGTGTGGTTATGAATTAAAAAGACTAAAAATTTGTACGCACACAACCTCCTCTATAAAAATCAGGAACATGGCTGTAACGACGGCTGAATTTGCAGCCTTACCAACCCCTTCAGTACCTTTTGAAGAATGGTATCCCTGGTAGCATCCAACGATTGCGATAGTAAAGCCAAATAAGATCGCCTTTATCGTAGATGCGATAATGTCTAAAAAAGTTATACTTTCCAGTGCGCTCTGAAAAAATGTTGTTGCACTTGTCCCTTCATTAACAGACACATTCAGCAGTGCGCCAAGCATGCCAACCATTGCGGTATAAAATGTTAGAATAGGCATGGTTATGGTAGCCGCCAAAACCCTGGTAGCAACCAGAAATTTAAACGGATTTGTTGCACTAACCTCCATGGCATCGATTTGCTCGCTCACTTTCATCGACCCCAGCTCTGCACCAATACTAGAACCTACCTTACCAGCCGCAATTAGCCCTGTCAAAAGCGGAGCAAGTGTGCGAAGTAATGCAATGCCCACCAACGACGGCAACCAGGATGTGGCGCCAAATTCTGACAAAGACGGTCTGGATTGCTTGGTGAAAACCAAACCAGTTATAAAACCAGTTGTAGAAATCAGCAAGGCAGAACGGTAGCCAATCTCGTAACATTGCCGCATAAGTTCCTTAAATTCGTAAGGAGGAAGAAAAGCTTCTTTGAAAAATCTTCCAATAAAACCAAAAACGTTATACAGTCCAATGAACCAATTGGCAAGTTTGCCTGTTGCCTGCGGCAAATTGCCACTTTTATCTTTATCTATTTCCATCTTGGAGCATTGGTATTTTTAAGACTATCCTTCAAAACTTCTTTTTCTTTTTTATATTGAGTTATGATCAGTGTATCGGCTGGGGATAAACTATTGAACAAAGTATGATAGGATGTCATCAGGTCTGAATTAGTTTTTTCAAATGCTGCACGACTAATTTTTCCTTCCTTTAGTTCTTTTTTCAAGGCAATGGATTGATTTATAAGTGATTTGGTGGAATCCATGATTCCTGAACTTGACAATGTTGTCTGTTTTTCAACCCTATTCCCGCCAGAACCTTGATTGGGATTGGAGTTGTGGCAGCCAATACTAAAAAGCAACAAGGGTACCATGAATTTTACGCTCATTTATAGAATACACTTGGATTCAATAATTGTTTGATAATAGCCTCTTTGAGTGATTTTTATTCAGCTGTTTTCTAGGATTTGCTTAGTGCTCTGAATAATTTGACAGCACAATAATCGCTGTTATTGTAACATAAACACTATAAAATAATTTTTCCTTAGCTTTTGCTATATTTGATTAGCCAAATATAAATAGTAGCTGTTAAAAGCTATTTTCAAAAGCTTCCCGGGTAAAACAGTTTAAATCGATGCTCCTCTTGAAAAATAACAACCTACAAACTGGAAAAATATTGATCTTCTTTATGTTGTCCCTCTGGCTGTGTCTAACTGGCCACGATGCAAAGTCTCAGGAGAATATTGACAGTTTAAAAGGTGTGTTAAAAGATGTTCTGCAGAATAAAAAAGAGTTGGATGCAAGTAAATGGTCAAGCATTCGTAAACTTGAGGGAAAACTGAGGTCAAATGACCAATCCCCGAATTTAAGATACCAGGCCTACCTAAATTTATTTAACGCATATAAATCCTTTATCCACGATTCAGCTTATGTGTACAGTCAAAAAGTTGCCAGCTACGCAAAGCTTCTAAATGATAATGAAAAAATAAACTACTCTAAAGTCAACTTAGGTTTCGTATTGGTTTCTTCGGGTATGTTCAAGGAAGGTATAGATACCTTAAAGCGTGTTAATCCTGAAGTATTAAACAAAGCTCAACAGTTTGAATATTATTTTTTGATGGCCCGTGCAAATTTCGATTTGACAGACTATAATAAAATTCATGATTTTAGCGAACTATACCGGGCTGAAGGCTTGAAGTATTGTGATACAATCATGAGTAAATATGGTAAAGGATCTTATGAATATCTGTCGGGAATAGGATTAAAGCAACTCAGAGCCAAGCAATTTAGTCAGGCTATCCGTTCATACGAATCATTACTCAAGCTTAAATTATCCTATCGCGATAGCGCCATTAATTATAGCTGCCTGAGCTATCTTTATTTCAGTGTAAATAAGCCAGAACTTGGTTTACGTTATCTTTTAAAGTCTTCTATTCTCGATAATACACATTCTATAAAAGAATCTTTGGCAATGGTTAAGCTTGCTGAATACATCTACCAAAAAGGCGAAACAAAAGAGGCTTTTAATTATATTCATAGCGCTATTGAAGATAATAACTTCTACGGTGCAAAGCAGCGAAAAGTCGAAATCAGCAATATTCTGCCCATAATTGAAAAAGATAAAATAAACGACATCGAAAAGCAGAAACAGTCTCTTCTAATTTATGCATCGATTATTACATTATTGATTATTCTGACGATATATTTTGCTTCAAAAACTTTTAGGCAATTAAAGAAAATCCGTATTGCCGATAAGTTGATAATGGAAAAAAACCATGACTTAAACCATGCAAACGCCGAACTGCTTATAATAAATGCTTCACTTGATGTTGCTAACCGATCTTTAACACGGACGAATAGAAAACTTGATGAGGTCAACCTGATCAAAGAGGAATACATCGGTCAGTTCTTTAACATCCATTCTGATTATATTGATAAGCTGGAAAAGCTGAAAAGAAGCCTGGAAAAAATTACCCATTTAAAACAATATGATCAGTTACAGATTGTGGTAAAGCGAATGGATACGAATATTGAAAGAGAAAGCTTCTTTCAGAGATTTGATGAAGTATTTTTAAATTTATTCCCCGATTTTATTTTAGACTTTAACGCCTTGTTTGCGGAAAAAGATAAAACCCTTCCTTCACTTGGTCAACTAATGAATAATGAACTCAGGATTTTTGCACTGATTCGACTCGGAATTGATGAAAACGAAACCATCGCAAAAATTTTAAATTATTCGGTTAATACCATATACACCTACAAAACGAAAGTCAAGAACCGCTCTTTAGTTGCCAATGATATCTTCAAGGAAAAAATCATGAGCATAAGAACGGTGAAAAACGATCTGCCAGTAGATTTCCATTCGTAGTTTTAATTCTAAAATGTGTGTTCAATTGTTCTCCTTGTTCAGACCTTGATTCTCACTAAAGTTAATTTATTCTTCTCTTGAATGAATTTGTAGCAGAACGGCTTCATTGCTGGATTTGTATCTCTTTTTTTAATATATATCGCCCATATACGATAGTATTATCCCGTACTTATCTATATATTACTGGTAAGGATTTTGATTTAATATGTTGATTACAAGTGTTTTAATGATTTATTGAGTTCATTATTTTTAATATTTGGATTTCCTGCTATTGTGGATGCTTTAAAACTCTCTTTACTTTGATTTGCATTCGCTGGAAGCCATTTCAGCAGCGCAATAACCAAATAGTAAACAAAATCATTATGAGAAAAAACTACTTCTTTTACTTTTTTAAGTATGGGCTAACCCTACTTTGTCTATTCATCTCCACCATCGGATTTTCTCAACAATCGGCTTTCAATGGAAGGGTTGTGGATGAAAATAATGACGCTTTGGCTGGTGCCACACTGCAGGTTAAAGGAACCACTCAACGGACCACTACCAATTCTAAAGGAGAGTTCCAGTTAAGCAGCAGCCAGTCTGCCTTGACCGTAATTGTAAACTATGTGGGCTACGATCCTGCGGAACGCACTTTAATTTCGGGAAAAGAGGCAATCATCCAACTCAAGCAGGATGCAAAATCACTTTCTGATGTGGTGGTTGTCGGCTATGGCACAACTAAGAAGTCTGATGTAACCGGCGCGGTGGCCAGTATAGGGAGTAAAGATTTCAATCAGGGAGCCATAACAAGCCCGTTGCAACAGATTGCAGGAAAAGCAGCTGGAGTAGTCATCACCCAAACGGGTAGTGAGCCAGGAAGTGCACCTAATATAAAGATAAGGGGCATTACCTCGATTCAGGGCAATAACAATCCACTTGTCGTTATCGATGGGGTTCAAGGAGATGTAAGTTTTTTAAACCAGATTCCTCCAACGGAAATTCAAAGTATCGAAGTGCTTAAAGATGCTTCTGCTACCGCAATATACGGTTCCAGAGGGGCATCGGGGGTACTAATTGTGACGATGAAGAAGAGCAGGGGTGGTACCTCGATTGAATACAACGCGAATTCTTCAATAGATGTGGTTACCAGACAACTCGAAATGCTTACAGCAGCCGAATGGTCACAGCAGGCTGCGGCTCGGGGCATCCCAGCTACTTCTAATTTCGGAGCCGATACCGACTGGTTTGGGCTGATCACCCGTAATGGTACCACCCAGAATCACACGCTAACCTTAGGAGGAAGCAGTGATAATTTCTCTTACCGAGCCTCACTAGGTATGGTGCTTCAAAATGGCATTGTGATTCACTCAGATAATCAACGGTTTATTGGTCGCATTGAGGCTACCCAAAAAGCTCTGGATAATAAGCTCTCCATTACAATGACGTTAAATGGAACAAATTCACAAAACAACGGAAGCCCGGGCTCCATTGGACGTGCTGCATTTACGTCCAACTTAATTTCCAATGCTTACATCTCAAGACCTACCGATCCAGTGTATCGTCCAGACGGAAGTTACTTTACAGACCCGAACCTTTTCCAGCCTTTGAACGTATTGGCAGCTGCAAACAACATTATCGGTGAATCTGAAACTAACCGTCTGCTGGGGTCGATGCGCATTAATTACAAGATCATCAGCGGGCTTTCTGCTGAGGTATTTGGTAGTTGGCAGAAAACCAATGGAACTTCTGGTAATTATACCCCAGCGGTTTCTACAGTTGCCGCTGCAATCGATCAGAAAGGTTATGCAAGTGTCAATAATAACAACTCGGATTACAAATTGATGGATTTCCAGTTGAATTATAGTAAGGATTTCGGCGATCATCATGTCGACGCTGCCGCTGTTTATGAATGGCAGGCGCAAATGGATTCTGGAAGCGGAAGCGCGGCTAGAGGTTTTGTTAATGACTTGGCAACTTATAATAACCTTGGCTTGGGTGATTTTTCTAAAGTGCAGGCTGGCGATTATTCATCTTATCGCAATCAACGCAGAACTGTATCCGTGTTAGGCCGTGTAAACTATTCTTTCAAAGATAGATACCTATTGACAGCCAATTTTAGAAGAGATGGTGCAACCGTTTTTGGTGCTAATCATAAATGGGGGAATTTTCCTTCAGCTTCACTGGCCTGGAAGATTGACCAAGAGCCTTTTATGAAGAACCTTAATATCTTTACTGTATTGAAACTGAGAGGCGGTTTTGGTATTACTGGGAATCAACAGCCTTTAAGTGTGTTACAATCATTGCAAATCGTACAAGGATCGGGAACGGTATATTTTGCCGGAAATGTGCAAACCAATTTTAGGGTTACTCAAAATGCAAATGTGGACCTGGAGTGGGAGCAAAAGAAATCGACCAATATCGGGCTTGACTTTGCGTTGTTGAAAGGCCGCTTAAATGGAAGTTTCGATATTTATAAAAATGTAACCGATAAATTGTTGTATGGCTATACGGTTCCTCAGCCGCCTTTTCCAACTGGGTCAATTCAGGCTAATGTGGGTAGCATACAAGGCAGGGGTATAGAAATGGCTTTGAACTATGATCTGATTAGCAATAACTCCACAAGACTAACGCTTGGTGGAAATGTAACTTTAATGGATTCAAAGGTACTCAACTTAAGCGGCTCACTAAACGGAGTTCCATTAATTACCAACAATGTTCCTTATGGCGGACAAAATGCATACTTAGTGGTTGGTCAAGCCATCGGTTCAATTTACATTCTGCAGCATGGTGGTGCAAGCGCTAATGGCACACAGATTATTGTTGATCAGGATAAAAATGGTCGTATTGATGCAGCTGCAACCAGCCCCGACAGAATCTTCGAAGGCCAAACACAGCCAAAATATACCTTCGCCTTTACGCCGAGCTTTAGCTACAAAAACTTTGACGCTTCTATATTAATTCGCGGTTCTGGGGGGAACAAGCTATTCAATGCCCTGCGTTCAAATTTAAGTTTTCTGGAAAATCTTGGAAGATCTAATTTATTGAAAAGCGCAATAGACGATAATCTTTTCACCTCAGCTTATCCTTTGGCATCAGACTACTGGCTCGAAGACGGAAAATTCATCCGTTTGGAGAATGTGAACCTGGGATATAGGATTCCAACAACAAAATCAAAACACATCAGTTCTGTACGCTTTTCGCTTACTGGTCAAAACCTGGCACTAATTACCAAGTATTCTGGAATCGACCCCGAAGAAACCGGAGGAGACAACGGAATTTATCCAAGGGTAAGAAATATTGCTTTAGGTCTGAATATTATCTTAAAATAGAAAATCATGAAAAAATTAATAATCACAGCGATAATAGGTACAGGTATGATGTTTCAGAGCTGCACCAAAGTTGATGAAAACGTTTACGATAAATACACCGCAGATCAGTTCTTTGCAGATCCTAAAGGTGCCGATATTGCTTTAGCGAGCGTGTATGCTCGTATGCCTCAGTTTGGGGGCGGAGATAACGGTTACTATGATACCAACAATATGTGTACAGATGAACAGGTGGTGCCGCATCGTGTAAGCGGTGACTGGGGGCCTGAGAATGCGTGGCTTTACACCCGTGCCTGGACGCCTGCATTAGGTCAAATCAATACCACTTGGAATGCCTGCTACAATTCTATTTATCTGGCGAACCTGGCAGTAGAGCAACTGGAAAAAGCCAATGCACCTGCCGCTAAACTAGCCGAGGTTAAGATATTACGTGCCTGGTTTTATTACCTGTTAATTGATGATTTCGGTGATGTACCTTTTTATACGGACAACAATGTAACTACTGCTCAGCTAAAAACGCAAACCAGAACCCAAATTTTCAACTGGATTGTTGGTGAGATTACGGCTAATGCCGATCTATTACCAGAAACCAAGGGTGGCATCTTTTATGGAAGATTTAATAAATGGGCGGCTTACACTTTCTTAGCCAAAATGTACCTCAATGCAGGGGTTTACACTGGAACAGCTAAATGGGCAGAATGTCTGGCGGCTTGTACTAAAGTTGCTTCCGCAGGTTATACCTTGCATCCAGGAACGGCAAATGCTTCAAGTCCGCTGGGTAACCGTTATTTTGAACTCTTTGGAGATACTTGCCCGGATGATGAAACAATTTTAGCCATTTGGCTTAAACGCAATGTAATTGGCAACAATGTGCTGGCACTACGGAGCGTAAATGGTCCCAACGGCGTTGCAATGTTTGGCTATTCTGGTTGGAATGGAACAATTGTGCCAGAAGAGACCTATAACAAATACGCCGCAAATGACGTTAGAATAAAGCAATTTTTAATCGGACCTCAGCCTGGTGGAGTAACCTATACGCCGAAAGTAACCTCACTTATAAATCCAGGTGCGGGAATTACCGAAGGCGTACGTGGTGTTAAGTTTTATCCTGTTGCTCCAAATGATGGTAGCGGATCATCCAATGATTTTCCAATTTACCGCTATGCAGATGTATTGCTCATGATTGCCGAATGCCATGTTCGTCTTGGTAATGCTGCTTCTGCAAAACCATTTATTGATCAGGTAAGAACAAGGGCAGGAGTTGGAGCGTTAAGTGCAAATCCTACACTCGAAAATATATATGATGAGCGTGGTTTTGAACTTAACTGGGAGGGGCATCGCAGGCAAGACATGATCCGCTTTGGTACTTTCACCCTCGGACATGGACTGGTTCCAGCGGTGGATGCACATTGGCAATTATTCCCGATCCCGACTGCGGCAATGAATGCAAATCCGAATTTAAAGCAAAACCCAGGTTATTAATCTGAGTTTTTACATCCAGAGGTTGGCATTTGTCAAGCTCTGGATGATCTTCAATATTTAAAAAATCTACTTATGATAAATAAAGTTTCGATATTTTTCCTTGCAGCATTTTATGCGCTGATAGTACCGTTCTCTACCCACGCCCAGGATAAAGCCTATCCAGCTCAGTATGGAAAGCCATTTAAAGGCGTTCCAGATCGCCGAGATGTAATGCTTTATCAGGTAAATACCAGGGCTTTTAGTAAGACAGGTGATTTTGCTGGCGTTACGGCTAGAATGGATGCGATAAAAGATCTCGGCATTAATGTGATCTATCTGATGCCCATCTATCCAGTTGGCAAACTTAAAGGTGCAAATTCTCCCTATGCAACCATGAACTACGACGAGGTTGGGAAAGAATTTGGTACGCTTGACGACTTAAGAAAGCTGGTGGATGAGGCTCATAGAAGAAATATCGCAGTAATGCTCGATATTGTGGCCAATCATACTTCATGGGATCATCCATGGATAGAAAAGCCAGGTTATTACCTGCGCGATAGTGTCGGGCAAATTAAATATCCGGAAACATGGAAAGATGTGGCCCAATTAGATTTTCGCAATCAGGAACTTAGGTTATCACTAATTCATTCCATGAAATCATGGGTATATAAAGCTAATATCGATGGCTTCCGCTGTGATTACGCAGATGGTCCTCCATTAGATTTCTGGAAACAGGTAAACGATAGTTTGAAAACCATTAAAACTCACAAACTCTTAATGTTGGCCGAAGGCAGCAGTCCGAAATATCTTAGTGCTGGTTTTGATTACTTTTTTGGCTTTAATTATTTCGGGAATATGAAAGGCATATTCAATAAGAACAAATCAGTGAAATCAATTGATGCATTAAATGAACGTGATTATAAAGATGCAAAGGAAGGCCAGGCCGTGGTTCGTTACCTAACCAATCACGATGTAAACGGATCAGATGGTACTCCACTTGACCTTTTTGGCGGCAAAAAAGGTTCTATGGCAGCTTTTGTGGTTACAGCCTATATGAAAGGAATTCCGATGATTTACAATGGACAGGAAATCGGAACCCCATTTCGCCTTACTTTCCCTTTCACAGGGAAATCAGTTGACTGGTCTTTACAAGAAGCTAACGGCGATGTGCTTTCTGATTATAAAAAAATAGTTGCCTTCTGGAATAAAAGTAAAACGGTGAGAAGGGGTACCATGATTTCCTACAGTAGTGACGATGTATGCGTATTCAGCAAAACCCTCGACGGAGAACAGGTGTTGGTTCTTTCTAATTTGAGAAATAAGCCAATTGATTACAGTCTTCCAGTCTCATTAGCGGGCAAGTGGAAAGATGCTTTCAATGGCTCGAAAGCTAATTTGGCCCAGGTGGTAAAACTTGAACCTTACCAATATATCGTTCTTCAAAAATAAAATTATAAATCGACCAATAATTAAAAGGGTTATGTACAAAAAGATAATACAAATATTGCTCTTGGCAATCTTTCTAACCGCCAACCAGGCATTTGCCAAGATTTCAATTTCCAGAATTGAACCAGAAAACTGGTGGACAGGCATGAAAAAAGCAGAATTTCAGATTTTGGTATATGGCCCTGGAATTGGTAATGCTAAGGTCAGTCTGAATTATAAAGGGGTTACTTTAAATCAAGCAGTAAAAGTTGAGAACCCGAATTATGTTTTTCTTTATGTGAATGTTTCTAAGAATGCAAAAGCGGGGATAGTGCCGATCACTTTTACCGATGGCACTGAAAAATTTACTTATAATTACCCGCTCAAAAGCCGCACAGATAATAGTGGTGCGCTTGGATTTAATGCTTCGGATGTTTTGTATTTGATAACTCCAGATCGATTTGTGAATGGAAACGTACAGAATGATAACTGGGATAGCGTCCTGGTGAACAGAAAAAGCCCTAATGCCCGTCATGGAGGAGATTATGAAGGGGTAAAGCAGAAGCTTGATTACATGAAAGATCTTGGTATTACTACCGTATGGCTAAATCCGATTCAGGAAAATAAAATGCGTGGTGGATCTTATCACGGCTATGCCATTACTGATTTTTATCAATCTGATCCGCGTTTCGGAAGTAATGAAGAGTTCAAAGCCCTTACCAAAGCGACTCATGACAAGGGTATGAAAATGGTGATGGATATGGTATTGAACCATTGTGGGAGTTCACATTGGTGGATGAAGGATTTGCCAGCCAAAAACTGGATTAATAATGATGGTGTTTTTTTACAGACTAACCATGCAACGGTTTCGGTTATGGATGTGCATGCCTCGCAAACCGAGCGCAATACTTTTTTGAATGGGTGGTTTACTCGTGGGATGCCAGATCTGAATCAAAAGAATCCACATCTGGCAACTTATCTCATTCAAAACAGCATATGGTGGATAGAATATGCTCGTATTGATGGAATCAGACAGGATACCTACTCTTATATGGATTTTGATTTTCTGGCTAGGTGGAATAAAGAAGTGTATGATGAGTATCCTGATTTTAATATTGTGGGCGAAACCTGGTATAATAAAAAGACTTCCCCAGCCTGGTGGCAGGCTAATTCTGTATTGAATAAAAAAAATCCCTTTTTAAAAACACCAATGGATTTTTCCCTCACATTTGCCATGCAAAAGGCATTTGACGGGGAAACGGATAATGGTTACTTAGGCGATCTATTTGAAGATATTGCTCAGGATTTCGTATATGCAGATCCTTATAATGTGCTCACTTTTTTAGATAATCACGACCTTGGGCGTTTTAGCAGGAAGGAAGATAAAGATCTTAAAAGGTACAAGCAGGGTCTTGCTTTTCTGCTAACTATGCGTGGAATCCCTCAAATTTATTACGGTACTGAAGTGTTAATGGTTGGAACAAAAGAAGACGGTGACGGGCGTTTACGTGTTGATTTTCCTGGGGGATGGCCAGATGATAAAAAAGATGAATTTACCCCTGCAGGCAGAAGTGATAAACAAAATGAAGCATGGGATTATTTGCGAAAACTTCTTCAATGGCGGAAAACCAGTACAGCCATTAACTCAGGAAAAATGATTCACTATGCCCCAAAGGATGGGGTATATGTTTTCGCTCGGATTAAGGATGATAAAACGGTATTAGTTGTAATAAATAGTTCGTTAACCGATAAGGAACTAAAACTGGATAGATTCAGTGATGTCATTACTGGGTATTCATCTGGAAAGGATGTGATCTCTTCGAAAGAAATTGCACTTAAACAGTCTATCTCCATTCCAGCTAAGGGACAGTATATTCTGGATTTGAGTAAATAACATCGTTATAAATTCTTTTAAGTTAACTAGTTAGTAAGTGGCGCCTCGAAGCCGCCGCTGATTTGGTTATTAGCAAGTGGTTTGCTGGATGGCAGACCCTTGCTTTTTTGCCATTATGCAGCTTTTAGTTAATCAATTATTTCCACGGTAATGGGGACCAAACCACAATGTCATTATTTAAGGGAAAACAAAATTAACTTAAGGGAAAACAAAAGAGAATGGTCATCCTGAGCGTAGTCGAAGGACGGATTATTTTTTGTTTTCGACTATCAAACTGGTCTTCGACTACGCTCAAACTGACAACACTTATGCTTAAGTTAATGATATTGGGCCAAACCACAATGTCATTAATTTAAGGGAAAACAAAAAAGAATGGTCCTCCTGAGCGTAGTCGAAGGACGGATTATTTTTTGTTTTCGACCATCAAACTGGTCTTTGACTACGCTCAAACTGACAACACTTATGCTTAAGTTAATGGCATTTGGCCAAACCACAATGTCATTAATTTAAGGGAAAACAAAAAAGAATGGTCATCCTGAGCGTAGTCGAAGGACGGATTATTTTTTGTTTTCGACCATCAAACTGGTCTTCGACTACACTCAGACTGACAACACTTATGCTTAAGTTAATGATATTGGATCAAACCACAATGTCATTAATTTAAGGGAAAACAAAAAAGAATGGTCATCCTGAGCGTAGTCGAAGGACAGATTATTTTTTGTTTTCGACCATAAACTGGTCTTCGACTACACTCAGACTGACAACACTTATGCTTAAGTTAATGATATTGGACCAAACCACAATGTCATTAATTTAACGGAAAACAAAAAAGAATGATTCTCCTGAGTGTAGTCGAAGGACAGATTATTTTTTGTTTTCGACTATCAAACTGGTCTTCGACTCCGCTCAGACTGACAACACTTGTGCTTAAGTTAAAGACATTGGGCCAAACCACAATGTCATTAACTCAAGGGAAAACAAAAAAGAATGGTCATCCTGAGCGTAGTCGAAGGACAGATTATTTTTTCTTTTCAACCATCAAACTGGTCTTCGACTCCGCTCAGACTGACAAAACTTATGCTTAAGTTAATGATATTGGATCAAACCACAATGTCATTAATTTAAGGGAAAACAAAAAAGAATGGTCCTCCTGAGCGTAGTCGAAGGACGGATTATTTTTTGTTTTCGACCATCAAACTGGTCTTCGACTCCGCTCAGACTGACAACACTTATGCTTAAGTTAATGGCATTTGGCCAAACCACAATGTCATTAACTCAAGGGAAAACAAAAAAGAATGGTCATCCTGAGCGTAGTCGAAGGACAGATTATTTTTTGTTTTCGACTATCAAACTGGTCTTCGACTCCGCTCAGACTGACAAAACTTATGCTTAAGTTAATGATATTGGATCAAACCACAATGTCATTAATTTAAGGGAAAACAAAAAAGAATGGTCCTCCTGAGCGTAGTCGAAGGACGGAAATTAAGAGCTATAAAGTGGCTGTGGCAGTTTGGTATTGTAAATTTCCGTAGTCTGAAATATTAGTAACAACCTTCTCCGTTATTTTTATCCATTTTCTTCCAGAGGATACGTAAACAAATATCCTTGACGGGAATGTAATATCGTTGCTTCTAGAACTTTTAACGTTGCTTTTTGTATTGGTAACTTGTTTTACAAAAGCAAAAATACTGAATTGGTTAGCACCAATACTTCTGTCATGAATACCTTGTGCCAATGTTTTAGTAATTGAGGCTTTTTGGGCACTGCTTTTCCCTTTAAATTTTGAATTCCAATCAATTGGTTTGCTGGGCACACAGATTATTTTAGCATAGGTGTCGGTGTCTTCAATAATAAACATTGGAACGTTGCTAATTCCCTCTTTGAGATTCGATTTTATGTAGCCTAGCCAACTTACTAATCGATTAGGTTTTTCTGTAAATAAATCTCTTCCTCTTAAAGGATCTGTAGCGGCTTTAGATAAAATTGGCATAGCCAAGAGCACACAGTAGAGCAGAATATAAGAAAGCAAGGGACGTATCATTGGTTAGCTTTATTGCGCAAGTTAGTTTTTAAGAAAACGAGTTTATAGGATAAATAGAATTATGACATTTCTCAAAACAATGAGTATCAATAATCTTTAAATTCATATTATTTAATATACAAAATTACGGCTTAAAATCAGTCAGTATTTCATATTAAATGCTTACAACATACGTCTGTAATAGTTTGGGGAGTAGCCTGGGTACGGTTTTTTTACTTCCTGCTATGGCAAAATGTCTGGAAATCCATAAGAATGTTCCGATCAGAATTGGAGGGATCATCAGGCAATAAATTATAGCGGGTAAATACATTGCTGGAGGTTAAAGGAAATTTCTAATGCAGAAATGACAACCTGACCATCGGCTATTTCTGCATCGTAAACCACAGTTATTGGCGACGCTTTAATAAGCAGCCAGCCAGACAAGATCTTTTCTGGTCCCAGCAGGGAAATTTCCATGGGTAAGGTTTCCGTTTTCGAGGTCTCATTCGTCTGGCTAAGCAACCAGCTCCATAGCCTTCCCTCTAGCGCAATGCCCTTTTCCAGGCGTATAGTTCCAGGTTTTTGCAGCAGTTGATCAGCAGCATTGGGATGTGAATCCAAGCCTGCAATTTGGTGAAAGATCAGACATTCGCCAGGGAAAATCCCAATTGTCAGGCAGAAATAAAATGCTTCAGGTTTGGATACGAGGAAATGCAACTTAAAAAAATTATGACGTAAATATAAAAATCTGATCTGCTTTAAAATTGTTGGAAATTAAGGCCTGTTAATAGCAAATTAAAGTAATAACTTATCTGGAGTAATTGGCAGTGACCTTATTCTTTTTCCAGTTGCGTTAAATACAGCATTGGCGATTGCTGCAGCAACGCCTACAATGCCAACCTCACCAATTCCCTTGATGCCCATTTTATTTGGAACTAAATCGACTTCATTGATAAACATGGCGTCGAGTTTTCCAATATCAAAGTTCGATGGGACGTGGTAATCTGCAAACGATCTGGTTGCAAAGCTCCCATAACGAGGGTCAATTACCGATTCTTCACTCAGTGCCATCCCGATCCCCCAAACATTTCCACCAATAATCTGAGAACGGGCAGTTTTAGGATTTAAGATTTTACCTGCGCCAGTAACGGCAAGAAAACGTGTTACTTTAACCATACCAGTAACGCTACTTATTCTAACCTCCGCAAAATTAGCATTAAAACTGTGGCATGAATATTTTTCAGCTTCAGCAGGCGCTTTGGAATCTGATCGGGTCTGAAAGGAACCTATGTTTTCCGAAACCATAAGCTGGTTAGCCGTAGGTCGCACAAAAAACTGTTTGCCCGATTTCGCCAAAAGTTCATCTGTAATTTTTGTACAGGCATCATTAACCGCGTTGGCGAAACTAGACGCGCCTACAGAACCAACTGAGCCAGCGGCAGGCGGAAGTGATGAATCACCTATCTTCATGGTAATCTGTGAAACAGGAATGCCCAGTCCATCGGAAGCCGTTTGCGCTAAAATTGTATTTGTTCCAGTACCCAAATCTGAGGCGGCAATTTCAACCGTTGCAAAGACTTTTCCATTTTGAAGGCGAAGATTAATACTGGCCGAGCTGTCGCGCTGGCGGGCAGGGTAAGTACCACAGGCTACCCCATAACCAACCAAATCATCGCCGACTTTATTGCTTCCTGGCGCTTTTTTACGCTTATCCCAGCCGAAAGCCTTTGCGCCTTCCTTTAAACATTGTACCGTTGTTCTTGAACTCCAGGGCTTCCCATTGGAAGGATCTTGTTTGGGTTCATTTTTAATTCTTAACTCAATAGGGTCGATATTTAGTTTATGCGCAAGTTCGTCCATAGCAGATTCCAACGCAAAACTTCCAGTCGACTTGCCCGGACCACGCGTGTAAGTCGGGAGAATAACATGCATCGGAACCGAACGGTAAGAGATTAAGGTATTAGATGCATCATACATGATTTTAGAACAGTCGCCACAAGGTTCTATATATTCGTCATCAATAGCGGTATGTGAAATGGTTTCATGGGCAAGGGTGCTTAGCATTCCATCTTTTGAAGCCGCCAAGGTAATTTTTTGAATGTTGCGCTGGCGCAAACCAACTGAATTGAACATTTGCTGCCTAGTTAAGGCAAGTTTTACAGGTCGGTTAACCATTTTGGCAGCTACAGCACACAGCACCAGGTTTGCCCATTGGCCACCTTTTGATCCAAATCCACCACCAATAAAAGGCGAAACAATTCTAACCTGTTCTGCTTTTAGGTTTAGCGTTGCTGCGGCTGCAGTTTGTGCGCCGTTTATAATTTGCGAACCATTATACAGTGTAAGATTTTCATCCTTCCATACCGCCAGCGTAGAATGAGGTTCCATGGGATGATGGTGCTCAATTGGCGTTTCATATTCTTCCTCTATAGTTATCTGTCCTGATGTTATGGCAGATTTTCCAGCGCCTTTGACAAAATCCTGCAGCTCTTTTCCTTTAGGCATTACTGGAGTTTTAGCTTCCAAATCAAAATCAGTTTTCTGATTAGCTGCTTGCTCGTATTTAACTTTTATAAGATTCGCGGCTGCAGTTGCCTGCTCAAAGGTTTCGGCGACAACCATTCCAATGTGTTGGCCATAAAACATAATATCTGGGCTTTGCAAAAGGGCACCACCCCTCAAGCCCCCCTTAACGTTTAACTTAGGAGCATTTTCATGGGTAATGACTGCAATTACACCTGTTGATTTTTTCGCATCATTACTTTCTATCTCGGTAATTTTACCAAAGGCAATTGTGCTCTTAAAAAGAACCGCGTATGCGATGTTTTTCTCAGGATAATCAGTTGCATAGCTTGCTTTTCCTGTTATTTTCAGTATCCCGTCAATCCTGTCAATACCCTTGCCAATCGCTTTGTTTTTTTCTTCCATTTTACTAAGATTATCCCTTTAGTGCCAATTCAAGTCCTTTTACGATGCAGTTTTCAGCCATCTGAACTTTGAATTTGTTTTGTGAAAGCGGTTTTGCAGAAACCATCTCCATTTCCGCTGCTTTTCTAAAATTTGCCTGACTAGGCGTTTTACCTTTCAAATAGGCTTCAGCCTTGAAAGCCCGCCAGGGTTTATGCGCAACCCCACCAAGCGAAATATGTGCAGCATTTATTCGCCCTTCTTTGATTTCAAGTCCTGTGGCAACTGAAACCAAAGCAAATGCATAAGAATTCCGATCCCTTACTTTTATATAGGAAGAGTGTGCTGCAAGTTCATTTTTTGGAATTTCAATAGAGGTAATTAATTCGCCTCGTTTTAAGCTATTGTCTTTTTCAGGTTGCGATCCTGGCAGCAGGTGGAAGTCATCAAATGCGATGTTTCTGAGATTACCGTCGGGTTGAAGTACCCTTACTGATGCCCGCAAAGCTGAAAGTGCTACGGCCATATCAGAAGGGTATACCGCTACACATTTATTCGACCAGCCAAAGATGGCATGCATTCGGTTGAAGCCTTCCATTGCAGCGCATCCGCTGCCTGGCTGCCGTTTATTGCAGGGCATGGCAATATCGTAAAAATAACTACAACGCGTTCTTTGTAACAGGTTTCCGCCGTTGGTTGCCATATTCCTGATCTGCGCTGATGCACCAGCCAAAATAGCTTTGCTTAACATAGGGAAATCTTTTCTCACCGTCGGATGGTTTGCTGTATCGGTATTTTTTGCAGTTGCGCCCAGGCTTATGCCGATGGAACTCTGGTTTATTGCGCCCAGGTCCAATCCACTGATGTCAATCAGCTCATTGGGATTGGAAACATGTTCCTTCATCAAATCCAGCAGATTGGTTCCACCGCCGAGCAAGGCAGCATTTTCATTCTTTAATAGCATCGAAATCACCTGATTGGGATTTTGTGCCATAGAAAATTTAAAAGGGTTCATATCAATAGAGTATTTTAGCCTGCATAAAGCCAGTTTTGTTCGACATTTTTTCCGCTCTGCGCTTCTTTAATGGCATCCACAATGTTCGGATAGGCACCACATCTACAGATATTTCCAGACATCCGTTCTGAAATTTCCTCATCACTTAAAAGCAGTCCTTGTTTTTGATTTCGAATATCGCCAGTTATAAAACTTGCCTGACCTTCTTTGGCTTCTTTCATTAAAGCCACAGCAGAACAAATCTGTCCTGGCGTGCAGAAGCCACATTGAAAACCGTCATGTTTTAAAAAGGCTGCCTGCATTGGGTTAAGTTCACTGCCTTTGGCAAGCCCCTCAATGGTGATCACTGATTTTCCCTCACAACTAGCAGCCAGCGTTAGGCAGGAAAGTACGCGGTTGCCGTTAACAATTACTGTACAGGCGCCACACTGACCGTGGTCACAGCCTTTTTTAGAACCAGTCAATCCAATCCTTTCGCGGAGCGTGTCCAGCAAAGTCATTCTCGAATCAACGAGTACCTTCCTTTCCGTAGAATTTACCTTAAAATTAACATGGATGCCATTTTCGATAGCTTCAGGAATCAGGTGAGGAATTTCCTCAATGGTTGCCGCCCGTGCAAAAAGCTGTTCTGCACCGATAAGGTGGCTGGCCAACATTCCAGAGGTTGCAAGGCCCATCAGTTTCAAAAAATGTCTTCTGTTAAAACCCGAAGTGAGGACCTCTTCAAGTTCTTCAGGCATTAAGTCGCCGAAAAGCTTTCGTTCTTCAGGGCTGAGCAATGTTTTGTTATTTTTCATGTTGATGAATGGAATGATAACCCTGCAGCAGGTTTTAAACCAACTACTTAAAGAATAAACAATCTCGAAAACACTTAGTTTTATTAAATCAAAAATGATACATGACGGAGAAATCGCCCTACAAGGAAAAAAATCCGCAAATTAAAAAACAATGTAGCCTTCAATAACACCTCAATGAAAATTAAAAGCCGAATTAGTCGAATTGTTCTTTAAGATCCATAAGCACATCCTCCAGCGATTTACCTATTAAGAAGCCATTCTTGCCTCAAATGCGCAGCATTGCACAAGGCAGTTAATTGGCTTTTTAACCAGTATCCAGATCGCCTTTGTTTGTAGCATAATGATACCAGACAGTCCAAATGGATTCCTGGCAGAGATTATGCTTATTAGTTTTAGCAATTATGAGCTTGAGCGCAAACGATTTTCAAAATCATCTGTTTGATAGCTAAATAATAAAAACTTGGAAAACTCACGCCCTAATGACTTGGCAGTTTTGGTGCATAACAAGCTCAGGCTAGCCAAAAGCAGTTCAACGCTTCCTGAAATTAAAATTCTTGAAGACCTATTCGATTGCCTGTTTTACTCGAGCATGTGCAAGGAGGAAAGTGAGCTGATAAGAGTAACTGTGACTTTTATAGACCCCGCTAACCCAGATCCTGCTCCTCCAAAGCATATTGTTCCAGAGAGATGGAGCTGCGTTCCTTTCGATCACCATGTTATGATGACCACTAAGTCGCTGGCGAAACTTTCAAAAGCGGCAGATCCCGCCAGCTCTTCTCTCGCGGTGTATTACGATGAGAAAGGGTGTATTTACATCTGGGGGATGATTGACCAGGCGATGCATTATCAGAACTTTTTGAATTATGAGTCTGATACTGGTTCTGAACAGCCTGGCCTTTTTCAGGTTTCGATTAGTGATATTGGTACGCTAAATGTACTCTTTGATTATGAGCTATTAGCCACCTTGAAGCACAATGTTCTGGTTAAGCGTTATCTGGATGTGCTTACCATTGGTCCGATATCTAAAATGTTGAGGAAGAATGCAGACTTTCTGAAGATTTCCATAAAAGAATATATTGAGCAGATTCATCCTGAAGAGAACTATACCGACTGGGAGAATTTTTTGGACGGTCTGTGGATCCAGACTTTTTCAAGGCTCTTGCTAAAGATACAGAACTATCAGCATGGGGGTGCAATACTTATTGCGGATGATAGCGCTGACCTTGATGTTAAATACCGAATTCACTATGAGCGCCTTACTCTTGCCATGGTTTCTCATGCCAAAGCCGCGATTGATAACTTTGTTGCGGAGAGTAAAATAGAAACGCAACTCAGTGCTGGCAAAAGATCGGTTAACAAGGCACTTTATTTAAAAGAGACAAGTTCTTTTTATGGTAAAAAGGGGACAGGCGATGAGATCAAAGGTGCGATCAGCTTTATTGCTTCACAAACCTGCGTAGATGGCGTGGTATTATTCAATCGCAGTATGGTTAGTAATGGCTTTGGCGCTGTGCTCCGTGCAAAGAAGATGCCCAGAAAAATCCATGTTTCTTCCACTGCTACTGCTACACCAAAGTCACTTGAACCACATGACCCAAGGCATTATGGCACTAGGCACCGTTCTATGATTGCTTATTGTTGGAACCATCCCTCTGCACTTGGACTGGTAATATCTCAGGATGGAGATATCAGAGCTTTCTCGAAAATCGAAGATAAGCTGATTATGTGGGAGAACATCAAAACCCAGCAATACATGACAGGAAGCCAAAAGAAGCGGAAAGCGTCAGGTTAAATTTTAGTTTAAGCGGAACGTCCACTTTATAAAAAGACAATTGAATTTATCTGACTATCAAAAATTTCATGATATTGTGTAGTTTGTGTTGTAAATATTTGATTATTAGTTCGCTAAAGCGATTTGTCTGGAAGTAAATCCCTCAAGCTATAATAACAAATTTCTTAATAGCGTTGGAATTTTCGTGAATTAACGCTGGATTTTTAATTGCATCAGCTAGCCAAATGTATAGATAAAGCATAGATCAGGTAGGGATAAAGCATAGATAGAGTACTGTAATAGTACTAAATTGAAATTCTATTTTTGTTGATACCCAATAGTCGAATACTTACGCTCCTTTTAACTTGCTAGCTCGCTATAGTCCATTAAAGGCATCCTGCTTTCCCATTGCATGCCCATCCCAGTCCTAAGGCATGATGATTGCATTTTAAGGCATGTTAAATTTTTATCCCGCTTAGAGATCTTTTAAAAAACGATTACTAACGGAGTATATAAAAGGAAATTAAGAGTTTTCAAATTAGATTCTTATTCCTTTGATATGCGCTGCGGTTAACATTTAGAAGAGCGGGTTAGGGCAATGTTATTAACTGAAGCACAAGTGTTGTCAGTCTGAGCATAGTAGAAGACCAGTTTGATGGTCGAAAACAAAAAATAATCTGTTCTTCGACTAGGCTCAGGATGACCATTCTTTTTTGTTTTTCCCTAAGTGTTGTCAGTCTGAGCGTAGTCGAAGACCAGTTTGATGGTCGAAAACAAAAAAATAACCTGTCCTTCGACTACGCTCAGGATGACCATTCTTTTTTGTTTTCCCTAAGTGTTGTCAGTCTGAGCGTAGCCGAAGACCAGTTTGATGGTCGAAAACAAAAATAATCTGTCCTTCGACTACGCTCAGGATGACCATTCTTTTTTGTTTTTCCTTAAGTTAATGGCATTGCAGGTTAGGGTACGCGAAGCATAATATGAATCAATAATATACTTTTGCTTTCTATATTCCTAAAAGGTACTAAGTTTGAACATTAATCTGAAAAGATTAATTTAGAGAATACTATGGCTTCTAGCTTTATTAAAGACTTAAATCAATTTAAATGATTAATGAACGTTTCGAATGTGAAATTTTAAGAGCTAGCAGGATCAGGCTATTTCAATTAATGGAAACCAGTAATTATGAGATATTATTTAAAATTCCTGCGGGTTTTAACAATAATATAATTTGGCAAATCGGCCATTGCATTACTTCTCAGCAAAGACATATGTATATGCGAAGTGGATTGCCCATGTATATATCCAATGAATTCATGGAATCCTTCAAAATTGGATCGTCGCCAGCTTCATGGAAAATTACTCCAGATGTTAATGAGGTAAAACATTTATTGATTGATACGGTTAACCGCCTAGAATTGGATCTGGAAGCTGGATTATTTGTTAATTATACGCCCTTTGAGTTACCCATTGGATTTCAAGTGAGAAATCATGTTCAGGCACTTCAAGCTGCTAATTATCACGAAGCAGAGCATAGCGGGGTGATTTTTACGTATTTGAAGCTGTTATTCAATAATTAAAGCACCTCAATTTTTTGAACCAGAAACCTCCTGGGGTTCTTTCATTAATTTCTTGTGCTCATCGCCCCAGCTTTCCAATGCTTTGATTACAGGTTTTAATGCGTATCCAATTGGTGTTAATTCATATTCTACACGAGAAGGAACTTCTGCGTAAACCGTTCTACTGATTATTTTATTTTCTTCTAGCTTCCGCAATTGTAAGGTTAACATTCGTTCGGTAATGTTTGGTAAGTTTTTTTTTAGCGCTCCAAACCTCAGCTTCCCATTCAATAACCAGGAACAGATTACCAAAGTCCACTGACCTCCAATAATATTTGAAGCGTAGGCTTCCAGACATTCATCGGCAAGAGCTAATTTGTTGGCGAAGTTGGTCGACGTTTCTTTAATCTCACTCATTACTTACATTTTATATAGTACCTAACAATTGGCAGTTAATATACAAAAGCTTGGGTTAGGTAATAACTTTGTGTTAAATATTTTAAAAACTTAAGATGAAAACATTGATAATTGTCACCCACCCAAATATAAACGAATCTGTAATTAATAAAAGATGGATAGAGGAATTAAGTAAATTTCCTGAAAGTTATACGATTCATCAGTTACATGAAGCTTATCCAGATGAAAAAATAGATGTTTTAGCGGAACAGCTTTTAGTGGAACAGCACGATAAAATTATTTTTCAATTTCCCTACTACTGGTTTAATTGTCCTTCGTTTTTAAAGAAATGGCTCGATGAAGTTTTAGTCCATGGCTGGGCTTACGGTAGTAAAAGTGGTTATCGTATGGCGGGAAAAAAAATAGCGCTAGCCATATCCTTGGGCGTTGAAGCGTATGAGTTAAGTACATCAGGAATTTACAAGTATCCGCTAAACGAACTTACCAGGCCATTTGAATTAAGTTTTGAATATATTAAGGCAGATTACCAACCACTCTTCGCTTTTTATGGAATGGAACATAATGCTTCAGATATTCATATCGAAGAGGGTGTAAAATCATACCTGGATTTTTTAGCTGATTTTTAGTAAGTGCCCTTCGACTTCGCTCAGGGTGACAGTTTATGATAAGCTGGGTTGCCCTTCAACTTCGCTCAGGGTGACAGTTTATGATAAGCTGGGATGCCCTTCAACTTCGCTCAGGGTGACAGTTTATGATAAACTGGGTGCCCTTTGACTTCGCTCCCGGTGATAGATTATGATAAGCTGGGTTGCCGTTCGACTTCGCTCAGGGTGATAGATTATGATAAGCTGGGTTGCCCTTCGACTTTGCTCAGGGTGACAGTTTATGATAAGCTGGGTTGTTCTTCGACTTCACTCAGGATTAAAATGTGGTTATTTTTTTAGCAAATCTTTTTTGATACGGCTAATTGTTTCGGGTGCGATACCTAGATAGGAAGCAATCAAATGTTGGGGAATGCGCTTGGATACTTCGGGATTGCTACTGATAAATTCCAGGTATTTTTCTTTCGCCGTGTGGCTGATCGAACTGGTCAGCCTTCGTTCTTTTGTGAGGATGCTGTTTTGAAAAAGTATTCTGAAATAGCGATCCATAATGGGTACATTCAGGGTCAGTTTTTCGTAGTCTGCACGCGAAAGTAGCAGTAGCTGTGCATCTTCGATGGCATCGATGTTATAAATGGCTGGTTCTCCAGTTAGAAAACTGTTAAAGTCTGAAAGCCACCAGCCTTCCCATCCAAATACACTCACATGCTCATTTCCCTTATCATCGGTATTATAAGTTCTCAGCAAACCTTCTGCAATGAAAGCCAGGTATTTACAGCTGTCTCCAGCTTGCAGCAGGTATTGTCTTTTACGAAGACTTTTTGGTGTAAAAAAATCTTTTACGGCTGCACGTTCTGCATCGCTTAACGTCACCTTTTTTTCTATATGCTCAAAAAGTACCTCTACCATTTTCGCTGGCAAAGATAAGCTTTTCACCCAAAGGAAACCCACCAGAGAATTGTTTACTTGATCCAGGTCAAGATTATTTCATGATGCAGATCAAGAAAAAAACATGGCCTTAACGTTAATATTGTATAAAAAAAACATGAGAAATAAAGTTGCATTGGTAGTAGGTTCGAGTGGTATAACTGGCTCCAACTTAGCCAAAGAATTAATTAATGCGGGCTGGGAAACTTTTGGTCTTGCCCGTAAACCGAATACAGATATTGAAGGTTTGAAACCCATTTCAGCAGATTTGCTGGAGATGGAAAGCCTGAGAGCTGGGTTAAAAGACATTAAACCTACACACATATTTATTACCACCTGGATGCGCCAGGATACGGAATCTGAAAATATAAGGGTTAATGCTCTCATGGTTAGAAATCTTTTGGATGTGCTTTCGGCCAAAGGTTCAGTAGAACATGTGGCTTTGGTGACGGGACTAAAACATTACCTCGGCCCATTCGAGGCTTATGCGAAGGAAGGATTTTTACCTGAAACGCCTGTACGGGAATCGCATCCAAGATTGGATATTGAAAACTTCTATTACGCACAGGAAGACGAGGTTTATGCGGCTGCAACCCGTGATCGGTTTAGCTGGAGCATCCACCGTCCGCACACCGTTATTGGAAAGGCTATCGGGAATGCGATGAACATGGGCACCACCCTGGCTGCTTATGCCTCGATTTGCAAAGAAACTGGGCGAAAATTTATTTGGCCTGGATCGGAAGCGCAATGGAACGGGATTTCGGATCTTACAGATGCCAGAGTGTTGGCTAAACATCTGATCTGGGCTGCTACCACAGATGCTGCAAAGAACCAGGCATTTAATGTCGTAAATGGTGAAGTTTTCCGCTGGAGCAGACTCTGGTTCCGTTTAGCTGATTACTTTGGTATTGAGGCTGTGGGTTTTGAAATGCATATTAAACCATTGGAAAAGGAGATGGCTGGTGATGCAGCGATCTGGGCAGAAATTGCTAAAAAATACCAGCTTAAGGAAACCGAACTTAGCCGTTTGTCTTCGGCATGGCATACCGATCTGGATTTAGGCAGACCAATTGAAGTGATGACCGACATGGGCAAGAGTAGGAAAATGGGTTTTCAGGTTTATCAGGATACGGAAGAAACGTTTTTCGAATTGTTTGATGAACTGCGTGCATCTCATCTGATTCCATAGTTCAGGGCAGAACTTGCTCTGCCCATATGACTTTATTTATCTTTCGGCCTCCGATTAAGATAATATAATTCATTTAAACCACCCGCAACCCCTCCTTAAAATAAGGAGGGTGTTTCTCTCCGAAATGTAAATCCAAACCCGCAAAAGATTCCTTGATGACTTTGAATTATGATTTCAATCAACATTCAAAAATTCCTGCCCAGGTTTGAACAGGAATTTGAATATTAAAACCCTTTTCGATGGCTTATTTAAAGGTCAAGTGTCTTGTTAATTTTCTTTTGTTTAGAAAATTGTAAAACTGAACCTACAATGAACAAAACCAGCAGCACTAATAAGGTTTGGCCAATAATTGAATCAGTTGGGCCTTTTGCCAAGGGGTGCCCAAGTGGCACACGGGTAAAGGTTTCGTTAATGGTAGGCACCCAAGATAGAAAAAAACTGAAGGAGAGCAGGAAATTTTCTACGTATCGATTTCTGTTATTGCCTGGCTTTCGACTAAACAGGAAATAAGCTGCCATAATTAAAGTCAGGATAAATATGGAGAACACATGGCCTGCATTAAAGCCACCGTGTTTTGAAATGCCCAGGGCGGTTAACGAGGTGATGATGGTACTGTAAGCATATATTTTGCCAGATGTTACTGCTAAATTGATTTTTGCATATTTAATATAAGATATGATTGCGGCAACAATAGCCGCAACACCTATAATGGTATGAAAAATTCCTAATGATGATAATCCCATAATTTTATCTTTAATTAGGCTAAAAGATGTGCTTCTGAGCTTATTGGAATGCTTAATACTTTAGAGATTAAGCAATTTTTTTCTGCAATTTTGGTAATCGATTCAAAGTCATCAGCACTTAAACCTTCTACCTGACCAGTAATGTTAAGGTGTACGGTTGTGATGGACAAACCTTCCATTTGCACAATTGCCTCTGTGTGTAATGATTGTGGAGTTAAACCTTTTTCGGTTAAGGCTGCACTAACCGCCATGGTAAAACAGCCCGCATGGGCAGCCGCTAATAATTCTTCAGGATTGGTACCTGTTTCTTCGCCTGTAAAACGGGTTTTGAAACTATAGTTAGTGTGGTTTAAAATTCCACTTTGTGTAGTAATGTCGCCTTTACCTTCTTTTAGGTTACCAAACCATTGTGCTTGTGCTGTACGTTTCATATTTTCTAGTTTTTATATTTTTTGTCGTTATTGACAATGCAAATATGGAGTAGAAAACAGAAAGGCCTTTTGCTATTTGGTTCAATTATTTGGCAATTTGGTTCAACCTGTAATTGCTGGGCGTAATGCTAAATTTATCGTGAAAACTCCTGGTAAAATTGGCCAGTTCGTTAAAGCCACATTCAAAAGCAATCTCTGTAATGCGCATATTGGAAACCATTAAGAGTTCCGCTGCTTTTTCCAGTCGCTTGCTTTTAATGTAGTTGGCAGGTGTATCGTTGTAATGTTTGGCAAATTCTCTTTTGAAGGATGATAAACTGAGGTTGCAGTAATCTGCCAGTTCATTAAGGGTAATGGGAGCGAATAGATTGGCCTCTATAATTTGTTTGAAGGAATAAATGGTAGGGGAGAACAACTGCGCCAAAATCATTTGTACAGCATCGGCATTTTTAGTTTGAGAAAGTAAAATGATAATCTCCTTTAATTTCAACACCAAAATATCTTCATTAACCAACAAGGGGTTTTCGAAATAAAACAGTAAGCCTTCTATATACTTCTGGATTAAAAACTCGTTGTTAATTTTTTCGCTGGTTTTGTTCGAAACATTATTTTTTGGCTGTTGCAAAAGCCTCGGCAATTCCCTGTCGTATATTTTTTTTAAAATATCGGGATGGAAATGTACAATAATCAACTTGTTTTGGCTTGCAGAACTCAAACTGGTCATATGGTTGCCAACGGTTCTGCAATTAAGCAGCACCGATTCTTTGTTGCCAACGTTTAACTGTTTCTCATCAACTTTGTATTCCATTTCATTTTCGAGCATATAATGAAAACAGGCATTATCTGCTGAAGGCATTTTGTAAACGAAAGGCGGCTTTAATACCAAAACTTCTAATAGTGTTTTGCCAAATAAGTCGTAATGTTGGTGTTCGCTGATCATCTGTTGTTGGGCCTCATCAAATATAGTAATATTAGTTTTGATGTTTTTGGCGGGGAAACTTCAACACCTTAATCTTTAATCGCAACCCTGAACATCCAGTCATGCTGAGCGTAGTCGAAGTATCTGCAAACGATTTTTTGGTAGGTATTGAAACTGATTATTTATTTTTGTGGGTAAGTATGGATAACAAATTTTCAGAAAGCAACCAGGTTAAAGTGGTTTCATCATTTAACGAACTGATTAGCATGAGGTTTCAGGGGGAAAACAACGCTGTTTGCTGGTTCAGGGATTTAAAAGGAGATTTCAGCGAAATCGTTTCCAAGCTGCAGGCAAAAGATGATATAACGGATATTTCTATTCAAGATCTTTTAATTTTGCCGCTGTCGGAAGAAGGAGTGATTGCAAGGGATATAATAATTAACGATCTGAATTTACTCCAGGACCTCGGTGCCTTACCTGTGCTGAACTTGATTAAAAGTTATGCACGCGATGAAGAACTTGGCTTTATTTCTACAGATGTTTACTCCTATCATGTTGATCGTTCTGCGGAGGATACCGATACCTTTTTATGTACCTATCATGGTGCGGCAAGCGATATTATTGCTAATCATCAGGCTGAAAAAAAGGTTTTGATCCCCGAGATTCGTCAAAAGCTCGAAGCACTATACGATGGGCCAGATGAAGGATTCGAAAGCTTCCTAAGCGAATATTTTTTTGATCTACATTACCAGCCTAAACTAGGTGCCACCTCAATTAATTTAGACACAGGCCATTTGTGGAAATTAGCTGTTGATCATCCTGGCCAGAGCGCTTTGCCCTGTATTCACCGTGCGCCACTAGAAAACCAAGGGGAATACCGACTGCTTTTAATATGCTAGGTGACAGGTGATGATCCATTATTCTAGTTAGTGAGAACCTCATTATCAATTAAAAACAGTAACTGATATCGATGCGGGTAATCTTGAATTTTATGTAATGTAACTGTTGATTACTCTGCTACGGAAATCGGCTGAAAAATATATAATTTAAATACTTCAACAATCTCAAAATCAATAGAGGGGAGTGATAAAAGAGCAAATCGGGCCAGACATACCCGATAAGATTTTGAATGGTTGATGTTTTTATCGTTGAATTAACGGTTAAAAGCAATTCAAAATTTTTTTTTATCTTTTTTAGAAATAACTGCAGGCTTTCGCTCTATTCCACAGTCGTATTTAAGGTTAAATTTTGTGTATTGCAGAATTATATTCTGACTAACGTGGGTTAATGGATTTTATTGCAGAATAAAATTTGATTAAGTAACCATAATTTCTTTTATTTGTCTACTAAATCTATAGATTTAATATAATTAATCATGAACAAAAACTTACTCCTGAATTTACAACATTTTAATTTTTCAAATTCTCTTTTCATTGGCGGCCACAAATGCATTGCTCTAATGATGTGCATGTGTTATAGCATGGACTTTAACTAAACTTCTCCAGGCAGATTATAATCTGCTAAATCAAATTTCATTTTCTTTTTCCATGTAGGCCATTTGTGGTTAATGGGAAAACTATATCTAAACTTTTTAAAAATACAAAAATGAAAAATCTTTACAGAAAGGGCTTTTACCTGTTTTTTTGCGTTTTCTGGTCTGCATTGGCCAACGCACAGGTAACGCCTACAATCCAGTCCAGGTTAAACGGAACAGTACTCGATGCCGCAAACAGTCAGCCCATACCAGGTGCGGTTGTTAAAATCAAAGGTACCACCCATAGCGTATCAACAGATACAGATGGTCGCTTTAGTTTTATTACAGGGCAGAAATTTCCATACACACTCATCGTAAGTTTTATTGGGTTTGAGCAAAAGGAACAACGCGTAGATGGTAGCCCAGTTACGGTACGCTTGCAGGAGAGTCAAAACCAATTGAATGATGTTGTGGTAACAGGCTACAGTACGCAGGAAAGAAAATACATAGCAGGTTCGATTAGCAGTGTAAGCGGTTCAGTTGTTCAGAATCAACCATCAGGTGGTTTTAATCAACTGCTTCAGGGAAAAACGACTGGTGTTCAGGTAACTTCAAATTCTGGAGTTCCAGGCGGTGGAATTACTTTCCGCGTTAGGGGAAATAATTCCATTAACGCATCAGTAGATCCACTTTACATCATCGATGGGGTTTTTGTAAGTAACGCCGACCCGATATCTGCTGGTCTTGGTAATCAGCAGGCATCAAATCCGATAGCCGACCTAAATCCTTCTGATATTGAAGATATTCAGATATTAAAGGATGCCAATGCAACAGCCATTTACGGCTCTTTAGGAGCAAATGGTGTGATCATTGTAACCACTAAGCGTGGAAAGCGTAATACAAAAGCAAACATAAACTTGAATACTTTTCAAGGCTGGTCTACAGCAATTAATAAATTTGAAGTAGCCTCTGGACCAGAAGTCGCTTTGCTTACTAATGAATCACGCATTAACACAGCAATCGATAATGGCTTAAATCCAACAACGGTTGTATTACCCTTTCCAAACCCTGCCAGTCAGCCAACTTATGATAGAATAGATGGATTATTCCGTACAGCCAGAACTTCAAGTTATGAAGTTTCTACACAAGGCGGTACCGATAGAAGTACTTACTACATTGGTTTGGGTTACTTAGGCCAGGAATCTATCGTAAAACCTTCTGATTATAAGCGTTATTCTGCAAGGCTAAATTATGATACGTACTTAACCGACAAACTAAAAGTAGGAACCAGTATTAATTTTACCAGGTCGCAACGAAACCTAAGTGGCAGTGATAATAATCCAACGGGAGTAATTAACTCAGCGCTTTTTCCAAGGTCGTACTTACCAATATATAATGCAGATGGCACTTATGCCCGTTACGGAAGTTTTGATAATCACCTGGCACTAATTGAAAATCTCGACAGTAAAGCTGTAGGTTGGAGAACCATTGGCAATATTTTCGGAGAATATACTTTTCTTCCAGGCCTTAAATTGCGTAGTAGCTGGAGTATTGATAATAGTAGTGAATATGATAACAGCTACTCGAACACATTAATCAGTGCAGGTATTGCTTCAAATGGTTCAGCATCATCCATAGAAAATAAAAATCTGGTACTTACCAACGAACAAGTTTTGAGCTTTGTAAAATTTTTTGGTGCTAACAAAAAACATAACCTAAATGCGCTGATTGGTAATACCCTTAATACGGTATTGAATGAAAGCACCAGTGCCAGCGGAACTGGTTTTGCAGCGAACAGTTTACGTTCAGTATCTGTAGCGGCGACACGATCAGGCTCAGCTTCAAGGGCAGAATCTAAGCTGGTGTCCTTTTTCAGTAAAGTGAGTTATACTTTTGATGGAAAATATACGATTGATGGAAGTATTCGTGCGGATGCATCGTCAAAATTTGGAACCAATAATCGATGGGGTTATTTTCCTTCTGGAGGTGTAGCATGGCGGTTAAGTCAGGAAGAATTTATCAAAAAGCTTAACTTTTTTGATGAACTGAAAATTAGAGCCAGTTTAGGATTATCTGGTAACCAAAATGGTATTGGCGCATATGCAGCCCAGGGTTTATGGTCGTCGGGAGCTAACTACCTCGAACAGCCTGGCATCGCTCCAACGCAATTAGCTAATCCAGATTTAACATGGGAAACCACCCGACAATTTAATATTGGGGCCGAAATCGGTATTTTTAAAAACAGGTTAAGCATTATTGCAGATTACTATAATAAATATACCTACGATTTATTACTGAACGTTCCAGTACCATATCGCTCTGGTTTCGCTTCCTATTTGCAAAATTTTGGTGCAGTTAGAAATAAAGGTTTTGAACTGGGAATCAACTCAACAAATATAGAAACAGATGCTTTCCAGTGGACAACCAATTTCAACATCTCCTTTAACAATAATAAAATAGAAAAACTCGCATCAGATATTAGTCTAGGTGCTTCAGGAAGGAATATTTCTATTTTAAGACAAGGTTATTCTACCAACTCTTTTCAGTTGTACAAACAGCTTAAGGTAGATGAGCAAACGGGAAATGCAGTATATGAAGATGTGAACGGGGATGGTTTGATTACCTCTGCAGATCGCCAGATTGTTGGCAATGCGCTTCCAAATTACACCGGTGGATTGACCAATAATTTCACCTTTAAAGGATTTGATTTAAGCTTCTTCTTTTACTTTCAACAAGGAAACAAAATTATGAACATGAACGATTTCTTTATGGTTCATGGTGGTACACAAGCCAATATTGGATTTCTTCCGCGTCAGCTGGAAAGATGGCAAAAACCAGGTGATGTAACGGATATTCCAAGATTAACTACTTACAGTGCAAATCCAACTCAAAATGGTGGTGCCGCAAATAATTATGGTGGAAATGTTGCCAGTTTATCATCACGCTATCTGGAAGATGGCTCGTTTATCAGACTTAAAACTTTAACCCTCGGTTATACCTTGCCTAAGGATGTATTAAGCAAAATTGGCGTAAGTAAATTTAGAATTTACGCACAAGGAACAAACCTGTTAACTTTTACAAATTATGGCGGATTGGATCCAGAAGTGAGCTCGCAATCCAATAATCAAAATACAGTGGGTTACGATTGGGCAACCGTACCTCAACCGAGAACTTTCCAGATTGGCGCCAGCGTTACCTTTTAATCCTAATGTTTAAGAAAATGAAATCATCATATATTAAAAATGCAATTTTTCTTGCCGTAGTGTTGCTGTCGGCATCCTGCAAAAAATACCTGGAAGAAGCACCCAATAATGCGCTTCCTACTGAAAACTCTATAACTGATGCCAGTACAGCCAGAGCTGCTATTATTGGTACTTACGATCGTCTGCAAGGTTATTATGCTTCAAGTTATCCTACATTAGGCACCATTACCACAGATAATGTAATCTTTAACGGAACCTTAAGCGAATATCTTCAGCTTGATCAGAATGCCATTCCGACAGATAATGTAATTACCGTATCTGCGTATCAAAGCATTTATCGTACAATCAATTCTGCAAATAGTGTTATAGCTTATGTACCAAACGTTAACGATCCACTTTTAACTGTTGCGGAAAAGAATAAAATTTTAGGAGAGGCTTATTTTATCAGAGCACTTTCTTATTTCGACTTAGCAAGAGGTTGGGGAGGGGTACAGTTGCAACTTAAATCCACCACAGATTTAAGCGTATTGAAAGGTATTAAACGCAGCACACTCGAACAAACTTACGATCAGGTTCTTGCAGATTTAATACAGGCAGAACAGTTGTTACCTGAAGATGCAACAACCAGAAATAGGGCTCAGAAAAGTGCTGCCCGTGCACTTAGAGCAAGGCTGCATCTTTACAGAAAGCAATGGGCAGATGCAGAGACATACGCAACTCAGGTAATTAACAATACAAAGTATTCTTTGGTTAAACCTTATAAATCTTTTTTTACTGCACCTTTCCAAACTGCGGAATCGGTATTGGAACTTGCTTATTCGGTGAATGACAGAAACAGTTACTGGAATCTTTGGTATCCAAGTTCTTCTGGCGGACAATTTACATTAAAACCATCAGATGGATTGATAGCCAAGTTAAATAATCCAGCCATTGGAGGTACAAGAAATACGCTTATTGCGGGTAGCGGAAGTACTGTTTACGGTGTGCTTTATAATACTACGGCAACCAGCACAGATCCATCATACCTGATTAGGATTGCAGAACTTTATTTAATAAGGGCAGAAGCAAGGGCGCAACAAAATAAACTTTCGGATGCCGCATTAGATTTAAATGCAGTTAGAGCCCGTGCTGATGTTTCGGCCACAACCGCAAGTACCCAAGTGGCATTGATACAGGCAATTGAAGATGAAAATGCTATTGAATTTGCTTTTGAAGCACACCGCTGGTTTGATTTAGTGAGGACGGAAAGAGCGGGAGCAGTGTTGGGCATAGCAAATAAAAATTTCTGGCTCTTCCCGATTCCTTATTCAGATGTGCAGTCTGACCCAGATGTTACCCAAAACCCAGGCTATTAAACTAAATCTTAACAAAATGAAAATTTTCTCAACAACATTAAAGATTGCCGTTGCATTAAGTGTTGGCTTTCTTCAGCAATCTGCCGCTCAAAACAGCTATTTCTTTCCAAAAGCCACTCAGCTAGATACGAAAATACCAACGCCAGAAGCTTTTTTAGGTTATCCCATTGGGAGTTACTTAACCCGTCACGATCAGGTTGTGGCCTATTTTCGACAACTTGAAAAGGTATCGGATAGGGTACACGTAGAAAGCATTGGTAAGACTTACGAGCAGCGGGAGCAAGTTATTGTTACCATCACCTCGGCGACAAATCATCAAAAGCTCGAACAAATTAGGCAGGAGCACCTTTCACAAATTGACCCAGCAAAACCAGTGCTTGGAAACAGTGCGCCAATAATTATTAATTTAGGATACGGTGTACATGGAAATGAAACATCAAGTACAGAAACCAGTTTGTTAACTGGATATTTTCTTGCGGCCAGTAATGACGCCGAAACACAGAAGTGGTTATCAGAATCTGTGATTTTTATAGATCCATCATTAAATCCAGATGGCCGTGACCGGGCGGCTAATTGGTTAAACGCCTATCATTCTTTTCCGCCAGTTGGCGATCCTGCCGACAAGGAGCATCAGGAAGGCTGGCCAGGTGGACGGACTAACCACTACTTTACCGATTTAAACCGTGATTGGCTAAATCTAGTACAGGTTGAAAGTCGTAACCGACTAACTTTTTTTCATAAATGGTATCCAAATGTGCAGATTGATTTCCACGAGCAAGGTACCAATGCAACTTACTATTTTGAGCCAACCCCAAAAAGTCACGAAAGCCCAATTATTCCACAATTTCTTTACGATTATCAGGTTACTTTGGCGAAATATCATGCAAAAGCACTTGATGACATCGGTTCATTTTATTTCACAAAAGAGAATTATGATAACCTATCTCCAATATACGGATCAACTTATCCTAAGTTTTTTGGTTCAGTTGCCGCAACATTTGAACAGGCCCGTTCTTTAGGTATTGTTCAGGAATCTACAAATGGCCCCTTAACGTTTGCCTTCACGATTCGCAATCATCTGGCAACCAGTTTTTCAACAATTAAAGGCGCTGTAGCCGAAAAGGCAGGTTTATTTAAAGTTCAGAAAGATTTTTTTAAATATGCGCTTGAACAAGGTCAAAAAAATCCAGCTAAAGGATTTGTATTTGGCGATAAGAATGATCAAAACCTGACTCAAAAATTTCTTGGGCTCTTGCTGCAGCACCATGTAGAAGTTTACGAACTTGCTGATAACCTTAGTCAGGATGGTAAAACTTTTGAGAAAAATAACTCATACATTGTTCCATCAGCACAGGCTAACTTTTTAATCGTTCACTCTATTTTCGAGGAAAACGCATTAAAGGATAGTATTTTTTATGACAATACGGGCTGGAGCATCATTCACGCTTATGGCTTAAAGTATGCTAAGCTAAATGGCGCATTTTCGAAGGGTGCTATAGTTAAAAATCTTCCTATAGCAAGCAAGTCATTAAATATCGAAAAAGGCGCCTATGCTTACCTGATTAATTCCAGTGATTATAATTATACCAAAGCACTTTACCAGTTACAATTAAAAAACATCCTGGTAAAAACAGCATTTAAATCTTTTGTTGCCAATACCTCAAGTGGTAAAAAAACCTATTTACCAGGCGCACTGGTTATTCCTGTTGTTGGCCAAACTGTTTCTGCCGATTCACTTTTGGCTTCCTTAAATAATGTTGCCAAATCGGCCAATATCGAAATTACCCCCGTTTCAAGTGGATTTAGTGCTGAAGGTATAGATCTTGGGAGTAGTAATGTTAAAGCGGTACGTAAACCTGAAGTGGCACTCGCCTTCGGCCAGGGCGTTACTTCTTCTGAAGCAGGTCAGGTATGGTTTTTATTAAATCAACAACTGGATCTTCCGGTAACCAAATTGGATTTACAAAGCTTTGCCAGAACTTCACTTAACCGTTATAATGTTCTTGTGCTTCCTGGAGGAAATTATAGTGCCTGGGATAAAGCGACTGTAGATAAAATTAAAAGCTGGGTAAATGATGGAGGAACTTTAATTACTTTTCAGACCGCCACACAATGGGCCGTTCAGCAGGAAATTGTAAAAGAGAAACTTTCTCAAACAGAAACTTCATCTAGAAGAGGCGATTTACCGCCAGTTAATTTCTCGGCAGAGAAGCCTGGCGATGATAGCAAAAAAGATCAGCCTAAAGCAACTGGAAATAACGCAGGGGTTAAATTGCCAAAACCAACTTCTGAAAGATTGGATTATACCCGACAAGAAGATGTAGAAGGTTCGAAAAGAATTAATGGTGCCATATTTGTTTCCGATTTAGATATTTCTCATCCAATTGCATTCGGGGTTAATTCACGCAAATTATTCATAAATAAAAACGGATCTACGCTATTGCTTCCCAGTGCAAATAAGTATGCAACAGTAGCGCAGTATACAGCAAAACCGTTGATTAATGGGTATTCTTCAAAAATAAATACGGCAAAGGTTGCTAATTCTGCAGCAATAATTGCAACAGGAATTGGAAATGGAGAAGTTATTCTTTTTGCTGATGATCCGACTTATCGCGGCTATTGGCTAGGAACGGCCAGATTATTTCTGAACGCTGTTTTTTTTGGAAACCTGATTGGCGGAAGATAACTGCTATGATTTTAGGGCAGCTTTCTCTGCCCTAAAATCATAGCAAAGTAGGACTGCATTCTTTTACTGGATTTTTTATCCAAATCAATTAATACTTAACAGCTTAAAAAAAATAAGATGAGCTCAATATCTATTTCTTACGAACAACCCGATTGGTTTAAGCCTTTGTTTGCTGAACTTGAAAAACGTGGCATCCCATTCCAAACCACAAATCCGACAAAACATTTTTTCGCTATAGAAGATGGTAAGCCTGAATTTGATTTGTTTTTTAACCGCATGAGCCCTTCAGCATACCTTAGAGATGGTGTACAGGGAACTTTTTACACATTAAATTATCTAAAATTTTTAGAAGAACATGGGGTAAGGGTAATTAACGGTTATAAAGCATTTACCTATGAAACTTCAAAAGCCTTACAGCTGTTGCTTTTGCAGAAACTCGGTATTCGTTATCCGAAATCAAGGGTTATAAACCATACCTCACAAATAGAAAAAGCAATAGCTGGTCTTCGTTTTCCAATCGTAATTAAAGCAAATATTGGTGGTAGTGGGGCTGGTATAGAAAAATTCGATTCTCTCGAAGATGTACAAGTGGCTATCGACGAAAAGGGCATAGATTTTGGAATTGACCATACGGCTTTGGTGCAGGAATTTATTCCAGCAAGAGGAGGATATATTACCAGAGTAGAAACCCTGGGAGGTAAATATTTATACGGAATCAGGGTTTATACCGATGGCGAAAGTTTTAATCTTTGTCCTGCAGATATTTGCCAAACTACAACAGGACATGATCTGATTCGAAATGCCTGTGCTATCGATGCACCTAAAAACGGACTTAAGGTAGAAGCTTTTACGCCATCAAAAGAAATTATTGAAAATATAGAAAGAATTGTGCAAGAAAGTGGTATCGATGTAGGCGGAATTGAATACATCATCGATGATCGTGATGGCGAAGTTCTTTATTATGATGTTAACGCACTTTCGAATTTTGTGGCCGACGCCGTAAATGTAATCGGGTTTAATCCGCACGAAAGATTGGTTGATTTTTTAGAAACGCAGCTGGAAATTGTTAAAAGTACACAAACAACTTACTCACAAATATGAGATACGGATATTGGTTACCCGTTTTCGGAGGATGGCTACGGAACGTGGAAAATGAAAATATGGAAGCTTCCTGGGATTATGTAAAAAGGCTGGCCGTTAGAAGCGAAGAAATAGGTTTCGATCTGGCATTAATCGCAGAGTTGAATTTAAATGATATTAAGGGAGAAGGTGCGCCATCACTCGATGCATGGTCAACTGCTGCGGCGTTGGCTGCGGTAACCAGCAAACAAGAACTTATGGTTGCCGTTAGGCCTACTTTTCACAATCCCGCCCTTTTAGCCAAACAGGCTGCTAATATTGATCATATTAGTGGCGGTCGACTTTCACTGAATCTGGTATCTTCCTGGTGGAAAGACGAAGCCGAAAAATTTGGAGTAAACTTTGAGCAACACGACGATCGATATGCCCGTTCTGCCGAATGGCTGGAAGTATTGGACAATGTTTGGAAGAAAGACAATTTTAGCTTCGATGGTAAATTTTACAAAGTGAAAGATAACATTTTGCAGCCAAAACCCCTCTCTTCTCCTCGGCCGCCCATTTATGCTGGAGGCGAATCTGAAGCGGCCAAAGATCTGATCTCTTCGACCTGTGATGGCTATGTAATGCATGGCGATTCACCAGAATTAATTGCCAGGCGTATTGCAGATTTATCAGACCGAAGAGACAAAAAAGGCTTACCACCAATGCAGTTCGGCGTTGCAGCGTATAGCATTATTCGCAACACCGAACAAGAAGTAAAAAAGGAAGTGGATAGAATTACCAATGTACAAGAAGGCAGTTCGGGCTATAAAAATTATCAGCAATGGATAGCAGGTACCCAACTGGAGCAACAAGTATCACTAACGGATTACTCTGTATCTAACCGCGGTTTAAGAAGTGGACTGACTGGAACGCCAGCACAAGTGCAAGATAGGATTGGTGAATTCGAGAAGATCGGTGTAAACTTTTTTCTTCTTCAATGTAGTCCACAGCTTGAAGAGATGGAACGTTTTGCAGATACAATAATCCAAAATGAAACTGTATCATCAATCTAGTAGCATTAAATTGGAATAAGATTCATTATTTTAATTATCCTATACGTGTAATTAAAAAAACGGTATGCAGTATAAGTTATTGAAGCAATCCCCTAGAAAGGATTGCTTTTTTATAGTCCAATATCTTTAAAAGCCTTGTCTGATTACTAACTTCAAAATAAAAGATATTTACTAATAAATAATAGCTTTATTTTAGCTAGTTCTGTTTAATTTTAGGAACTGATTGTCGACCTGTTAAAATGAGGCGCTCAATTTTAATAATTGCACTTAATGATACTTTTTTGAATTTATGAGGATTTTTTACAACATATCTATTGTTTTTCTTTTAACGTTTGGATGCTTGACACTGTTCGGGCAAAAAAAAAAATTAACAAAAGAGAATTTTAATAGTAAGTCTATTTCACAAACCTGGATATCAGATCAGGGAAATGGCACTTACCGAAATCCTGTAATAGATGCAGATTATTCTGATCCAGATGTTATCCGTGTTAACGATGATTACTACATGGTTTCCTCAAGCTTTGATGCTGTTCCGGGATTACCCATATTACACTCCAAAGATTTAATAAACTGGACTATAATTAACCACGCTTTATTGCGTCAACCGCCTTATGAGCATTTTTCGAAAACACAACATGGAAATGGTGTTTGGGCGCCCTCAATTCGATACCATAATGGTGAGTTTTATATTTATTACCCGGATCCTGATTTCGGAATTTATTTAACCAAGGCAAAGGATCCCGCTGGAGAGTGGTCGGTACCAATTTTGATTGAAGCAGGGAAAGGGTTAATCGATCCGTGCCCTCTTTGGGATGAAAATGGTAAAGTTTATCTAGCCTATGCTTATGCAGGAAGCCGTTCGGGAATTAAAAGTGTTATTGCGGTTAAGGAACTTAATAACCAGGGAACAAAAACCACCAACACAGGAAAAATAGTTTACGATGGACATGAGTTAGACCCAACAATAGAAGGTCCGAAACTTTACAAACGAAACGGTTTCTATTATATTTTCGCACCTGCTGGAGGCGTTTCTACTGGGTGGCAGTTGATCTTAAGATCAAAAAATATCAATGGCCCCTATGAACGAAAGGTTGCAATGGACCAGGGCAATACATCAATTAACGGGCCTCATCAAGGTGCCTGGGTAGTTACCCAAACTGGCGAGGACTGGTTTTTTCACTTTCAGGATAAAGGTGTTTATGGGCGGGTAGTGCATCTACAGCCTATGAAATGGATAAACGATTGGCCTGTTATTGGCGAAGACAAAGATGGCGACGGTAAAGGGCAACCAACATTGTCTTTTAAAAAACCTAATGTCGGAAAGATCTGGCCAATTTCTACACCTGCAGAAAGTGATGAATTTAATGATCCATCCCCTGGCCGTCAATGGCAGTGGCAGGCAAACCCAAAAGCAACCTGGTCTTTTATGAATGTTGAAAAAGGCGCATTGAGATTATACACCGATCAAATTCCAGATAGCGCTAAAAACTATTACGAAGTTCCAAATATTTTGTTGCAGAAGTTTCCAACGGAAGAATTTGTGGTAACCACCAAACTCCGCTTTTCGCCAAATCCAAAACTCGAAAATGAACGTGTTGGTTTAATGGTAATGGGTTTAGATTATGCAAACATAAGTTTGATAAGCACTAAAAATGGTACTGATATTATTTATGGCGTTGCAAAGGGAGCCAATAAGGGAAAAGTAGAAATTGAAAAGAAGATAGGAAGACTAATTTCAAAAGATGTTTATTTTAGGGTAACGGTTAAAAAAAATGGTAGGTGCCAATTTAGCTATAGTGAAGATGGTAATCAGTTTACCAATGCCGGAGAATTATTTCAAGCTGAACCAGGCCATTGGATTGGTGCTAAAGTGGGGCTTTTTGCAAGCAGGAAAGATAAAACCAATGATTCAGGTTATGCAGATTTTGATTGGTTTCGACTTACATCAATAAAATAATTCAAAATTCTTAGCCAGATAAAACATTATGAAACCGATAAAATTTATAATACTTTTTTTATTAATTGCCTTCCAAACAAAAGCTCAGGTAAAACAAATTACCGTTGCACAAGATGGGAGCGGAGATTTTAAAACGATACAGGAAGCGGTAATTTCTGTCCGAGATCACTCACAACTAAAAGTAACGATTCTGGTTAAAGAGGGTATTTATAATGAAAAATTAGTTATACCTGCCTGGAAAAAGAACATTTCCATAATTGGCGAAAATAAAGATCGAACCATCATTAGTCATAATGATTATTCGGGTAAAGAATTTCCGACAAAAGATTTTACAGGAAACAATAAATATAATACCTATACTTCGTACACGGTTTTAATTCAAGGAAATGATTGCAGTCTTGAAAATTTAACCATCGAAAATACAGCGGGCAGAATTGGGCAGGCTGTTGCACTGAGTATCGAGGCCGATAGATTTAAAGCTAAAAACTGCGTAATAAAAGGAAATCAAGACACATTATATACATCGAAGGATGGAAGGAATTATTTTGAATCGTGTTATATAGAAGGTACAACCGATTTTATTTTTGGCGAAGCAACAGTTGTTTTTCAAAGTTGCACAATAAAAAGTTTATCCAATTCTTTTATAACTGCAGCTTCAACTACCTCTGCACAAAAATATGGCTATGTTTTTTTCGATTGTAATTTAATTGCTGCGGAGCACGTAGACAAGGTTTATCTAGGTCGTCCATGGCGACCTTACGCCAAAACAGTATTTATCCGCACGGTACTTGGAAAACATATTATTCCTTCGGGTTGGGATGCCTGGGCTGGCGATCCTATGTTCGCAAATAAAGATAAAACAGCATATTATGCAGAATATCAGAATACTGGACCAGGCGCTGATGTCTCTAAGCGTGTCAAATGGTCTAAACTGCTAAAAAACAGCGAATTTCGTCAATATACACTCAAAAATATTTTTAGTGGTTGGAATCCTTTAATTTAAAAAGTATCACTCAAATTAGCTGCTAGCCTTAATTTTTTGATTATTTCAATTTTATCCTAAACAAGTTTTTAGTAAATAAAATCTTTGAAACTATGTAGAATGGATTTGTATTTCTTAAGAAATTTTTAGTTGTGATGATGTTGGTAGAGAATAGCAGCAATGAGGCTTGCACCCAGTATTACAATAAAAATAATTAATAATTTATTGGAATGGTTCTCCTCTGAGTTTTTCATATTGTTTTCGACAGCCGGTTTAAAAAAACAAATCCAAATGCCAGGTTACGTTTTTCGACTCCGATCGTAGAAAAAGGATTAATTTAAGTGATTTTATTTATTACCCAAAAATGATTTTTAGGTTATCTAAATAAAATACGTGATTTCGGGTATTGTTATTGGCATTACTTTCCTATAGTTTTAATAACAGTAAACTTAATTTACATTCTGCATTTATGGCCTACTATGGAAACATTTTAACAGTATTATCCTCTACTGATGATATACTTGAGCAGATTAAAGTGGTTTTGCAAAACAATGATGTAAAAAATCAACTGCTAGGTCAAACATTTTTTATAGAAACTTCCTCTAAAGAAAATACAAGGGCTATCCTCAACGGCCTTGATGCAAAGGGTATTCATTATTTATGGTTCCACAATCACATCTCTGATGGTTCGAGGGTATATACTGGTCAAGTTAATGCAACGGAATTCGAAAATGTTCGACGTATTTTGTTAGAATCACATACGTAATTATTTGGTTATGAGAAATATGGTGTCGGCTTTGCTCATGTTAATTCCGTTATTTAGTATCGCTCAAAAGAATTTTAATAATTATTTTCAGTTTTATCCCATTGGGGATGACCCGAATATTGGTTATCGAACAAGTATCATACCATCAGAAAAACTAATTTTCGAAGCAAACCCAAATGTTCGCTACAGCTTTTACAACAACATTCAAAAGGGACTTTTGAATGAAAAAACACAGAATCATGTGTCGGCCTGGTATGTGGCTTTTCGTCCGCAGATTCGAATGTATGATCGTGCTTCGCTACCTGTTGTGATGCCGTCCTATCGAGTGTTTTTAGGTACCCAACATATGTTCAGATTAAAAAATGATAATTTCTTATCATTTTCTTTAGAAAGCGGACATTATTCGAACGGACAATCGGGGAGTGCATTTTCAGAAACGCTTGTTGATGGAACAAAAGAAAGCGAAGCGTTATACAATGATATAACTCCTGAAACCAATCTATCAGCGATCTTAAATCGTAAGAGTGGAAACTTTTCAACCAATTTAACCGAACTATTATTCAATTATCGTAATAACCATTATTCCGATAATATTCCTGTTCGGGTACATTCTATAACTGGAGGACTCGTTTTTTATCACAATCGATTTCTGGGCATCGGTAAATTTGGAGGCTATAGTGCTAACGATATTGAGTTATACGGACGTTATAGGTGGCAGTTGGGTTATGAGTTTACAAAACAACTTACAAACTTTCGCTATTCTGTTGCAGAAAAGATGGAACTTATTGGAGGAGCGCACCCCTCAGTTGAGCCTTTTAGAAGCGAAACTATTGCAAGTGTCTATCCTTTTAAAAGTATGCAGGCGCTCGGCTTTTTTGTGAATTACACATTTGGCCATGATAACTATAATTATCGCTATGTAGATTCAGGCAGTAATTTGTTTTTTGGTGTTACCTGGTCTGGTTTTCCGCCTTTTGCCATGAAGGGCGATTTATAATAGTTTTTTCTGTTAAGTGGAAACCTAGCTATTCGATTCAATCAATAATTTCATAGCTTTTAAACGCCATAACAGTGGTTGGTTTACCCTTGAATCTGGTTCAGTTCGAAGTGGAATAAAATGACTTTCCAAAAAATGCTGATAATCATTTACAATCGTTGCAGGGTTAAGCATAATTGGTTCTTTCGGCTTTTCGGCAGTTTTAAAATATTGTTCAAGTTCAGAAATAGACATAAACCAAAGGTAAGGAAATGGAGCCTGTTATGAGAGCTGAATAAATAATTAATTTTCCTGAAAACACTTTATGCTAGCTTTGAAGAAGTTAAAATTGTGGAAACTAAATGACTTCTTAGCAAATGCTAATTAAGCATAAATCGTATGCATTTCTTATACTATATACAGAACATTTATTTAATAAACTCAAGCGTTTAAATCTCCGAGGATTTATTTTCTAATAAGTAGCCAAAAAATCTCTTGGCCCCAATCCTGCTACTACCCTTTATGGCCATTTAAAACCTTCGCGGATAATTCCCCATTTGCCATCAGGATTTAGACAGGGTAAACACAGGCTTTATACAGGGTTACGCACCCTGTTGTAACCGAGTCCTGACCGAGTTTACACCCTGTTATCACCCTGTTAACCCTAGCCAAAAAAATCTCTGGTCAACTAAGAAACTTTGCCCGAATACAGCTGTCCCTCTCATCAACTTTAAAACCCTTAACTGATTAACTTCGAAATCCCCTTTAATCGATGTTATTTACCCGATTACTGCTGCTGAGCAAATCCTTTTAACATCTGTAGAAATTATAATTTTAACATCTGGCATTCATATATATACTACCTACTATATATAATTCGAGTAAATGTCTTGTCCGGAATTAGGTTTACAATTTTGAGCACATAAAACTCAATAAAAGATGAAAATTGTAA